>JBHGUR010000045.1:0-11751 GCA_048976805.1 Ectobacillus sp. | reverse complement strand
CCTGTGACCAGTGATGGAATTCGACCTCACCTCGACAAAGATAAATGGGCTTTTTGCACATGCATCACCGAGACTTTCCTCATCTCTACTTAAATGCAAGCGACAGAGCAACGGTCTGGTGCGTCAACCGTAGGTGTCATGACCCATCTATCGTAGCTAGGGTTTCTCCTACCTGAGTCTGGTGAACTTCCCCCACATAGGGACGAACCAAGAACCATGTAGCTTCTTTTCGGAAGCCACGATGCCTTTAGGCTCGTGGTAGTTCACAAATTTCTTAACGTGTGAAAAGGTGTATCGTAATTGATACACCTTTTTTTACGCTTCTGTAAGGGACTTTAAAGCCTCGCTTACATTTTTTAAAAGCTGGTTGCTCTTTTGGACGACGCTTGATGGGAATTGTTCATCTTCGCCGTATTCCACACCGTGCGGATAATAGTGCTTTCCAAGAAGCGGAGGCAGAAGCTTTATGACCGCATGCCGGCTTCCAATCTCGCCCTCTACGGCATATCCTTGTATACGCAAGTAGTATACATCCTTTAGCATTTCAAATTTATAATCATATGTAACACGTTCATAATCCCATTGCCCCGCATGAACAAATCCGAGCCCTTTCATTATTTCAGTTAAACGAGAAAAATCTACAGTTTGATTTTCAATTTCTGTATTTTCGAATTTCATCCTATATCCCCCTTGATATGAAAATTCCGCCTAAATTTATAATAGTATGAATAATGAAAAATCGCAATGAATAATGAAAGAAAAAGCCATTAGGAAAGGGGACGACACTACCTGTCCTAAAGGAAAAAATATGATATAGTGAATGTAGCGTGACATTATAATGTCCTGCTATGTTGTTTTCATGAATACATTTAACAAGACGTGCTATAAACAGGAGGCATATTGATTGAGAAAACTTTTTGTAGTTTTGTTATTGACTGTTCTTATATTATTTATTGATTTATATGGAAAGCTTCTTTATTCGCAGTATATTTCCTTAGGTCCAAACGGGGATAAGAAAGTTATTATACCGAGGCCCAAAAATAAAATCGAACAAACGTCAATGACCGCCATTTCACATCTTGTCGGACGCGATATAGAAAGTTTACTTGCGCAATTCGGAGAGCCCGTTCGTACAGAACCATCCGCCTATGATTATGAATGGTGGATATATAACCGGAATTTGGAGCAGTACGTCCAGTTTGGCATTTTAAATAATAAGATTGTAACGATATACGTAGCGGGGGAAGCGGTAGACATTTCTCCGTTTCGAATCGGACAAAATTATGCTGATATTTATGCACAATATCCATTTTCCTATGAGCTTACGCTTGATAATAGCAACGGCAGCTATGAGTTTGAGCTCTCAGAAACAGAAGTAAATGAACAGCCTTTAATCAGCCTGGAAAATGGTTGGGCACAGCTTTATTTTGATAAGTTTACGCGCCGTCTTACGGGAATTCGCTACATGGACAGTGAAACGCTATTAAAGCAGCGGCCTTATGAGCTAATTTATACAGGAAAACTGTTAGAGCCGGCTCCTCTTTCTCCAGAACAAATGCAGCGGGTGGAACAGGCGAACGCAAAGCAGGTGTTGGATCTTACGAATATTATTCGTGTGCGTCATGAGCTTCCATTATTGAAATGGGATGAAAAGACAGCTCAAGTGGCATATTTGCACAGTAAAGATATGAAAGAGAGCAATTATTTTTCACATGAATCTCCTAAGTTCGGTACACTAGGGGATCGCCTCTCTCGTGGAAACGTACCATTTCGCGCTGCAGGAGAAAACATTGCCGCCCATTATAATGATGGAATTGCCGCAGTCCAGGGATGGCTAAACAGCGAAGGGCATCGAAAGAATATGTTAAATGCCGAGTTCACCGGCCTTGGTGTCGGCGTATATGACAAGTACTATACACAGAATTTTATTCGAAAGTAAGAGCCGGGAAACGCCTAAAAATAGGCGAACCATGTGCTCTTTTTTTTCTTACTATATAATATAGATTCCATTGAATGAGGTGAGGAATATGACTGTCACAAAAAAGCAACATCATCCTTCTGTCCAAAAATTTAAAGAGTTTGTCAGAAGGCATCCTAAGATGATACAAGAGGTGAGAAACGGGAATAAAACGTGGCAGCAATTTTACGAAGAATGGTATCTGCTTGGGGAAGATGATGATTTCTGGAATGCGTACACGGCGGAAGAAGCTTTAAAGCCTGCTGCTGCAAAGGAGCATGTCCCGAGCAACGGGAAGAATTTCATGGGGCAAATGATGTCGTTTATTAAAAATATTGACGTAGATCAAGTGCAATATCATTTAACGAATGTAACAAATGCTATCGGCAGTGTGCAACAAGTGATTCAGCAATTTAAAGGGACGAATTCATCGCAAACGCAAACGCAGCTGGAGCAAAACAATCCGTTTTTCTTTCAGAAAGATTAGGGGGGAAAAGTATGAGAAGGGAGCTCGTGGAGTTCCTGCAATCCCGTGAAGATTTACAGAAATTTATTCGTGAACAACCGCATTGGTATCGCAAGCTTTCCCGCAATCCATCAGAGCGCGAGGCATTTGAACTTGCGGCAATGCAATATTTTAAGAAAACGATACCGGATCAAGTAGCTAAATTTCAAAATCAGCTTTCTATGGCATCCATTATGTTGGAAATGTTCCAGTACATGAAGCAGCAAAATGGATGATAGGAAAATCTATGTCCGTCATGCCCAAGTTCTGTTACAATAGAAAATGATTATGGTAAAAGGAGTTTAATGGCATGACGGAAATTTGTTTAGTACGACATGGTCAAACAGATTGGAATTTTAGAGAAATTATCCAAGGCCGAGAAGATATTCCTTTAAATGAAGTGGGGAAGAGGCAAGCGCGGCAAAGTGCGGAGTTGCTATGCAAGGAGAGTTGGGATATCGTAATTAGCAGTCCATTAGTACGAGCCTATGAAACAGCAAAAGTAATTGCCGATGCTGTTGGGATCGATACAATTCATTTGGATGAGCGTTTGATGGAACGAAATTTTGGGGAAGCGTCAGGAAGGCCGGTAGCTGAGGTTCGCCATATAATTGCGCAAGGGAATGCGGCTGGCATGGAGTCTGACGAAGAGATTGTACAAAGGTGTTTTATGGCATTGGAAAATATTGCTTGTAAGTATCCGAAAAAGCGCATTATTATTGTAGCGCATTCCCATGCTATTAAAGCAATTTTACATGCTATCGCTCCGGAAGAAATTACGTTTCAAACGCCCTTAAAGAACGCGTGTGTAAGCTATGTAAACTTTAAAGACGGAAAATGGAGTTTAGGGAACTATAACATAGCTGAACATATATCTATATAAATATATATCCAGTGAATGCCAAAAGCAGGAGTTAGGATTTCAGCAGCGAATATGGTATGATAGGTACTCGGAGGTGTCTATTATGATCATTGCCACGCTTGAAAGCCTAATGATTTTGGAAGAAGCGGAGCAGTTGGCCCGCTTCATTATTCAATCACAACCAGCGCAACATTATAGACAGTGTTATAATAAATTACAACAAGACGAGGCGGCACAAGCGCTAATTCGTCAATTTATTCATATGAAAGAGCGTTACGAAGAAGTGCAGCGCTTTGGGAAATATCATCCGGATTACAAGAAAGTATCAGGAGAGATGCGCGATTTAAAACGCAAGGTGGATTTGCATGAAACGATTGCCTCGTTTAAAGCGGCAGAAAATGAATTGCAAAAGCTGCTTGATGAAGTAAGCGTGATTATTGGCCGGGAAATTTCCCCTGCTGTCAAGGTGCCTACTGGAAACCCGTTTTTTGATTCGATTGGAGGGTGTGGAGGTGGCTGCGGCACTGGCGGCGGCTGCGGATGCAAAAAAACGGGGTAACTTAAAACCCCGTTTTTTAATTACTGGCCATGCTTGAATGAAGAGTGGCCCAAAATTAATACTGGCCCTTAACAGAGCCTTTCGTAAAATAAATGAAGCGTTTACTAACTATAAAGGAGAATGGTATGTTTGGACAACGGCAAGGTATTATTATCTATTTACATTCGCTGAAGCAAGCAAAGCTTCTTCGAAAATATGGGAATATACACTATATATCGAGACGTTTTAAATACGTTGTTTTATATTGCGATATGAATCAAGCCGAAGCTTTAAAAGAGAAACTAAACAATCTTCCGTTTGTCAAACAGGTTGAGCTGTCTTATCGGCCATTTTTAAAAACGGAATTTGAAAACTCCAGACCGGATCGCGCCAAAGAATATGATTATAAAACAGAGTAAACAAGCCCTCCTCATGAAGGGCTTGTTTTTTCGATGCAGGAAAACTTAGCAGGTTCTGCATCTTTATTGCATAGGAGGGATAATGCGGTTCATTCTCAATATTCCGATGAGGTGATTATAATAAAGTTCAGCTTCCGCAAATGTATTTGAAGGTTTTACTGCAAAGATAATAACTTCTTTATTTAATTCTTTCGCAGTTTCTTCAAATTGTTGGATACGCTTGCTTTTTTTATCCTGAAAAATGGTAATCCCTTCCCGGCATATGTAGAGCGGTTGGAAATTGCCTGTGTTTGTAGGGTGAAGTACGACTGCCAGTGAGCAAACTGCACGGCCGTTTTTCACAGTATTAAATTGAAGCATATGAGCGATGCGGTGCTGATTCGCTTTTGCGATTTCAAGCAGTTCATAAAAGTCAGAGTATCCTTCTCCTAATTCTATAAAGCGTTGAATCATTTTTTTGCCTCCTCTCCTTTTTTAATTTACCATTTGAGTGTAAGCATGAAAAGGCGAAAACGCGGCAAAATAAAAAAACCCTGCCTAAGCAGGGTCCTTCTTAATCTAGCGCAACGCTAGCAAGAAGGCAAAGGGAGAGGAGAAACCGGAGGAAGAACTTATGGGGAAACGTAAGTCTTCTCCGCGGTTGGCAACAACATCAGAATTGATGTTGTTACCTTTATTTATGTCCAAATGCAAAGATGTTATACATGAGATTGTAAAATTTCTCCCGACTGTTTTTCTTTCGAGTGTTTTATGATAGGATAGGGAAGGATGAATGTGAAAAAAGGTAGTGAAAAAATGAGAGTAGTTTCAGGAAAGTGCAAAGGCCACCCTTTAAAGGCTGTACCCGGCAGCACAACACGCCCGACAACGGACAAGGTAAAGGAAGCGATTTTTAATATCATTGGCCCATACTTCGATGGCGGTTTGGCGCTAGATTTATTCGGTGGGAGCGGAGGGCTTGGAATTGAAGCTTTAAGCAGAGGGATGGACAAGGTAATTTTTGTTGATCGTGATGTGAAGGCAATACAAGTTATCCGCCAAAATATTGAAAGTTGCAGGCTAAAGGGGCAGGCAGAGGTTTATCGTAACGATGCAGAGCGTGCTTTAAAAGCGCTCATTAAGCGGGAACTTCTCTTTGATTTAATATTGTTGGATCCGCCGTATAAAGATCAAAAAATTACTTCATTAATGAGCATAATTGCTGAATACGGCTTGCTTAAAAAAAATGGAATAATTATGGTGGAGCACTCGGTTGACGTTGAATTACCCGAGAGAATCAATAATCTGCTTTGTACAAAACGCGAAAAATACGGTATAACCGCTATTTCTATTTATAAGTATGAAGGTGAGGAGTATGAATGGCAAGCATAGCGATTTGTCCCGGCAGCTTTGACCCGATTACGCTTGGGCATATAGATATTATTAAAAGGGGAGCAAAGGTATTTGATGAAGTATATGTTGTTGTGATGAATAATTCTGCCAAAAAAGCATTGTTTACCGCAGAAGAGCGGGTAGAATTGATTCGCCAAGCAACAAAGGATATTCCCAATGTAAAAGCCGATACTCATAGCGGTTTATTGGTAGAGTATGCCAAAAAAAGGAATGCAAACGCTATTTTGCGAGGGCTTCGAGCTGTATCCGATTTTGAATATGAAATGCAAATTACGGCAATGAATCGGAAATTGGAAGAAAACATCGAGACATTTTTCGTTATGACAAACAACCAATATTCTTTTTTAAGTTCTAGCATCGTGAAGGAAGTTGCCAAGTATGGGGCGAACGTAGGGGACCTTGTTCCGCCTCCTGTAGAAAGGGCGCTAATAGAAAAGTTTAAAACCCCGTAAAAAATACGGGGTTTTCTTTTTTTTGGCTCTGTTAAAGGCTAATGTTGATTTGGATTCATTTGTTGATTGGGAACGAAAGGCGGCTCGGCCCCGCCCGCGGAAAGCGTCCGCCTGTAGTGAAAAATCAACAATCAAGTTTAACAGAGCCTATTTTTTTATGTTTTTAAATAATAAAAACACATAAATGTATAGAAAGAAAAGGGTGAAAATAGGGCCGTATGTATGGAAGAAATACCAGCTTTCCGTAACTGGTTGTGCCAAAACAGTAACATCACCTTTGATTGGATAAAAAGAATGGCTATTTTCATACAATGGTTTCCATAGCATATAGGTTAAAATGGGCGCGATGATACTTTGTATGACCCGGGCAATGAAATATGGTTTAAAGCGAATGTCAGTTTCAGATAAAATACTGGCTACCTGCGCTTGTACAGAAAGGCCGCTAAAAGCGAGGATAAAGCTCGCCGCCATAGCTTTTTGTAGCAAAGTCGCTCCATCTGTCTGGCTTGTTAATTGATTTCCAAGTGTAATTTCAAATATCCCTGATAAGATTGGAATGCTAAAGGTAGCCGGCAGTTGAAGAAAAGCAAGGAAATGTTGGATAATAGAACCAAAAAGGGTTGTAATATGAACGGCTGTTAACATTTTATTTAAAACGGAAAATAAAATAATAAAACCGCCGATCATAAGCAATGTTTGAATGGATGAAGAAATTGCATCGCCAATTAATTTGCCGATGGGGCGCTGTTCTTCCAAACGCTTTTCATGCAGCACACGAAATGCATATTGAATGGAAATAGATTGCTTTTCTTCTTTTATAGCCGGCTCTTTTTTAGCGTTTCCGTGAAAACGCATCAGAATCCCAACCCCTAAGTTGCTTAAATAATGGGAAGTTGCTAACAGCATCCCTAGCTTTGGATCGTTGAAAAAGCCTACTGAAACTGCACCAAAGATAAATAAAGGGCTTGAGGAGTTTGTGAAGGAAACGAGACGTTCAGCTTCAATCCGTGTAAGCTGGTTCGTTTGGCGCAGGCGGACGCTCAATTTTGCACCCGATGGAAATCCAGAGGCCATACCCATTGCCCATACGAATCCGCCGACTCCCGGCACGCGAAATAAAGGGCGCATAAGAGGCTCTAGCAACACTCCTATAAAGCTCACAATCCCCAGGCTTATAAGCAGTTCTGCTACAATAAAAAAAGGGAGCAAGGCCGGAAAGACAACCTCCCACCACATTTTTAGACCGCGGATTGAACCTTCTAAGGAGTCTTGGGGATTAATGATGAGCGATATTGTTAAAAATGTAACGCTACTCGCTAAAATAGCTGTTTTTAATTTGGATCGCATGCGCATCCCCCTTTTTGTCCAAGCGTTCATTCATTTCAGTATACGAGGGGAGGGGGGAGATTTAGACCATAAGATCAAGCGAAACCTTCATCAGCGGGGAAATGCGAGATAAATATAGTGAGAAAAATGTTAAAGGGTGAGAGAAATGAAAAAACCAAAAGTGGGGCTAGCACTTGGATCTGGAGGAGCGAGGGGATTTGCTCATATAGGAGTAATTAAGGTACTAAGAGAAGCTGGCATTCCTATTGATATGATTGCAGGAAGCAGCATGGGAGCGCTGATTGCCACATTTTATGCAGCTGGATCTGATGTAAACCGTTTATATCGGTTGGCGCAGCTTTTTAAGAGAAAGTATTATTTGGATTTTACTGTGCCGAAAATGGGATTTATTGCTGGTAAACGTGTAAAAGATATGATTAGAATGTTTACATATAATAAAAAGATTGAAGAACTCGATATTCCGACAGCAGTTGTTGCAACGGATATATTAACAGGTGAGAAGGTAGTCTTTACAGAAGGCCCGATTTCTGATGCAGTGCGCGCGAGCATTTCTATCCCCGGCATTTTTGTGCCGGAAAAGATAAATGGCCATTTGCTTGTAGATGGAGGAGTCATTGATCGTATTCCTGTTTCAGTCGTGAGAAGCCTTGGAGCAGATCTTGTTATTGCGGTCGATGTATCGCCGATTAAGGTATATGGCGAGGTTACTTCTATTTATGACGTCATCATGCAAAGCATTGAGATTATGCAGCATGAGCTTGTGCACCATAGGCAAATTGCTTCAGATTTAATGATGCACCCGGCCGTTGATCAGTTCAGCTCGCGTGCTTTTACAAATATTGAGGATATTGTAAAGGTCGGAGAGGAAGAGGCAAGCCGGCATATTGATACAATTTATAGCTTGATTGAAGAGTGGAAGGAGAAAAATAATGTTTAAGCGTTTACGGTATTTCTCTGTCTTTTTGCTTGGAGTCATTTTAGCAGTTGCGGTAACATATATTCCGCTCCCGTACTATATTACGAAACCTGGTCTTGCTGAAGACCTTGAGCCGTACGTACAAGTAGATGGCGGTTACAAAGAGAAAGGAGATTTAATGCTTGTTACCGTTTCGATGTCCCGGGCGAATGTGATTAATTTTATTATTGCGAATTTCAATAAATATCATGAAATTTATAAAAAGGAGGAAATATTGCAAAAGGGGGAATCTGATGAACAATATCAGTTTAAGCAGCTGCATTTGATGGCGGAGTCCCAAAATGCCGCAATATATAATGCGTATCAGCGTGCAAATAAACCTGTTCATTTTGAAAATGAAGGAGTTTTAGTCGTGGCTGTTTCCAAAGGAATGCCAGCCTTTCGGGAGTTGCAAATTGGAGATAAATTAACAGCCGTTGATGGAACGGTATTGAAAACAGCAGACGAGTTTATTAACTATATGAAAACAAAAGCGAAAGGGGAAAAAGTGGAAATTGAATATATTCGCAATGGCAAGAAGCGTACTGCCGCGCTAGAGTTACAACCGATTGAAGGCGCGCCAGACCGCGTTGGTATTGGGGTGCAAATTGTAACTGAGCAAAAGCTGCGGGTAGACCCGAAGGTGGAAATCGATTCTCACCGCATTGGAGGTCCATCGGCTGGAATGATGTTTACGCTTGAAATTTATAATCAATTGACAAAAGAGGATATTACAAAGGGATATGAAATTGCTGGAACCGGGACAATAAATGAGAAGGGGGAGATTGGCCCGATTGGAGGGATTTCCCAAAAGGTGGTTGCGGCTGATGAGGCTGGAGCGGATATTTTCTTTGCGCCGAATGAGCAAGGCGCTCCCCACTCTAATTACAAGGAAGCCGTAAAAACAGCGGAAGACATTAATACAAGAATGAAAATTATTCCTGTAGATACGTTGGACGATGCGCTCAATTATTTGAATAAACTGCCAGGAAAATAAAGCCTCTGCATATAAGAGGCTTTTTCTATAAAAATTGTTTTTGTTTTTCGTTATATTGCAGCGGATGCTGGATAAAGTCGGCTTTTAGCGCCTTGGAGCACAACGGTTCAGGGAGGCAGGAGAAGTAAACGGCGCTTGCTTTTATATCGAGATCCAATAAAGGGTGTTGAAATGTTTTAATATTGGAAAGAAACGGGATTGCAATATGCTTTTTATGCAATGATAAGTATTGCCGCCCCTTTTGCGTCATCCCTAGCAATCGTGCGTAAGGAGATGTCTCATCGTCTGGGACAAATGCCATTTGTTCTTTCGTTGTATGGGTTAATATATGTAAGCAAAGGCGTTGCAGGCGTGTCCATGTATAGCGTTTTGTTTTTAAGCCTTGCATAAAGTTTGTAAAGGATACCGCCTCGCGAATGAGCGATAGAACGCGATAATGCAATCCTTCCTCAGCTTCGTAAATATGCTCAAGCTCTTTCGTCGAGGAGGAGAGGAGTTTGTATTTAAGCAATGGAAAATACTGTGCCCAATCATGAAACATACGATGCTCATTATAGTAATGCCTTAGATGTTTTATAGTTGATGTCGGCATAACTCCTGTTGCTGTTTCCAGGCCTCTAGACTGAATATGTTTTCTAATACTGGTAGCAGATGCGATAGAGGCTGTCGCGAATGTTTCATCGTGATATTGCGCGCTTAAACGCCTGATGGTCAGCGGCAATATAGCGCTGTTTTGCCGAGCGATAGCTTGTACGTAATGAAATCCGAGAATGTTGTTTGGTTTAGATAAGTTTAGTGTTTCCGCGTTATGTTGTATTTCCCTAAAAGCGGTAGATAAAGCAGTTGGATAGCTTATTCCCTTTTTGAGCAGCTTTCGTATGCGAATATCTAAAAGCTCGCTGCGGTCTTCGTGCACTTTTGTAGCATTTAAAAATGGCTCAATGTTCCCATCTTCGCTTCCGAAGCATAATGTAGAGACACCGAAGGCGTTTAAAATAGAAACGGCTCCGCTTGCGAATGTTTCGGCTTTTTGGGTAGCAAACGCATATGGAAGCTCTAAGACGATATCAATTCCGCCTTCTAACGCCATCTTTGTACGTGCCCATTTCGATACAAGCGCTGGTTCACCGCGCTGGAGAAAAGGACCGCTCATGACTGCAATTACTACATCTGCGTTTGTTAACTTTTTTGCTTCCTGCAAATGATAAGCATGACCGTTGTGAAACGGATTGTATTCAACAATAACACCGACAGCTTTTATAGAAACCCCCACCTTTTTGTATAGTATGCCGTATAAAAACGTGGTAATCTGTATATATTCGTGGTAATAACTACATTATAGTGTAAAGAAAAAATATTGACAAATCTATAATAGGTAGATATAATTTTCTTTGTTGCCTTGAGGTGATTTTAATGAAATGGTCAATCCATCAATTGAACAAATACCGAAGCAAAGAGCTGACGTTTGATGAAACAGTTGACGTGAGTGATTTGAAGCAATTGCAAGCGGATATTCGCGACATTTCCCCCGTTCGTGTAACCGGCAAAGCGGACATTGGTCCAGGCAAGTTTACGTTCCATCTACATATAACGGGAACGATGGTGTTGCCTTGTTCCAGAACGTTGGCGGATGTAACGTTTCCGTTTGATATTGAAACGACTGAGGTATTTTTGGCATCGCAAACAGAATATGTAGCAGATGCGGATGTTCATTATTTGCAAGGAGAAGTACTTGACTTACTCCCTGTAATTAAGGAAAATATAATTCTGGAAATTCCAATGCAGATTTTCAGTAATGAAGCTTCGGATGAGACGCCGATGCAAGGTCAAGATTGGCAGGTTATTTCAGAAGAGAAAAAGACAGAAAAGGTCGACCCTCGGCTGGCAGCACTTGCAAAATATTTTGACAAACAAAAGTAAGAAGGCCATATAGGACTTCATATGAAACAACTCTCTTTTTTAAGGAGGTGGGAATAATGGCTGTACCTTTCAGAAGAACATCTAAAACTGCAAAAAGAAAGCGTCGTACGCATTTCAAGCTAGCGGTACCTGGTATGGTAGAATGCCCAAGCTGCGGCGAATTAAAACTAGCTCACCGTGTATGCAAAGCATGCGGTACTTACAAAGGTAAAGAAGTAATCAGCAAGTAATTGCTAATCAAGCGCAGAGGAAACTCCTCTGCGCTTTTTTTGTTGTGCGCCCGGCATGGGTGCAGTCTCTAGGGTGAAAGTCCCGAACCGTGAAGGCAGTAGTAGCGGCTAGCTTAACGCAAGGGTGTCCGTGGTGACGCGGAATCTGAAGGAAGCGAGCGGCAAATCTCTGGTCCG
>JBHGUR010000044.1:0-7591 GCA_048976805.1 Ectobacillus sp. | reverse complement strand
TTTTGAATATCACAATTTACACCAATCTGCTACCCTAAAAAATAGGATCGTTAAACTTAATTGTTGATTTTCCACTACAGGCGGACGCTTTCCGCGGGCGGGGCCGAGCCGCTTTTCCCGCTGGAGTCGCCGCCTTTCGTTCCAAATCAACATTAGCCTTTAACAGACCCAAAAAATAAAAATTTTTATCTATCGTGGTGCAAGTTATATTCTTGCATGGATGTCTCTGTTGTAAGAGTTGGGAAAACCTATGCTATTTGATATAATAACTGTTACAGTTTTCTAACAAACGGTCCTCCCCTCCGTCCTTTATATCGTTTTTTGATACAATAAAAAAGAGAGGGGGCTTCATTATGCACCATTATGAATGGGAATCCATTGTAAATCATCTTCTTTCGCTAGTACCTCTTTTTTACCGCAAATTTATGCTTCCTAACGACTCGGCTTCTCAAAAACATATGCCGCAGTCCCATATTCAAGTACTAGTGCTTTTAGATGGACTTGATACGCTGACCATTTCGGAAATAGGAGACCGTTTGAGTATTTCCCGCCCCAATATGACTCCTCTTTTAAACAAACTAATAGAAAAAGGATACATCAAACGGCACTACAGCACTAAAGACCGCCGCGTCATTTTAATCTCATTGACACAAGAAGGAAAAGCCTTCATTTCAACGTACAAACAACTTATAATCAACAAACTGAAAGAAAACTTGGAGATATTATCAGTAGAGGAACAGCAACAGTTCTGCAATTCATTAGAAACAATTCAAACGCTTATTCCCAAATTGCAGACTAAACTATAATCCCGTTTTTTAAGATTACGACTCATAATAATTGCCGTAATATACATTCGAATACGGCCATGTCACTAAATATGGTTCAAGCTGGGGTTCTGGCTGGCGCGGAATGTGCTGGCAAGTATCCGGAATATAGTGTAGCATAGGCATATGATAAAACAATGTATACGGATTTGGATAAAATCGAATCATATTGTCTCTCTCCTTTTTCTACATTTACTTTACCATATGCACCTCCCCTCAGGCTGGTCATAGGAAGGTTCTCGAAATATACAAAAATCATGGACGGGCAAATACAACCTTCCCATGTTCTTTTCGTTTTTGTAGGCGGCGCCTTTTCTCCTTTTCATACAAACGATGCACTGCAAAATAAGAAGCAACGCCTAAAATTGCACTGAAAATAACCATTCCAATCAAGGTATATAAGCCATTGTGCAACAAACTTCTTACAATTTCCAGGAAATTACCTGAAAAAATTTCCAAAATGGAATATTCTTGAACCGCTTTTTCATTTACCTTAAAAGGGTAAAGAAATTTGCCAAGTGCATGGGCAAGAGGCAGCAGCACAACCGGCAGAAAAGTCAGCTTGCCAATTACGTTGCCGATTACCGCGGCAGGAAGGGAGCCTCCTGCTAAGCGTACAATCGGGTAAAATAAAAAATAAATTAATGAAGCTGTAGAAATCACGAGCATTTCTAGACCAAACCCGATCGCAAATCCTAAAGCTACCTTTTTCGCTCCCCCCGGAGAGCGAAACAATTTATACAAATGAAGTTTAAACATGCGCTGAATCCGTTTGAAAAAACTATATTTTTTCTTTTCATTATTCACGTTTCCATCTCTCCCGTTAACATTGCATAACGTTTCTTTGAAAATGCTTTCCCTTATATGTACTAATTATAATGTATAACGGGGCGATAGAGAATACATCGTATTTGCTTTTTCGAAAAAATAGGACAATCTTCGCGAGAAGATTGTCCTATTTTCCAAGTAAACTTGCCAATACCGCTTTTTGTATATGCAATCTATTTCCTGCCTGTTGGAATACAGCTGAATGAGGACCGTCAATAATGTCGGCTGTCACTTCCTCTCCGCGATGGGCCGGCAAGCAATGTAAAAATTTATAGTCAGGCTTGGCATGCTGCACAAGCTCTTCATTAACTTGATACGGCTGAAAAACCGCTAAACGCTGCTCTGTTTCCTCCTCTTGGCCCATACTGGTCCAAACATCCGCGTAAATAAAATCGGCCTGCTGCACAGCTTCGTGCGGATTTTCTGTAATTTCAATAATTGCTCCTGTCGTCTTTGCAATTTCCTTTGCTGTCTGCACAAAGCTCTCGTTCGGTTTATGGCTTGCCGGACACGCCGCAACAACATGCATTCCTGCTTTTGCCCCGCCGATCAATAAAGAATGGCAAACATTGTTCCCATCCCCAACATACGCAAGCTTTACACCTTTACACGTTCCTTTTTCTTCATACACCGTCATCAAATCCGCCAATGCTTGACAAGGATGATGGTCATCCGTTAAGCCGTTTATAACTGGAATAGAGGCATGCTTTGCCAATTCAGTTACCTTTTCGTGCTCGAAGGTACGAATCATAATTGCATCTACATATTGCGACAATACTTTCGCAGTATCTTCAATAGTTTCGCCGCGGCCGAGCTGCAATTCCTTGCCGCTCAAAAACATGCCATGTCCCCCGAGCTGAAGCATACCGGCTTCAAATGAAACACGCGTGCGCGTAGAATGCTTATCAAAAATCATTCCTAATATCTTTCCGCCTAACAATGAAGGATTTTTCCCTTGTAAGTGCTGCTTTTTTAATTGTACCGCAAACTCAAGCAAGGACAAAATCTCCTCCGGGCTTAACTCCTCCAGCGACAAAATATCCTTTGTCTGAAGCTTTACCGTTTCTGCTGTATGTGCCTCCATCATGTTCTCTCCCTTTTTGTTTCCTTATGACAAAGAAACCGCATTTTCTTTATTTAATATACCCTTTAGAATGCTGACAGCCTGTTGTATTTCTTCTTGTGTTGCCGTTAATGGCGGAAGCAAGCGCAGCACGTTCGGCCCGGCGTTTAAGACAAGCAATCCGCTTTTTTGCAATTGGGCAATAAAGGCAGCTACTTCTTTGCCGCACTCAATACCAATCATCAACCCGCTTCCACGTACCGCTTGCACAATAGGAAGCGGGGCAATTTCCGCCTGCAGCAATTCCATGAAATAAGCGCCTTTCGCCTCTACTTCCTGTAAGAAATCTTTGTCAAAAATAATTTGCAAAACAGCTTTTGCTGCTGCCATCGCTATCATATTTCCTCCAAAAGTCGACCCGTGAACGCCGGGTCCGAAAGTGGAAGCCAACTTCTCTTTTCCGATCATGGCACCGACTGGTATGCCGTTTCCAAGCGCTTTCGCTGTTGTGATTACATCGGGCGACACACCTGTATGCTGATAAGCAAATGCTTTGCCGGTGCGGCCGATTCCCGTTTGTACTTCATCAATCATAAATAACGCCCCGTACTTGGCGCAAAGCTTTTCAATTTCTAGCAAAAACTCTTTTTTTGCTGGAATAACGCCGCCCTCGCCTTGCACTACTTCTACCATTACTGCTGCAACATCATGATCCATCGCGTTCTGCAGCGCTTCGATATCATTAAACGGCAAATATTGAAATGTCGGAAGCAACTGCCCAAATCCGCTATGAATCTTTTCCTGTCCCGTTGCACTCATCGTAGCGAAAGTGCGTCCGTGAAACGATTGGCGGAACGTGATGATCTTATCTCTGTCTGTATATTTTCGTGCTAGTTTAATAGCAGCTTCGTTCGCTTCCGCCCCGCTATTGCAAAAAAACACACGCTGTCCGTCGCTATTGGCGACAAGAAGAGCAGCTACCTCCTCTTGCAGGGAATTTTGAAATAAGTTTGATACATGCCATACTTTTTGCAGTTGTTCGTTTACAGCTGATACAATAGCAGGATGGCAATGTCCAAGATTACAAACGGCAATCCCGGATACAAAATCCAAATATTGCTTGCCGTTTACATCAGTTACAAGCGTTCCCTTAGCTTCTGTAATTTCTATATTCCAACGGCCATAATTCGGAAATAACACTTCGCCCACTACACCGCCACCCCTTTTTTCACAGTCGTACCGATAATTTTTCCTTGATTATCTATAAAACCATTTAATCCGTCTACAATCACTACCTTCTCGACCTGCCCATGCAATGAAGCAAGCGCCGCTTTTACCTTCGGAATCATTCCCCCTGTAATGACTCCAGATTCAATGAGCTGCATAAGCATTGCTTCATCCGCTTGCTCAATAAGAACTCCATCTTGCAGCACTCCTGGAACGTCCGTTACAAATAAAAGATGCTTCGCCTGCAGCTGGGATGCGACAGCTGCAGCAGCCGTGTCGCCATTAATGTTATATAAATCGGCTGCTTCGTCTATTCCAACGGGCGAAAGCACCGGAACAAATTGTAAAGAAAGCAATTGTTGCAGCAGTTGAACGTTTACACCTTGCACCTCTCCTACAAACCCAAGCTCCTGGTTTTTATATGGCTTTGCCTGCAGTAATTGCCCATCACAGCCCGCCAATCCTAAAGCACGCATGCCGTGTTTCGTAAACTTGGCAACCAAATTTTTATTTACCGCTCCGCACAATGCCATTTGCACAACATCCATTACTTCTTTTGTCGTTACGCGCAGCCCTTCCTTCTTTTGAACAGGAATCTCCAGTTGCTTAAGCATCATATCGATTTCGGGACCGCCGCCGTGAACGACAATGAGATCGTACGTTTTTTGCAGTTCTTTCAAACTATTAAAAAATGTTTCCGATAAACGCGCTAAAATACTTCCCCCGCATTTCACCACGACAGTTTCTCTCATCTCTTCCTCCTCATGTACGATAGCAAGCATTAATTTTCACATAATCATAGCTTAAGTCGCAGCCCCACGCCGTTCCATTTGCGCTGCCGAGATTTAAATTGACATGGATCACAATGGAATCCTGCTGCAAATATTCCTTTGCCTTATCTTCTGAAAACGGCTGCGGCTCACTATGCTTTAATACACAAATGTCGCCGATATATATATCTACTTTTTGAATATTGACAACAGCTTGACTCTGGCCGAGAGCGCCGATAATTCTTCCCCAGTTCGCGTCTTCTCCGTAAATCGCAGTTTTTACTAGATTGGATCCGACAATTTGCTTTGCAGCCATGCGGGCATCGCTTTCTGTTAAAGCGCCGTACACATTTACTTCAACAAGCTTGGTAGCACCTTCGCCGTCCTTGGCAATTTGCTTTGCTAAATCCTCACATGTATTTTGTAAAGCTTGTAAAAAATTGTTCCAATCCGGATGATCCGGGTGAAGCGGTTCATTTCCCGCCAATCCGCTTGCCATCACAATTACCATATCATTTGTTGATGTATCGCCGTCCACTGTAATTTGATTGAACGTATGATTTGTAACGGCGCGTAAAGCCTCTTGCAAAACATCGCTCTCAATTGCCGCATCCGTTGTCACAAACGCAAGCATTGTCGCCATGTTCGGGTGAATCATTCCAGAGCCTTTAGCAGCCCCTCCAATCGTAATCACTTTGTTGTTCACTGTCGTTTGGTAGCACGAACGCTTTGTCACAAGGTCAGTCGTCAAAATCGCTTCATAAAATCCTTCTGCCTCTTCTGCATTTTGGGACGGCGAAAGGGAAGCGATGCCGTTGCGCACTTTATCCATAGGGAGCTTCTCTCCAATAACTCCTGTAGAGGCTACTGCGACAAGATGCTCTTCCACCTGCAGCTTCATAGCGGTAAGAGTGCGCATTTCATACGCATCCTTCTCGCCCTGTTCTCCTGTACAAGCATTAGCATTAGCGCTATTAACTACAATTGCCTGCAGTTTTCCTCTCTTTGCAATGCTGTCTTTCGTTACCGCAATCGGCGCCGCTTGAAATTGATTTAATGTGTATACAGCTGCGCAGCTTGCCGGTACATCGCATACGATAGCACCTAAATCTTTTCTTGTTTTTCTAAGACCGGCATGCACTCCTGTTGCCGAAAACCCTTTTGGTGTTATAATAGATCCATTTGCCAGCTTTACACACTCGGATGTTTTAATCATGTTATCTTCTTCCTCCCTCTTATGGATACAAAGGCACAAGCTCAAGTCCCGTCCGTTCATCAAGTCCCGCTAAAATATTTGCATTTTGTACAGCCTGGCCGGCTGCTCCCTTCATTAAATTATCAATTACAGAAACGATGGTAATTCTTCCTGTCCGTTCATCATAAGCTACGCCGATATCGCAATAATTGGAGCCGCATACTTCCTTCGGACTCGGATAGCCTCCAAGATTGCGAATCCGGACAAACGGAGCATGGCTGTAGCTTTCTTTATATAATTGCTGCAGTTCCTCGGCTGCCAGTTCCTTTTTTGCTTGCGCATATAAAGTAACCATAATGCCCCTTGTTATTGGAATTAAATGTGTACTAAAGGTAATCGGTGCCGTTTCACTGTTCCATTCTGACAGCATTTGTTC
This sequence comes from Ectobacillus sp., assembly GCA_048976805.1. Taxonomy (GTDB): domain Bacteria; phylum Bacillota; class Bacilli; order Bacillales; family Bacillaceae_G; genus Ectobacillus. The sequence continues at coordinate 1,248 of JBHGUR010000044.1, read as the reverse complement.
AATCTCCGGTATATGCTGATGTTCATTCACCTTATAGATTTTCAAATTATCGTGGATTTCCGGAAAATGCGTCATAGCTGTCGGTGATTTTCCTGCCCCAGACACACCGGATTTTGCATCTATAATTAACGATTTTTCCTCTGCAATTTTCTGGGTCATAAGCGGGGCAGCCGCGAGCAAAGCAGCTGTCGCGTAGCACCCCGGATTTGCAATTAAGGAGGCCTTTTGCACTTCTTCTTTCTTCCATTCTGCCAATCCATAAACCGCCTGCTCTAATTCGTTCTTTGCCGCTGCCGGCCGCTTATACCATTGTTCATATGTATCAGGATCTTTCATGCGGAAATCTCCTGACAAGTCAATAATCTTTAAACCTTGCTTGCGAAGCTGCGGCGTTAGCTCCTTTGATACCCCCGGGGGAGTCGCCATGAATACGAGCTCGCTCGTTTTAGCGATAGCCCCTACATCTATTTCTTCCAATGTTTTGCCTGTAATTGTATTCAAGTGCGGATAATACGCAGCAATTGAATCTCCTGTTTGCGAAAAAGAATATAACGATGCGATTTCAAAAGAAGGATGATGCGTGAGCAAACGGATAAGCTCAACACCTCCATATCCCGTAGCTCCTATAATCGACGCTTTCATATAATACCCCCGCCCATTCTTTCAAATTTAATTTTGATTATAATATTGTATATTTATTAAGTCAATTAAATATTTATAAATTTATTCAATTTTTTCAACAATGTTATAATCATATGTTTTCGCCTTTTCTTTAGAACAGAGATGGCACATGGTTGTATAGCAGAAACAAAAGGGCTTGTTTTAATTCTTACTTGTGCCATCTTGCACGTTCAGGCTTTAGGGGCTGAATAAAAAAAGTGAAAACCCGCTTCGTTTTCACTGCAAAAAATGGTACGGTATGTATAGAGTTGACTGAACGTTCTTTATTTTAGATTGCTCAACCTAATTCGTCTTGTCTTTATGTGAACTACCACGAGCCTAAAGGCATCGTGGCTTCCGAAAAGAAGCTACATGGTTCTTGGTTCGTCCTTATGGGGTAAGTTCACCAGACTCAGGTAGGAGAAATCCTAGCTACGATAGATGGGGCATGACACCTACGGTTGACGCACCAGACCGTTGCTCTGTCGCTTGCATTTAAGTAGAGATGAGGAAAGTCTCGGTGATGCATGTGCAAAAAGCCCATTTATCTTTGTCGAGGTGAGGTCGAATTCCATCACTGGTCACAGG
>JBHGUR010000043.1:0-33172 GCA_048976805.1 Ectobacillus sp. | reverse complement strand
ATGAAAATCACATATGAAACGCTTTTAATACTGCATCCAACCGAAATTCGAAAGGACAAAAAGCATTTTATTGTGGAAGATACGGTAACCGGGGAATTCTTTGAAATGCCCGCAATCTGTGTGGACGCGATTGAGAGAATTGGACAGGGAGACCGTTTGGATATAATTGAAGCAGAGCTCAAAAAGAAATATCCGAATGAAGAAGTGGATATATTGGATTTTGCCAATCAGCTTATTGAATTAGGGTTAGTGCAAAGTGTTGATGGGGAAAAAATGGAAGTTTTCGCCAAAAACAGTGAGCCCGGTTTCCAGTGGCTGTCTCCAAAGCTTGGCCGGCTGTTTTTCAATAGATTTACAGCAGCCGGATATGCAATTCTTTTTCCTGCCAACATACTGCTTCTTGTATGGAATAAAGATTTATTTCCGCACTATAAAGATATATTTGTATTTGATGTTATGGCCTTAAATGTGCTTATGTGGATGGCGCTGACGTTTATACTTGTGCTCATACATGAGTTTGGGCATGTGCTGGCGATACGGGCTCATGATTTGCCGGCAAGGCTTGAGGTTGGCCACCGGTTATTTTTTGTTGTATTCGAGACTGATATGACAGCGGCTTGGAAGCTTCCTGCATCTAAGCGCAATATGCTATATCTAGCCGGCCCTAGCTTTGATATGCTCATGCTATTTTTGGCATTAGCGGCGCAGCTCTTATTCCCGCAAAGCCCCGCATTGTTGCAGGGCATCATGGGGATTGTTGTATTGGATGTCATGCTAAGAGTTTTATATCAGTGCTGTGTTTATATGAAAACAGATTTCTATTTTGTTTTGGAAAACGTAAGCGGAAATTATAATTTGGCGGAGAACGGCAAGCAATATATAAAAAGCTGGCTATCGTTTGGCAGGAAAACCGCGCTGGATGGAATATTTAAGGGAGAAGAGCGGATGGCAAGATGGTATGGGATTTTTTATTTAATGGGCGTAGTAGTAACGGTTTCGTTGTTTTTTTTGTACTATATCCCACAATTATTATATATATGTAAAAAAATCCCATCTGGTTTAATAAAGCCAATTACGAGCGCAGGATTTTGGGATGCGCTCATTATAATGCTGCAAATTTGCCTTATGGTTGGGCTGCTTCTGTATTCGTGGATAAAGGATTATAAACGAGCCTTAAAAGGATGATGCATTCGCTTGCGATTGCATCATCCTTTTATCATGTTAGGCGGGAAGCTGCCGTTTATTTGCTTATGAATGCAACCTCAAAATCACGACTTTCCAAGCGCCCATTTGCTTTTTTAAAACATCGTATAAGCGATAAAAAAGCAAATCGCAATTAAAGCAGACGAACTTGCGGCGACTCCAGCGAGGGAATCGGCACGCCCCGCCCGCTGACAGCGTCCGCCTGTAGTGAAAAATCAACAATCAAGTTTAACAGAGCTATAATGAAAAAAGATTGAGCGATGCAAGAAATCTAGGTACGATGGATATATAGATAGGCTCTGTTAAAGGCTAATGTTAATTTTGATTTATTTGTTGATTGGGAACGAAAGGCGGCGACTCCAGCGAGGGAATCGGCGCGGCCCCGCCCGCTGACAGCGTCCGCCTGTAGTGGAAAATCAATAATCAAGTTTAACAGAGCCTATAGATAAAATGAAAGAGCAGGTGGAGTCTATGGAGAAGCAAAATAACAATAAGTCTAAATTCCTCGGCGTGCTGCTTGGGATTGGCGCGCTGGCATTGGGGAAATTGAAATACGTGCTTGTTGTGTTGAAAATATTCAAGTTTTCTACCCTGTTTAGTATGTTTCTTAGCATCGGGGCTTACGCGATGATTTATGGATGGAAATTTGCGGTTGCGCTTGTTGCGCTCCTTGCTATCCATGAGGGTGGCCATGGCATCGCTGCGAAAATGAAGGGCATCCCGACGAGTCCGGCATTGTTCATACCTTTTATGGGAGCAGTTATCGGATTGAAGGAGCAGCCGAAGGACGCAAAAACGGAAAGCTTTGTCGGTTATATGGGGCCGCTGTTTGGTTTATTTTCTGTTGTAATAGCCGCCGGCATATATTTGCTGACGGAGGAGCCGTTTTGGGCGATGGTGATTATGCTTGGCGGCATGATTAACTTATTTAATTTGATGCCCGTATCCCCGCTTGATGGCGGCCGCATTCTTGCGGTGGTGAGCCCGCGCATATGGCTGATTGGCTTAGGAGGGCTTATCTTTGCGGCGGTATCGTTCGGCGGCGTACTCGTATGGCTTATTATTTTGTTTGGAATCGGCACTATTTGGAACAGATTCAAGCAAGAACGCCGCATAAAAGAATTAAGCACAAAAATCAGCATATATGATACGTGGCGTGAAAAAATCGGGGAGCCGGACGGATATCAGGCACTCGTCTGGCGGATGAATGAGCTGGAACGCAAAGCGAACCTATCTATGGCGGAGAAGTGGGAGGCGGAAGTTTTATCGCATATTGAATATCATACTGAGCTTGAGGCAACAGAAGAAGGCTGGAAGCGGATATTGGATGAACAGAGCGTACGGGAAGAAATCGAGCGTTGGCGGAGCGAAATGGAGCCGATTGTCCGCTATTATGAAACTTCGTCTGCGACGAAATGGAAGGTTGTTATTGCGTATATCCTGCTTGCCGCGGCGCTTGGCGGCATGACAGAGTGGGGGCGGATTCTAGTGGAAGCGCACCGTATAGAATTGTAAGGATGCTGTTCCCTAGTCCGGCTGGATTCGCTTATATAACCCGTCTTGCGCCGACAAGCATAGTGATCCAGTAAGGCCTGAGCGGCGAAATGGCCACCATCTTTCCTTGCCGATACGTATGCAAAATTTGATTGTTTCCCATATATAAGCCAACATGTCCGATTTTGGCAATGCCGGTTCGGTTTTTACGCGCTTTGTTCGTAAAAAATAACAAGTCTCCTCTTTGGATATTTTGGAGAGGTATAGGCGTTCCGGCATGGAATTGCTGCCGGGAGCTGCGCGGCAAATAAATTCCGTGTTGGCTGAATATATATTGGATAAATGAACTGCAATCAAAACAGCTTGTCTGAAAGGGCGGCGCGTTAAATACGTACGGAGTACCTAAATATTGCAGCCCGGTTTGAATAATTCGTTCTTTCGTGAGAAAAACCTCCTCTCGTCCTTTGCAATATAGTATTCTTGTTTCTTTTGAAGAATTGGACAAGTTTCCTATTACTTGCGAAGAATTTGGAAATGGGCATTCACCTACACGGCTCCATTTGCATATCGTGTTGATGTAACGGTATATTTTACAAACCGCCGTAAAGGAGCGTGTTTCAAATTGACCGCTAAAATCAGAAACTACTATGCCGGTGGCAACACGGCGCGGGGATTTTACAGCTTGTACCGGGAGAATCTTGAAGGATTGGACCGTGTGTTTATTTTAAAAGGAGGGCCCGGCACGGGAAAATCCTCTTTAATGAGAGGGATTGGGCGTGAATGGCTGGCTAAGGGATACGATATAGAGCTGCTTCATTGTTCATCTGATAATAATTCCATCGACGGCGTTATTATTCCGGCTCTAAAGGTAGGAATCGTTGACGGAACAGCGCCCCATGTGATTGAGCCGAAAGCTCCGGGTGCAATCGAAGAATATGTAAACTTGGGCCTGGCCTGGAATTCGCAGCAGCTAAGGGATCATAAAGAGGAAATTTTATCTTATACTGCGCAAATTAGCCAGGCTTTCTGGTCTGCTTATTCCGGTTTTGCCAATGCGCTAAAAATCCATGATGAGTGGGAAAAAATTTATATAGGCAATATGGATTTTGCCAAGGCAAACGAATTGACAGAGTCTTTAGTGCATTCCTTTTTTGACGGCAAAAGATTGAATAAAAAAGCGGACGTAAAGCATCGCTTCTTGGGGGCGGCAACGCCGAAGGGAGCGGTTGATTTCGTTCCGAACTTAACTGAAGATGTGCCAAAGCGCTATTTCATTAAAGGCCGCCCTGGTTCCGGGAAATCGACGATGCTGAAAAAGCTGGCTGCGGCCGCTGAACAAAGAGGCTTTGACGTAGAAGTCTACCATTGCGGCTTTGACCCGAAAAGCTTAGATATGGTCATCGTAAGGGAATTAGGAATTGCCATTTTTGATAGTACGGCACCTCATGAATATTTTCCAAGCCGGGATAGCGATGAAATTATTGATATGTACACAACGATCATTACACCGGGAACGGATGAAAAGTACGCGGCAGAGCTTCAAGACGTTTCCAAGCGCTACGCGGCCCAAATGAAAGAGGCGATTTCCTTTTTGAGCCAAGCAAAGGCGCTTCATGACGAATTGGAAAAAATCTACGTCAAGGCGATGGATTTCAGGAAGGTAGACCGGATGAAGGATGAAATTAATATGGAAATCAAGGGAATCGCGCAAAAGGTTTCTCAGGAGCAAAGCTTGTAGCAAAAAAAAGCGGCTGTATCCAATGTGGATGTAGCCGCCTTTTTATTTTTCCCCGAACTTCTTTTGAAAAGCCAGCATCACCTCGGATAAAAGCGCTGTTGTTTCTACAAGATAATGCTCTCGAAGTGTTCTGGATATTTCAATTTGGAATGTATGAAAGCGTGGGCCGTAGCCTTTATGCATATTTCCATCCCCAAACCGATGAAAAACTAGCGACTCGTCGCCGTCGAATATTTGGTCAAATATAATGATTGCCTTCGGTAATTTCTCTTTCGCTTTTTCCGCTAATGTTTGCTGCATCCATTCTTTGACTTCCGCTGAACAGGATTGTCCGTTGCATGTGCCTACTTCTAATGCGTACGGTCCGTGATGACTGTCCCGCATGCCGTGGATGCTTAAATGCAAATACGGATGTGTTATTTGATGATGCCCTTCACTGAGTACTCCGGTATATTTTAAAAGCTCTTGAATTGTCTCTCTGTATTCTTGCAAAGCTGCGTCATTTTTGCCATCAGGCGCCCGATTTAAATCTGCTTCTGTTCTTGATACTGTACTGATGATTCCGGCACAGCCGATTTGGGCAATTAATGCTTCGACGATTTTATCAGTCATTAAATCAGCCATAGGAGGGGCCGCGTGCAAAGCGTCGGCGTGGCAGCGCAAAAGCCCTGTCCCCTTGTTATATTTCAAATATTTTCGCTGAATAAAGCTTAGTTTCATAAGCGATTCCCTCTTTCCCATTCGTGCAGCATTTCTCCAACAAGAATAAATTCTTTCTATAATATAAATGACTTATTACTTCAACATTTCCACAGGCTATATCGAACGAAACAGCAGTGGCACTCATGTCCTCTCTTTGTTTTTCCATCGCATGTGGCAGGAATAGGGTTTGGCCGTCGGCACCGCCAGATGCTTTGTCCCCCATAAAAAGTCGATTTTTTAATTCATTCATATATACATAATGTGCATGCAAGCCAAGATATGTGAAACATAGCGATAGATTCATAGAAAAGATAGTCAAACACTTATATGCTGCTTTACAATTCTGGCAGTTTCGACTGTTATGCTGAAGAAAGTGGAAGCGGCGCCGAGCCGCTTTTCCCGCTGGAGTTGCCGCCTTTCGTTCCAAATCAACAAATAAATCCAAATTAACATTAGCCTTTAACAGAGTCAACTTTTAAAATACTTGCCTGTCCTAAGATAAAAACACAAGAAACTTAATAAAACCGTCATATGATAGGTAATAAAACATAGCGGTTTTATGATTAAAATACTATTTTAAAATTGGAGGTTATTTCGATGGAGCCGATAAAAGATCCGTTCTGGATTGTATTAGATAAAGAATTAACTCTGCAGCTTCTTCGTACAAACAATATTCCAGCACTTGAATTAGCAGATGCGAAAACTTCATCATATCCAATCATTGGCCGGAAGTACGGATATCATGAAGGAAAGGATATTGCCATTATTCATACAAAAGACCAAGCATTAGATGGGGAGTTTGATTATTTTACAAAATTGTATGTTATTGAAAAGGAATACCGTATTCAGATTCAAGGGCTGTCGGTAATTGGGATTTTCGAAGCGAAGGCAAATGAAATGGTGTTGGACGAAATTCCAATTCGAACAAAAACGCACGGGTGGGAGTGGAAGGAGGCGGATGATGGGGATGTGCCGGAGGAATGGCGGCAGATAGCTGTACGCGCGCTGTATGTAACGGGGCTTACACATGGTTTTGTCAAAATAGGAAAAACAGCTAGTGATACAGTTGTCGTAATTGATGTTGAAGCTTCTGCCCGGCAAATCTCCATGCCGGTTGCCGCGCCAAGGCAGCCATTTACTATCGGAGCAGATGTGGAATTTATGCTAAGCTGTGACGGCGAGCTTTTGCCCGCGTCCGACATATTCCCGCTGCAAGGCCCGATTGGCTGCGATGAAAGGCAAATTGAACGGGACAGCAGCGACTACGCTTTAGCGGAATTGAGGCCGGAACCGGCGGAATCGCCGCAGGAGCTTTTTAATAACATAAAAAATTTAATATCGCAAGCTTCAGGACAAGCGCCTTATGGGAATATTGCGTTTCGGGCCGGGAGCATGCCATTTTCCGGCTATCAGTGCGGGGGCCATATTCATTTTGGGGTGCCGCTATCGTTGCCGCTTTTGCGGGCACTCGACCATTACTTGGCCATTCCGCTTGCGATGATTGAAGATTCCCACACAAGCCGGCGCAGGCGCAAAACAAAGCATGGAGGGCTGGGACGTTATCGCATTAAACCTTATGGGTTTGAATACTTATCCTTAAGTTCATGGATTGTCGAACCGGATATAGCACTGGCCACTCTCTCCCTTGCCCATCTCGTTGTCGCGCACCATGATGAGCTGCAAAGCGGCTTTCTTTTTCATCCCATTGTTCAACGGGCATATTATCAAGGAAACCGCATTATCCTGAAACGGTTTTGGGAAGGCATAAAGAAGCAGCTCATGGACACTTCCGGCTATTCTTCTTATGAAAGGGAGCTTCTGCCTTTATTTGAGCGGATCGAGCAGGAAACCGTACTTAATGAAAAAGCTGATATCCGCCAAAATTGGGGCCTGGCTGTTCCGGCACAATTATATGACCGCGGCTTGGTTATTCAAATACCAAAGAAAACAAGATTAAAGTTTAACTTGCAGGATGGGCAAAAAACATATGTACGCGCCGGCAACTCGATTTCTGAAGCGACAATTAGGGCGCATCCATTCTCCTTTCGCAATTCCGCCATTGTACAGCTATCCCCGGCGCTTCGTAACGCATTATCTCTTCCGCAAGATTGGCATCCTAAAATCTTCTCCGCTAATAACGTAATCACACTTGGCCCTATTATTGGGATTCTCGCCAAACGCCCTTTTGACAGACAATCTACCTATTTTCAGCATTTATGCCGCTTAGCTAAAGACAAACAAATGCTTATGTATATTTTTGAGCCTGAGGATATTAATTGGGAACAAAAAGTTATTAAAGGTACAACCTTAAGCGGCAATGGGATATTTCCGTTTCCATCTGTTATTTACGATCGCTATTTTCACACGAAAGGTGTAAAGAAGGAGTTTGTTGATGAGATACGGGTTAGATTACAGGCCGTTTATCATATTCCATTTGTGAATCCGCCGGCGCTATTTCAGCTGACAGGGGACAAGTGGCTGTCACACCAAGTTTTATCGAAGGAACTGGAAGAATATCTTCCGGATGCCCGCCTGTTGGAACGCCCTTCTGACATTACAGATATGCTGGACCGCTACGGGGAGATATTTTTGAAGCCGGTTGGCGGAGCTTTAAGCAAAGGAGTTATTCGAGTGATCCGAAAGCCGTCAGGTTTATTTTGGATGAATTCGACCCATCAAACGTTTCAAGAGCTTGGCGATATACAAGAATTGATTTCGATGCTCTTCCCGCTCAAGAAGCAGCATCCTTATATCGTGCAGGAAGGAATTAAGCGGAAGCGGCTGAAAGGGCGCTACGTTGAAATTCGCGTTTATATGCAAAAAAACAGTCAGCAAAAGTGGATGAGGACCGGCATGGTAACCCGCCTTACAAGCGAAGGGGTAATGACTGAAGATACAGAGATTAACAGACAAGTAAGCAAGGTAATTGGCAAGCTGTACAGCAACCCCGCACAGCAACGGGAAATTCGTGATGAGTTGGCCGAGGTTGCCCGCCGTGTTGTGGAAACGGTAGAAGAAGAGGTGGGGGCATTTGGGGAAATTGCCGTTGATTTGTGCATCGATCAATATAACGCTATTAAAATTATTGAAATAAATGCAAAGCCTGATAGTTTATTTACGCAAATTAAAGCTTTTAAGCTTCGGAATTTGGCTGGCATTCGTTTACTAAACTATGCAGCTTCATTGGCCGGGTACGAGCCCGGGGAAATATAAAGAATCGGAAAAGGGGACGGTTGCTTCCCCTTCGTCGGCATGAAATGAAAACTATATATATCCAATTTGTGATTTGGACATATACATCGCGGCTAAGTAGAACAAATAGCACCTTGCACTTGCTTCCTCTCTCTGGTTTTCCGTCGTATGGGGCAGAAATAGGTTTTGACCGCTTCTATGCGTAGCCGGATGCTCTCTTCCCCTTTCAAAAGAAAGGTTTTATGTTCTTTTTTTAACTTGTATTTATATAGAACAAATAGCACCTTGCACTTGCTTCCTCTCTCTCGTTTTCCGTCGCATGGGGCAGGAATAGGTTTTGACCGCTTCTATGCATAGCCGGATGCTCTCTCCCCTTTCAAAAGAAAGGTTTTATGTTCTTTTTTAACTTATGTTTATATAAAAAATAAGACAGGAGGCTATTAAAAGTGAAACATCTATCATTAATGGATATTCTCGGGCAAACCGGAGGCCGTGTTGTGCATGGCTCGGGCAATCCGATTATTAAACATGTAACAAACCGCTCTAAAAAAGATATTGACGACCATACTTTAGTATTTCATTTAAAGAGAGACCCGATTAGAGGAAAGTATTGGGCTGATAACCATTCGATCGCAGTCATATCCGATGCGCCGGAGCAATGTACGGGTTTAGGCGAAGGTATTATATTAATTCAAGTAGATGATGTAGAAGAAACGTATTGGAAATTTGTTAATTATTATCGTAATCTATTTCAAATTCCAGTTATTGGCGTAACGGGAACGTGTGGAAAAACAACGACGAAGGAAATGATCAGACAAATTCTTGAAAAAGATTATAATGTGGAAGCGACATGGATGAGCATGAATTCAAAATCTGTTAATTTACGGTATTTAACAGATATCGACGAAAAAACGGAAATGGCTGTTTTCGAGATGCCGGTCGCTTATCCTGGCTACTTAAGAGTTGCTTGCCGGTATTTTCAGCCAAGTATTCGAATATTGCTAAATATTGGTGTGCATCATTTGGCGGATTGCGATACACCTGAAGATTACATGAAAGCAAAAACAGAAATTATTGAAGGGCTGGACCCGGTTTCCGGTACGCTTATTTTAAATGCCGATGATGAAAACATTAGACGGCTTGTTGATGTGAGTCCTTTCCAAAGGGTAATATATTTCGGAAAGAGCGAGAGATCGCATTTTCGCGCCAAAGACATTCGGTACGGAAACGGCGGGATGAATTTCCTGTTAGAGCATGGAGATAAAACGTATCAGGCGTACGTGCCGGGCTACGGCGAGCATAACGTATATAATGCCCTTGCGGCGCTTGCGGCTGTTACGGCTGCCGGGATGGATATCGAAACGGCCATTAACCGCTTGGCAGCCTTTGAGCAAGTCGAAGATCATTTGGAGTTTGAAGACGGATACAATGGATGTACGGTTATTAATGATACGTGGAATTCTTCCCCGTTATCAATGTCTGCTGCCTTGCAAGTACTCAAGGAGGTTTCTCGGAACAAAACTTCCATTGCGCTGTTAGGGTATATGCCGCAGCTTGGGGAAGGCCAGTATGCGCAAGAGCAGTACGCCGCCATGGGGGAAAAAGCGGTCGAGGCGGATGTAGATGTACTAGTTGTCGTAGGGCAAGAGGCCAAAAGCATCGGCTTGCGAGCTTTAGAGCTTGGAATGGAGAAAAGCAAGGTGCATTTTTGTGAAACGGGAACGGAAGTATATGAAATTATAGAGCCTTATTTAAACGAAAAGGCAACAGTGCTTTTAAAAATTACCTATCGGGTAATGAAGCAGCCTTCTTTTACAGAACTCCGAAATAAACTCATTCCGCAACATAACGGAGGGGAAGAATAGAGGTGAAAAAATCAACGCAGCTGCGAAATTTAATCAATAGCAACCAGTTGGAGTTTATCATGGAAGCACATCATGCGTTGTCCGCCAAAATTGTGGAAGAAACGGGATTTAAGGCAATATGGGCGAGCGGCTTGTCGATATCGGCTGCTCTGGGCGTCCGGGACAATAATGAAGCTTCGTGGACGCAGGTGCTAGAAGTGCTGGAGTTTATGAGCGATGCCACGTCCATCCCGATTTTGCTTGATGGAGATACCGGATATGGAAACTTCAACAATGCAAGAAGATTAGTAAAAAAGCTGGAGCAAAGAAATATCGCCGGCGTTTGCATTGAGGATAAGCTATTTCCAAAAACAAATTCATTTATTAAGGGAGAGGCACAGCCGCTTGCGGATATAAATGAATTTTGCAACAAAATTAAGGCGATGAAAGACAGCCAGCAAGATGCGGATTTTGTTGTAGTGGCTAGAGTGGAAGCTTTTATTGCAGGCTGGGGCCTAGAAGAGGCTTTGCGGCGGGCAGAGGCATACCGGCTTGCCGGTGCCGATGCGGTGTTAATTCACAGCAAAAGATCGGATTGTACGGAAATCGAAGCTTTTATGAAAGAATGGAATAACAGGCTGCCTGTAATTATCGTCCCGACGAAATATTATACAGTTCCAACCGGGCGGTTCCGGGATATGGGAGTGAGCGCTGTCATTTGGGCCAATCATAATTTACGCGCTTCGATATCTGCCATGCAAAATATATCGCAAACGATTTATCAGGACGGAAACCTTTTGCGGGCAGAAAGCTGTGTAGCTCCTTTGGAGGAAGTGTTCAGGCTGCAGGGGGCGCAGGAGCTTGCAGAAGCGGAGAAGAAATATCTTCCGGGCACCGAAAAGAAAGTGAATGTAATTATGCTCATGAAGCCGGTGGAAGAGGCGCTTGCCAAGCAGCAGCTAAAGCATTTAAACAAGGCAGGGATAAAAGATATCCATTTGGCTGAAAGTTCTAACATCTTGGCAGAAGAGCTGCGGGCTTTATATGAATCTAGAGACAAACTAGGGGGGCATACGATTATAAGCAGCAGCAATATCGTATATAAGCCTTATGTGCTGGATGAACTGCTAAGCGATGAAAATGATATTACGCTTATAGTTGATGCGGACTTTGAGCGTGGCGGCAATGGGAAGCTGTTTGTCAGCGCGGCGGCTCCTTATTCCAAAATGCTGTATTCTAAAACGGTAGACCTGGAGAAAATAGCGGATACTTTGGACGAAAGCAGTATTCACGGCGAGTTTATCGGAATGTGGAAGGTGTCCGGCAAAGGGGCGGTTGTTGTGAAGGAAGCGTTGGAGCAGCTGGCGCAAAGAGAAGACTTCCATACGCTCACCTTGGCCGATTTATTGAATCATATCTGTAATATACAGCCGATTGCAGTGAAATATATAAAAGGCCTATGGCTTGATGGCGATACGTTTTTGCAGCTTGAAGGCGGTGAGGCCGGATGATTTGTACAGAGCTGTTTGGAGCCGAATTAAAAAGGATGGGATTTACGTTTTATAGCGGTGTTCCGTGTTCATTCTTGAAGCCTCTCATTAATTTTGCCGTGAATGATTGCGAGTATGTAACGGCAACGAGCGAAGGGGAGGCGGCAGCGATTGCAGCGGGTGCTTCCATCACTGGCAAGAAGGCTGTTGTTCTTATGCAAAACTCTGGGCTGGGCAATGCCGTTTCCCCGTTTACCTCTCTTATCCACCCTTTTCGCATTCCTCTTCTTTGCTTTGTCAGCCTGCGCGGGGAACCTGGGCTGCCGGATGAGCCGCAGCACGAATTAATGGGCGCCATCACACCGCAATTATTAACGACAATGAAGATAAAGTGGGAGTACCTGTCTGTCTGCCTTGAAGAGGCAACAAAGCAGCTGGAACTGGCGCGGCAATATATAGACAGCAACGAGCCGTTTGTTTTTATCGTAAAAAAAGGAACGTTTGCGCCTGTCGTTCTTCAAAAGCAGGAGACAAAAATCACCTATAATGCCGCCAAACGGAAGAAAATAATGGATGAGCAAATGCCAACACGCTACCAAGCCCTTCAAGTCATTAACTCCCAAAAAGAACGCACAACGATTCAGCTTGCCACAACAGGCAAAACAGGGAGGGAACTGTACGAGCTCCAAGACTCGCCCCATAACTTATATATGGTCGGCTCGATGGGATACGTTAATTCTATTGGATTAGGGATGGCGTTAGCAAAACCGGATAAGGATATTGTTGTCATAGACGGCGACGGAGCATTGCTGATGCACATGGGCAATTTAGCTACGAATGGGTACTATAGCCCTCCTAATATGCTTCATATTTTGCTGGACAATCATGTACACGACTCTACCGGCGGGCAGCGGACAGTTGCCCATAATACCGATTTTGTGGAAATTGCCGCCGCTTGCGGATATGCGCAAGCTATCTATGTCCATAATCTAGAGGAATTGGAAAGTTGTATAAAGGCGTGGAAGCAGCGCAAGCAGCTTACCTTCTTATATCTTAAAATAGCTCCGGGTTCTAAAAAGGAGCTTGGCCGCCCAAAGCTGAAGCCTTATGGGGTTAAGGAAAGACTGCAGGTGTTTTTAAATGATTAAAACAGCCGTTATTCTCGCAGCAGGATTAGGCAGCCGTTTGCGCGAAAGAACAGCGTCCTGTCCGAAGGGCTTTTTGGAAATCGATAATCTGCCTATCGTAGAACATTCAATCACCAAGCTGCTAGAAACCGGGATTGAACGCATTGTAATTGGAACAGGATATTTGAGCGGTGTATATGAACAACTCGCGCTGCGGTATCCGCAAATACAATGTGTACGGAATGAACGTTACGAGGCTACTGGAAGCATGTACACGCTGTACACGCTAAAAGAATATATGCATGAAGATTTTTTGTTGCTTGAATCAGATTTAATCTACGAAAAGAATGCGTTGCTCGCTTTGGCGGGGGATGAAAGGGAAAATGTTATATTGGCAAGTGCATTTACCAATTCCGGCGATGAAGTTTTTATCGAAGCTGACGCCCGTGGCCGCCTTCTCAATATGTCAAAACGAAGGGGGGATTTGGGCAGTGCTTGTGCAGAATTGGTTGGAATAACTAAGCTTTCTTATGCTGCGTTTCAAAAGATGTGTGCCTATGCAAAGCGAGCCTTCCAAGTATATCCTCGTATAGATTACGAGCAGGCGCTTGTTGGAATTGCAAAGGATGTAGATTTGTATATTCATAGATGCGAACGCTTGGCGTGGTGCGAGGTAGATGATGAGACTCATTGGAAGCGCGCGCTAGAGGTTGTATATCCGGTTATTAAGGCAAAGGAAAGCATACCGGCTTCTGTAAAACGAAATATTTTATTAAATCCGGGGCCGGCAACGACGACGGATACAGTAAAATATGCGCAAGTTGTTCCGGATATTTGTCCGCGCGAAAAGGAATTTGGGGAAGTTATGGAGTTCATTGGCGAAGAACTTACAGCATTTGTTGCCGATTCAAAGGATTATGCGGCCGTGCTGTTTGGCGGTTCGGGAACGGCGGCAGTAGAAGCGATTTTAAGCTCCGCTATTGGCGAAGGCACATTGCTCATTATAAATAACGGCGCTTACGGAAAGCGCATGTGCCAAATAGCGGAAGTGTATGGGCTTGATTATATAGAATATAAAAGCCCGATAGATGCTGCTATTAACTTGAAAAATTTAGAGGCGTGTATCCAGCGCAGCATGGGGAGGATATCCCATCTGGCTATTGTTCATAATGAAACGACAACAGGCCTCCTCAATGACATTGAAGCGGTCGGGAAGCTGTGCCAAATGTACCATATCAAGATGATTGTAGATGCGATGAGTTCATTTGCAGCCATTCCGATTGATATGAAAGAAATGAATATTAGCTATCTGGCTGCCAGCTCCAATAAAAATTTGCAGGGGATGGCCGGAGTTTCATTTGTCATTGCCCGAAAGGAAGAGCTGGAGCGAACGAAACAAATAAAGCCGAGAAACTTTTATCTTCACTTATACAGCCAATATGAGCATTTCAAGAAAACAAAACAAATGCAGTTCACGCCGCCCGTGCAGACACTGTATGCGTTAAAACAAGCTATCCTTGAGGCAAAACATGAAGGGATTTCCAACCGGTACGAAAGATATTGCAGAGCGTGGGAAACGCTGATAGAAGGCATTGCCCGGCTAGGCTTTAAGCATCTTGTTTCAAAAAATGACCATTCTAAAATTATCACCTCCATTTTGGAGCCGGCTGACGAAAATTATGACTTTGAGGAAATGCACGATTTCTTTTACGAGCGCGGCTTTACAATTTATCCGGGAAAAATCGAAAATTTGCCTACATTCCGGGTGGCAAATATAGGTGATATTACTTATAGGGATATGGAACGATTCATTGAGCTTCTTGGGCAGTATATGCACAGTATTACCTCCAAGAATCGGGAGGTGAAAAAAGATGGCAATTCCAAGACATAAACTGGCGGTGGCAGTGATGGTAATAAATGAGAGCAATCAAGTGCTGCTTGTAAAAGGCTATGTAAGAGGCTGGGAGTTTCCGGGCGGATATGTAGGGGAGAATGAGTCTATCAAGGCAGCCGCGGTAAGGGAGGTAAAGGAGGAATCCGGGCTGGACGTTGAATTAACGAAGTTTTTCGGTATAGATCAAGATATTCATCGCTCTACTTGTATCGTTTTATTCGGGGCAAAGCCTGTCGGGGGCGAGTTGAAAAATTCCGAAGAAAGCCTGGCAGTCGGGTATTTTTCTATAGATGAGGCAATGAACCGGATTACAAACCAAGCCTTTAAGGATAGATTAAGCCGTTGTTTGAATGAAAAAGAGTATCCTTTCGTGAGTGAAATATAAGGTGCAGCCTGAAAGAATCCCCTTGTTCCTATCATGATACGAACAGGGGATTGTGTTTGTTTTATGTGTTACACCATGAACTGCTTAGAAGTTTATTTTTCAGAAATTTCTATAAAATTATTTTCATCTGAGGCGGATTGCCGTATAATGTGTAATCAATAATGATAAAGAGGGATAAAAAATGAAGCATATAAAAGAACAAATTCAACAATTTCAGGAGCAAAACCGCAATAGGGGACGTTTGTTGATTACATGCCCAGATCAACCGGGGATTGTGGCGGCGGTATCGAAATTTCTATATGAGTATGACGCGAATATTATTGAATCGAGCCAGTATTCTACTAATCCAGAGGGCGGGACATTTTTTATTCGCATTGAGTTTGAATGTCCGGGATTGCAAACAAAGGCCCCTGGCTTGGAACTGCGATTTCAAACGATTGCAAGTACGTTTAAGATGGAATGGAGATTTACATATGTACATGAAATCAAAAAGACGGCGCTTTTTGTTTCTAAGGAGCCGCATTGTTTGCTGGAGTTGCTATGGGAATGGCAAAGCGGCGATTTAATGGCGGATATCGCGCTTGTCATCAGCAACCATGAAGATGCCCGCGATGTGGTGGAGTCGCTAGGCATTCCGTTTTACTACATACCGGCAAGCAAAGAAAATCGCGCCCGGGCAGAGGAGGAGCAACTGCAGCTGCTGCAGGAATATAAGGTCGATTTAATTATATTAGCCCGATATATGCAGATTTTAACACCGGATTTTGTGGCCGCCTATCCGAATCGAATTATTAACATCCATCATTCATTCTTGCCGGCATTTATAGGAGCGAAGCCGTATGAACGTGCGTATGAACGCGGGGTAAAGCTGATTGGCGCGACATCGCATTACGTAACAAATGACC
Organism: Ectobacillus sp.; assembly: GCA_048976805.1. Taxonomy (GTDB): domain Bacteria; phylum Bacillota; class Bacilli; order Bacillales; family Bacillaceae_G; genus Ectobacillus. The sequence continues at coordinate 17,198 of JBHGUR010000043.1, read as the reverse complement.
TTGATGAAGGCCCGATTATCGAGCAAGGAATTGAGCGTGTGGATCACCGCGATAACGTCGAGGCCTTGAAAAAAATTGGCCGTTCTATTGAACGGAGCGTGCTGGCACGGGCCGTAAAGTGGCATTTAGAGGACCGCATTATCGTGCATCGCAATAAGACTATTGTGTTTTAAGAAGAACTAAAGAGGGCGGCCCAAAAGGCAGCGTATAAAGCTGGCCTTTTGAACCGCCCTCTTTTACATTTATGCGAAATCCGGCTGGATGCCTAATCTACAGCGGGAAGCTAGGAGGCTTTTTCCTCCTTGGAAATCGATGAGAAAGAGTTCTTTTGCAGCTTGGCAAAGGAAAAGCCTAACAATCCGCCGATTAGAGCTGGAACTATCCAGCCTAGCCCAAATGAAGCGAATGGAAGGGAATCTGCCAACACCTGCAGCTGTGCGGACTTTAGCCCCGCTGTTTTCAGCCCGTCATAAAGGCTGACAAGCCCCGTCATGAGCATCGCTCCGGCGTACACTGCCCGCGATCTGCTCAAATAGCGGTGGAAGAAGGAAAGAACGATTAAAACGATTGCCAATGGGTAGACGAAAACAAGAACCGGTACAGAAATAGAGATAATCTGATTTAGTCCTAAATTGGCAATCAAAAAGCTGCCCAATGTAATAACAGAAACGATAAATTTATAGCTAGCTTTCGGGAAAAGCTTTGTAAAATATTGTCCGCATGCAGTTGTGAGCCCAACGCACGTTGTAAAGCAAGCGAGCGCTACAATCGTGCCTAGCAACAGCTTTCCGCTTTGCCCAAAGAGCTGCTCTGTTGCTGTTGTAAGGATGGCGGTGCCGTTTTCAAATGAACCGGCGGAAGCCATCTTTGCGCCCATCCACCCAAGTGCTACATATACAAATGCCAGCCCTGACCCTGCGATTAACCCCGCTTTTAATGTATAGCGCAGCATTTGCTTTTGATTTTTAACGCCTCTTTCTTGAAAGGCGGTAATAACAATAATCCCAAAGGCAAGTGCAGCAATTGTATCCATTGTTAAGTAGCCTTCGACAAAGCCTGTAAAGAAAGGCGAGGCTTCATATTTAGCTGCAGGTGCCTGCAACGGTGCATTAAATTGTACAAAGCTTGCGATGCATAAAGCAAGAATAGCTAGCAGCAGCGCCGGCGTCAGCCATTGTCCGACAGTATCGACAATTTTGGAAGGGTTTAAGCTAACCCAGTATACAAGCGCGAAAAATAGAAGCGAAAATACGGCTAACGTAACAGAATCATTCCATGAGGATGCGGCGGTAAAAGGGCGTACTCCCATTTCAAACGCTACTGCCGCTCCGCGCGGAATTCCAAAGAATGGGCCGATTGATAAATATACTAAAGCGGTAAAGTATAATCCAAATACAGGATGGACACGGTTGCCCATCTCCTGTGCGCCGTTTTTCACGAGTGCTACGGCAGCTACCGCTAAAATTGGCAATCCGACTCCCGTAATGACAAAACCGCTAATCGCTTTCCAATAAGATGTACCTGCTTCCATTCCGAGATATGGGGGATAAATTAAGTTTCCTGCTCCAAAAAATAGCGCAAACAGCATAAGCCCAATAAATAAGGTGTCCTGTTTCCTCATTTGTAATTACTCCTTTCTAAATGTCCCCAAAATAAAAACCCGCCCCTGTAATAGGGACGAGTGTGCTCGCGTTACCACCCTACTTCCGCAATGCAATTATATCCATTGCGGCTCTCGATCGGCGTACAAATATACGCGTTCCTTTGTAACGGCGGAATTTCCGGCAAAGCTTACTGCACGGTTCAGCTTTGCATCTCAGAGATGATCTTCAAAAACGGCTTGTCCATCGACTTTCAGCAACTGTCGACTCTCTGTAGAACAAGGATCGTAATCTACTCTTCTCATCATCGATTTTTTATACCTATTATGTAAAAGAGAATAACAAGGTTTAAATGCTATGTCAATATTTTTAGTAAATTTAAATAATTTGGAAAAAATAACAACATAGAAGAATTTCGAGATAATTATAGCTAGATAATATAATTAGAAATTAGAACCAGATAATAAAAATAGATTGACAAGTATGATTATGTATTGATAGGATGAAGTTTGTAGAGTGTTTTTTAAAGTTGATGGGCGAAGTTTTTAAAGAAGAACTTTCCTTTAGGCTTTGTTCTTTAAGGGATAAGAGGAAATCCTTTTGTAGATTAGCAAGTTTCGCACGGTGTTTATCTTATGGATTGTAAATAAATATAGACGCGTGGGGACGGACAATAGCTATGATAGGAAAGGGCTTAATGATGAAAGGGGTAAAAAAGATGAAAGAACTTCATACATTCGGCTGGTATGCTGCTCGCGTGGCCCCGCATTTGCCGAAGGAAGCCTTTAAGCCGGTTCCTACACGTCTTATTGGCGGATTAATCCATTTACTGATTGTAGTAGCAGGGTTTCTTGTAATTGGATTGTTGGATTTGAATCCTTGGTGGAATTTGGGGATTGCAATTGTTCTTGGTTCAAGCTTTGCGTCGATGGGATTTTTGGGTCATGAAATTTTGCATGGCACGGTTGTAAGAAAGGCGTGGCTTCGAGATTTCCTCGGGGCGATTGCGTTTTTTCCGCTAACGACAGGGCCGCGGCTTTGGAGAAAGTGGCATAATATGACGCATCATGTGCATACACAGGATGAGGAGCTGGATCCTGATGCATGGCCGAATATCGAAAAGGTTTCGAAAAGCCGCTTTTTGCGGGCAGTTTACAGGCTTCCTCTTTGGTTTCGCTCTTTCTTCAGCTTCGCAGCTTTAATGATTTCATTTACGTTGCATTCAACGAGAATGTTCGTACAATTTATAAAGGAATTCGATCCGAAAAAACAAAAGATCGTTTGGATGCAATTGATTTTGCCTTGGGCAACATGGATTTCCTTGTTATTTGTGCTAGGTCCTATAAAGTGGATATTTGCTTACTTGATTCCGTTGTTGATTGCAAATTTCATTGTAATGGCATATATCGCGACGAACCATCGTTTAAATCCGCTTGTTCCGGTCAATGACCCGCTTGCGAACTGTCTTTCGGTTACAGTGCCGCGCTGGGTGGACGTGCTTCACTTTAACTTCTCTTACCACACGGAGCACCATTTGTTCCCTGGAATGAGCCCGAAGTATTATCCGTTGGTAAAGCAGCATATTAAAAGGATGTGGCCGGAGCGTTACCATGAAATGCCGATGATGAAGGCGTTAATCGCGCTTTGGAAAACGCCGCGCGTATACTATGATAAAAATGAATTGGTTGACCCGCAAAAAGCGCATGCATACGGTTCATTAGGAAATGGGCTGAATCCGGACAATATTTGTCCTAGGGAAATTGACCTTGAGGAGCAAGAAGTACCGGAATCTAATGCTGCGATAAGACATGCGAAGCAATAAATGAAAGGGGCTGGCCCAAAACGCTAACGCGTTTTGCGGTCAGCCCCTTTGTTTTAACTCTGTTAAACTTGATTGTTGATTTTCCACTACAGGCGGACGCTTTCTGCGGGCGGGGCCGAGCCGCTTTTCCCGCTGGAGTCGCCACCTTTCGTTCCAAATCAATATTAGCCTTTAACAGAGCTTTTTTAACGGCTTTTTCGCCGGCCCTTCGATTACTTCGCCATCTATAGAAAATCTAGAGCCGTGGCAAGGGCAATCCCAAGAGCGGTCGCCATGGTTCCATTCCAGCTCGCAGCCCATATGCGTGCAGGTTGTATCTACAACATGCAATATGCCATCGTTATCTTTATAAGCTCCTGCCCTTTGGCCGTTCACTGTTACAACTGCGCCTTCATCATTTGCTAAATCATGAATATCCCGGCGATTAAAATCTAATTTTCCTTCAATAAGGTGGGCGGCAACATCCGCGTTTTGTATAATAAAGTTCTTTATATCAGGATCGGCATGAAACCTAGAAGGTGTATATAGCTCCTTGTACGGGTTATCTTTTTCCATAATTAAATCGCGAAGCAATAAGGCGGCTGCTGTGCCGGACGTCATGCCCCACTTTCTGTATCCAGTCGCTACGAAAATATTCGGAGAGCCCGATGTAATATGTCCGATATACGGCAACTTGTCCAATGTAGTTAAGTCCTGGGCCGACCAGCGGTAACAATATTCCTGAATGCCAAGCACTTCCTCGCTGAAGGCTTCAAGCTCTTTATAGTATTTCATCGTATCTATCCCTTGTCCCGTTTTATGGCTGCCGCCGCCAATCAAAACGAGCTTTTCACCGTTTATCGGTGTATAGCGCAAGGAGCGTACTGGTTCGTCAACGCTTAAATACATGCCGCCCGGGTACTGTTGTTTCGGTTTAACAGCAAGAACATAGGATCTATCCGCATACATGCGCGCGAAGTAAAAGCTTTTGCCGTCAAAGAAAGGAAAGTGTGTACAGGAAATGACAAACTTGCATGAAACTTTATAGCCGTCTCTCGTTATAACCTTTGGCTGCTTTCCTTCTTCTATGTCAATCGCTGTTGTGTTTTCGTAAATAGAGCTGCCTGCTTCTGTAATCTCTTGAACAAGATTTGCCAAATATTTTAGCGGATGAAATTGTCCTTGCTTTCTCATAACGAGCCCGGCTTTAATTGGGATATCAAAAGGAATGCTGTCTACATAATCCCCATCAATGCCAAGCTTTTTATATGCTTGCAGTTCCGTAATGATTTTGTGTGCATATTCGCTAGAGTTTGCGTAAAGGTAGGCATCTTCCTCACTGAAGTCGCAGTTAATATTGCGTTTTTGGATTGTTTGTTTAATAAACTCCAGCGCCTCGCTATTTGCCTTATAGTATAGCTTTGCTTTTTCCTTGCCGAGATGGTTGATTAACTCGTCATAAATAAGGTCGTGCTGCGCGGTGATTTTTGCAGTTGTATGTCCGGTGGTGCCGTTTAAAATGCTTCCAGCTTCTAAAATTGCTACCTTAAAGCCTTCCTGCGCGAGCAAGTATGCAGCGGTAATCCCGGATATACCGCCCCCGGCAATAGCAACATCCACTTGTATATCTTCAGCGAGTTTAGGAAAAGACGGGATATTTGCCGACTCTCTCCAGTATGGTTCTGGAAACTGCGGCATTCCCTTAGTATTGTTATGGTTTGCATTCATAAAACCCACTCCAGTTCTATTTAGGATATTACACATTTTTCCATGTTATAGAAAATGCTATACCTTTTACTAAATTGAAAGGAATAGATGAGAAAAAACAAATGGAAGGAATAGGAAAGGGGGGTGCAGAAGGTAAGCTGAAACAAAATATTGATTGGCAGAAAGGGGCGGTATAGGTGAGTGGATTATTAGAACAAAAAACAGCGCTTGTAACAGGGGCGGCGAGCGGAATTGGGTTGGGAATTGCCCGTGCCTTTGCACAGGAAGGCGCAAATGTTGTCATTTCTGATTTAAGTGAAGCGGCGGCAGAAACAGCGGCAAAGCAGCTGCAAGAGCAAGGATACAACGCGCTTGCGATAGGATGTGACGTAACTGACGAAGCTCAGGTGCAAGAAAGCCTTAGCTTCGCAGTAAAGCAGTTTGGAAGATTGGACATTCTCGTAAACAATGCAGGGCTGCAATATGTTTCGCCAATTGAAGATTTTCCAACTGATAAATTTGAGCTCCTTATTAAGGTTATGCTGACGGCACCGTTTGTGGGGATGAAACATTCCTTCCCTATCATGAAGGAACAAGGTTTTGGCCGTATTATTAATATTGCTTCAATTAACGGGCTTGTCGGTTTTGCCGGAAAGGCGGCTTATAACAGCGCCAAGCATGGGGTGATTGGATTAACAAAAGTAGGGGCGCTTGAGGGAGCGGCATACGGTATTACAGTAAACGCGCTTTGCCCCGGCTACGTAGATACCCCGCTCGTGCGCAATCAGCTTACAGATTTGGCGAAAACGAGAAATGTCCCATTAGAGAGTGTATTAGAGCAGGTGATTTATCCCCTTGTGCCGCAGCGCCGCCTTTTATCAGTTACGGAGATCGCCGATTATGCCGTTTTCTTGGCGGGCGATAAGGCAAAGGGAGTTACGGGGCAGGCGGTTGTTCTTGATGGGGGCTATACAGCTCAGTAAGGGGGAGCCTTGCGAACGCTATTGTTGGTAAAGCATGATTTTGCTATTTAACTTAGCCAATAGTAAAGAACGGAACGTTTGTGTGAATATTTGGTAAATAAGAGAAGCGCGGGTGCTATATAGCTCCGCGTTTTATGGTTTTTGCAGCTAATTGGCTGGAATAGGAGGCAGTGCGGCGAAAGCAGCTCCAGAACGTAAATGTTTCCTCAGTGATGACCAACAAAATGCTTTAAAAGAAACACTTCTTACCAGTTCACCGACAGATCATGGGCTGGGAACCGCTGTGTCTTGGACAACCCCGATTATTCGAGAGTACCTGCGCCGTACTATAGTAAGAATGCCCCACTTCCAGAAAGAGGGAACCCTCCTTCTGGATTTAACTAAAATTTTAGCTCTGTTAAAGGCTAATGTTGATTTGGATTCATTTGTTGATTGGGAACGAGAGGCGGCGACTCCAGCGGGGAAACCGGGATAGCCGAGACCCTGGACTGAGCGCAGCGAGGGAAGCGGCTCGGCCCCTCCCATGGAAAGCGTCCGCCTGTAGTGGAACATCAACAATCAAGTTTAACAGAGCCAAAATTTTAAAACGGAGCAGGTGAAACAATGAGTACCATTGATAAAAGAAAAGGCTATTTTATTTATGATAGATTTTAAATATTTCCTATGTCATTATAGCAAAAATACCAGTAATATTATGATGTAAGCTAAGAAGTAGGAGGACGATCAGGATGAGGAAGTTTTCCTTTGGGCTGCGGTTAAAATTGGTTTTGTTTACAACAGTTTTAGCTTTTATTACGTATTCAGCCAGCGCTTTTTTTATTTATATTATCTATGGATATGTAAGCGGGTTTATCAATCAAACAGTCTATAATATTATTATTTTGCTCCTTGGAGTTATATGGTCCGGAATTCTTGCTTATTTTGCAGCAGCCTTTCTTGTAAAGCCTCTGCAAAATCTTGAGGAAGCCGCACGCAAGGCAGCAGAGGGGGATATTGGGGAGGATGTACCCCTTCCGCAGACGGATGATGAAATTCGTTCATTAAGCATTGCCTTTAATGCGATGTTAGAGAATCTCAGAAGCATGGTACAAAACATTGATACGACCTTTATGCATACAAATAGCCAAGTACACCAGATGAGAATGCAAACGAGCGAGGCGGCGGGGCAAGCGAAAGAGGTATCTGAAACAATTGGCGAAATTGCAGCTGGTACGGAACAATCAGCCGCCTCCATTCAAGAAATCGTGTATACAATCGACCAGGCAATTGGCTTAGCCCAAAAAGTAGAAGAGAAAGCAAAGCAGTCTGACCACCTTGCTGCGCAAATGGTGCAAGCACTAGAACAAAGTGCGCGCGTGTTCCATTCCTTTATTTTAGGAATCCAAGAGTTGGCTATCGGAAATGAGAAATCTATGCATCATATAAATAGATTAGAAGAAAAAGCGAAGCAGGCGGGGAACATCGCTTCTGTTGTTAGCGAAATTGCAGCACAAACGAATTTGCTTGCGTTAAATGCATCTATTGAAGCGGCGCGTGCCGGCGAGCATGGAAAGGGCTTTGCGGTGGTGGCTGAAGAGGTGAGAAAGCTGGCTGATGAAAGCGCCCATTCGGCAAAAAGCATTTCCGATTTGTTAAACAATATGGAAATAGAAGTGCAAAACGCTGTACAGCATATGAAGAAACAGGTAAAAATCGCAAATGAAGAAATGAAGCGCAAAGAAGCTACAGAACTTATCTTAAGCGAAATGACCGTATCTATCAAAGATGTGGCAGACGCGATTAAACAAATTAGCTCACATATGCAGCAGCAAATGGAACATATCAGCTATACGGGTAGCCAAACAAAAGAAGTAGCTGCTATAGCTGAAGAAACGGCGGCAGGAGCTCAGCAGGTGTCACAATTTACCATTAAGCAATCAGAAAATATCGGTTCTATTGAAGTTTTGGCGAAGGATTTGGAAAAACAGGCTGTTGAGCTCAAAAAAACAATCGAGCAATTTACCATTTAAAAAAGCCTGTTCTTTGGAGAGGTAGCATCAGTTTGGAGTATGGCGGCCCTTAGGAGAAGAGATTGGGGCAAGTGAGGTCGGGAAATATGAACATGCAAAATATACTTATAACAGGAAGAATTCAAAAGGAACTACAAGATATTTTAGAAAAGGCTGATGTTCGGAAAAACTTTCGCTTTTTGCCGGAAGATGAAGTGAAAGCAGAAGACTTACAATGGGCTGACGGCTATGTCGGTTTTCGGCCGTGCGCCAATTTTCAATTCGGGAGCCTCAAATGGGTCCATGCTTTAGGTGCCGGAGTGGACAGCTTTTTGTTTGGGCGGGCTTGGGATGAGAAGGTGCTGCTTACCCGCACGGTTTGCTCCTTCGGCAAAAAAATCAGCGAGTATTGCCTCAGTTATATGCTGCGGGAAGCACAACTGCACATGATGTACGGGCAAAACCAAGAGCGGAAGATATGGAACCCGCTAGAGCCGAAAATGCTTGCAACGCAAAAGGTTGTGATATACGGCACCGGCGCAATTGGCCAGGAGATTGCTAAAACATTGGCTGTTTTTGGCTTAAGGCCCATTGGTGTATCATGGAGCGGCCGGGAAAAACCGCATTTTTATGAAACGGTGCCTGTAGCTCATGCGCCCCGTGTCTTAGCGGGAGCGGGTTGGATTATTTCAACATTGCCGCTTACGAAGGAAACGGAGCGGCTATTTAACCGCCAGTTTTTTCAATTATTAAACGAAGCTTCTTTTATAAATGTCGGCAGAGGAAAAACGGTGCATGAAGCGGATTTGTTGGAAGCGCTGGAGAAAAAACATTTGCGCCTCGCTATTTTAGATGTGCTCGCGCAAGAGCCGCTTCCGGAGCATTCGCCGTTATGGAATCACCCGCAGGTTACGATTACCCCCCATATCTCGGCAATTACATCTCCAGAGGAAGCGGCAGCTTGCTTTTTGGAGACGCTGGATAATATTGAGCAAGGCAAGCGTATTGCGAATGAAGTGAATATTGAAAGAGGCTATTAAGAACGCGAAAAAGGGGCATCCAGAAGTCGAAAATACGACTTTTTGGATGCCCCTTTTTATGCTTTGGCTCTGTTAAAGGCTAATGTTGATTTTGATTGATTTGTTGATTGGGAACGAAAGGCGGCCCCGCCCGCGGAAAGCGTCCGCCTGTAGTGGAACATCAACAATCAAGTTTAACAGAGACATCCATGCAAGAATATAACTCGCACCACGATAGATAAAAAATTTTTATTTTTTAGGGCAGGCCGATGTTGATTTTGATATCACGTACGTCTGTACATCACGGCTATGCAGACATTGCAACCCGCACTTATCTTCTCCCTCTGGTTTTCCTTTGGACGAGGCCAAAACTAGGCCCTGACCGTTACGATATACGGCCGGGAGCACTCTCCCCCTCTAAAAAAAGGGTTTACATCAACACTAACGTTTGACACAGCTATCTCAAAAAGGGAACGGTACCATAAATAAATATTTAATAAATTTAGAGAAAATTCAGGAAAAATGATGAAAGATGTTGTATAATGGATTTACCAAAAATAAAACTGTTACATAACAACAGTGCGATTTATTAGGAGGGCTGATCCAATGGCGACAAAATCAACTGTACAAGAAATATTTATGTTGGACGAAACAGCAAATCTTAAAAACTATGATGAAGCTGTGCAGACAATGGATTGGGGCGAGGTAGAGAAGCATTTTACATGGTCAAAAACCGGCAAAGTGAACATGGTGCATGAAGCAATCGACCGCCATGTAGAAGAAGGAAAAGGAGAGCGAGCAGCCTTATTATATACAGACGGCGTTCGTGATGAAACATATACATTTGCCGATTTGCAAAAGCTGTCAAGCCGCTTTGCGAACGGCCTTCGTTCCTATGGCGTAGAAAAAGGCGACCGCGTATTTATTTTCATGCCGCGCAGCCCGGAATTATATGTGGCATTGCTTGGAATTGTACGCCTTGGAGCGATTGCAGGGCCGTTGTTTGAAGCGTTTATGGAAGAGGCGGTAAAAGACCGTTTAAGCGATAGCGGCGCGAAAGCCGTTGTAACGACGCGCGAGCTTTTAGCACGTGTCCCGGTACAGGAACTTCCAGAGTTGCAATATGTCATTCTTGTCGGCGAAGATGAGAAGAAGGCAGACAATGAAATTTTATACGATGATCTTATGAAGGGGTCTGATGAACATATCATTGAGTGGGTGGACCGTGAAGACGGGATGCTGTTGCATTACACATCCGGCTCTACTGGAAAGCCAAAGGGTGTTCTGCAAGTGCATGATGCTATGGTTCATCAATATTTGTCTGGAAAATGGACATACGACCTGCGGCCAGGGGACATTTATTGGTGTACGGCTGACCCGGGCTGGGTAACGGGAACTTCTGCAGGCATGTGGTCGCCGTGGCTAAATGGTGTAACGGTCGTATTGCGGGGAGGCCGTTTCAGCGCAGCTGCCTGGTATGAAACGCTGCAAAAATACGGCGTAACAGTATGGTTCAGCGCGCCGACGGCATTCCGGATGATTATGGCAAGCGGAAATGATTTGCCAAAGCAGTATGACTTGTCCAAGCTGCGCCACATTTTGTCTGCCGGCGAACCTTTGAACCCGGAGGTTATCCGTTGGGGGCTTGAAACGCTTGAACGCCGCATTCATGATAACTGGTGGATGACGGAAACGGGATCGTCCATTTGCGCCAACTTCCGCTGCAACCCGATTCGCCCAGGCTCCATGGGCAAGCCGCTTCCAGGCATTGAATTGGCAATTATCGATGATCAAGGAAATGTGCTGCCTCCGAAGCATATGGGCAACTTAGCAATTAAACCGAAATGGCCGGCGATGGTTCGCGCTATTTGGAATAATCCTGAAAAGTACAAGCAATATTTCTTAAACGGCTGGTTTATTTCCGGCGACTCTGCATATATGGATGAAGACGGCTATTTCTGGTTTGAAGGCCGCGTCGACGATGTAATTAATACATCTGGCGAGCGCGTTGGCCCGTTTGAGGTAGAAAGCAAGCTTGTGGAGCATCCGGCTGTTGCCGAAGCAGGCGTCATCGGCGTTCCTGATCCGGTTCGCGGTGAAATTATTAAAGCGTTTATTACTTTGCGCGAAGGATATAAGGACAGCGAAGAGTTAAAAGAGGAAATCCGCCAATTCGTGAAAACCCGTTTAGCTGCCCATGCCGCACCGAGAATCATCGAAATTCGCGAATCAATTCCGAAAACACGTTCCGGAAAAATCATGCGCCGCGTGTTAAAAGCTTGGGAGCTTGGCCTTCCGACAGGCGATTTGTCCACAATGGAAGATTAAAATACAAATAAAGCCGACCAAACCTGGTCGGCTTTTTGCATTTTCCTCGGATTTTCTGCCGCAACAGCTTAATCAAAATATAATTGCCTAAAAATTCATAACTATAGTACAAAGGGCGGCTTCCTTGGTATGCTAAGAAAAGGGGGATAAATCTTCCTCCTTTTGTAGACAATACCTTTTGATAATGTGTAGGGGGCACCTTTAATGATTACAGTAAATGACATGATAGAAGCCCGGAAAAACATGGAGGGGGTTGTGCATACAACACCGCTGGATTATTCCGGCACATTTAGCAAACTTTCCAAAAATGAAGTATATTTAAAGCTCGAAAATTTACAAAAAACTGGGTCGTTTAAAGTAAGAGGATCGTTTAACAAAATTCGCTCCTTAGATAAAAACGGTTTGCAAAAGGGCGTAATTGCTGCATCTGCGGGAAATCACGCGCAAGGGGTGGCTTATTCAAGCGGCATGCTGAATATTCCTTGTACAATCGTCATGCCAAAGGGGGCGCCGTTAAGCAAAATCTCGGCAACGAAGCGCTATGGGGCGAAGGTTGAGCTGTATGGAGCCGTTTTTGACGAGGCGCTTGCGTATGCGTTGGAGCTGCAGAAAAAAACGGGGGCAACATTTGTACATCCGTTTGACGATGAGGCAGTCATCGCTGGGCAGGGAACGGTCGGGTTGGAAATTTTAGAGCAGCTGCCGGACGTTGAGGCAGTTGTTTGTCCGGTTGGCGGCGGCGGTTTAATCGCAGGCGTGGCGATGGCAATTAAAGAACAAAATCCGTCTGTAAAGGTGTACGGCGTTCAGTCGCTCGCTTGTGCCGGCATGAAGCAGTCTTTACAGGAACAAAAGGTCGTGGCGGTCGAAGGAGGGCCGACAATGGCGGACGGCATTGCGGTAAAACGGCCTGGGGAGCTTACGTTTGAATTAATCCGCCGTTATGTGGATGATATTGTTTGTGTTGATGAAATGGAAATTGCACGTTCGATGCTGATGCTGTTGGAAAGAAACAAGCTCCTTGTAGAAGGATCGGGAGCAAGCTCGCTGGCAGCGCTGTTATATCATAAGCTGCCGTTAGCCGGCAAAAAGGTTGTCGCTGTTTTAAGCGGGGGCAACGTTGATGTAAACTTTATTTCCAGAATTATTGAACACGGTATGGTAGAGTCAGGCCGTTATGTCCATTTTACAACAACGATTTTGGATAAGCCGGGGCAGCTTCAAAAAATTTTGCGGGTTATCGCAGACTTAGACGCGAATGTGCTAAATGTCCAGCATGAGCGTATCGGAACGAAGGTATTCCCTGGATACGCCCAGCTCCATTTTGCGATTGAAACGAAGGATAAAGATCATATCGAACAATTGAAAATGGAGCTGCAAAGCAAGGGATATAAGATTGAAATTATAGATTGAGTCCATATTTATATCTTGCGTTTTTCAGCTTAAGAAGTTAGAATTTTTGTGAATACTCCGCCAATCGCTGCGGAGAAACTATATTGAATCGGGAGCCTGCGGAAGCGGGCTGAGAGTACGGCTAATCCCGCCGTAGACCGTTTGAACCTGTTGGATAATGCCAGCGTAGGGAGAGCCGACATGATTGATAAGGATGAATGGAACAAGCTATTCGTCTATTTCAGGGCACTTTGCTTACGCAAAGTGCCTTTTTTATTTTAGGTTGTGTTAAACGTTATTGTTGATATATAACCACCCTTTTTTAGAGGGGCAGAGAGCATCTAGCCATGCATAGAAGCGGTCAAACCCTATTCCTGCCCATGCGGCGGAAAACTAGAGAGAGGAAGCGAGTGCGGGTTGCCGTCAGGTTTCTACATAGCCGTGATGGGCAGACTTAAGCTATAAATTATGTAACTTTGATGAACATTGGCCTTTAACAGGGCCTCATTTTTATAGGAAAGGTCGGGGAAAGATGAAACTTCAAGATATCGCAAATACGTTAAAGCAAGTGCGTGGGCAAAATCCGCTTGTCCATAATATTACAAATGTTGTTGTTACTAATTTTACCGCAAACGGTTTGCTGGCGCTTGGCGCTTCGCCGGTTATGGCTTATGCGAAAGAAGAGGTTGCTGAAATGGCAGGCATTGCCGGAGCGCTTGTATTAAACATCGGAACGTTAAAACGGGAAGATATTGAAGCAATGATAATTGCGGGAAAAGCGGCAAATGAGCGCAGGGTGCCTGTCGTTTTCGATCCGGTCGGCGCCGGGGCTACCTCTTACCGTACGGAAACAGCGCGAAGAATTTTACAAGAAGTGCATGTTGCGCTCATTAGAGGCAACGCGGCTGAGATTGCAAATGTGATCGGTCAGGCTTGGGCGATTAAAGGGGTAGATGCAGGAGAGGGAGCAGGAAATGTTGTAGAGCTGGCGCAAACTGCAGCGCGAACATTAAACGTGGCAGTTGCCATTACAGGGAAAGAAGATGTCGTAACGGATGGAAGCACAACGTACGCGGTTTCAAACGGCCATCCGCTGTTAACAAAGGTAACGGGGACGGGCTGTTTGTTAACTTCGGTCATCGGCGCCTTTGCGGCAGTGGAGCAGGATATTTTAAAAGCGGCGGCTTCCGCGCTTGTGAGTTACGGGGTTGCAGCGGAGATTGCAGCGGTGCGCAAAGGAGAAGAAGGCCCGGGCAGTTTCCAAATGGAGTTTTTGAACCAATTGGCAAAGGTAGGCGGCGAAGAGATTTGCAGCCGCGGCGCGATACAGCTTTTAGCAAAATAATGGAATAAGGGTGAGCATATGACAACATATAAGGCATTAACGATAGCAGGCTCTGACAGCGGCGGCGGAGCGGGGATTCAGGCGGATTTAAAAACGTTTCAAGAGCTGCGCGTATTCGGCATGTCCGCTATAACGGCTGTTACGGCACAAAATACATTAGGGGTTCAAGGCGTATATCCGTTATCTCCGGAAGCGGTCGTGCAACAAATCCGCTCCATTGGAACGGATATGGGAACAGATGCTGTCAAAACGGGAATGTTGTTCAGCAGTGAAATTATTGAAGCTGTTGCCGGTGAAATTAAGAGCTTCGGCTGGAAAAATATTGTCGTTGATCCGGTTATGATTGCCAAAGGAGGAGCCTCCCTTCTGCAGAAAGAGGCGGTACAGGCTTTAAAGAGCCATTTGCTGCCGCTTGCAACAGTCGTTACTCCAAATATTCCCGAAGCGGAAGTATTAACCGGCATGGCGATTCGGACATTGGAAGACCGAAAACAGGCAGCGCAACACTTGCGGGAGCTTGGAGTCCAGTATGTCGTCATTAAGGGCGGGCACGATGAGCTAGAGGAAAAGGCGATTGATATGCTGTATGACGGCAGTGAATTTTTCTATTTTGAAAGCAAACGGATAGAAACAAAAAATACGCACGGAACAGGCTGCACCTTTGCGGCCGCCGTTACAGCCGAATTGGCAAAAGGCAATGACGTGCGCGAAGCAGTCGCAACGGCAAAAGCGTTTATTCAGGCGGCGATTGAGGATGACTTGCAAATCGGCCAAGGGCACGGCCCGACAAATCATTGGGCTTATCAAAAGCGAAACGCGGTGAATGGATAATGGCTCGAATAGATGCAAGCGCGATGCGTGAACTGCTGCGCGTATACTTTATCGCCGGAAGCACCAATAGCGCGAAACCGATCTTAGAAACAGTAAGTGAAGCGATTGACGGCGGCGTTACTTTATTTCAGTTTCGGGAAAAAGGAGCCGGCGCGTTAACGGGAGAAGCGAAGTATAAACTGGCAAAGGAACTGCGCCAGCTTTGCAAAAACAAAGGCGTTCCATTTATTGTTAATGACGATGTTGAGCTGGCAATTGCTGTTGATGCAGACGGCGTCCACATCGGACAGGATGATGAAGCAGCCGCTACGGTGCGCAGCAAAATTGGAGATAAAATTTTAGGAATATCCGTGCATAGTTTAGAAGAAGCGCATCTAGCTATTAGAGATGGCGCCGATTATTTTGGAGTCGGTCCTGTGTTTCCGACGCAAACGAAGGAAGATGCGCAGGAAGCGCGGGGAACTGAAGTAATCCGGCAGCTGCGGGAAAGCGGAATCGACATTCCTATCGTCGGCATCGGCGGCATTCATGCTGGAAATGCTAAAGAAGTGATAGAGGCAGGAGCGGACGGTGTATCAGTTATTTCCGCTATCAGCCAGGCGGCATCAGTAAAGGAAAGCGCGATGGCGCTAAAAAAAGCTGTTATGGAGAAATAACAAAATGCCTAGGGAAACCTAGGCATTTATTATATTTATATTTACCTCCTATCATTTCAATATTTTTAAAATTTTTGTATACTCTGATTAAGAATGCATCTATACATATGGAGGATTAGTCTATGACACAGTTTGAACAGCAGGTAGAAAAATACGCGGAGCTGGCGGTTCGCGTCGGGGTAAATGTGCAAAAAGGGCAGACGTTAATTGTAAACGCTCCGCTTGAAGCGGCGCCGTTTGTCCGTTTGGTTGCAAGAAAAGCATATGCAGCGGGAGCGAAAAATGTCCATGTGGAATGGCAGGACGAAGAATTGACGCGCATTAAGTATGAAGATGCGCCGGACGAAGCGTTTACGGAATATCCGATGTGGAAAGCGAAAGGGCTGGAGGAAATGGTTGAAAATGGCGCCGGGGTGCTATCCATTTATGCGCCGAATCCGGACTTGCTGAAAGGAATTAACCCGGAGCGCATTGCAACAGCCAATAAAACCGCGAGTACGGCATTGAACAAATATCGCAGCTACTTAATGGCGGATAAAGCGTGCTGGTCTATTGTAACGGTTCCGACAAAGGAATCCGCAAAGAAAATCTTCCCGGATGCAGCGGAAGATGAAGCAATTGCGAAGCTTTGGGAAGCAATTTTCGAAATTAACCGCATTAACACAGAAGACCCGGTGCAGGCATGGAGAGAGCATAATGAAACGTTAAAACAAAAGGTGGCATACTTAAACGCTAAGCAATACAAGCAGCTCGTATATGAAGCGCCGGGAACGAACTTAACAGTGGAACTGCCTGAGAACCATCGCTGGCAGGGCGGCGGCTCTGTGAGCAAGCAGGGGGTAATGTTTAACCCGAATATGCCGACAGAAGAAGTATTTACGATGCCGCATAAGGACGGCGTAAACGGTGTTGTGCGCAGTACAAAGCCGCTGAATTACGCAGGCAATGTCATTGATAACTTTACGTTAACGTTTGTTGACGGAAAGGTAACCGATTTTTCGGCAGAAACAGGCTATGAAACGTTACAGCATTTGTTGGATACGGATGAAGGCGCGCGCCGTTTAGGGGAAGTTGCACTGGTGCCGCACCAGTCTCCGATTTCTCAGTCCGGGTTAATCTTCTACAATACGTTGTACGATGAAAACGCGTCCAACCATCTTGCGCTAGGTCAAGCGTATCCGGTAAATCTTGAGAACGGCACTTCTTTATCTGAAGCAGAGTTGGCAGAACGGGGCGCAAATAAAAGCCTTGTCCATGAAGATTTCATGATTGGCTCCGCCGATATGAATATCGACGGCATTACAAAAGACGGCAAACGCGAGCCAATTTTCCGCAACGGAAATTGGGCGTTTTAACAGATTTTCCGGAAAGAAGTCCCCTACCTCAAGGAGTGAGAAGGGCGTAGCCCAACGAGTAGGTGGGGGATGAATTTCCGGTAGGCATAAGCCTACTTTTTATATGGCAGATTTATCTTTTTTGCTCAAAACAGAACCTGCGTTTGGTATACTAAGTGTATGACTCCATCAAAAAACAAAGGAGGTGAAACC
>JBHGUR010000042.1:0-14425 GCA_048976805.1 Ectobacillus sp. | reverse complement strand
AGTAACGGTCAGGGCCTAGTTTGGCCTCGTCCAAAGGAAAACCAGAGAGAGAACATGAGTGCTGGCTGCGATTGGTTCTGCATAGCCGTAATGCACAGACGTACGTGATATAAAAATCAACATTGCTCTTTAACAGAGCCTTTAAAAAAAGGATGACTCTGTTAAAGGCTAATGTTGATTTGGATTCATTTGTTGATTTGGAACGAAAGGCGGCGACTCCAGCTGGAAAAGCGGCTCGGCCCCGCCGCGGAAAGCGTCCGCCTGTAGTGGAAAATCAATAATCAAGCTTAACAGAGCCAAAAGGATAAGAAAGTATAACTTTTTTGATCCTATTACAGTGCGTTAGTCTGTGGTAGAGTTTTCTTACAGTTAAAGTATAGGATCTCAATACAGATGAGTGTCTAGCTCTGGGCGCCATCGGCTCGAGGTCGTAAGCGAATCGCCTCAGAAGGCAAAAAGCGCCTTCTGTCAGCGCTTCACTTTCTTACGCTTGCCGCCGATAGACGGGCGCCCTGCGCTTTTCTTATTTGCTTTATAGTTCGTAAATAGCGCTTCGTACAAAAAAATACATAATCATACAAATTTCGTGAAAATGCTGTTTGCGAGATACGCTATTTTATAATAAACTTAAAATGTAAAATATTTTAGAAAATTTTATATTATCATAACTTATTGGCAATGAGAGTAGTAAGGGGGGCTGAAGATGGAGAAAGAAACGTTTCAAGAGTTTGAAGGGGTAAGCTATGAGACGTGGAAGCAATTGGCGGAAAAGACGCTGAAAGGAAAACCTTTCGATAGTATATTTACCGCAACATATGAAAATATTGTGCTCAAGCCTTTGTATACGAAAGAGGATGCAAAGACGATAGAGCAAATTGCATATTTGCTTGGGGAAAGCCGAGAGGGTATTGCGCAAGAATTGTCTGCGGGCAGCCCAGCTGAGTTGAATGCTATACTGCAACAGGCTATCCAAAACGGGCAATCTATTTTGCATCTCTTAGTTGATGGGGCAACTCTACAAGGCAAAGATTCCGATAGCAGCATAAATGATATCGTGCTGCAAAATGGGGTTCCTATTAACAGTGTGGAAGATTTGGAAAGTCTGTTTGGTGGAATTGATGTTACAAAACATGCATTTTTACTGTATACAGGCTTTATAAGCATGCCTTTGTTAAGCCTTCTATTGGCATATGCTAAGCAGAAAGGTTGTTCATTTGAAAGTTTGCAAGGAACGATAGGGGCCGATCCGCTCGGATATTTAGCTGGCGCTGGGCAGATGCCTTTTTCGCTAGAGCAGTCTTATGATGCAATGGCAACAACTGTGAAGTGGAGCAAGCAGCACGTGCCCCAAATTAGAACTGTCTTTGTGCGGACTGATGTGTACCATAACGCTGGCGCTAATGCAGTACAGGAATTAGCCATTGCGCTGGCGACGGCCGCAGCGTATATTCGGGAAGGAATACAACGCGGCATTCCGGCAGAGGACGTGAGCCGCCAGCTTACGTTCAGCTTTTCCGTCGGAACGCATTTGTTTATGGAAATCGCGAAGCTGCGCGCGATTCGCATATTATGGAAGAAAGTTGCCGAAAGCTTCGGGGCAAGTGATGAAGCAAGCAAAACGAAACTGCATGTACGCACATCCAAACGCACGAAAACAGTATATGATCCGTATGTGAATCTTCTTCGCGCTACAACAGAAGCTTTTTCAGCAATTGTCGGCGGTGCGGATACGCTCCATGTTAGTGCATACGATGAGGTGTATGGCCAACCGGATGAAAATGGCGAGCGTTGGGCCCGCAATATTCAGCATATTTTGCACGGTGAATCCCGCTTGTCGAAAGTGTTAGATCCAGCAAGGGGCTCCTATTACGTGGAAGCGCTCACAGAAGAACTGGCCAAGCAGGCATGGAGCTTATTCCAGCAGATTGAAGCAAAGGGCGGCATGAGGGCTGTTTTGGAGCAGGGCTGGATTCAAGAGGAAATCGCGAAAGTAGCGAAAAAGCGTTATCAAAATGTCGTTAGCTTAAAGCAGAAGATTGTTGGAACAAATATATATGTCAATCAGGATGAAACCCGCTTAAAAGCAACTGCTGCATCGCTACAGGAGCAAAAGCAGCGCCGCATCTCCGAGCTTATAAAATATAAGGAGCAGCGAAATGAAGCTGTGCTAAACGCAGTTGACTTAAGAGAGCTTTCTTTGCAGGACGAACAAGCGATGGACATGCTGTTACAAGCGTTTGCTTCCGGTATGACTGTTGGGGAAGCGGCGGCGGCATTGGGAACGGGAGAAGAAAAGATTGAGGCGCTCAAGCCAATGCGCGATTCTGAACCGTTTGAAGTTTTGCGTGAAGCTGCTGAAAAGTATGAGCAGGCAAAGGGCGTGCGTCCCAAAGCTGCCGTAATTCAAGTTGGAGAGGAAGGAATGATGCCGCGCGCGCTTACAACAGCGCTTGAAAGCAGCGGTTTTGCCATTTCTGCCATACGCATTTCTGCGGATGAATATCCAGAAGCCGCAAAAGGGGCTCAGGCAATTTTCCTAAGCGGGGATAAAGAAAGATTGGAAGCTATACTCCCATACGTGCTTGAAGGCGGAGCAAAGATATTTCTAGCAGGAAGATTTGAAGAAGAGTACAAGAAAGCTGCACTTTTAAAAGGGGTAAACGGATTTGTCCATGAAACCGGCAGTTTGATTCCCCTGCTGTATGAACTTCACAACGAGTTGGAGGTGATTGTATGAAAATGCCTGATTTTACAGCGATAGATTTTTCAACAGCGTTTTCCAAGGAGGATTGGGTGACAGATACAGGAGATGTCGCTTATACATCCAATGAAAAGATTGATATTAAAACATTGTATAAGGAAGAAGATATCCAGCAGCTTGATTATCTTGATTTTAAGCCGGGATTGGCGCCATACCACCGCGGGCCGTATCCGCTTATGTACACGAACCGTCCGTGGACTGTGCGGCAGTATGCCGGTTTTTCAACGGCAGAGGAAAGCAACGCGTTTTATAAGCGGAATTTGGCTGCCGGACAAAAGGGATTGTCAGTCGCTTTTGACTTAGCCACACACCGCGGCTATGACTCCGATCATCCGCGTGTAGTAGGCGATGTAGGAAAGGCCGGTGTGGCAATCGATTCTATTTTGGATATGAAAATTTTATTTAAGGATATTCCGCTTGATCAAATGTCTGTATCAATGACAATGAATGGTGCCGTTCTTCCTATTATGGCTTTTTATATTGTAACGGCAGAAGAACAGGGTGTTCGCCAAGAGCAGTTGGCCGGAACGATTCAAAATGATATTTTAAAAGAATATATGGTACGCAATACGTACATTTACCCACCGGAGACATCTATGCGTATTATTTCGGATATTTTTGCTTATACTTCTAAGCATATGCCGAAGTTTAATAGCATCAGTATTTCCGGATATCATCTGCAGGAAGCGGGAGCGCCGGCGGATTTAGAGCTTGCTTATACGCTGTTGAACGGGGTCGAGTATGTGCGTACAGGACTAAAAGCGGGCTTGGATATAGATGCATTCGCTCCGCGCCTATCGTTCTTTTGGGCAATCGGCATGAATTATTTTATGGAAGTAGCCAAAATGCGTGCCGGCCGTTTAATGTGGGCGAAGCTGATGAAGCAATTTAATCCGAAAAATGATAAATCATTGGCGCTTCGCACACACTCGCAAACATCTGGCTGGAGTTTAACGGAACAAGATCCGTTCAACAATGTGGCGCGTACATGCGTTGAAGCTCTTGCAGCGGCGCTTGGCCATACGCAATCTTTGCATACGAACGCTTTAGATGAAGCAATTGCACTGCCAACGGACTTCTCGGCGCGAATCGCCCGCAATACGCAGCTGTATTTGCAGGAAGAAACGGGCATTTGCTCTGTTATTGACCCGTGGGGAGGTTCTTACTATGTGGAAGCGTTAACAGCAACGCTTATGAAACGGGCATGGGAGCACATTGAAGAAGTTGAAGGTTTGGGCGGCATGACAAAGGCTATCGAAAAAGGAATTCCGAAGCTTCGCATTGAAGAAGCGGCGGCGAGAAAGCAAGCCCATATCGACTCTGGAAAAGAACCGATTATCGGGGTAAATAAATATCGTTTAGGGCATGAACAGCCGCTTGAGATTTTAGACATCGACAATACTGCCGTACTGCGCAAACAAATTGAAAGATTAGAAGAGTTGAAACGTATGAGAGACGAGAAAAAGGTACAGGAAACCTTAGATGCTATTACAAAAGCAACGGAAACAGGAGAAGGAAACCTGCTTGCGTTAGCTGTAGAAGCGGCCCGCGCCCGCGCTACTCTTGGCGAAATTTCCGATGCCGTCGAGAAAGTTGCGGGTCGTCATAAAGCGGTCATTCAATCTGTCAGCGGCGTATATCGTTCTGAATACGAAAAGCAGGATGAAATTCAGCGTGTACGCGAAAAAATCGATGCGTTTGCTGAGGAAGAAGGGCGCCGCCCGCGCATTTTAATTGTTAAGCTTGGGCAAGACGGGCATGATCGCGGCGCGAAGGTTGTCGCAACTGCTTATGCGGATCTTGGATTTGACGTAGATATCGGACCGTTATTCCAAACGCCGGAGGAAGCGGCACGCCAGGCGGTGGAAAATGACGTACATTGTATCGGCATGAGCTCGCTTGCGGGGGGCCATAAAACATTGCTTCCGCAGCTTATTGAAGAGTTAAGAAAGCTTGGACGCGAAGATATTGTCGTTATTGTCGGCGGCGTTATTCCGGTGCAGGATTATGAGTTTTTATATGAGCATGGAGCAGCAGCGGTCTTTGGGCCAGGCACAGTTATTCCGCATGCGGCAGAAACGATTTTAGAGGAAATCAAGCGCCGCATGGATGATGGGGAAGTGGAATAATCCATGCAAGAAGAACCGAAACGACCGGAATGGGTTCCGACAGATGGGAAAAATCAAGACGCGTTTACTACAACTGTCATGAAAGGGGCGGCGCAGCCCCTTCCTAAAAAGCAATCCTTTCGCAAAAAGAAGGTAACGCTTGACGAGCTGGAAGCGGGTGTAAAAGAAAATAACCGCAATCTGTTGGCGCAGGCGATTACGCTTGTAGAAAGCAATGCGCTTAAGCATCAGCAAAAAGCGCAGCAGCTGATCCAAAGGCTGCTTCCCCATACCGGACGCTCCATTCGTATCGGAATAACAGGCGTGCCGGGTGCGGGGAAAAGCACGTTTATTGAAGCGTTCGGTACAATGCTGTGCGAAATGGGCCATAAAGTAGCTGTGCTAGCAGTAGACCCGAGCAGCACGTTAACCGGCGGCAGCATACTTGGGGATAAAACGAGAATGGAAAAGCTCGTACAGCAGCCTAATGCTTTCGTTCGGCCTTCTCCGTCCGGCGGAGCGCTTGGCGGCGTGAACCGCCGCACGCGGGAAACGATGCTGTTATGCGAGGCGGCTGGATATGATGTAATTTTAGTGGAAACAGTCGGTGTCGGCCAAAGCGAAGGCATGGTACGTGACATGGTCGATTTCTTCCTATTGCTGACATTGACAGGAGCGGGAGATGAACTTCAAGGCATTAAGCGGGGAATATTGGAGCTGACAGACGGCATTCTTATCAATAAGGCTGATGGCGATAATAAAATTAAGGCTTTGCAAACCGCGTCTCTTTATACACAAATGTCCCATTTGTTTCAGCCTGTTACAGAAGGATGGACCGTGCATATCGGCTCTTGCTCGGCTTTATATAAAGAAGGCTTGGAAGCATTTTGGGATGTTGTGCAACAGTTTAAAGTGCAAACGATACAGTCCGGGGCGTTTGAACGAAGAAGGAATATCCAAAAGCGCAACTGGCTGTACTCCTCTATTCGAGAACAGTTAGAACTGCGATTTTTCTCCAATCCTGTAATGAAGGAAATGCTGCCGTTATATGAGCAGAAAATTACGGAAGGAACGGAAACGGTAACGAATGCTATGCTCCAGCTTATGCATTACTATGAAAATGGAAAAGAAACAATTTAATTGGTAATCTCTCCTTTGAATTGGTAAGATAAGATGAAAAGCATCTTTAGGAGGGAAGAAAATTATGGATTTCAACTTTTTCATGAACGATGTTGTCCGCCAAGCGCGGCAAGAGATTACGGCAGCCGGCTATACGGAATTGAAAATGCCGGAGGAAGTAGATGCTGCATTTGCGCGTCCTGGGGTTACGCTTGTTATGATTAATTCCGTATGCGGATGCGCCGGCGGGGTAGCGCGCCCTGCAGCTGCGCATGCCGTTCATTATGATAAGCAACCAGACCATCTTGTAACTGTATTTGCAGGCCAAGATAAGGAAGCAACGCAGCGTGCCCGCGAGTATTTTGAGGGCTATCCGCCATCTTCTCCATCGTTTGCGCTGTTAAAAGACGGCAAAATCCTGACAATGGTGGAACGCCATGAAATTGAAGGGCATTCTCCGATGCAGGTCATAGAAAAGCTGCAAGCATATTTTGATCAATACTGCGAAGAGATATAAAAAGCTGACGCGAGTCAGCTTTTTTATTTTATTTTATAAAAAAAGAAATAAAAAAATTTTTCCACCCCCAAAAAAGAGACAAGCCCGCCGAATATGTATAGTGAATAAAGCAAATGGGGGAAAGGCAATTATGAAACAATGGTTAGTAAAAGGCACGATGGCAACATTGCTTGCATCGAGCACATTTTTAGGAAACACAGCCGTTTTTGCGGATAGCGGCACAATGGACGGAGGAGACAAGGTGGCAGAGACAGAAGCCCCTTCGTTAGTGCAAGGAGATTTTTTCTATTTTGTAAAAACAATGGTAGAAAAAATTCAGCTGGCATTAGAAACAAATGATTTAGAGCAAGCGAAGCTATTATCCGAATTTGCCGCGGAGCGCATCGCGGAGGCGGAAGTGTTGATTCAAGAGGGGAAAGACGAAGCAGTTACAGATACATTAAATAGAGCTGCGGAAAATTTAGAAAAAGCAGATGAACTTTCTGGAGAAGCAAAAGCAGAAACAGAGGAAGCGACTGAAGAAGCAAAAGCAGAAACAGAGGAAGCAACTGAAGAAGCAAAAGCAGAAACAGAGGAAGCAGCTGAAGAAGTAAAAGCAGAAACAGAGGAAGCAACTAAAGAAGCAACTGAAGAGAAAGAAGAAGTTGCAAAGGTAAAGGCGCATATTGGCCATAATGTGGAAGCGCTGGCCAAGGTGCTTGATAAAGTGAAAAATCCGAAAGCAAAAGCGGCTATTGCCAAAAACATAGAAAAAAGCTTTGCAAAGCTAGCTAACAGAATAGAAAAAATCCAAGAAAAACAAGAGCTTGTCATTATAGGGGAAGACTCTCAAGCGGATCAAAATACGCAACCGGACGTAGCTCCTGAAACTCCTCAGGATGTTGCAGAACAATTAGAAAAGGCGCAGCCTGCGGTTGAGCCGCAGGCAACAGCGGAAACAGAGCCTGCACAACAACCGGCGGTGCAACCGGTACAAGAGCCAGCAGTGCAGCCAGTGCAAAAAGCAGTTGTTGCACCAAAGCCTCAAGTGCAGCAGCCTGCAATTCCTGCCCCTCGTCAAGAGACGCCAGCATATAAAGAAGAAAAGGCGCCAAAGGATAAAGGGCATAAAGGAAATGAAGAGCCTCATGATAACGGTAAAAAAATAGGACATGAAAAGCAAAAAGACAAGGAGTAATGTTCTATGATATAATGGTCACTTCTACTAAGAAGTGACCATTCTGCTATTTCGGCAGAAGGGAGGAAGGAGAAAGCTTGTGCTAAGTTTATTGTTAGAAGTCGTAAAGCAAAAAAAGACTGTAGAAAACATAGTAACCGACCTACAAGCAGGAAAAGGCGATAAAGAATCATTTATCGATCAATATCGTCCTTTTATAAAAAAAGCCGTTTCTTCTGTTTGCCGCCGATATATTACTGAGCAAGACGATGAATATAGTATTGGATTATTAGCATTTTACAACGCGATGGAGCAATACTCATATAAAAAAGGGAAGTCTTTTTTTGCATTCGCAGAGCTCGTTATTAAAAGGTCCATTATTGATTATATCCGCAAGGAAGCCCGCCATAATCTCGTCTTTTTAAAGGAGGAGGTGCAAAGGGAAAACTCGCTGGATATGGAAAGATCGCTGGCGGAGTATGTAACGGAAATTGAAAACGAAAGCCGCAAAGAAGAGATTTTTCATTTTCAAAAAGTGTTAGAGGAATTTAAAATTTCTTTCTCTGACCTTGCTAAGGATTCACCAAAGCACCGCGATACAAGAGAGCATCTTGTCGAGATTGCCCGCATTGTAGTAAAAGATGAAGCTATGATAGAAGAGTTATTTCGCAAAAAGAAATTGCCGCTCAAGCAGCTAGAAAGCAAGGTAAGAGTGAGCCGCAAAACATTAGAAAGAAACAGAAAATACATTATTGCCATGTGCATTATCTTTATTAATGATTATGCATATATCAAGGAATATATAAAAGGGGGGATAGGCAGTGAATAAAGGTGTTGTTATGGAAGTAATGAAGCGTAAAGTAGTGATTCTTACTCCGGACGGTGAATTTGTGACACGTGAAAAACGCGAGCAAAATTATACGGTAGGGGAAGAAATATTCTTTCCTAAAGAGGAGATACAAAGAAATAAAACAAAAATGGCGCTCTTTCCGTTTTATAAACCTGTTGCTTTTCTTGCTGCCTGTTTATTGTGTTTATTCTTCTGGAGTTATAAAGAAACAGAAAAAACTGCGCTGGCGTATGTCTCTATCGATATTAACCCGAGTATAGAGGCCAGTGTGGATGATGACTTAGAAGTAATACAATTAGTCGCTTATAATGAGGATGGAAAGCGCATCGTCCAGCAATTGGATAACTGGAAGCATGAGCAGCTTCCAGAGGTAATTCGCTCTATTATTCGGCTAAGCCAAAAAAACGGTTATTTGACAGCAGATAAAGAAGTAAGGCTGACGTCTGTAATCGCTAACACGGAAAAGAAAAAAGAAAATCTGAGAGTTAGCCAAGCATTGCAAGAGCTGCAGAAAACATATACTGAAAATAGCATTGCGGTTATTTATGAAGAAAGTACGTTGGAGCTGCGGGATAGTGCGAAAAAAGCTGGGTTGAGCGTTGGAAATTATATAAAAAGGCTTAAACAAGAAGAGAAACCTGAGGAGAAAGAGCATATTGCCCCAGTTACGCCGCAGCAGGAGCCGCCTTCAGCTATACCGTCGCCGTCGAAAGAAGAACAGCCGGCTGCTTCGAAGGAGCCGGCATCCGCGCCGAAGCAGCCGCTGCCTGCTCCAAAGCAGCCAGCCGTGCCGCAGCAGGGCCAGCCTAAGGGCGAGCCGTCCTATAGCGGGGAAACCCCTGTTAATCCGAACGGAAAGATACCGCCGGGCAAAAGCAAAGAAAAGGATGTTAAGTCTCCGCCGCAATATGAAAACCCTGCTGTTCCTCCTGTCCAACATCCAGAAAAAGAAAATTCCGGCCGGGGAAACGGGGAACAAAAAGAAAAGAACAAGCATCAAAGTTCCTCTTCTAACCAAGAAAAATATAAGGAGAAAGAGAAGAAAGAGGAATAGTAATCTTTTAAACATAGAATGTTTTGCATTCTATGTTTTTTTGTCATTTGCAAACTGTATACCAGTGAATTAAAAAATCGACTTTTTATGGGGGGCTAGAGGATCTGGCGGTGTGTAGAAACGGTCAAACCCTATTTCTACCACATGCGATGGAAAATTAAAGAGAGGAAGCGAGTGCCATTGCAGTTTTGTTCAATATAGCACATAAAAAGGTTGAAATGATAAGTTACCTATATATGTTTTCCAAAACAGGCGATGCATAAATATTTAAAAAATGCATAAAGAAGAAAAATGATTTTAAAATAAAATAGTAGGATTTAGGAGAAAAACAAATACATATATAGATTTACAGTGTGAAAGGCTATGAATTAAGGGGATGGAAAATAAAAACAACAAAAAAATAATATTGCATAAATATTAATATGTGTTAAAATACATATTGTTGAATAAAGATAATCAATTTTTTCTCTTGCCAATGCGGTTTATTTTTTTCATAATAGTAAGTAAATTGCAAAAATTAAAAATTACTTAGGAGGGAAATAAATGAAGAAGCTATTATCCATTCTTCTAGCAAGCATGCTTGTTATCGGTTTGCTAGGAGCTTGTACAAAAAAGGAAGATGGTGCGCAAGGCGATAAAAAGGACGAAAAAGTGCTTGTAATGGGGACTTCTGCAGACTATAAGCCGTATGAATATATCGATTCAGCAAAAAGCGATGAGATTATTGGTTTTGATGTTGATGTTGCCAATTACATCGGAAAAGAACTTGGTTACAAAATTAAAATTAAAGATATGGACTTTGGCGGTTTATTAACAGCGTTGGAAGCAGGAAAAGTTGATTTTGTAATGGCGGGTATGACGCCAACTGAAAAACGCAAGAAAAATGCAGACTTTACCGATATTTATTTCGTTGCGAAGAACCTCGTTATTTCCAAGGGCGGAAGTGTTCAGAAGCTGGAAGATTTAAAAGGAAAATCCGTAGGTGTTCAAACAGGATCTATCCAAGAAGGAAAAGCGAAGGAATTGCAAAAGCAAGTAGATTTCAAAGTCGAGGGGCGCAACCGTGTGCCGGAATTATTTGAAGAATTAAAAGCAGGCCGCGTTGAAGCGATTATCGTTGAAGACACGGTAGCAGCAGGTTACTTAGAGAAGCTAAAAGAGCTAAAAAGCTTTGAAATTCCTGAAGCTGCCGATGAAGCGGGTTCTGCTATCGCGTTCCCGAAAGGAAGCGACAAGACAGAAGAATTCAATAAAGTGTTAAAAGAAATGAAAGATAATGGAGAAATGGACAAGCTGGTTAAGAAATGGTTCGGCGGCGAGCAATAATCATTTGAATCATAAACGGCGGGAATCTTCCGGATAAGAAGCCGGAGATTCCCTCTTCCGTTTTTTTGCTCCAATTTTCCGTTATCTTCTTGCGTTATTTCGGGGGAAGATAACGGATAGTTAGAGCTAGATATATTCCATTTGCTATTTCGGCATATATATCGTTGCGGTGCAGGGTGAAAAGTAGCTTGCCTTACATAAGCCGGCTGTATTCACTATTTAACAAGAAAGGAATGATCACAAAGATGAATCTTGATTTTTCACAAATCGTCCCATCGATGCCTTATATATTAAAAGGTCTGCAGGTTACGCTGCAAATCGTAGCTGTGTCAGCGCTGTTAGGATTTTCTTTAGGTACGCTGCTTGCTTTATTTAAGATTGCAAGAGTGCGGGCATTAGGCTGGTTTGCCGATGCGTATACGTCTATTTTTCGCGGCACGCCGCTTGTGCTGCAGCTGATGATTATTTATTACGGATTGCCGCAGCTCACCGGTTATGATATAAGCGCCTTTTTGGCAGCTGTTATGGCATTTGGCTTAAACTCCGGCGCCTATATGTCAGAAGTAATTCGCGCTGGAATTCAAGCGGTAGATAAAGGTCAGACGGAAGCTTCTATGGCGCTTGGCATCCCGTATCGCAAAATGATGGCCAATATCATTTTGCCTCAGGCAATGAAAAACATTTTGCCGGCTTTAATGAATGAATTTATTACGCTTACAAAGGAATCGGCTGTTGTGACGGTAATCGGGGCGACAGACTTAATGCGCCGCGCTTATATTGTGGGAGGTGAAACATTCTCTTACTTTGAACCGCTGCTTTTTGTAGGATTAATTTATTATATCTTAGTTATTTTATTGACGATGCTCGGGAAAGCGATTGAAAGGAGAATGAGAAAAGGTGATTAAGATTGAAGGGTTGCGTAAATCATTCGGCAAGCTCGAAGTTTTAAAAGGAATTTCCACGACAATTGAACAAGGGCAAGTAGTCGCGATTATCGGCCCTTCTGGCTCGGGAAAATCAACATTTTTACGCTGCATGAATTTGTTGGAAGAGCCGACTGCAGGACGCATATGGATCAACGGCCAAGAGGTAACAGATTCAAAAACGGATATTATGAAAGTGCGTCAAAATGTCGGTATGGTGTTTCAACATTTTCACTTGTTCCCGCATAAAACGGTACTGGAAAACTTAACATATGCTCCGATAACGGTAAAAGGGGTTTCCAAACAGGAGGCGGAGCAAAAGGCGAGAGAGCTTCTTGGGAAGGTTGGGCTTTTAGAAAAAGCGGATGAATATCCGAACCGCTTGTCAGGGGGACAAAAGCAGCGTGTTGCCATCGCGCGGGCGCTGGCGATGGAGCCGAGTGTCATGCTGTTTGACGAGCCGACTTCCGCGCTTGATCCGGAAATGGTCAAAGAAGTATTAGAGGTTATGAAATCGCTGGCCCATACCGGGATGACGATGGCGATTGTAACTCATGAAATGGGATTTGCAAAGGAAGTAGCCGATAGAGTGATGTTTTTAGATGGCGGAGCGCTTGTGGAGGATGCGCCGCCGAGCGAATTTTTCTCAGCGCCAAAAAGCGAGCGCGCACAAGAGTTTTTGCAAAAAATGTTGTAATCCGTAAAACTTGTGTGAATAATAGAAGGGAGATGGCTTTTAGTCATCTCTTTTTTTGCTATAGGCTCTGTTAAAGGCTAATGTTGATTTGGATTCATTTGTTGATTGGGAACGAAAGGCGGCGACTCCAGCGGGAAAAGCGGCTCGGCCCCGCCCGCGGAAAGTGTCCGCCTGTAATGGAAAATCAACAATCAAGTTTAACAGAGCCTTGCTATAAAGCTTTGTGAGGGGAAACAGCTATGTTTAAAATCGGATATCGTACAGTGAAAACCGCGGTTGGCGCCGGCATCGCAACCTTTATCGCCCAGATGCTGCAATTGCAATTTTATAGCTCGGCAGGCATTTTGGTCATTCTTTGTGTGCAAAACACTAAACGAAAATCGCTGCAAGTGTCTATCCATCGTTTTTTAGCTTGCTTGTTGGCGATGCTTTTTTCATATGCACTTTTTGAAACAATCGGCTACCATGCTCTTGCTGTCGGGCTGCTTTTGCTTTTATACATTCCGACGGCAGTAATGCTTCATATTGAAGAGGGAATTGTTACAAGCTCCGTTATTGTCATGCACTTATATTCTTTAAAATCAATCACCTGGGCGATTGTTGCAAATGAAATTACTATTCTTGTAATTGGCATCAGCATCGCGCTTTTGGTAAATTTATATATGCCGAGCGTGGAGAGAGAGCTGCAGCAGTATCAGCAGAAGATAGAGAAGGATTTCAAGACAATTTTGCTGGAAATGGCTGCTTATTTACGCAACCGCCATCGGGATTGGAGCGGTAAAGAGCTTATTCAAGTGGCGGATACGTTAAAAAAGGCAAAGCATCTATCGTTTCAAAAACTGGAGAACCAATTTACAAGGGAAGATGATTATTATTACCGCTATTTTGAAATGCGTTCACAGCAATTTGAAATTTTGGAGCGCGTCATGCCGCTTGTTGCTTCGCTATCATGGACTTATGAGCAAGCGGAAATGATTGCGGAGTTTATAGAAAATGTCGGGCAGGCAATCCGTCCGGAAAGCACCGGCCTTATTTCTTTGCGGCAGCTTCATGAGATGAAGGAGCGATTCCGCGCCATGCCGCTTCCGCAGACACGGGAAGAGTTTGAAACGCGCGCGCAGCTGCTGCAGCTCGTCAATGAGATGGAGCAATATTTACTCATTAAAAGCAGGTTTAAGGGGAAATATACGGATACAGAACCGTTATAAGAAAGAAAGGTGTTCGTATGTCGTATCTTTTGTCTTTATTTTTGTTTGTTTCGCTATCCCCGCTTTGGCCGCTCGGGGAAAACCCCCGCGTAGGAGATCCTTATATTATTGTGAACAAACAGTCGAATAAATTGGCATACATAGATGACGGCGCTATTCAAAAGGTGTTTCCGGTAGCGACAGGAAAAACGAATGATTTAACGCCTGAGGGAGAATTTGATATTGTAATGAAGGTTAAAAATCCTTATTACATAAAAAAGAAAATTCCGGGAGGGTCGCCGAAAAACCCGCTCGGATCGCGCTGGATTGGCTTTAATGCAAGAGGAACGACGGGAAATAAATATGGAATACACGGAACGAATGATCCTAGCTCGATTGGCAAGTATATTTCCCAAGGATGCATTCGGATGTACAAGCAGGATGTCGAGTTTTTATATGACCGCATCCCGATCGGCACGAAGGTTTTAATTGTAAAATCAGCAAAGTCTTTCGAGCAGCTTGCAAAAGAAAAAGGAGCAATCGCAAGAGAAAAACAACCGGCCCAATAAAGGGCCGGTTGTTTTTGGTTGTGCGCCCGGCATGGGTGCAGTCTCTAGGGTGAAAGTCCCGAACCGTGAAGGCAGTAGTAGCGGCTAGCTTAACGCAAGGGTGTCCGTGGTGACGCGGAATCTGAAGGAAGCGAGCGGCAAATCTCTGGTCCGAGGAA
>JBHGUR010000041.1:0-2698 GCA_048976805.1 Ectobacillus sp. | reverse complement strand
GGTGTGTAATGTCTGGATAAATAGCAGCCCATCCAATGAGGGGGGGCATTGCTCCTGAAATACTTCCAACCTAATATTTTGAGGTATCCTAAAACTTAACCTTATCTCTATATTGCTATTTAAGGGAATTCAACTCATTTTTTTCGTTTTGGGGAACAATTAATTTCTTAAGTTGATGGGTATGGAGCGGAACCCCTGTTAAAAGAAAGTGGTGATTTTGAATAAATTTACATAAATGTAAAGGGAAAAAAGCTTACCGACAAGAATTAAAAAATAATACAATAAGTATAGATGAATATAGAAGTCCCGGCTTATTGCGAAAGTCTAGCGAGGAAAGTATAATGATAAAATATGATTATAATTGGATTAAGGGGTCTTATATATGTTTTGCATATCCACGATAGTTACATAGCCATCCTTTTAAGAAGGATTGGACAGAAAAACACGAAAATTAATAGAGGGCTGTTTTTAATGTCGTTGCCAAGGGCGATATTGAAGACCGAAAGCTAGGAGTGGATTTGTTTGATGAAAACCCCAAAAGTGTTAATATTGACCGCACATTATGGCAACGGTCATGTGCAAGTTGCTAAAACACTTGAGCAGACATTTCGTCAACGTGGAATCAAAAATGTAATTGTATGTGATTTATTTAATGAATCGCACCCTGTTATTACCGATATTACAAAATATCTCTATTTAAAAAGCTACACGATCGGTAAAGAGCTATACCGCTTGTTTTATTACGGGGTAGAGAAAATATATGATAAGAAGATTGCGATGTGGTATGCAAACTTTGGCAGAAAACGGTTAAAGGCTATCCTGCAAATGGAGCAACCGGATATTATCATTAATACATTTCCAATTATTGCAGTTCCAGAGTTAAAAAAACAAACTGGTTTCTCCATTCCTGTTTATAATGTACTGACAGATTTTTGCCTTCATAAAATTTGGATTCATCGTCAAGTGGATCAATATTTTGTAGCTACAGATTATGTTAAGGAAATGATGCAAAAAGCAGGAGTAATGGGGAATCGCATTACTGTAACTGGAATTCCTATTCGAACCAATTTCGAGATGCCTGTTTCGCTCGATAGCTTATATAAAAAATACGGTATATCCCCTTCTAAGAAAACGCTGTTGATTGTGGCAGGAGCGCATGGAGTGCTAAAAAACGTAAAAGATCTATGCGAATTGTTTATGACAGTGCCGCAGCTTCAGGTAGTGGTAGTGTGCGGAAAAAATAAATTATTGCAAGGAGAACTAGAGGAACTGTGCAAGCAGCAGCCGGATGTTCTTAAAGTATTTGGCTATGTAGAAAAGATTGACGAATTATTCCGCATTACTTCATGTATGATTACGAAGCCGGGCGGCATTACTTTAAGCGAAGCGGCAGCTTTGCAGGTCCCGGTAATTTTGTATAAGCCTGTACCTGGCCAGGAGAATGAAAATGCCATTTATTTTGAAAGAAAAGGGGCAGCTGTTGTTGTTCGTGAGGAAGAGGATATCTTTCTTAAAACAAAGGAAGTACTCGAAAATGATAAGAAGCTGCAGCGAATGAGAGAAGCGATGAGGGCGATTTACAAGCCGCAGTCTGCTTTAAACATTGTGGACATGATTTTGGAAGAGAACATGATGCAAGTCAACGCGCATGCACTTATGCAGCCGGTACATTGATGAGGCATGGCTGATGTTGTTTATATAACAGTGTCAGCCATGCTTTTTTATTAAAGGCTGTGTGAAACGTTAGTGTTGATATATAAATCCTTTTTTTTAGAAGGGGGGAAGTGCTCCCAGCCGTGTGCAGTAACGGTCAGGGCCTAGTTTTGCCTCGTCCAAAGAGCAAATGAGTGCAGGTTGCCATTGGTTCTGCATAGCCGTGATGTACAGACGTACGTGATATAAAAATCAACATTGGCCTTTAACAGAGCCTTATTATAAAGAAATTATAAGTTTTTGGGAGTATGTCTAGCTCCCAAAGTCCAAAGCAGCAGACTCCGGGCTGCAAATGGCGGGCTTTGTCCGCTTTTCTTATTAGCTGGGTTAAAGATAAGATATCCACACAGAAACCGCTATCATTATTTTGTTCCATTTAACTATTAACAAAATAATCCACAAAACCCACAGCTTTCCTGAAATATATCCACAAAAATATAAACATTCTGGATATTTAGATTGTATGTATTATACGAGGATGGGATAAGTTATGCACATTTGGGGGGGAATGTGCATAACTTTATGCACATAAAAAGAGGTTTCCCTGTTGATAAAGGAAACCTCTTTTATCAAGATTTACCGAAAGAACACCCCTACTTCCATTTCGTGAAGGGCGTAGCCCAGAAATAAGTGGGGGATGAATTTCGGTTTTTGCGTAGCAAAACACTTGTTTGCATGGTGAAATATACATGTACAAGTTGTTCTTTGAAAACTGAAGATATGAGGTTGCGGCAGGAAATGCGTTTGCCGCGTAAAATCTTCAACGTTCACTCGCCACACGCTCACCGAAGTAGCGAAAACCAAGCAGAGTAGGGGGCGTGTGAGTCAAACGTACACATTTGCAATTTTCAGGGCGGGAACCGTCCGTAGAGCCTGCTAACATAACTAAGCGATAGCTTGGTGTTCGCAGGAAGAATCCCCCACTTCAAGCGAAGCTAAGTGGTGGGTAGTTCAAGAAAAACCTCTATGTATAACAATTATAGGT
>JBHGUR010000040.1:0-35843 GCA_048976805.1 Ectobacillus sp. | reverse complement strand
GGACCAGAGATTTGCCGCTCGCTTCCTTCAGATTCCGCGTCACCACGGACACCCTTGCGTTAAGCTAGCCGCTACTACTGCCTTCACGGTTCGGGACTTTCACCCTAGAGACTGCACCCATGCCGGGCGCACAACAAAAAGCAGTGTCTGTATGTGGGACACTGCTTTTTGTTTTCTAAAATCTTTCAAAATAATGTGTTGCAAATTTTAGAGATTTTATTATAATAGGATATAGGCGCTAAGTTGCTGGGCAATTTGTAATAGCGTTTTGCACAATTTTATTATTTTGGGGCCATAGTATAGCGGGAGTACGTTGCAATGGCATTGCAGAAGCAGGGGTTCGATTCCCCTTGGCTCCATCAAATTCAAAAATCCAAAACCCTTAGTACACAAGGGTTTTGGATTTTTTATTATCTTCTATGATTATTTTTGCAAGCTGCACGTTTTAAAAACTCGCAATTACGAATGCGGAAACTTTCGAAAGCTATTCAACCATTCAAATTACTGAAGACGGGGATGTTAGCATTTCAATTTAAAAGGAAGCTCACACCCCATAGCCATCAACTTTAGAGAAGTGTCCCTGATGCCTTTGGCATCAGGGACATTTTTTAGGGTCTTTGTGTAAAATCAATCTATTTTGGGCATACTCAAATACAGCTTCCCTTGGCACATATTTTATGAAGCCATTGGAAACTGAGCCGTTGATGTCTCTAATAAGCCTAGAATCTCAAACGGCGTTGCTTTTCGGTACCGCCGTGCTTTTTTGCCATTCTTACTGACATCTTCAAAGAGCCTGCTAAGCACTGAAACAGGATGTTGGAAGGTACAAAAGAGTGCGGTGTGTATTTTTGTAAGATAGATTTGCACCATATAAGCGCATTTGAACTCGCTTGTTTCCTTTCGGTGCTTCTCCCACAAAAGCCTCCGCATCTGGTATGTCGTACTTGCCACTAAACACAAGCGCAAGAGTTGGCCATACAAATGACAATGAAATCGTTCTAATTTCATTGGTTTAATTTTATGAATCCCAAAAATAGATTTCCATGTTTTAAATAGAATTTCTACCTGCCATCGTAACGAGTAAAAGGCGTACACCTGTGGAGCTGGCAGTTTCTCTGAAGGAGTGTTAGTTACTATTTGTTGAATCATATAAACTAAGATGGATCATCTATCTTAGTTTATTGAAAATAAATATACTATTTTTTATACCAATTCGATTCTATTCTAACGCCTGCATCCTTTAACAAATTATAAACAGGGCATCTTTTTTCAACTTCTTCTTTTAATTCCTCTATTCGAGAAGCAGATTCATCGGTTCTAAAGATAACGTCGAAACTAACGCTTTGAAAATGCGGCGAAACTCCGTCAACTCCCGCTAATCCTTGTAAATCCAGTGTTCCGTTATTTTCAAACTCTACCCCTTCATAAGAAAAATTCTTTTCTTTAGCTATTAACGCAATCATAACCGATGTGCAGCTGGACAATGCGCCTAATACATATTCAACAGGATTTGGCCCTTCATCTGTCCCGCCTAGGTTTTTCGGTTCATCAACTATTAGTTTTGAAAAATCTCTAATTGAAATTGAAGTTTTTAAGCCCCCTTCCCACTTTCCGCTTGTTTTTACCTTTAACAATTTTTTTGTCGCCATACCTTCACCTCTAATTCAAAGTAAATTCATGGGTTTTATTATAAAATAAAAGTTCGGAATTGTAAAATTATTTCGCATATTACATACTCTCCTTTCATATCAAACCGCTATAATCCCCGCGGCAGCGTTTATTATTCTTTCTTCAAAGTCTCACCCATCCGGGCTGCTGCCACAACTCCTGCGATAAGAGGCAAACACGCGACCAAGCCAATTGCCCAGCTTACATCCAGCATATCCGCAATAATGCCCGCGATTAAGGCTCCAAACGCATATCCGCTGTCGCGCCAAAAACGGTATACTCCCATAGATGTAGCGCGCCAATCTGGATGGGATACATCGCTAATAGCTGCGATAAGCGTTGGATATACCAGCGCCGTGCCAATCCCTAATAAAATTGCTCCCATAACCCATAAAGAGTAGACATCCACAAATAAAATCCACCAGAGGGAAAGAGCTTGCAGCCACATGCCGATTGTAATGAGCCATTTCCTTCCTATTCGGTCACTGAGTACGCCCGTAAAGAGCTGAAAGAACCCCCATGCCGCCGGATATACCGCTACAATCATGCCAGTTTGACCGATGGATAACCCCTTTGCAGCAAAAAATAAAGGAAAAAGCCCCCAAGCCATCCCGTCCTTCAGGTTGGTTGATAAACCAGCAAAGCTAATGCTAGATAAGCTCTTATCCTTCCATGTGGTAAGACGGAATACTTTTTTTGCAGTAATCGCCCCTTTTCCCGCATGATTCCTAGACTGAAGCTTCAAATGCTGTCCGGTGTCTTTTACTGCAAGAGAAAGAAGGAAACCGGCGACCGCGATGCCAATTCCGATATAAAATGGTTCAGGGCGCAAAGAATACATAGAGGCAACATATCCGGATATAAAAGCAAACAACGCAACTCCGATATAGCCGGCAAATTCATTAAGCCCGACTGCCAACCCCCGCTGCGCCGGTTTCGCCAAGTCTATCTTCATGTTGATCGTCATGGACCACGTTAATCCTTGGTTCACGCCTAATAAAACATTGGCAAATACGATAACCCACCAGGCTGGCGCAAAGATGACCAGTACGGGAACAAACACCCCAACTCCCCAGCCTAACAATAAAACCTGCTTTCTTCCTATGCGATCTGCAAGATTCCCTGCTAAAAAGTTAACAATCGCTTTTGAGAAGCCAAAACTAATAATAAAGGATAGCGCTGCACTTGCTGAAGCAATCCCAAATTGCTGTTCGCCTAAAATCGGCAAAATGCTTCTTTCTAGGCCAACCATAGAACCGACAAATAAATTAATAGCTACTAACAGCGAGAATTGGAAAAGGTTTTCCCTCACTCCAACTCGCACGTTACGCGAAGCTGTTCCCACTTTTAGCACCTCCTAAGAAAATCGGACAAAACCCGCCTTTCCAGAGGACTGACTGTACATCTTTCATCGCTTTTATATCCATTGTACCCTCTCTATACTTAACTCTTTTTAAATAGTGCCTAATTATCACTCTAATTCCTTTTAGTATCCTTGTTCTACAAACCTCTTCCAATCTTGCACGCTTTTTTCTAAGCGAAAAGCACGGATCCCTTTTGCCTTTAGCAGCTTTACCGCTTCCACTGCCATCAAGCAGTAAGGTCCTCTGCAATAAGCAACAACGTCACAATCTACCGACAAAGAGTTTAATTTCTCCTCTAATTCCTGGATTGGCATCGATACAGCACCGGGAATATGGGCTTCTTCATATTCTTCTCTAGGCCTTACATCTAAAAGTAAAACCTCTCCATTTTCCATCCGTCTTTTTAAATCGGGCAATGACAATCCTTCCACCCCGAAATGGTCATTTAAAAATTCCTTTTTAAGCTGTTGTACTTGAACCAATTGCTTTTCAGACAAACGATGCAAGGAACCGATAAACTCTGCAATGCTTGAATCGGCTAGTTCATAAATGACGAAATTCCCTTGTTTCTTATACGAAACCAAATTTGCATTGTAGAGAGTTTGCAGATGCTGCGAAACATTGGCAACCGTCATACCTGTATTCTTGGCTAATCTCTCGACCGACTTTGGGCCTTGCGACAAAAGATCAAGTATTTCTAACCTTTTAGGGCTGGAAAGGCTTTTGCCAATGCGGGCAAACTCTTGATACAGCATATCCTTTAATGTTCTTTCCTCAAACAACCAAACTCCCCCTAACTATTTAAGTAATTAATTGAATAGTTTAATTTTAGATGTTTGATATGCTATGGTCAATCAAAACACCTCTGCAAGCGGCCTGCTTTCCTTTCAAATTCTTTGGAATATCCGTTAAAACAACAGCTTGTACCACCATATCCATCATCGCTATATTTTTAATTTAGAATCCATTATTAAATGTTGATATGCATGATACTTATGTGTCAGAATAAATAAGAAATATCTATATACGGTTTACCGATTCGGGTAATTTACAGAAAAAGAAGGCTGAGCAATCCAACCATATGCCGGCACGATTTCGCTGCATTACCCAATCCTAAAAATGGGAGGAAATAGATCATGAAAACAATGAAGCTAGGAAGCAGCACATTAGAGGTGCCAGTTGTTGCAATCGGTTGCATGCGCATTAACTCCTTGGATAAAGCCGAGGCCGAGCGTTTTGTCCAAACAGCTTTAGAAGAAGGCGCGAACTTCTTCGACCATGCCGACATTTATGGCGGCGGCGAATGTGAAGAAATATTCGCGGATGCTATTCACATGAACGGCGATATCCGCGAAAAAATTATCCTGCAATCAAAATGCGGCATTCGCAAAGGGATGTTCGACTTTTCTAAAGAGCATATTTTACATTCAGTAGACGGAATTTTAAAACGGCTGAAAACGGATTATTTAGATGTTCTGCTTTTGCACCGTCCAGATGCGCTTGTGGAGCCGGAAGAGGTAGCCGAAGCCTTTGATATTCTTGAGAGTTCAGGAAAGGTGCGGCATTTTGGCGTCTCCAACCAAAATCCAATGCAAATCCAACTCCTAAAGAAATTTGTAAAACAGCCAATTGTTGCAAACCAGCTGCAATTAAGCATTACAAATGCCAATATGATTTCTAACGGAATTAATGTCAACATGGAAAATAATTCTGCAATCAACCGGGACGGCAGCGTACTTGATTTTTGCAGGTTGAACGATATCACCATTCAGCCTTGGTCTCCGTTCCAATACGGATTTTTTGAAGGCGTATTTCTTGGAAATGAAAAATTTCCGGAATTGAATCAAAAAATTGATGAAATCGCTGCAAAATATGATGTTAGCAACACAACAATTGCTATCGCGTGGCTATTGCGCCATCCGGCACGCATGCAGCCGGTTATCGGTACGATGAATATAAACAGATTAAAAGACTGCTGCAAGGCAAGCGAGGTTTATTTGACGCGTGAGGAATGGTATAGCATTTACCGTGCGGCAGGCAATATCCTTCCATAAACGCTGAGCATGAGGCTTTGCTGTATTTAGGGTAGGATTGTTTTTAAAACTTACATATTCAAAAAACGAGGCACAACAAATTATAGCAGTGCCTCGTTTTTTGTACAGAAAAAATCAAAAAGCGCCAACCCTATTAAAAGAGTTAGCACTTTTTGGTATCCCCTTCTATGTATAAATGCTCCGGGTGCGGGTGGCTTAGAAAATCATGGTGGGAGATAGCCCAGCCATAGGCGCCCGCATGGCTAAAAAGAAGTATATCTCCAGCCCGTACCTGTCTTACTGTTATATCTCTGGCAAGTACGTCATTTGGGGTGCAGAGCTCCCCTGCTACAGTGATGGAGGCTTCCTTCACCTCAGGACGCCGGAAAGGGTAGTCCCACCTGTCGATTGGCACAACCGTAAAAGGATGATTGTGTTTCCAAGCTGCCGGAAGCCGAAAGTGGTGGCTCCCCCCGCGGATCACGCAAAAGTAGCAGCCGTGGTTTTGTTTAATATCTAATACTTCCGCCGCGTAATAGCCGCACGAAGAAGTAATATAACGGCCGCATTCAAACAGCACCTTCCACTTAGGATTATGATTCCTTTCTAATACGCGTTGCAAACGTTCGATAAAATTTGGCCAATCAAACTGCTTTTCTAGATTTTCATAGTTAACTCCGATGCCTCCGCCCACATTAATATAGGAAATGTCTAATCCCCAGCTTTTTTCCCACGTTTCTGCCAGTTGAAAACAATGCGCCACAAAATCCGCGTGGGCCTTCGAATCCAAATTATTAGACATTGCATGAAAATGAAAACCGTAAAGCTTGATATTAGATAATCTGGCTGTTAATGCAATCGCGTTCGGTATTTCCTCTTCGTCAATGCCAAATTGCGTCGGCACTCCCGACATTTTTAGCTGCGCATTCGGAACGGAACTGCGCAGGTTGACACGCAGCAAAATAGAAACAATTGTCTTCTGTTGACCGGCAATGTAATTTACTAGCTGTAATTCATGCATGCTTTCGACATGAAATAGGCTAACTTTGTGATGAATAGCTCCTTTTATTTCTTCCTTCGTTTTCCCGGGGCCGCCAAATAAGATAGGAATATCCTGGTTCACTGCCCGAACTTTCTCGATTTCCCCTAGGGAGGCTACCTCAAATCCATGAACGAGCGGAGCTAAGGTTCTAAGAAGCGCCACATCGGAGTTGGCTTTAATCGCATAAAATAACCGGCAAGCTGGAGGAAGCGTTTTGATTAATTGATTGACATGGCGGCGCAGTTTCGATACATCATATATATAAGCGCAAAAAGGCTGTTTTCGTTCCATTTTGAATGATTGCACAATTGCTTCCATCATTATTTCTCCACTCCTATACATTATTACAGTTGCCTAATTTGGCTGTTTCTTGCCAGGATGAAAAGAGTTGTCGCAATGCAGCCTGTCCCCATTATAGCACCTGCCCAAAAAGTTCCTGCCCATGCTGCTATAGCCCCTATCAGGATGGCACCTAATGGAATAAAACCTCGATCCATTAACGCAATACTTAAAATTCTGCCGCGCAGCTGATCAGGAGTATGCATTTGCAACGTAATCCGGCTAAATGTTCGGTAAACCTGGCTTGTTGCCCCAACCAGAAACATCGCTATTCCTGCTATGAATATATTTGCGGCTCCGATGAATAAAAGAAGGGAAAACCCAAAGCCTATAATAGAATAAATCAGCCATTTTCCCGCACTTTTAATCTCCTTGCCGGCAGAGAGCCAGGCTGTGCCCGCCAACGCCCCCAAAGAAGAAATAGATAAAAGCAACCCAAATCCATCAGGCCCAAGCTTTAAAAGATCCCTGGCAAATAACGGCATCATCGTAGTATAAGGAAATCCAAAAACCATCGGAACAATCGCTAAAATAAGTAAAGATTGAATTTGGGGATGGCGCTTCACGTAATCAGCTGCCTCGCGAAACGTTGTGTCTCCCCTGCCCTTTTGCTTCAAATTGACTTGGCCACGGGAACGAATCAGCAGCAATGAGACAAGCACTCCTAACGTCCCCCATGCATTCATATAAAATACGCTTGCGATATCAGTCACAGCAAGCAGGCCCCCTGCAATCGCCGGCCCTATCATGCGCGACAAATGGATAATTGCCGTATGAATGGCAATCGCGCTTGTCATAGCGCTTTGCGGCACAAGATTTGGCACAAAAGCATTGCGAATAGGGAGATCCATTGCTGCGAGCAGCGACCTTAAGGTTACGATAAACACAAATAACCAAAAAGATTGTCTTGCCTCGACCAAATAGCCAAGGCAAAATGTCAATAGCATCATTCCAATTTGAAGCCATATTAATAATCTTCGGCGATCATACCGATCGGCCAATATCCCTGCCGGAACACTTAGCAAAAATGCAGGAACTAAACGGCAAGCATTGACCAGCCCTAAATAAAGAGGAGAATCCGTAAACTGTAATACAGCCCAATTTAAAGCGGCTAAATCCATCCAATCCCCTATTCGGGTTACTAAGCTTCCCGACATAAAAATGCGAAACTGTCTTGAGCGCAGAGCAAAGCGCGTTTCCTGTTGAAGTTGCATTATATGTGCCATACTTTATTTCCCTTTCACCCTGCTAAATTCGTAAAGGGGGTTTTGAACAACCGAATAGGAATAATTTTTTCCATTCGACTTTAATCGCATTTTTGTAAGTGCCTTATAATCGACTTTCTCTTGATAAAATGCTTCCTTATCTATTCGGGCGTTTTCTCTATATTGAGGTAAAGCCTCAAGCTCCCCAAAGACTCGTTCGCAAATACGATAAATCTCCTTC
Organism: Ectobacillus sp.; assembly: GCA_048976805.1. Classification (GTDB taxonomy): domain Bacteria; phylum Bacillota; class Bacilli; order Bacillales; family Bacillaceae_G; genus Ectobacillus. The sequence goes on along the minus strand of JBHGUR010000040.1, from coordinate 27,951 downwards.
CATAGCTCTCCTTCTCCCAGGCCATAATTCTTGGATATTTGCAAAATGAATTCACCGAAATGATTTTGCAAAACAGTATAAATGACCTTGTTATGTACTTCCTTTAGATGATTCGTGACCGTTACAGAATTTGGGTAAAATTGACTTTGCAGTTGATGTTGCCGGAGCCTGTCTTGATAAATTCTGACTCCGCCCCAATCACGAAAGAGCATCCGAACAGGGCCCCCCCCTTTAAATACCATCACACTGTTTTGCAAATGGCCTTCTAATCCAATTCCGTACTTTACCAAAAGCGTAAGAAAGCCTGGCAGCGCAATGGAAGCATAATCGATGACGAATTGAAACGCAGCCTTTCGAAGCGACGGTTCCTTTCGTTCCTTTGCAAACCTTTCAACCAGTTCTTGCAAAATTATTTTTCCTGTAAACGGTGATTCGGCAAATAAGGAACTGCCGACAATGGCAACTTCATCCTGTGCAACAAATGCTTCTATATTCTCCCGAAACACGGCAGATAGATTTCTGTTTTTTAATTCATTTTGGTTAGTTTCTTTCGTTTTAAAGTTAACCCCTGCACATTCGCAAACCGGTACAAAGGTTTGAAGCAGCTTTTCTTCCTTCTGCATGATGGAACGAATAAGCCGGGTAAATACAGGCGCATTATTTGTAGTATTGGCAGATATCGAGCGGACCGTAGAAGTCATCTGACTGTTAACTGCTACCTTGATTGCATATTTAGGTGTTTTACTATGATAAGGCACAACCGTTCTAAACGAAGATGTTGCACCACAAGGAACCTTTATGCCATGTATCGGAACTACAATTTTCTTCTTGATTTCTTCGCAATAAATCTCTCGTACTGCATTCTCAAGCTGCCAAGAGTGTACCGGAACCAACACATAGTCATTCGGGCAAAGCCCTTGCTTTTTTAGCTCCTGCTCCGCTGCTAATTGCAATTCGGGATACTCTTTAAAAAGAAAAGCATTTATATCCTCTTCGTTTTCTTCTATCATCGACCACTCGGCATAATCCTTTCGAATGCCTGCAAACCGAATATCCACAATCCCATCAAATTCCGGGGCGTAACGAAATACATCCCTTGGTTCCATTCCTATTTTCGTTTTCGCTCCTGGATGAAGATTATGTCCCTCGATTGACAGCTGTTCAAAAAACAAACTAGAATCAAATTCGGGATTTTGCTTCTTTTTAAGTAAAACCCAATCAATGGAATTAGTGATTCCCTGTTTATAGGCTTTATGCTGCAGCTCTTTCTTTTTTCGTTCCCAATAGGCATAAGAAAGCGCCAAATTTGCACTTCCGTTCATTAATTCTTCAGCCAGCTTTATCCAATCGCTTACATTCTTTTTGTCCAAAGCTTCTTCTTTTTTCCGCAGCAATTGCAGCAGTTCGACTGCATGCTCGATGGTTTTGACGCCACCCTCCTTAATATGTAGCATAAGCCCCTCTGCTTCCACCCGGTTAAACGCGTACGTTCGGGTTACCGGAATTACAAGACATTCTTTTCCTAAAAGAGGGTATAGTTTGTAGATTTTTCCACCTTTTATACCGTATGCCTGAAGCGCCTGAAGGATGGTTTGCCAATAATCATCGATGGCTGGAACATTTATCGTATAAATAGATTCAATCGCATACAAGTCATAGGAGCGGGAAGCAAGCCCCATAATATCTTCACGCAGCATAGAGCCAGCTAGCTTTCGTAAGATTCCTTGGCGCCCTTTTACAAGAGATTGTACATAAGCAGGAATTAAATCGGAATTATGCTTTCGCAGAAATGCCAAGATGTTTGCTTCATCTTGAAGTATCCCCCCCTCTTGAAGATAATCAAATGCCTTGCTTAAAATATCTATTTCATAAGGGGGAATTGTGTTTACACTCATAAACCATTCTCTCCTTTCCATTCTGCCAACGGATTCGGAACCTTTATAAACGAATAAGATGTGCTGTCTCCTTGAAGTCTCATTTTTGTCAGCGCCTTTAAACCGATTATAGGATGAAAAAGTGCTTGCTCATCTAAAACAGCCTGTTCTGCTATATAAGAATCTTTCTTCAGCTCTTCAAAAACAGATTGGCACACTGCCGCAACCTGTCCCCAAAGTTTGCGCTCATCAATTTCTAAATCCCGAACGATGCATGTAATCAATTCGGCAAAATGATTCTGCATAACCGAATATAAAATGATATTTTGTAATTGCGCTGCTTTTTCCGTTGCGATGGAGGAACCAGGATAAAACTCAGGTTGATAGCCTTGCCTTTTTAACCTTTCCGGCAAGACCCTTATACCTCCAAAATCTCTTATAAGAATCCGCACCAGCTCTCCATTCCGAAAAACAGGCACACTATTTTGCATATGCCCCTCTAAACTAATTCCATATCGTACCATTAGTATTAAAAAGCCAGGCAATGAATTTTGTGCATATCTTTGGATAAAAACAGACGCTGCCTCCTCAAGATTCGGTAAATGATAATATCCAGCCAATTCTTCGATTAACTCCACTGCAACCGGTTTGCCGCTGATTGGCGATTCCGCTATTAACGCTGCAGCAACCATCGGAATTTCTTCTTCATGATTGATATAGTTTTCAGGATTCTCCCGCAAAATGGATGCTAAATTGGCTTGGAATTTCCAGCGCTCATCTTCCGATAATTCCCGGTTTGTTGGTTGATAGAAAATACCTGCCCGCTCTTGAAGGACAACAAACCGGCCGTCGAAATAGTTTTCTTTTGCTTGGATGTCGGCAAATATTTTTGATAGCATCGGTCCATTTTCTACGGATTGGGGTGAAACGGTTCGCACCGCACTCGTTGTCTGAACATTAACCGCTGTTTTAATATGATGCTTTTTCTCCCCCCGTTTTTGGATAGGCGCCAACGACCGAAAAGAAACCAATGCCTGTGTATCAATCCGATAATCTAGGATAGGAACGATTCTCTTTTGGTCAATCTCTTCTTTGTAAAGGTTATGTAAGGTATGATTGAACTGCCATGGATGAACGGGAATCAGCTCAAACTGCTTCGGGTGTAACCCTTGACCTTGCAAGGATTTCTCCACGAATGACTGTAAGCCTTCATGCTCCCGGTATAGATAATGAGTCACAGTCTGGCCATCGATGGATGTGACTTGGCAATAGTCCTTTGCCACTGCTGCAAGGGCTAGTTGCGGGGCAGCCCCCCATTCAGGCGAATACTGTATCACATCTTTCACATCCAGCCCGAACTTCGTCTTCGCTCCAGGGTGCAAAGGATGGCCTTCAACAACCCATTGTTCATAAAAAGCAAGCGGGCTAAAGCTTTTGTTTTTCTTACACTGTTTGACCACCCATTCTAAGGAGGTTTGAATTTGTTCAGATTTAGCAAAAGCAGCCAGTTCCGCTTTTCTGCGGGCAGCCCCCGCTAAGGCTAAAGCTAAATTAGCCGCTCCATTTTGAATTTCTAGCTTGAACCTAGTAAATTGCGTTTCCGCAACTTCCTTTAATACCCCTTCCTGCCTTAATATCTCTAGAAAATCTACAGGATGCACAAGTACTTTTGAAAACTGTTGTTCATAAACAAACACATCTCCCTGCAGGTCAAATCTTCCTAGTGAATGCCGTTTTTTGACTGCAGCCCGAATGGCTTTCCCGCTAGGAAGGCTAATGCAGATCTGTGTTTCATCTCCTTCAATCCATGAGACACTCTCTTTTTTTAGTATTTTTTCTCGTATAATGCCTTGAAATAGACGTTGAAAAATGCCTCTGCGTCCTGCTTGAAGGCTTTGTAAGAAAGGCTCTTCCAATTCTGGTTCTTCGTTCCTAATGTAAGTTAAGGTCTTGAATTCTTCATCATCCAATATCTTTTTTTGAATCTTGTCGCTAGTTTTAATGTACGTCCCGCTCATTTGACTCCCCCTTGCCGTATTCTCATCACCTATTCAAATGATAATGATTATCAATCGAATAACAATTTTTATTTTATTTGATAATGATTATTATTGTCAATTGATTTCGGGATAAAAAATTTTAATTTTATGAATGTTATAACGGTTCCTACCCCTTCCTGTTTGGGGATAAACGGGGAGATTATACACAGATTAAAATATAGAGAAATCCTACAGTCCAAGACTACGAGATAACCTTGACCTGCAGGATTGATAATAATTAGGCATTATGAAATTCTCCATTGATTATGAAAAATTAAGTCTTGAAGCACCCTCCGCTTTTCCCAATTAACCTGTTCCAAAATAGGCGCTGCCGGATAGTCATCCGTATATCCGATAGAAAGCAAGGCTACAGGATCAATATGGGGAGGAATACACAATATATCTCTTACATCATTTTTCTTATAAAAACTGACCCATCCCATCGCCAGCCCTTCTGCGCATGCAGCCAACCACATATTTTGAATCGCGCATGCTACAGAAAGAATATCGGTTTCCGGAATAGAATTTCTCCCTAGCACGTGCGAGCCGCCGCGTGTTGGATCACATGTTACACAAATGGTCAGCGGCGCTTCTTTTATTCCTTCCACTTTTAGACTTAAAAAATGGGCGGCCCGTTCTTCCTCATAGTGAATCGCCAATGCTTTTCTTTCTTTTTCCGCCGCCCAGGCTAGCTGCTCTTTCACCTCGTCCGAGCTCACTAAAATAAAATTCCACGGTTGCATAAACCCGACTGATGGGGCATGATGGGCCGCTTGAAGAATCCGCTCGATGACATCATGGGGGATTGGAACAGAAAGAAAGCTGCGAACATCCCTTCTTTTATAAATTACTTTGTATAGCGCTTCTTTTTCTTCATTACTAAACATGGCCAATCACCTCTTCTGTATCTGCTTTAAAAACCAATTTCGTATTCCTTATAACAATACATTTTTATCCGGGAATGATGTACCATGCTTGACAGCTGATTTGTAATCTGCGAAACAGCTTCACAAACTCCAATATCTGGATGGAGCAAAATCCCCATAACTGTTCCGCTATGGGCGATAACAAGCCCTCCCTGGCACGCACGAGATAATCTTTCAAATTCATGGAAATACGGTTTTGGCAATATTTTTTGATTGATATGGGCGCTCATTGTTGCTGCCTTACAAATATAAGCCATATTCTTTTGCTTAATCCCGGCTCTTGCTAGTTCATACGCTTCTGTAAACTGATTTCGATCTTGCCGATCATATGGCTTCGCTAATCGATTGAATTGCAGCGTATCTACAATTCCGCCTGTATCAACCCCGATTAACAGAAAGGGAGGCAAGGAACCGAAGCTTTCAATTAGCTGCCCGTGTATGTAGTCATACGCTACAGCACCTTGATACATGACCCCATCTGTAGGCTCAATTTCACTTGCAACCAAAGAAATCATCTCTTCTGTCAAAGGCAACGAATAACTATGGGCAACGGCTTTCATGGCAGCTACAATATCTGCCGAGCTGCTCGCCATTCCTTTGCCGACGGGGATGTTCGAATCAATGCGCAAGCGGCCGCCTTCCTTCACATCAAACCATTGGCATAGCTTTTTGCAAGCTTCTATTGCTTTTTTGTTTGAGCATGAACCAATAATTCTAGAATCTGTTGTATCAGGGATAAAAATAGCCTTGCTTCTTAATGCCGGTATTGGCAATGTGATTAAAAAAGGGCGTTCGTCTAGAACTCCTTGTACAAGCTCCCCAAATGTTCCGTTACAGCTCCCTCTGCCTACTCTCATTAGCGTAATCTCCTGTTCTGCTCCTTACATGTAATATGCAGCGAATAAAGAGATAATACAAAATAGCAGCACACAAATCATTGCTGTACTTCTCATCACCTGTGTTGTCCGGATAATATCATCTGGCTCAATCGAACGGTCTGCCTCTCCCATCTTGGCCCGCTGCGACGCAACCCCGCCATAAAAATTTGTTCCCCCGAGTTGAATATGAAGCGCACCGGCAATTGCCGCCTCCGGAATGCCGCTATTTGGGCTTGGATGATGCTTTGCGTCACGCTTCACCATTGTCCAAGCATTTTGTACATCTAATCTCTTTATCCAACAAGCAAGCAGCATGCATAAAGCTGCCAAGCGGGCTGGTATATAATTCAACAGGTCATCAAACCGGGCGGAAGCCCAGCCTAAGTTCCGATACTTCTCATTTTTATATCCAACCATAGAATCCAGCGTATTGGCTGCCCGATACATCATAGCAAGCGGCGCACCTCCGATAAGGGCATAACATAAAGGGGAAATAATTGCATCGACAATATTCTCTGCTACCGTCTCAACTGCGCCGCGGGCAACTTCCCTCTCATCAAGCTCCGCTGTATCTCTGCCAACAATCATTGCTAAGCTTTGGCGCGCTTTAGGCAAATCCTTATGCTTCAAATGCTGGTATACTTCCATTCCGGCATCTCCCAGCCCTTTCGTTGCAATCGTTGTCGAAATCAACCAAATTTCCAGAACAACTGCGACCCAATGATTCACCGAGCTTGCTCCGTACAGCAGCAGCGCTACAATGCCGTATGTCCCGCCAGCAATAAGAATAGGAAAGAGGAAGCCTGCCATCTTTAATGAGGTTTCCTTTACCACGATTTTTCGAATGCATGCTTCTAATAAACTAATCCCCTTTCCCATCCACACTACCGGGTGAGGAAGCGCCCGCGGGTCCCCAACCATCCGATCAATGATGTAAGCCGCAATAATATATATTGAATGAGATAGCATACTTCATCAGCCCTCCTGATTCCTTACCGCTTCACAAATTGTGTCGTAAACAAGGCAGCCTATTGCATTTCCTAATGTCGTAGCTACACCTGCGAATAGATGAGTAGGGTATACGCTATTTTGAGTAGCTGCCAAAACGACCGAATCTGTTGTCGTACCGGTTGCAAAATCGCCGGATTCATCGACAATATGTAAATCCTGCAGCGCCGCAGCCTTTGCTTCCGTCGCCGTGATAATGCCGTTTATCATAGCCGCTGGTGCAACGCTTCCATCGACAAAGATAAACGTATTAATCGTTCCGCACTGATACGCGGAATACGTCTTCCGCTTTTTTCCGGCCCGTGCCCGATTTCCCACTCCGGCTGTTGTGCAGCAAACGATGCGAAATTCATCTCCATACGTTTCCTGAATCGATGCACAATGAATTTTCGCCGCCGTTTGCAGCCCGATTGCCTGGTGTACAGGGTATTTCCACTCTGCTATTTTTTGTTCCATCAGCTTCATAGGGTCGCTCGCGCTATAATCAAGCGGAACCTGCCAATTTACAAAGTGGCTGGCCTTTCGCTTCCCCCCGCCATGCAGTGCGCTGCTAAACGTTTCCAACAGCGTTGGAAACAAAAATAATAAATGATCATCTTTTTTATACATGCATAATTCCGGCCATATATGCGAAATGTAATGGCCGTTTTTCCTAAATAGTTGCACTTCCTTCTCCTCATCCTGCTATGTTATCTGATTCATTGCTGTAAATATCCGTGTTTGTGGATCAAACTCCACCATCCCCCCTTTGCCGTGTGGAATCCCTTTGACATTCCAAAATTCCTGCTCATTATCCCGCAGCCATTTGCTGCAAAACCAACGAATCGGCCCGCCATGGCTGACAATAATGATAGATTCATCGGGATATGCGTGTGACAGTATATGCCAGAGCCAATCATCGACCCGCTTGCCAAGCTGCTGCAACGTTTCGCCGTTTGGCGGGCTGATTTGAAATGGATTTTGAATCCACCGTTCTAACAGTTCCTGTTCCTGTGCAACAATCGCCTCATATGTTTTGCATTCCCAATCCCCAAAATGCAATTCCCGTAACGCGGAAACAAGAGTAGGCGTAAGCCGCAAAGCTTCGCCAATGATTTGGGCGCTTTCAACAGCGCGCGATAAATCGCTTGCGTATAAACGGGTTATTCCTTCTGTAACTATACCTTTTAGTTTTTTGGTCAATTGACGAATCTGCTCTTGGCCTTTAGGATTTAATTTGGCATCAAAATGCCCGAGATAACAGCCAGCCGCATTTACATCCGTTTCCCCATGCCGCACTAGAATGATTTTCACCCTGCAAACCTCCATATTGCCAAAGCTAGAAATAAAACAACACATTCGCTCCATTCTACGAGCGCGCCGTAACAGTCTCCCGTTAACATATGTAATGTTTTATACATTTTGATGGCAAACAAACTGCTTGCGATTGCGGCAATGATAAGCAACAACATACCATACAGTCCGGTGAGTGCGTATGTAGCCGCCGCGACTAATATCAGATTCACAATCACGACTGGCAATGTTACATACGTATGCAGCCCTTCCCCTAAACCGCCTTCACTCCGGTATGGCCAACACTTGATTGCCCCCATAAGCAAAAAGCGGGCATAGAATGGGCAAATCACGAGAAACATCGGCAAATCCAACCGCAATAGTTCATATACAGCAGCCCATTTCCCCATTATTAAACAAATAGCCGCAATCACTCCCATAGCTCCGACGCGGCTGTCTTTCATAATCGCTAACATTTCCTCGCGGCTTTTATTGCTGCCGAATCCATCAGCTACATCCATCCAGCCGTCCATATGCAGCCCTCCTGTAATCCAAATCCATAACAGCACAATAAGAAAAGCAGAAACAAACGGTGAAAATAACTTTTCAAATCCAAGGACAGCAAAAGCCAATATGGTGCCAATAATAAGGCCGACAACCGGAAAATACACCGCACTTTTTTTCCAATCCGTATCGGATACTTGGATGTTAGGAGCGGGGATTCGGGTTAAAAACATGAGTGCTGCCAAGAAAGGTTTTATCATTTCATCCTCACCGGCAACCCCGATAATACAGCGTAAGCTTCATCGGCCGCTTGGGCTGCCAGCTGGTTTACCTTTCCAAGAACATCTTGAAAAAAACGCCCTAGCGGCGAAATCGCCACCCCTCCCAAGCCGACCTCATCGGAAACAACAATGACGTGTTGCTTTAACTTTCGGACTTGTTCTAGCCACCTTGCCGCTTCGTGAATAATACGGGCCTTCTGTCTTTCATTCTTGAACTCGTGCTCCGGTATGTCCATGCATTGATTGGCAATCCACGTAGATAAACAATCTACTAAAATTTTGTCATATTGTTGATAGACAGTTTCATAGCCAATGAGCTCTTTCGGCTTTTCAAGTACGTCCCAATCGTTTGGGCGGCGCTTTTTGTGCAGATCAATCCGGCTTTTCATCTCCTCATCAGCTGCGACGCCAAAGGCTACGTATAAGACAGAACCCGCCCCAGAAGCCGCCAGCCGCTCGGCGAACTCGCTCTTTCCTGAACGAACTCCGCCCGTGATATACGTTAATGTCATGCTTTTTTCTCCTCTTTCACTACTTCTTTCAAAGCTTGGATTAGACAATCATTTTCTTGCTTTGTGCGGATGGCAATGCGAAAATCGTGTACAGTTAAGTTCGGATACATCGCACAAGAGCGGATAAGAATCCCTTTTTGCCCCATTTTCCATTGCAAATCGGCAGCTGTTATCGTTTCTGGAAGCCTGATTAAAAGAAAATTCGCCTCTCCCGGAAAAACAAACCAGCCGAAATTCTCTTCTATAAAACGCTTTACATATCTTCTCTGTTCCTGAATCAGAGTAATAGTCCGCTCTTCATATTCCCGTTCCTTTAAGCAAGCTTCCCCGGCAACGAGCGCTAATTGATTCACACTCCACGTTACTTGCTTCTTTTGCATGTTCAAAATAAGCTCTGGATGAGCAACTGCATATCCAAGGCGCAACCCCGGTATAGCGTAAAACTTTGTCATCGAACGAATATAAATCATATGTTGATATGTTGCTAAGCTTGGAAGCAGCGTGACTTGTTTCTCATACGGAAGGAAGTCTATAAACGCTTCATCTATTACAACGTACGTGTTCGTTTTTTCAGCCTGCTCTGCTATTTGAACGAGCTCGTCCTTTGAATACAGCACCCCTGTCGGATTGTTCGGGTGGCCAATAAACACAAGATCTGTTTCTGCAAGCAACTGGAACAACTCGGACATATCCGGCTTTAAATGGGCGGCAAGCTTTCCTTGGCACACTTTCACTTTTGCTCCAAATGATAGGGCAAGCTGTTCATATTCTGAAAAACATGGGTACACAACACCGACTGTATTTGGCTGCAATGCTAATATCGCAAGCGCCATGCATTCCGCTGCCCCATTTCCAATTACAATGTGCTCGGCAGTAACAGCAAGCCTCTCAGCCAGCCGCTCCTTTAGCCGGCGCTGGGCAGGATCTGGATAGTGAACAATTGTTTCAAGCTGACTTTTAAGAATCTCCATCACGCTTGCCGGCGGGCCGAGCGGATTAATATTGGCGCTAAAGTCCAACAGCTTGTCCCCAAATAGCTGCTTGGCGGTTAGCAAATCTCCCCCATGTCCGTATTTTTCAATCCATACCATCAAAATTCAATTCCTTTCACAGCCGGAATTCCCTTATGATAATAATGCTTTACTTCCTTCATCTCCGTCACCAAATCTGCGCAAGCCATCAGCTCCGCTTTCGCCGAACGCCCTGTAATAACAAGATGCATGTGCTGCGGGCGATTTTGAATCAGTTCTATAACCTCCCGCAACGGAAGAACATCATCAATCGGAAACTTTTCAATCGCGAGGGCATTATTCAGTTCATCTAAAACGACAACGCCATATTGACGGGAAAGCACCTTTTCTTTCGTAAACGCCCATGCAGCTTGCAGCGCTGCGCGATGCTCCTCTGGCGTCTTCGTCCACGTAAAGCCGACTCCCGTTTGATATATTTCAATCCCTAATTTATCAAATATAATTTTTTCCCCATATGTTCTTTCGGGAGATTTAATAAATTGAATCACTAGTACCCGTTTTCCGCGGCCAGCCGCGCGTATCGCAAGGCCGAGAGCAGCGGTCGTTTTTCCTTTGCCATTGCCGGTATATACGAGCATAAGCCCGCGCTGCTTGCTGTTTTCTGTTTCTTTCATAATCCTTCCCCCGCACTTACAGCTAAGCATGTATCTTCTTCAAACCACTTTATTTTTTCCCGCAGTTGCACCACATCTCCTACAAGGATAATGGCTGGATGTGTAATTTGCGCGCTAGAAGCTGTTTTTTCAATTGTTTTGAGATTTCCGGTTACCGCCTTCTGCTTCTCCATCGTTCCCCATTGAATAATGGCGACAGGCGTATCAAGACGTTTTCCGTTTTCAATTAGCTTTTTGCATATGTAGCTCAAATTACCAACCCCCATATAAAACGCAATCGTATCAATTCCTTGTGCAAGCGCGGCCCAATTTAAATAGTCTTCCCCTTTTTCGTCGCGGCCGTGGCCTGTTACAATCGCAAAAGAAGAAGCGTGGTCGCGGTGTGTTACCGGAATTCCCGCATAAGCAGGGGCTGCAATTCCCGCTGTAATGCCCGGCACAATTTCATATGGAATGCCGCGCTCCGCCAACACTTCCGCCTCTTCCCCTGCACGTCCGAACACACAAGGATCGCCTCCCTTTAAACGGGTAACGATTTTTCCTTCACATGCTTTTTTTACCAACAGCTCGTGAATTTGTTCTTGAATCAGCTGATGTTTACCTGGAAGCTTCCCGCAAAAAATAAGCTCTGCACCATCTTTTGCATATTGTAATAACGCTTGATTGGCTAAGCGGTCATATAAAATCACATCAGCTTTTTGAATGCATTCCATCCCGTAAACGGTAATAAGCTTCGGATCTCCTGGTCCTGCGCCGACAAGGTATACCCTTCCTTTTGTCATGATTACTCTCCTTTCACATCTGCTCGTTTGAAATGCCTGCTGAAGCAAATGTCGCCATTTCCTTTAGCATTAAAGTCGCTGACCGTAAAATAGGAAACGCAACAGCCGCTCCGCTTCCTTCCCCTAAACGCAAACCTAAATCAAGGAGCGGCTTTTTCCCAAGCAGTCCAATCGCTATATCATGCCCTGCTTCAACAGAACGATGCCCTACTATCATATATTCACTTGCCGTACTGCAAAGTTCCTTTGCAAGCAGGGCAGCCACCGTACAAATAAAGCCATCTACAAGAATCGGAATGCGATGTGCAGCTCCTGCTAGCATCGCTCCCGCCATCGCTGCAATTTCCAAGCCGCCGACTTTTGCTAATATGTCAACCGGGTCGTATCTGTCGGGCTTTCGCGCTGCGATTGCCCGCGCAATCACCGCTTGCTTATGCGCAATTCGTTCAGGAGCAATTCCTGTTCCGCGCCCTACGAGCCTATCAAGCGATTGCCCGCTCAAAACAGCTAAAATAGCACTGCTTGCCGTCGTGTTTCCAATTCCCATTTCACCAAGGATTAAGCACTTGCTTCCCCGTGCAATCATGTTCTCAGCCCGTTCATATCCAACTGCAATTGCTTTTTGGGCCTCTTGTCTTGTCATAGCATCTTGTTCACAAAAATTCGCCGTACCATATCGGACTTTCCGCCTCACAGCGCCATCAGCAGCGATATCCGCTGCAATACCGACATCGACAACCTCAAAAGCCGCCCCGATTTGTTTGCTAAATACATTAATTGCTGCACCGCCATGCAAAAAGTTCATGACCATTTGTGCCGTAACCTCCTGCCCAAAAGCAGATACACCTTCGTTCACAATACCGTGGTCAGCGGCAAACACAATTACCCCCGGCGGCGCCACGACAGGAAATGGTTCAGAAGTCATTTCCGCAAGCTCAATCGCAATTTCCTCTAATCTGCCTAAGCTTCCTGGCGGCTTGGTTAACGTATCAATATACGTCCGCACCCTTTGCCCTATTTCTTTATCTACAGATTGAATCCCAGCTAATAGATGTTTCATTAAACCCGCCCCCTTTTTTTGAAATTCCTCCATTTTTTGCTCAATGAACGCAACGTTCACATGCCGTCTTACATGGTCAGCTAAACGGTCAAACGCTTCTTCACGCAGTTGGTTAAATGAAGCGCGATTACATATCGGCGCCAATCCCTTTGTTTGGCGAATGTGATTTAACAGTGTTTCACGAAACGCATCGTTATGAAAGATGCCGTGAAAATACGTACCAAGTACTTGCTCATCCTCGCTTTTACATCCATCCGTCCGGTCCGCTGCTTCAATAAGGGCTTCACAAACCTGCGAAAGCTTTGATTCGCCCATATGAATCTCGTAGCCTGTTACACTTAAAGCAGTTCCATGAAAGGTAAGCAGCCCCTCCGATAATACAGTCGTCTTTTCTTTTGTAATTGTCGTGCAAATTGGCAGCAAACAGAGCCCGTCCACCGCTTGATGAGGCGACTCCATCGCAAACGGATCCTGGATGCTTTCCCCCAGCATTTGGTACCCGCCGCAAATTCCAAATATAATGGACTTTTTCTTATAGTGTAATTCTAGTAATCTCTTAGCAATTCCGCTTTCCCGTAAAAACAGTAAATCTTCTATTGTATTTTTGCTTCCCGGCAAAATGACAAGATCCGGCTCCTGCAATTGGTCCGCCCGCGTAATAAAACGCACATGACAGTCAGGCTCGGCAAAAAAAGGATCGACATCCGTAAAGTTAGAGATTTTCGGATATCGGATAACCGCGATATCCAGCTCCTTTTCTGTATTTCGCACAGCTGTAAACTGATTTAAAATAACGGAATCCTCAGCATCAATATTTAAATGCGGCATATACGGAATAACCCCTAGTACAGGTTTTCCCGTATACTCTTCAAACCAGGTTAACCCTGGCTCCAAAAGACGGACATCGCCGCGGAATTTATTGATGATGACGCCGATCACCCTGTCGCGGTCTTCCGGCTCCAACAGCTGCAACGTTCCTACTAAACTTGCAAATACTCCGCCCTTTTCAATATCCCCAATCAGAACGACAGGAGCATTTGCCATTCGTGCAACGCGCATATTAACAAGCTCTCGATCATTCAAATTCACCTCAGCCGGGCTGCCGGCCCCCTCAATTACAATCCGTTCATACGTATCAGAGAGAGCTATCAGCGATTCTTCAATAAGCTGCAGGCCCGTTTGAAAAAATTCCTTTCTATATACACCGGCTTCCATATTTTTATATGGCTTTCCATGAATAACAATTTGCGCTTCATTATCTCGGTTTGGCTTAATTAAAATCGGATTCATTTGCGTCGTGGCCAAAATACCAGCTGCCTCTGCCTGCACGCCTTGCGCTCTTCCTATTTCCTTGCCGTCAATCGTGATATAAGAATTCAATGCCATATTTTGCGATTTAAATGGAGCCGTTTTATAGCCATCTTGGGCAAAAATACGGCAAAACGCCGTAACGATTACACTTTTTCCAGCATCCGAATGTGTGCCTTGAAACATAATAGGAAGAGCCTTAGCCATATGCTTTCATCTCCTTGCATTGCCGAATCCAATTTTCAACCATTTCCGGGCATGACCCAAAATGAAAGTGCGTATAACCGGCAATCAAGTTTCCTTTCATGTATCCTTCTTGCTTTATGCCGTGCAGCCCTTTTGTTTGATAGGCATGCTGAATTTCCGTTCTTGGATGAAAGGTGGAATAGTGAAACTCATGCCCTCTTGCTTTCACATTGCCGTCTAGCAAAAAGTTTCCTGCTGCTCCTGTTGCTTCCCGATACCCTAACGCCGCCAGCTTCGTTTGCATTTTTACCGTCCCCGGAATGACACCGGCCATTTCATACCGTTTGCCATCGGTCGTTTCGAGCCATTCTGTTAAAAACATAAAACCGCCACATTCCGCCAATGTCGGCAGGCCATTTTCAATGGCCGTTTTAATCGATTGCTTTACTTTCGTTTGTTGCATAAGTTCTTTCGCAAACTCCTCCGGAAAGCCGCCGCCGATATACAAACCGTCAACATGACCTGGAAGAATTTCGCCCTGTAAAGGGGAAAACTCTACTAGCTCTGCTCCGTATAACCCTAGCATTTCAAGGTTTTCTTGATAATAAAAATTAAAGGCTGCATCCCGCGCGACTGCAATGCGGACCGCTGTCTCTTTCTTTCTCCCAAACTGGGACTCTGTAATCTCAAGCGGCGGCGCTTGTGCTAGCTCGTACAATTTCTCAACATCGACCGTTTCGAGCACGAGATTGCCAAGCTGATCAAAAAACGAGTCAAGCTCGCCCCGTTCCACGGACGGAATTAATCCTAAGTGCCGTTCAGGGATGGCAATATCGTCATTCCTTTTTACATAACCGAGAACCGGGATACCGCACTCCTGTTCAATAGCTGTTTTTACAATTTTAAAATGTCCTTCGCTGCCTACTCGGTTTGCGATTACTCCGACAATATTCGTTTCTTCTAAAAAAACCTGAAACCCCTTTACAATTGCGGCCGCACTGCGGGCCATGCTGGCGCAATTTACAACAAGAACGACCGGGCTTTTCGTAATCATGCTAATTTCAGCTGTCGTGCCGTCATTATTCATCGGGTTTTTCCCATCAAAGAGTCCCATTACCCCTTCAATAATGGAAATATCCGCACCCCTGCTGCCCTGTTTTACAATTTCTTTTACCATCTCGTGATGCAGCATCCAGCTGTCTACATTTCTAGAAACGCGGCCTGTAACCGCCGTGTGGTAGGTTGGATCGATATAATCCGGACCGCATTTAAATCCTTGAACTGTATAGCCTTTTTTCCGCAAGGCTGACATTAGCCCAATCGTCAGCGTCGTTTTTCCAACACCGCTTCCTGTCCCTGCAATCACAAGTCTGCGATTTGACATTTGTTCTTTCCTCCTTATTTATGAATTGGCTGCGTCGAACGTTAGTGTTGATATATACATCCTTTTAGAGGGAGAGTGCTCCCGGCCGTGTATCGTAACGGTTAGGGCCTAGTTTTGCCTCGTCCAAAGGAAAACCAGAGAGAGGAGATGAGTGCGGGTTGCCGCCAGGTTCTACATAGCCGCAATGTACAGGCCTAAGCTAAGTTATAAACCATATGATTTTGACGTAAAAATCAACATTGGCCTTTAAGCCTATGAATTAATATGGAATCACCGCCACTGAAATGGTGACATTTCCCGATTTTTTCTTAACGAGCGCCAATTTCTCCGCGCCGCTGTATAACAGTGCAGCCGGCTCGCTGACACCGTATGCTCCGGTATATTTGAACACAGTATGCGAAGGCTGTTCAATCGGTACGGTATTTAATTCATCCGAAGAATAATAAACAAACTCCCAGCCATATTTATCCGCAACCTCAAGCAGCCCGGATTCATCCTTTTTCAAATCAATCGTACAAAGCGCTTTTACACTTTTACGCGAAAAGTTTAGTTCCTCTAACGTTTCGGCAATCACCGCTTCAATTTCCGCGGCGGAGGTGCCTCGGTTACACCCTATCCCTAGTACAATCACCTTAGGACGATATAAAACTCCATTATGTAAAATACGCTCTTCCCCTTTGGTTAACATTCTATGGGTAATGACAAGCGCAGCGGCAGGCTCCTCCGCAAGCGCTTCTGCCACCGATGGATACACCTTGATATTTTCCGGAAGCGGACGGTCATAATGCCACCATTCTTTCTCCCCGGATTCTTGCACGACGGCGACTTTTTCTTCATTCACAACCGCAGCGCTAACCGGCGTCAACTTTTCGGCTGACTCCCATACCCAGCCGAACCGCTTCCCGAACAAATCGACAGGAATTGTTTGCTGAACATCTGAAGCAGTCGTAATAACCGGCTGCGCCCGCAAGGCTGCTGCTACTTCTCTTGTCAGTTCATTCGCTCCGCCGATATGCCCTGACAATACGCTAATGACATGTTCCCCTTTATCATCGATAACAACGACAGCTGGATCTGTTTTTTTATCCTTCAGTATTGGAGCAATCATCCGCACAACCGCCCCTAAGGAAATAATCATTATAATCCCTTTGTATGCAGCAAAAAGAGAGGGCAGCAGCAAACGGACACTTCCCGTGAACATTTGAATATGTTTTGTTTCTTCATCCCCTTTTGCAAACTTGCTCATATAGTACACATCTGCATTTTGAAAGCAACACCCCAGCTCTCTGGCAATATCGGCTCCGTGCTTTGTGATCGCAACGACCGCATAATCCCCCCGTTGCTTAATAACAGGCGTTTGCTCTTCACACAGCTCGATCACCACGTCTCCACCCCCCGGCGGAATCCGTGGGTAAATGTTTTATCATAAAGCTTCGAGCGGTAGTTTTTATCATGAATATTTGCATCGAGCGCCCATCCGGCCAAAATCATCGCCTGTTTCCGAATGCCGTTCGTCCGCATTGCTTCATCTAATTGTGCAAGCGTGGTCCGGACAACCTTTTGGTCCGGCCATGACGCTTTATAAACGACCGCAACAGGGGTGTCTTCGCTCCAACCTGCATCCATCAATTCCTTTACAACCTTTTTCGTTAACGTGGCGCTAAGGAAAAGCGCAATCGTACAATGATGCTTGGCCAAATCACGCAGCTTTTCACATTCAGGCACTGGCGTTCTGCCTTCAGCTCTCGTTAAAATAACCGTTTGTGTCAAATCGGGAATCGTAAGCTCCGCTTGTGCCGCTGCCGCTGCTGCAAATACAGAACTTACGCCTGGAATGATTTCTGCTTCAATTCCTTCCTGCTTTAACAGCACCATTTGCTCCATAATCGCGCCGTACACGGCAGGATCGCCCGTATGGACACGAACAACTTTCTTCCCTTGCCGAATTCGTTCAACCATTACTCTGACCATCTCTTCTAAATGCATTCCCGCCGTTTTCAATACTTCTGCACCCGGCTTTGCTTTTGCGATTAAAGCCTCGCTCACAAGGGAATCTGCATAAAGGACAACGTCCGCTTCTTGCAGAAGCTGCAACCCTTTTACAGTAATCAAATCAGGGTCTCCAGGCCCTGCACCAATTATGTATAGCTTCATTTTCTCACCACCATTAACGTTAAATATTCAAGCTCGGCTCCTTCGAGTTCGTCAGCCTTCCAAACAATTTCCTCATCCGATGTAACCTTCGTTACAACTGAAGCCTTATGCAGCAAATCCAATTCACGCAAAACGCCGAGCATCAAGTCAATCACCTTAGCCACTTTTATAAAAATCACGCAATCATTCTCTTCAATAACTTTTTTCATTGCTCCATAATCATCCCGCGCCGGAACAATCGCTACATGCTCGTCGCCGTCTGCCAGAGGAATGCCAAGTCTTGCGGCGGCTCCGTTTACAGACGAAATCCCGGGCACAACCTCGATCGGCACTTCTGGATGGCGCTCTTGCATAAGGCGCATCATATGAATAAATGTGCTGTACAAGAGAGGATCTCCTTCTGTTACAAAGGCAACATCCTTCCCCTCTTGCAACCGCTCCCATACGCTTTCAACCGTTTCGCTCCACTTTCTTTCCAATGTTTCCGCATCTTTTGTCATCGGAAATACAAGACCGAACATTTCTTTTTCGTTCGGCTGAAAATATACATCTATAATTCTTTGTGCATAGCTTTTGCTTCCCTTTTGTTTTTTTGGATAAGCAATAACCGGCGACTCCTTTAATTTCCGAAACGCCTTCACTGTTATGAGTTCCGGATCTCCGGGACCGACTCCTAAACCGTATAAAGTGCCAATCATATTTGCTCCCCTTCCTCGCGCTCTGCAGCAATAATATAAATCGGGTTTAACGCGTCAAAGCGTGTTAAATGTAAAATCGGCTTGCTTCTTGAAATTTGCGCAAGCGTAATATCCGTTTTGAATCCCCGCTCTTTCAACGCTGCTACCGCTTCTGCCAAGTTTTCAATCGTCACCGCATTTAACACAATGCGCCCCTTATCTTTCAACCGGCTGCAGCAAATATCCAAAATAGCTCCCATTCCGCCTGCCGTTCCTCCAATGAACACCGCATCCGGATCCGGAAACGCGTCTAAGCCTTCCGGCGCTTTCCCGTGAACTACCGTTGCATCCACACGAAACTTCACTAAATTTTGTTTGCAGTTTTCCAAATCTCCCTCGTTTTTTTCAATTGCAAACACTTGGCCTTCACGGGCAATGCGTGCCGCTTCAACCGCTACAGAACCTGTGCATGTGCCGATATCCCATACTACGCTATCTTCCTTTAAACGCAGGGCACTTATGCTTAATGTGCGAATTTCCTTTTTTGTAATCAATCCTTTATCCGGTTTTCGCTGTATGAATTCCTCATCATCAATCCCGATCGGCCATGACGGCGCCTCAGCCGTTTTCTTTAAAATAACGACATTTAACGGAGAAAATTCAGCATCGATCATATCTTCTAGGTTAAACCACCGGCAACGCTCGTGCCCAGCGCCCAAGTTTTCTCCAACGAACGCACGATATTCGGTCATGCCGAATGACAACAAATACGCAGCAATTTTATTCGGCGAATTTTCGCTATCTGTCAAAATCGCAACTTTCTCTTTGCCATCGATACGCTGCGCCAATCCTTTCATGCTTCTGCCATGAACGCTTGTAAAATAGGCATCTTGCCACCGTTCTCCCATTTTCGCAAACGCCAGTTGAATGGAACTTACATACGGATAAATCTCAATATGTATTTGGTTGGCTAAATAGCTGCCAATGCCGTAAAACAACGGATCTCCCGATGCTAAAATGACAACGTTCTTCGTTTCACCGTGCAAGCGCTCCACAAGTGAAGAAAGTCCGCCTTCGATTACAATTTGTTCTCCTTTGTAATCTGGAAAAAAGGAAAGCTGCCGTTTTCCGCCGATTAAAATTTCACTTTCATAAATCCACTTTTCATACAGGGGAAGCAAACTTCTTTTGCCATCATCCCCAATGCCAATCATTTTAATCGCAGACATCACTTCGCACCGCCTTTCCTAAACATTCGCCCTTCATTGTATATAAAGATGCAGAAACCTCTATGCCGCCGCCTACTTCCCGTAAAGCAGACAAACAGCAATAACTACAAAGCTGTTCAAAAAAACTATGATACCCGTGCTCTATCATCAAATCGCCAACCTGTGCGGCCGTATTGGCGCTTTTAATTTCCTCTACAAGCATGTCAGGTGCTCCCGCTTCCTTGGCTACCTTTGCCAAAAAGTGAAAATCAACAGGCGCGCTTTTGGAATGCACCATCATCACGCCTTGAGCAACCTTTGAAAATTTCCCCATCATGCCGACCATAGAAACTCTTTTCACGCCTTGCCGCTTGCACTGTTTTAGGGTAAAGCCAACAAAATCCCCCATCTCCACAAACGCTTCTTCGGGCAATGTTGGAAACTGCTTCATCGCGTATTTTTCGCTGCGGCCTCCTGTTGTGATAACAATATGCTCGCAAGCATTTGCCCGCGCTACGCTAATTGCCTGGACAATGCTCGCCTTATAGGCTGCTGTAGAAAACGGAACGACAATGCCGCGTGTACCTAAAATAGAAATTCCGCCAATAATGCCCAACCGCGCATTTAACGTCTTTTTTGCAATTTCCTCGCCGTCAGGTACGGAAATTACAATTTTAATTCCTTTGTCTATTCCATACTCCTGTAAAACCGCTGCGGCTGTCTCGCATATCATCTTGCGGGGAACAGGATTGATTGCCGCCTCCCCGACAGGGACCGGCAATCCAGGCTTTGTCACGCGGCCAACGCCAACACCTCCATCTAGCGCAATCCCGCGCTTTTCCGCCCAAGAAACAGTGGCAACAATTAACGCCCCGTGCGTCGCATCCGGGTCGTCTCCGGCGTCTTTCATGATACTTGCCGCCCCCGTTTCACCTGTTACCTCGCAGTTTTCCAGATGAAACGTGGCAAACCGCTTGATTGGCAAATAAATTGTTGCTTCCGTTTGTTCTTCCCCTGTAATCAAGGCTGTTAACGCCGCCTTTGCCGCTGCTGTTGCGCAAGCTCCTGTTGTATATCCTTCACGTAGCTTTTTTTCTGGAACTTCTTTCATCTTTTACACCCGATCTGCAAGAATGGAAATTGCATTTAACGCTGCAACTGTAACTGTGCTGCCGCCTTTCCTGCCGATATTCGTAATAAACGGGACATCCAGCTTCGCCAACTCTTCTTTTGATTCTGCTGCCGATACGAATCCGACCGGCAGTCCGATTACAAGGCCGGGCTTCGCTTCTCCTTCTTTAATAAGGCGAATAAGCTCCAGCAATGCTGTTGGCGCATTGCCGATTGCAAAAATGCCCCCGTCTGCTTCTTTAACGGCTTTTCTCATCGAAATAATCGCCCGTGTCGTATTAAATCGTTTCGCTTCTTGTATTACGTCCGGATCAGAAATATAAACTTTGATTTCCCCCCCATGCTTCTCAATGCGTGTTTTATTTGCACCAACCTGCACCATTTGTACATCCGCCACAACTTTTTTCCCGCTTCGGATCGCGCGGATGCCTGCTTGAATTGCATCAGGATGAAAAAGCAAGCTTTTCCCCAGTTCAAAATCGGCAGATGCGTGGATGATGCGCTGTACAATCGGATACTGCTCATCTGTAAATGAATGCTCGCCAATTTCTGCATTAATCATTTCAAAACTCATTCCCTCAATTTGTTCCGGTTGAACAGTTAACGGTTTAAATTCAGTACGAAAATCCATACATCTCGCTCCTTATGTTTCTTTTTATATAACTGCTTGACGCAACGCTTGAATGACATCAGAAAAATGAGAATACACAGTGCCGTACTCAATTTTTGGACGGCCAATCATAATAATTTCAATCCCAAGCTCCTTTGCTGCTTTGACCTTTTCATCGACAGAACCGACCTTTCCACTTTCTTTTGTAATCATGACTGTAACGCCGTACTGCTTATAAAGGGCTTGATCAAACTCCTTCGTAAACGGCCCTTGGATCGCGATAATATTTCTTTGGGGAAGACCGAGCTGCTCGCATTTTTCCATATTGTCGACACGGGGCAGCATGCGGGCAATCAGGCGAACGTCCGGTAATCCCAATAATTTTTTTGTAAAGATATGCAGTGTTTTGCTGCCCGTCGTCAGCATAACAACGCCTTGCTTCGTTGCCGCTGCATCTGCCGCTTCTTCGTAGCTTTCAACAACGGTCAGCTTCTCATATTGAAATGTTTGCGGTTCACGCTCATAACGAATATAAGGAATGTTTGCCAGCTTTGCGGCACGGATCGCATTTTTGGAGGCTTCCTCGGCAAAAGGGTGGCTCGCGTCGACGATCGCTCGTATTTCTTTTTCTTGGATTAAGCTCACCATCTCTATGTCTGTTAATCTTCCTGCTTGCACATCAATCCCCGCTTTCCTCATGTCAGCGGCCGCATTTTTAGTAACAACTGTTGTAAGGAGACTGTAGCCAGCCCGTTTCATTTCTAAAGCCAATGCGCGCGCATCGCTTGTTCCGGCTAATGCTAAAATCATTGCAACTTCCCTGCCTTTTCATGCTCATGATGGTGATCATGGCCATGGTGATGATGGTGATGAATATGCTCCATTGCCCCGATTCGATATACACATGTATCACAATTCATTTTCACTTCACCATGAAGCGCTTCTTCTGCGCGGTCCTGCAAAATCGTTTGTAACTTCGGGTGGAATCCGAAGTAGCCTGCCAGCTTAAACTTTGTCTGCGGATGTTGATTTTGAAATTTTGCAATCATCCCTTCTAATCGTTTGATTAAAATTCCCGTAAATAGAAAATAAGGCAAAATTACAACCTTTTTCGCTCCGAGCTTTAAGCAGCGCTCTACCCCTTCTTCCACAAGGGGATTTGTCACTCCCATAAATGCAGGCTCTACAAGCTTATAATTGGTTTTCTCCCAAAATAATCTTGCAATCTTATACAGGTCGCTGTTTGCATCCGGGTCGCTCCCGCCGCGCCCCAAGAGCAGGATAGCTGTGTCCGGCTCCGGATGATCCAAATGTTCCCCTATTTCTGCCAGTCTCGTTTTTAAGATTTCAAAAGTTTCCTCGTGAACGCCAACCGGTCGGCCGTATGTCATATGTACATGCGGATATTTTTTCTTTGCCTCATCGATTGCCGCCGGAATATGAATTTTGGAGTGTCCGGCTGGCAGGAGCATGATTGGAATAATAAAAATTTCATCGGCTCCTTTGCGGACACACGCGTCAATTCCTTCGTTCACTGCCGGTCTTTCAAACTCTAAAAAACAAGCTTCTATTAATAATGGTTTATCCCATGTATCTTTCATATTTTCAATGAATTGAAGCACCTGACTATTTCCTTCGGGATCTTTGCTTCCATGTCCAACAAACAAAATCGCTTTCAAATGATTTCCCCCTCAATGTTTGATTCCAACTGTGCTACTTCGCCATTCTCGTTTGTTATTCCAAAGAAAACGAGTTCCTGCATATATCCGATTTATAATTTCGACATATACATCGCGGCTATATAGAACGAACAGCAACTTCCGCTCTCTTCCCCCTCTGCTTTTCCATTGCATAGGGCAGGAATAGGTTTTGACTGATTCTATGCATAGCCAGATAATCTCTCCCCGCCAAAAAAGCTTTTTCCCTTTCACTAAAACTTAATCCCCGCAGGCCGCTGCCTCTACCTTCACTTTTGGGGTAATATCTTGGTACTCAAATCCTTGTACCCGCTTTACGCGCTTAAAAAATTTATAGAATCGTTCATTCGGATAGCCTTTCTCTTTATATTCCTGTACAATCGCTTCAACAACCTTTATAATTTCATGCGGCAAAATGCCCTCGGCGACAATTTGGCCAGCATGCGCATTTCTGCCCACTGTTTTTGCGCCCAAAAACAAATCAAACGCTCCTTTTCGGTACACAATGCCGATATCTTCTTTTACCGCACCGTAGCACGCCATGCCGCAGCCGTTGAAACCAAGCTTTAGCTCTTTTGGCATCTGCATGCCCCCGAGCCTTTTTTGCAATTCTTCTGCATAAGGGATCGCATCCTTTTTCTCCCCGCCACAAAAATCGCATGCTTTTACAGTCAAAACATCACCGGTTGGCGCAAGCAAAAAGCCTGCTGCCTTTAGCTTTTCTGTAGCTTCATTAGGATTAGCGGTTGGAATCTGGAGCTTTATATGATGGTCCTGTGCATACTCCATCACTCCTTCTTCTCCGACAACTTCCGCAAGCGTTATCATTTGCTGCGGCGTAAATTTTTTATTGGCAACACCCGGGCTCACGGCAAGCTCAAAAATGGATTGCATAGGCTGCCCGATGAATGCGCTCTCAGCTGATTCTTTCTGTTCGCCTAAAACGGATTGCAGCGCCTGCTCTGCTATTTCCCTTGAAGAAGCCCTAACTAAAACCGCTTCTTCCTTCTCCAATTGCTCAAGGGCCCATGGTTCTGCTTCCCTTGTTAAACGCTGATGCGGCTTGAGTGGCTGCTCCGTTTGATTTAATGTATACTTCCGTTGATAGCCGCGCGGTGTAATCATCAAATCGTCGTAGAAAAAAGTAGAAGAGTTCCCGATAATCACTGTCGTCAGCATACCGATTTCATGCTCGAGCATCTCTTTTAAATTGGTCATTACAACACTTTGGCGATCACGATATGCACTTTTCACCAATCCAACCGGCGTATTAGGAGAACGGTATTGTAATAAAATTCTTTGCGCTTCAGCAATTTGCCGCGTTCTTCTCCCGCTTTTCGGATTGTAGAGCGCAATTACAAAATCAGCCTGGGCGGCAGCTTCAATCCGCTTTTCAATTAAGCTCCACGGCGTTAAATGGTCGCTTAAGCTGAT
The DNA here is from genome assembly GCA_048976805.1 of Ectobacillus sp. Lineage (GTDB taxonomy): Bacteria > Bacillota > Bacilli > Bacillales > Bacillaceae_G > Ectobacillus. Next base: position 3,381 of record JBHGUR010000040.1, on the reverse strand, counting down.
TGTGCACGCATCGTGCATAACAGGTGCTCCCAATAAGGAAGCACAAGAATTAATAGCGGAGATGCCAGGAATAACTTCTACTTCCACCCCTGTTTCTTTTTTCCACCCCTTTTCAATCAGCACCTCATATACTAAGCCAGCCATCCCGTATACACCAGCATCGCCGCTGGAAATAACCGCTACTTTCCTGCCGCGTTCGGCTTGCTTCACCGCCTCTTGTGCCCGGCTTACCTCTTCTGTCATGCCTGTGCTGATAATTTGCTGTTTTGTTAATAATCCTTCAATTAAATCGACATACGTTTTATAGCCAATAATCATGTCACTTTCTTGGATCGCTTCCCGGGCCCGCTCTGTAATATGCTTAAAGCTTCCTGGCCCAAAACCGATAATCAGCAACTTCCCTTTCATATCACGCGCCACCTTTCCAAAACGCAAACAGCATCGAAATGCCCAGCGCCAAGCTATATATCCCTGTAATAGAACCTAATGCGATATAAAGCTGTTTTCTCACTCTCGCCTTCATAAAACCCCACGAAAGACAAAACGTAATACATATCGTTGAAATTAATAAACCTAGAACGAAAAGGATTAACTGCATCATCACCGCTGCCGTATTATTCAAGCCGACCGCATTGGTAAGAAGAGCCACTTGGGAAGGGCTTTCCACTCCAATGCCATGAATGATGCCAATCGCAAAAGAACTGATAATTCCTAGCTGAATAGAAGATAGACTCTTTTTTTGTATCCCAAGCTTTGCTTTTGCCATTAGCTTTACAATCCACTCATAGACAATCTTTAAACGGCTTTTATATTCATATTCCTTTCTTTGGCGAAGAAGCGAATATAAAATAAATCCCCCCAAAACCATTAACGTTACACCTACAAGCACTTCCATCATTTCCCGCGTTGTATTGGACATCTCTACGCCGATGAAGATTGATACTAAGCCTATAATTAATACAATAAACCCATGCCCTAAAGCATATAGCACGCCAAGAGAAACCTGCCTCCTTCTTCGTTCCTCGCTGCCTACCATATCAGCAATTGCCGCTACATGGTCCCCATCCAGCCCATGCCTCATTCCTACTAAAATTGCTAGCAAAGCGAACATCATCAATTCCATCTTACACACCCCTTTTTAATGGTTTAGATACGCCAACGATACACTCTGTTTGTTTTGGCGCAACAAAACCATCTTGATCATATGTATAAATGATGTAATCTTCTAGCACATGCCCTCTTGCCAAATGCTGCTGTACAATTTTGCTCCCCACTTCCGGTGTAACCTCCTTATACCAAGTTCCTTCCGGATACACGATAACAACAGGAGCATCCTTGCATCTTCCATTGCAGCGCGTTCTTGTTGTATGTACCATCGTGTCTAAATCCAAATTGGCAATTTCATTCCGAATGGCTTGAGTCGCCTCCTCTCCGCCTTTTCGCATACAGCTGCTGCCGTTGCAAATGAAAACATGATGCCTCGTTCCCCTTAAATTCCAAGTTGTCATCTCGCACTCTCCTTATTTTTTTGTATATGGCTCTGTTAAGGTCCAATGTTGATTTTTATATAACGTACGTCTGTACATTACGGCTATGCAGAATCAACAGCAACCTGCTCTCATCTTCTCCCTCTGGTTTTCCCTTGGACGAGGAAAAACTAGGCCCTAACCGTTACTACACACGGCTGGGAGCACTCTCCCCCTCTAAAAGAAGGGTTTATATATCAACACTAACATTTAGCAGAGCCCTGTATATAAAAAAGCACCCCTACTAAGTAAGAGTGCAGAATAAATACGTATGAAAACGCAAAGCATAGTATTCAATCAGCACTTCCACCTATAGACCCGTAGGTTTACCGAAGTGTCCGGAACAAGGCAGGTCTCCTGACTCAGGTTCATCACTGCATTGCGTCTTCCCGAATCTCTTCAGTGACATTTGCAACGCAACTCCCCTATACAGTGGCGGGTACCGTGACGGATTTTCACCGTTCTTCCCTTTTAAACGCAATTTCTTTATTCATTGCGTACCTTTTCCAAACGATATGTAATTATGATTGCACCTTAACATATTCTCCCTCGCTGCTCCCGGAAAATATTGCGCCATAAACATAAAAAATCCGTTCAACTGGAGCTGAACGGATAAAACGAAAGCAGAAAAAAAGCAAAGAATTCCCTGTACCTTTTTGTTGCCAACGTTTCACCTTCCCCATCCCCGAAGAAATCGAAACTCGATAAGCTAAGACAGGTCTCCTGACTCGTGTATCCTTCTACTTTAGGCCCTTCCCGTATAACACACACACATACAATAAAAAGCGCGCTTATACAGTGGTTTTCCTATTTCGTCCACACTTACAGTTGCGGGGGCAGTTCTGGACTTTAACCAGATTCCCTTTTAAGCCTTTTTGGCATCCTAGCTTACTGCTAACAATATAAAAAACATATTAATATTTTTAAAAGTCTGATTGTTTATAATCTTATATTAACTTAATCAGTTTTATTTTTCAACATATTACTGGATTATATGACAAAATATCCTAGATTGTCTCTTTTGCAATCCTCACAGTCATTGTATATAAATACAAGTTAAAAAAAAGAACATAAAACCTTTCTTTTGTAAAGGGGAGAGAGCATCCGGCTATGCATAGAAGCGGCCAAAACCTACTCCTGCCCCATGCGACAGAAAACTAGAGAAAGGAAGCAAGTACAATTTGCTGTTTGTTCTACTTAGCCGCGATGCTCTAATAAAGCATGCTCCACCTCAAATAAATCAAAAATCCCCTGTTCTCTTAAATGCTGGTTTAAGTCATCCAATGTATACCTTATTTTCTTCATGTTTGCATCTAATAGTTTGCCATTTTCAATGATGACTGTCGGTTGCCCTGAAATCCACATTCGAATATGTCTGCTTTTTAACGATATACTTGTACGATTAGGCGGAGATGAGTTCGTGATCGATTTTGCTGATTTATATGAACCTGCTACGATTGAAAAGAAGGCAAAAGAGCTGCTGCGCGTAATGAGGGATTGGAACATTCTCGGGAACAAATTGCCTCTTTCTACAAGCATTGGCATTACCTTATATCCTCAGGACGGCACGGACATAAGAAAGCTGCTTAAATATGCAGATTCTGCAATGTATCGTGCCAAGGAGAAGGGGCGGAATAATTATCAGTTTTTTTAGTTACGGAGATATGCTTTCTTTACAAAACGGCTCATTCTAGAGATTCAGCATACCAAGAACTTTTGAACTACCCACCACTTAGCTTCGCTTGAAGTGGGGGATTCTTCCTGCGAACACCAAGCTATCGCTTAGTTATGTTAGCAGGCTCTACGGACGGTTCCCGCCCTGAAAATTGCAAATGTGTACGTTGGACTCACACGC
>JBHGUR010000039.1:0-5616 GCA_048976805.1 Ectobacillus sp. | reverse complement strand
AATGTGATATTTCTCCCCAAGCGAGATAAACATTTCTTTTGCTCTCTCCGATATGTTATCGTCTATCACTTTTCTTCGGTATTTAATAACCAAAACTAGATGATAGTTCAAACTGAATACTGAATGGTTGTTACTGTCTAACTCCATTGATACATCAATCCTTATCGTTTATAAGACTGATTATATCAAAAGTAAAGCTGTTTGCTTCGCAAAACCGAAATTCACCCCCTACTTATTTCTGGGCTCCGCCCTTCACGAAATTGAAGTAGGGGTACTCTTTCGGCAAAATCTGAAAGAATCCGCAGTCAAGATTATTAAGCGGGAAGGAAACTATTTACGTGGAACAGGTTTATATGGCTGTCGGCAACCGCATTAGGGTTTTGGAGCTGCCTTTAGAGCGATCTATCATGCCGAAGATGCAGAAGAGTCGGTGCGGCGTGAAAGCTATGTCGGAAAAAATTCGTCATTTTAGAAGACCGCCGCGTGGCGGCTATTTTAGGTTTAGGCTATCTAAAATAAAAACCGCTAGCCAAGCAGCTGCTGCCGCGGGAATTGCTTATTCATTATGAATGCTTTCAAGTAAATGAAAAGTATGGAAAGGCAGCTTGTATTTCACACTTTTTTCTTACGTGGAAATACATCGTGTAAGGACACACTAAATCCGTAGGGAGCTCCTACCTTAATTATAATACTCTAAGAAGGGGGAATACATGATGACAACACAAACGGCCGAAAAAGTCCTTTCCGTTACAGAGGCCATCAAATCACGCCATAGCATTCGTCAGTATACAGGAGAACCGATACCGCAGGAAGACCTCGACCATATCTTGGAGCTTGTCCGTTTATCGCCAAGCGCCTGGAATCTTCAGCCATGGCGTTTGCATGTCGTGACGGACGCGAAGCTGAAAGAGCAGCTCCAAGAAGCGGCCTATGGACAACAGCAGGTCACATCGGCGCCTGTCGTTATTATTGTAATAAGCGATACAGAAGATATGCTCGCTACTTTGCCTGATACGATACATCCCGGATTGCCGCCGGAACGAAAGCAAGAGGAAATTGCAAAGCTATCGTCCTTCTTTCACAATATGGGAATAGAAGAACGCGCCCAATGGGGGCTTACGCAAGCGAATATTGCGCTTGGCTTTCTGTTAATTGCAGCGCAAGGTTTAGGCTATTCTAGCGTACCGATGCTCGGATTTGACCAAGAAAAGGTGAGGGAGCTGCTCAGGATTCCGGAGCACGTCAAATTTGCGGGCATGGTGCCGATCGGCCGCGCTGCCGCAGAAGGCTATCCGCACCACCGGTTGAAATTGGATAAAATTATCAAATACCACTAATATGAAAAAAGCGTGGCTATATTCGCTGCGCCCATTTTTATTCATCGAATTTTCCCATCTGATAATCCAAAATCGTCTGCCAAATTTCATCTTGCGTATTCATTGCAAACGGTCCATAAGCCGCCACTGGTTCCTTCACCGGCTCGCCTGCATATAAAAAAACACGAAGCCTCTCTTTGGCTGTAATCGTAATTTCACTCTCAATAGCTTCATCTGCCCTGCTTAAAAACGACGCTTGCCCGGCATCGCCAGCTCGGCCACGTCTGTTGTCATTGGTCATGTAGCGGCAGACACGTCCACAATCCGGGTCGGCTCCGGCGGCATTATGCTGCCAAACCACGCCCCGCTCGTTATCGCCGAGCAATTTGGCACACTCGAATCCCTCTTTCCGGGACGCATCGACCTCGGCCTTGGCCGCGCCCCCGGCACTGATCAGCTGACGGCACACGCTTTGCGACGCGAACGCAGAAGCGACGGCCACGATTTTTCTGAACAATTGGCGGAGTTGCGCGCCTACTTTAATCCTTCCCTAGCTGGAGGAAATACACGGGTAAGGGCTATTCCCGGCGAAGGATTGAATATTCCAATTTGGCTTTTGGGCTCTAGCGGCTTTAGCGCCCAATTAGCTGGGGAGCTTGGATTGCCGTTTTCCTTTGCGAGCCATTTCTCGCCTGAATATACGCTGCCGGCGCTTGATTTATACCGCCGCCATTTCCGCCCGTCAGAAGTGCTTGATAAACCATATGCGATGATCGGCCTAAACGTGATTGCTGCTGATACAGACGAAGAAGCGCGGCGCTTGGCAACCTCCATGCAGCAGCAATTTTTAAACTTAATCCGCAACAATCCAATGCCGCTGCAGCCGCCGGTAGAACATATGGACAATCTGTGGAGCGAGTATGAAAAAGCGGTAATCGAAAAGCAATTAGGCTCTTCAATCATTGGAAGCGCCGCTACTGGCTACTGTTGCAGATAAACTTCAGCGCTTTTTAAATGCAACCGAGGCGGATGAAATGATTATCAACGCCCAAATTTTTGACCACCAAGCACGCCTTCGCTCTTACGAAATTGTAGCCGGAATTGTTCAATAGGCGCCTTCAGCCCCCTAAATAGAAAAGGGAGCCCCAAAAAAGCAGTGCTGTTACTGCCTTTTGCAGCTCCCTTTTCCTTATAGGCCCATCTTGTATAAACCGATATGTCTAGAATTTCACTATAAATGACTGGCCAGGAACGAATACCTTTACAGACTGAATCATGTTGCATTTCAAAACTTGTATAGGGGCTTGAGTTTGCGCACAAGCGGGTAAAGCGTATGGATCTACTATCGCCAATGAGCATTGTTCAAGAGAGACACCAACGAGCTGGGAATCAGGAAATTGCGATCCGTTTTTAAACGTAATGCGAATTGCCACATTTCCTTTTCCGTATTGACTTAAAGTTTCCTTCAGCTTTTTGCAGCCACCGCATTGATTTTTGTTATCGTTTTTTGAATCTTTGTTCGCCAAAGCGATCAACTCCTTACCGGTTTAGAATATAGAGTGATTACCATACAACGTATTCACAGTGGCAAGGGAATGCTTGTACATTCAACCAATTACGTTTCATTTATGAAGGAATTGCAAAAGGAAACCGTTGCTGTCAAAGTATCGATGAATTCCCGCAGCAAAGGGCTTAATCTTTTTGCACAGCTGATGAATATACTCAGTTTACAAGAAGGCGAAGATAATGGAGCATCATCCTCCCTAATATCGCTTACAATTGTAGTTACGCTCGTTTTTCTCATTCCGATTGTGCTGCAGCGCTTTCGCATAAACCTTCTTCCTATCATTGTAGCGGAAATGAACAGCTTGGCTTGTTTTCCACTTCCCATTCCACCCGCTTTTTGCTAAAAGCACTAATCGATAACCCAAGCTTGCTACGCCTCCTTGGAAATTCCCATCATACAATTCGCGAAATTACGATGGGGACATACTGATATGACAGCGATGCCATCAGGGAATTGCTATTTTTAGGCGATGACCTTATTCTGTAACTGTAAATTGTGCGCGGCCCAAGTGCCATCATCCCGCACGGCGAAACGCGGCTGAAGTTTAAGGATGTGTTGCTTGCAACCAGCTCAAGGGAAGAACTCGATACACTCCAGCAGCTGCTGGAATAAACATAAGGCTCTTGCGGAATCCGCAAGAGCCTTATGTTAACTTCGATTTTCCGTCAGTTTACTTTCCCTAACTAACTGCTGTCCTCGGTCTCTGCAGAAAAAAAGAGGAGCAGGCTTACACGCAATAGCCATATATATCCTTTACAGCTGTTGCTGGCCGGCTACGCCATTTATCGAATAACTTGCTGTAATCATTGCATTTAATGAATGGGCAACAGAGCAGTATTTATCCTTGGATAACTGAATCGCCCGCAGCACTTTATCTTCCGGCAGTTCTCCTTCTAAAGCATAGTGGATATGTATCGTTGTAAAACGCTTCGGATGCTCCTCAGCGCGCACTCCTTCTACATCCATATAAAAAGCGGTCGGATGCAAGCGCATTTTTTGCAAAATGGAAATGACATCAATCCCCGTGCAGCCTGCAGCTGCATGTAAAAGCAATTCAGTCGGCCTCGACCCGCTGTTTTGCCCCCCTATTTCCTCAGCTGCATCCATTCTAATTTCATGGCCTGATGGACCAACAGCGGCAAACGCCATGTTTCCATTCCATGTCACTGTTGTTTTCATTGATTGTCCTCCCTTACGTATTCTTCTTTTAATATTCTTTGTTTTATTTCTTTTATACAGTATTCTATCGCCTCCTTGACGCGAGAAGCAAATAAAAAGCCAAAGCTTCCTATTCTAAGAGCTTCGGCTTTCCTCTTTGTGCATGGCTGGAAACTTATTTACTTTGCCGCCATTACTTCGGCGAAATGATTAATCTTCTCCTCAGACAAGGCAGAAACATCTTCCTTCACGCCTTTGACCATACGAAGCAAAAACTTGTCAAAAAAATGGAGCTGGTCTAAATGAAACTCATACCCGAACACCTCTCTGGCTGCGGCATGCTCGTGGAGTTCTGGAGGAAACGCGTTCTGATGCTCCTCCTCTCTCACCTTTTCATCCGGGTCTCCCGCGCAGATGAATAAACCGACTCGTTTTCTCAATAATAGCGGCAAATTAGCGTGCACATACTCTAGCAGCTCTTTCTGAACCTTTCCGGCGTAAATCGAGCCGCCAAGAATGACGGTATCATAACCGGCAAGCGGCGGAACAATTTCCTTCATAATGTTGATGAGGCGGACATCCCCTTCCATACGGGCTTTCAACATTTCCGCCGCCTTAGCGGCTGTGCCGTATTTTGTCGCATAAATAATGATGCTTTTCACCGCAACTCCCTCCTCTTCGATTTCTATTTATAACACACACAACTCCCTTCTAGTTTTATTTTACCAATTCATTCCATAAAGATATTTGCGAAAAAAGGCAAAGAAATGGCTACTTTATGAATGTTTTATGGAGATAACAGGACAATTTTGTATCGTGAATATGCAAGAAGGGCAAAGTATACTAAAAATGGTATGGTGAGAATATTGAACTATACATCATTGCTCATGTTACTTGTTATAATAGCAGCGGTCCTCGGATGTTTATATTTTCTCCGGCTCGATTGGAAACGATATGGCCTTCTTTTTCTAGCCAGTGCTATTTCTGCTAATTCTTTATGCTACACGTTTACTTGTATTGGCTTTTACTCTTTTCCAAATAATGTGTTGCATAATGATTTTCTCATTCCATATGGATTAGTTTCAACTGCTTTTCCGCTTATAGTAATGTTTGGGGTACGGTACAGCCCTGAAAAATGGGCTTGGAAGATTGCGTTTTATTGGGGAATCATTCATTTAGGAGTTTTAAGCGAAGTAATTTTAAAAAATACTAGTATTTTCGACTTTAACCCTGAATGGGATTTATGGGACAGCTATACGTTATGGTGGCTATATTATTTATTATTTGAACTTCTAGGGGGAAAGATTATTCCAGGACATCTGCGAAAACCTATTGATGCCAGTTTATTTCGGTACGGCGGTTGGGCTTGGATCGTCCTTCATATTATTGTTATTACAACCATTTTTTTAGCTGGAGTTTATGTAGGAATAACGATTTTGAACTACCCACCACTTAGCTTCGCTTGAAGTGGGGGATTCTTCCTGCGAACACCAAGCTATCGCTTAGTTATGTTAGCAGGCTCTACGGACGGTTCCCGCCCTGAAAATTGCAAATGTGTACGTTGGACTCACACGC
>JBHGUR010000038.1:0-62656 GCA_048976805.1 Ectobacillus sp. | reverse complement strand
TATTGTTTAGGGTAGGCCGATGTTGATTTTTATACGTCTGTACATCACGGCTATGCAGACATTGCAACCCGCACTTATCTTCTCCCTCTGGTTTTCCTTTGGACGAGGCAGAACTAGGCCCTGACCGTTACGATATACGGCTGGGAGCACTCTCCCCCTCTAAAAAGAAGGATTTACATCAACGCTAACGTTTAACACACATTATTTTTTAGGGTAGCCAATGTATAAGAAAACGGACTGTTGCCACAGTCCGCCTTGTTCTTATTCTTCCTCTTCTTCCTCGTCAGCAAGGAATGTATTGAACACTTCTTGTACCATTTCCCATTCTTCTTCAGATTCAATTGGAAGAAGTCTGCCGCCTGTTTCATCTTCGTTCTCCTCATAGCTCATCGCATCGTATACAGGCTCCCCATCTTCGTCTACTTCGCCTATTGGAGAAAAGACGACATAAGCTTTCTTGCCGAATTGCTCCGATTCAAATGTAAATACAATCTCGCATAAAGTTTCGCTGCCGTCCTCGTCAACGATTGTAATGTGATTTTCTTCAATCATGTTTGCCACTCCTATTGTTTACTATCTAAATAGCCTTGCAAAATTACGACTGCCGCCATTTTATCAATGACCTGCTTTCGCTTTTTGCGGCTGACATCAGCGGAAATTAACAACCGCTCTGCCGCCATGGTAGAAAGACGCTCGTCCCATAGCACAACTTCAAGACCGAGGTGTTCATGCAATCTGGCAGCAAATTGCTGGCATGCCTCGCCGCGCGGTCCGATTGTACCGTTCATATTTTTCGGGAGCCCCACTACTATTTTGCCCACATTGTACTGTTTTACTAATTCCGCAATACGGGCAAAGCCAAATTCGTTCCGCTCCTCGTTAATCCGGATCGTCTCTACGCCTTGAGCCGTCCAGCCCATCTCGTCGCTTATTGCAACACCTACGGTCTTTGTGCCGACATCCAATCCAAGTATGCGCATGCCTATTCCTCACGATGATGCTTTAAATATGATTTTACGAGCTCTTCTATCAATTCATCGCGCTCCAATTTACGAATAATATTGCGTGCATCTTTATGGCGTGGTATGTATGCCGGATCTCCGCTTAGCAAATAACCGACAATCTGGTTAATGGGATTATATCCTTTTTCCTGAAGTGCATCGTAAACCGTTAATAATACATCATTCACATGGACGCTATGCTTGTCTTCCTGGAAGGTAAATTTCATTGTTTTATCGAATGAGTCCAAAGCTCGCACCTCACTTTAGTAGGAGAATAGAGAGAAGGCTGCCTTCTCTCTATCATTTTACACCAACTGCTCCTTATTTTAAAACAGATTTGACATACTGCTCAGCGTACACAATCGCCTCATCAACTTTATTAGGGTCTTTCCCGCCCGCTTGCGCCATATCAGGGCGGCCGCCGCCGCCGCCGCCGCAAATTGCCGCCGCGCCTTTTACAAGATTGCCGGCATGGAATTTGCTGGTTAAGTCTTTTGTCACACCCGCAAGCAGATTTACTTTATCCCCATTTACAGCCGCAAGCAAAATAACCGCAGATCCAAGCTTGTTCTTAAGGTCATCAGCCATTGTGCGCAAGCTGTTCATATCAGCCACATTTACTTTGCTTGCCAATACGTTCACGCCATCGATAACACGAACTTGGTCCATAAGATTGCCAGCCTCAATATTGCTTAATTTTGCCGCCAGCGATTCATTTTCTTTTTGCAGCTGCTTCACTTCCGCAAACAAGCCGTCCACTTTTGTTAAAATATCTTTCGGATTTGTTTTCAACTTGCCTGCCGCTTCTTTTAACAATGTGACTTGCGCGTTCATTAGCTCATACGCCGCTCTGCCCGTTACTGCTTCAATACGGCGCGTTCCGGCACCGATGCCTGACTCGGAAACGATTTTGAAGATGCCAATAGAAGCTGTATTGTCAACGTGGCAGCCGCCGCAAAGCTCTAAGCTATAATCGCCCACCTGCACAACGCGGACAACGTCGCCGTACTTCTCGCCAAACAATGCCATTGCGCCCATCGCCTTTGCCTCTTCAAGCGCTTTTTGAGAAATTTCTACAGGAATACTATCCCAAATTTTCTCGTTCACAATACGCTCAATTTGTTCCAATTCCTCCGCTGTTACTTGGCCGAAGTGCGAGAAGTCGAAACGGAGACGTTCAGGCGTTACGAGGGAGCCCGCTTGGTTAACATGTTTGCCGAGCACATCCTTTAATGCCTGATGCAATAAATGTGTTGCGGTATGGTTTTTAATAATGCTCGCACGATTCGCCTTATCGATGACCGCAGTCAGCTTTGCATCTGCCTTTAATATGCCTTCTTCTACAATTACCTTGTGCAAGTTTTGGCCATTCGGCGCTTTTTGTACATCCTTAACCGCAACTTTTACGCCGTCGCCAATTAAATAGCCTTGGTCAGCAATTTGGCCGCCGCTTTCCGCATAAAATGGCGTTACATCCAAGATAAGCTGCGCTTCCTCGCCCGCTTTCACTTCTGTCGCATATTTGCCATTTTGAATGAGTGCAACTACAGCGCTTGCCGTTTCCCATTCACCGTAGCCTACGAAGCGGCTTTCTGCTTTAATGTCGCCAAGCACGCCGCCTTGAACTTGCATAGAATCTACATCATGGCGGGCCGCTCTTGCCCGTTCGCGCTGTTTTTCCATTTCTGCTTCAAAACCGTCATGGTCAACCTGCATGCCCGCTTCTTCCGCGTACTCTTCTGTCAATTCAACCGGGAAGCCGTATGTATCATACAAACGGAAAGCATCTTCTCCAGAAATCATATTCGTTCCCGCTGCTTTTGCCTTTTTAATCACTTCTGCCAAAATCGCTTCTCCTTCATGAAGCGTTTCATGGAAGCGCTCTTCTTCATTTTTAATAACACGTTGGATAAACTCTGCTTTTTCTTTCACTTCCGGATAGAAATCCTGCATGATCTCACCGACAACCGGTACAAGCTCGTACATGAACGGACGGTTAATGCCAAGTTTCTTCGCATAACGCACCGCGCGGCGCAGCAAACGGCGAAGTACATAGCCGCGGCCTTCATTGGAAGGAAGCGCCCCGTCGCCTACCGCAAAGGTTACTGTACGGATATGGTCAGCAATAACTTTAAAGGCTGTATCCTTCTCCAAGTCGCCCGCACGGTATTTCTCGCCGGAGATGACTTCTGTCGCCTCGATAATCGGCATAAACAAATCTGTATCAAAGTTTGTCGGCACATCCTGCACAACAGACGCCATGCGCTCCAAGCCCATGCCTGTATCAATGTTTTTCTTCGGAAGCGGTGTATATGTACCGTCTGGATTATGGTTAAATTGTGAAAATACAAGGTTCCATACTTCCAGGTAACGTTCATTTTCGCCGCCTGGATATAACTCTGGATCATTTGGGTCATTTCCGTAAGCTTCGCCGCGGTCATAAAAAATCTCTGTATTCGGGCCGCTCGGACCTTCTCCGATATCCCAGAAATTATCTTCTAAACGGATAATGCGCTCTTTTGGAATGCCCATTTTCTCATGCCAAATTTGGAATGCCTCTTCATCCTCCGGATGGATTGTAACAGAGAGCTTGTCCTTATCGAAGCCCATCCATCTTTCGCTCGTTAAAAATTCCCACGCCCACGTAATCGCTTCTTCCTTGAAGTAATCGCCAATGGAGAAATTGCCCAGCATTTCAAAGAACGTATGGTGACGCGCCGTTTTTCCTACGTTTTCAATATCATTTGTGCGAATGGATTTTTGCGCGTTTGTAATCCGCGGATTTTGCGGGATAACGCGGCCATCAAAATATTTTTTCAACGTCGCTACGCCGCTGTTGATCCATAAAAGCGACGGGTCGTCATGCGGCACAAGCGATGCGCTCGGCTCTACAGCGTGCCCTTTTTCCTGAAAAAAGTCTAAAAACATTTGGCGAATTTCTGCTGCTCTCAGTTTTTTCATACATTGCTCCTCCTTTTCATTATACAAAAAATGTGAACAAGGCCAGTTCCTAAAAGAAAGCGCCCTCTTATAACCGCTTGCTTTCTTGCAAATAAAAAACTCCCGCCCCTATTGCAGGGACGAGAGTATACTCGCGTTACCACCCTGATTATGATAGAAAAGCAAAACAATTGTTTTTGCTTATTCTTTCATCACCTCAAGCTGCCGTAACGTGGCAAGACGGCAGGGATTAGCTGCTCTCAGGATTAGCATTCTGCCACTCTTCATCTGGTGTCCTTTCAGCCGCGAGACATCCTCTCTGTAAGACGGGCTGTGGCATACTCGATCCGTCATCAATTTCCATTATATACTCACTGCGAATTATAGCTTACCATTTGTACCATTGTCAACGCCTTGGAAGCAATGTCTTGGAATGCATAATAATTGCACGCGCTATCGACAAAACAGGAACGGCAAGAAGCAGTCCGGCAAGACCGGCAATTTCCCCTCCAACAAGCAACGCAAACATAATGATGACAGGGTGCATACGCAGCGACTTGCCGACGATATAAGGAGATAGAATATTACTTTCTACAAATTGCAATATAGCAAGGGCAATCCCTGCTTTAATGACCATATTGACAGAAACAGTCGCCGCCACCATAATCGTTGGAATCGCTCCTAAAATGGGGCCGAAATACGGGATGATATCCGTTAACCCGATGATAATGCCAAGAAGCAGCGGATATTTCATCCCGATAATCCAAAGCGCAAGCGATGACAATCCAGCCAACACCCCGCACACAAACAATTGGCCCCGAATATAATTACCAAGCGACTTGTCTATATCATCTGCCAGCCGTTGTCCCTCACTGCGCCATTTTGACGGCACAAGCTTCCAAAAAATATGGTACATCTCATCGTAATCTTTCAATATATAAAAAACAATAAAGGGAATCAATACAATAATTAGCAATGAGTCTAAAATACGCCGTGCTGTGCTCATCATTCTATTCAATAACGATTGCAGCTTTTCCTCTATCCCAAGAAATGCCTGGCGCAATTTCCCGTTAATGAATTCAGGAAAATTAGCTGTTTTCGCTTCCACCTTATCCGTCCAGCTTTCATACATTGCCATGAATTGCGGAAAATTCTCATTCATATCCTTTAGCTGCGAAATCGCGACCGGTATCCCTTTATATACACCATAGCCAATTCCGCCAAAAAATAAAACATAGATGAGCAAAATGGCCAATGTACGCGGCATTCCTTGTTGATGCAGCTTTTCAATGAGAGGATGCAACAGGTAAGCAATGAAATATGCGCTTAAAAGCGGAATAAAGACGAGCTTTACAATCCCTAAAACGGGCTGCCACATCGGTTTGAGCTTCCAAAATACCAACAAACAGAGAAATAAAAGCAAAATAAGCGCCAAACGGTAAATCCAAATCATTTTTATGTTTGTCAACGTTCATCCCTCCGCTTTTCTTATTGTGCAAAACGGAAGGAAAGTTTATGCAAAACAAAAGCCCTGCGCTGGCAGGGTCTTTTGTTATAAATATGATTTAATCAGTCTTCGTGCTCTTCTCATTGTTTTTGCTGACATCATATTGTTTCTGCGGGCATAGTTGTACGCAACTGCTCCTAAGCCTAGTGCTACAAGGGATCTTGTTAATCTCATGCTGCCTCACTCCTTACATGCTGATTGTCCGTTCGTCATCTTCAAACAAATCATCAAGCGAGCTAAGGGAACCGTCTTCCTCTACTTGATGCGTATAAATCTTCCCCTTTGCCACCGATAATTCAATAAAACAATTCCAGCAATAATACTGATTGACTCCAATTTTCCCAAGATTTTTTCCTTTGCAGTTCGGACATGTTAACATGGCGCTCCATCTCCACTTCTTTTTGCATTTTCTATTACGCCATTATGTCCAAACCGTCTCCCTTTATACATAAAGGCTTGACCTTTATATGTATAATGTGACTCTTCCTATAAGAAATCATAAGGTGAAAGATTTTCCACATCAAGCACTTCCTTTGCTGCGCCTGCACCTTGAACTTCAGGCGCAAAACGTTCCCGCAGTTTATCGTACAATGTCGTTTGCCGTACGGCATCATCGGTACGGCTTACGCCGGATTGAAACGCCTCTTTCTCTCCGCATAAAATGAGGAATTTTTTGCTTCGTGTAATGGCCGTATAAATTAAGTTGCGGCGCAGCATACGATAATAGCTTTTTACAAGAGGCAAAATAACAATTGGAAACTCGCTGCCCTGCGACTTGTGAATTGAACAGCAATACGCATGCGTAATTTGGTTAAAGTCGGACTTTGTATACGTCACTTCAACCCCTTCAAACGAAACAACAATCATATCTTGCTGTTCGACATTTTCCTTCGCATAAAAAATCGAGACAATCTCGCCAATGTCGCCATTGAATACCTGGCTTTCCGGCTGGTTGACAAGCTGCAGCACCTTATCGCCCACCCTGTAGACCACCTCGCCGTACAATAGCTCCCTCCGCTTCTCGCGCGGCGGATTAAATACCTCCTGCAACGCTTTATTTAGTGCGTTAATGCCGGCCGGGCCGCGGTACATCGGCGCCAGCACCTGCACATCGCGCGCGGAAAAACCTTTCGCCTGCGCATTTTCGCATACTTGTTTTACAACATCGACAATTTGTGTCCCTCCGCATGCAATAAACGAGCGATCCGCTTTTTGCATCGCAATATCGTTTGGGATATGCCCTTTTTTAATGGCATGGGCAAGCTGTATTACAGATGAACCTTCCGCCTGGCGGTAAATTTCTGTTAAACGCACAGTTGGAATTAACTCGGCAGCCAACAAATCCTTCAATACCTGACCCGGCCCGACAGACGGCAGCTGGTCTTCATCGCCAACAATAACGACCTGCATCTCCGCAGGAAGCGATTTAAATAATTGGTTCGCCAGCCAAATATCTACCATGGAAAACTCATCAATAATAAGCAACTTTCCTTGAACCGGGTCATGCTCATTGCGCGAGAAGGAGCCTTCCGGTGTCCAGCCGAGCAAACGGTGGATTGTACAAGCGGGCAAGCCTGTCGACTCGCTCATCCGCTTGGCGGCGCGGCCAGTCGGCGCCGTCAATAGGATTGGAAACGGATTTTTTTCGTTATAATCCTTCATGTCTAACGAAATGCCGTTAAGGGAAGCGTACATCTCCACGATCCCTTTAATAACCGTCGTTTTTCCCGTTCCGGGCCCGCCTGTTAAAATCATCATCGGGTGCCGAAGCGCTGTTCTGATACCTTCTTTCTGGTTCGGGGCGTACTGTACGTTAAGCTGCTCCTCGATAGCTCCAAGCGCCGTTAAAAATTCCGCCTCGGGAAATGTCTCTTGTCCGCCTTGATGCAGTATGCGAAACACAGATGTAACAAACCCTTTTTCTGCGTAATATAGAGTTGCCATATAAATGCGTTCTTCTTCAATAATGAGCTTTTCTTCCCCGTGCAGCACTTCGAGGCATTGTACAATATCCTCTTCTGCAACACCTTGTGCATGATGGTTCAACAAATTTAATGTCCGGTCTATCAGCTGCTCCTTCGTCATATACACATGACCTTCCTGCAGCGATACATTTTCTAGCGTAAACAAGCAGGCGGCCCGGATGCGGTCAGGGTGATTGCCGGAAATGCCAATCGCCTTTCCGATTTCGTCCGCGCGCCCAAAGCCAATTCCTTCTACATCCTCAATCAGCTGGTACGGATTGCTGCGAATCACCTCCAGCGTTTGCTCCTTATACGTTTGATAGATTTTAATAGACAGCTTTGTCCCAAAGCCATAGCCACTTAAAAAGCTCATCACCTTTTCAAGTCCTTGATGTTCAATAATCGTTTCGTACAGCGCTTGCGCTTTTTCTTTTTTTAACAACCCGTCCAATGCCAAAGGGTCATCCATAATTTTGGAAATCGCCTGCTCCCCCAGCTTTTCTACAATGCGTTCGGCTGTTTTCCTTCCGATTCCTTTAAATAAATCACTCGCCAAATATTGGATAATGCCATTCTTCGTTTGCGGCAGCTCTTTTTTGAACCTCTCCACATGGTATTGCATCCCATAACGATAGTGTTCTTTAAAATAGCCATGCAAAGTGAACACTTCGTCTTCATGCATGCGCGGAAAGTGGCCGGTAACGATAGCTTCCTTTTCGGTGTATGTTTCATTCGTTTCTATAACCTTCATCCGCACAACAGAATATAAGTTTTCTTCGTTATGGAAAATTGTATGAAGCACTTGAGCTTTTATGAATTTCTGCTCCTCTTCAAACAAATCCATCGTGTTTTGCACACGCAGTCACTCTCTTTCGCCTTTATTTTGCTTGCTCTAACAGGCGGATGCCGTTTCCTGCCAGAAAATGGTCCGGCTGATAAGCCACCGCCTTTTTAAATAATTCCAGCGCTTTTTCTTCATTTTCTTCAAAAGCGTAAGCGACACCCAAGTTATAGTAAGCGTCGGCGTGCTCTTCATCAAGCTCCAATACTCTTTCAAAAATCGGCTTTGCTTCTTGCACATGCTGCAAACGCGCCAAGCATAAGCCGTATTGAAATAAAGCTTCCACGTCATCATCGTTCAATTCTGTCGCTCTTTGCAAAAATGGCAGGGCTAAGCGGTCGTTGCCGAGCTGAACATAGGAAAAGCCCAGCATAAAATAAGCGTCCCCCGCCTGCAAGCCATTTTGCGCTGCTTTTTCAAACATCTCTTTTGCTTTCTCATATTGCTCCTGTTCATAATATACCGTTCCCAGCCCGTAATACGCGGTCGCTAACGTTTCATCAAGCTCCAGCGCTCTTTTGTAAAACGAAACAGCACGCTCATATTCTCCTAATACATCTAGCAAATTGCCAAAGTTCACATAACCAATCGGATTATCCGGCTCCTCCTGGATTGCTTCCGTAAAGAACCGGGCCGCTTCCTCCCACTTTCCTTCTTGCATACATTGAATGCCTTGTTCTAATTTTGTCATTTTCTTCACCTCATGCTTTATATATCCATCATAAAAGAAACCTCGGTCTGTTAAAAGTCCGAGGTTTGTAAAATTAAAATCAGGACTATAGATACGTAAGCTTCTCGCCTTTGCGGAATACTTCATCAATCGTCCCGCCGCCCAAACATTCTTCACCGTCATAAAAGACGACAGCCTGTCCCGGTGTAATCGCACGAATTGGCTCATCGCAAATAATGCGAACCTTTCCGTCCTCCAACACTTGAACGGTAACACCATTATCAGCTTGGCGATAACGGAATTTCGCTGTACATGTAAACTCCTGCGCCTTCGGTTTTCCGCTCGTCCAGCTCATATCAACCGCAAGCACTTCATCGCCGTACAGCAGTTCATTATGAAACCCTTGCGCCACATATAAAATGTTCTTTTCTAAATTTTTCCCAACTACAAACCAAGGATCGCCGTTTCCGCCAATGCCAAGGCCGTGGCGCTGACCAATTGTATAATACATTAAACCGTCATGCTTGCCCTTTACTTCACCGGACAAAGTTTGCATTTCACCCGGCTGCGCTGGCAGATAGTTGCTTAAAAACTCCTTAAAGTTGCGCTCTCCGATAAAACAAATGCCTGTGCTGTCTTTTTTCGCTGCTGTCGCAAGCCCCGCTTCTTTAGCGATTTCCCGAATTTGCGGCTTCGTTAAATGACCAAGCGGAAACATCGTTTTTGACAATTGCTCTTGCCCGAGCTGATTTAGGAAGTACGTTTGATCTTTATTGCTATCTACGCCGCGCAGCATCTTATACTCGCCGCCGCAATATTCAACGCGCGCATAATGCCCTGTCGCTACATAATCGGCACCGAGTGCCATCGCATGGTCCAAAAACGCCTTAAATTTAATTTCCTTATTGCACATCACATCCGGATTTGGCGTGCGGCCGGCGCGGTATTCATCAAGGAAATACGTAAACACTTTATCCCAATATTCCTTTTCAAAGTTTACTGCGTAATAAGGGATGCCGATTTGATTGCATACTTGTATAACATCATTATAATCCTCTGTTGCCGTACATACGCCGTTTTCGTCCGTATCATCCCAGTTTTTCATAAAGATGCCGATAACATCATAGCCCTGCTGCTTTAAAAGAAGGGCCGCAACAGAGGAATCGACTCCCCCGGACATGCCGATGACTACTCGTGTTTCATGAGGTAATTTGTTCATCTGCTTCACCTCCACTGTTTATTTCTGCGCCAATCGCTTGACGATTTTCACTGTTTCGTACGCCGCTTTTTCCACTTGCTCTTTCGTATTGCCAAGGCCGAAGCTAAAGCGCACGGATGAACGTATTTTATCGGAATCCTTGCCGAACATCGCCACCAGCACATGCGATGGATCAATCGAGCCGGCTGTGCAAGCTGAACCGCTCGAAACAGCAATACCAGCCAAATCCATATTGACAAGAAACGATTCAATATTCATTCCTTTAAAGCTCATATTTAACACATGCGGCAAATTGTGCGTTGGATTTCCGTTTACCTCAAACTCAATACCTTCACTTTGGAAGATAGATATCATTATATCTTTAAACGAACGATATTGCTGAATTTTTTGCTCGCGCTCTGCTCCTGCAAGCAAAATAGCGTGGTGCAAGCCGACGATGCCCGGAACATTTTCCGTGCCGGCTCTTCGTTTCCGCTCTTGCTCTCCCCCTGTTAATAGCGGTGCGAATTTCACCGTTTGCCCGGCATACAGAAAGCCTACTCCTTTTGGGCCGTTAATTTTATGGGCGGAAATCGACAACAGATCAATTCCGAGTTCCTTTACATCAATTGGAACAAGTCCATATGCCTGCACCGCATCTGTATGTAAGTAAGCGGGATGGGTTTTTAATAGCTCCCCGATTTCCATAATGGGTTGAACCGTTCCAACTTCGTTATTTCCAAACATAACCGATACTAAAATCGTCTCGTCTGTTAATGCCCGCTTCAAATCCTCTATACAAATGCGGCCGCTGTTATCAACAGGCAAATACGTAACCTCAAAACCGTCCTTCTCCAGCACCTTGCATGTATGCAGAATGGCATGATGCTCAATTTCCGTCGTAATAATATGATTGCCGCGGCCCCGGTTCGCCCTGGCTACCCCAAGCAGCGCCAAATTGTCAGCTTCCGTCCCGCCGCTTGTAAAAATGATTTCACCCGGCTGCGCCCCGATGCTTTTTGCGCACGCCCGTCTTGCTTCATCAATCGCATGGCGGCTTTGCCGGCCGAAAAAATGAATGCTCGACGGATTTCCGAATATTTCCGTCATATACGGAAGCATCCGCTGCACAACTTCAGGATGTGCAGGCGATGTTGCCGCATGATCTAAATAAATGCGTTCCATAGCATCTCCTGGTTCATAAACCATACCAAACCGCAAAAAAGATCGGCGATTCGGCAAACGATGTGTACATGCACGATTTACAACCAGGGTTCACCTCCTTAATAAATAACAACCAAAACGCTGTTGCTTAAATATGCTATGATACAGTTTGGCTCATAACATTAAATATAAAACATATAGCCTTGTCCGTTTTCTTCCTCATATTGCGCTAAATCCTCCAATGTCGTGCTGTCCAGCACTTCCTGCACCGCATCGCGAATTCGTATCCATAGATGGCGCTGCGCCGGTTTTTCCTCTTCAATTCCTTCGACAACACTAATCGGGCCTTCTAATACGCGAATTACGTCGCCTGCTGTAATGGCAGAAGGCAGATCGGACAATACATAGCCGCCATAAGCGCCGCGCGTGCTTTTGACAAGGCGCGCGTTACGCAGCGGGGAAAT
Organism: Ectobacillus sp.; assembly: GCA_048976805.1. Classification (GTDB taxonomy): domain Bacteria; phylum Bacillota; class Bacilli; order Bacillales; family Bacillaceae_G; genus Ectobacillus. The sequence continues at coordinate 50,907 of JBHGUR010000038.1, read as the reverse complement.
GAGCTGTTCTAAATAATGCTCGGATAAATCATGCGCTTGGGCAATCGATTTTAATGAAATCGGGCCTTCTCCATATTTTTTCGCCAAATCAATCATAATCGTCAAGCCGTAGCGGCCTTTCGTTGAAATTTTCATAAAATAGGCACCTCTCTTTTATTTGGTTCTTTTCTAAAAGCTCTGTTAAAGGCTAATATTGATTTGGATTTATTTGTTGCTTTGGAACGAAAGGCGGCGACTTCAGCGGGAATAGCGGGATAGCCGAGACCCTGGACTGAGCGAAGCGAGGGAAGCAACTCGGTCCCGCCCGCGGAAAGCGTCCGCCTGTAGTGGAAAATCAACAATCAAGTTTAACAGAGCCTTATTTATAGCAATATGAAACATATTGTTAGTAAAAATCTGCCTCCTTGCTAAAAGATGCGGGAAAGGAGGCCCGTGCAATTTGCTGTTAAAAATGAAAAGCCTCTAAAATTATAGCATAATTCAATTCCGTAAGAAATTTCAACTCTTACGAGGAACGTGGTACGATAGAACGAGACTGTTTACGTAGGAGAGATTACAATGAAACAACCACTCGCTCACCGTATGCGCCCGACGACAATCGAAGAGGTAATCGGACAGCAGCATCTCGTTGGGGACGGGAAAATTTTAAAGCGCATGGCGGAGGCGAAGCATTTGCAATCGATGATTTTATATGGGCCTCCGGGAACGGGGAAAACCTCGATTGCCAGAGCAATTGCCGGAAGTACCGGCACGCCGTTTCGCCTATTAAATGCGGTTACCCACAATAAAAAAGATATGGAAATCGCGGTAGAGGAAGCAAAAATGTCCCGCAGGCTCCTGCTCATTTTAGATGAAGTGCACCGGCTTGATAAAGCAAAACAGGATTTTCTGCTTCCCCACCTTGAAAGCGGGCTGATTACCCTGATTGGGGCGACAACAAGCAATCCGTTTCACTCCATCAACTCGGCGATCCGCAGCCGCTGCCAAATTTTCGAGCTGTATGCGCTAACGGAGGAGGATATTATAACAGGACTGCGCCGCGCTCTTTCAGACCGTGACAAAGGCCTGGGAACATATAATGTGGCAATAAGCGAAGAAGCATTGCACCATTTTTCCCGCACTTCAGGGGGCGACCTGCGCTCGGCCTACAATGCCTTAGAGCTTGCCGTTCTATCAACGCCTCCATCAGAAGACGGAACAATAGAAATCTCGCTTTCTATTGCGGAGGAATGCCTGCAAAAAAAGAGTTTTGTTCATGATAAAGACGGCGATTCCTATTACGATGTTTTGTCCGCGTTCCAAAAATCCATTCGCGGCAGCGACGTTAATGCGGCTCTCCATTACTTAGCGCGCATGATAGAAGCAGGAGATTTACAAAGCATAAGCCGAAGATTGCTTGTCATTGCCTATGAAGATATTGGCCTTGCAAACCCGCAGGCCGGACCGCGGACTTTAGCGGCTATTGAAGCTGCGGAACGGATTGGCTTTCCCGAAGCGCGCATCCCGCTGGCAAATGCTGTTATTGAACTCTGCTTATCGCCAAAATCCAATTCCGCCTACAAAGCGATTGACGGGGCGCTTCATGATTTGCGCACAATGAAAACGGGCGACATCCCGACTCATTTAAAAGATGCCCATTACAAAGGGGCGCAGGCGCTCGGCCGGGGCATCGACTATTTGTATCCGCACGATTATCCAAACGGCTGGGTACGGCAACAATACTTGCCGGACAACATTAAAAACAAAGTCTATTATGAGCCGAAAGAAACGGGAAAATTTGAACAAGCGTTAGCAGCTGTTTATAAAAGGCTGCGAAATTCTTAATCTAAAATCCGTATAAAACAACAGCTGCCGGACAATATAAACAAAAAACAGCCGTTATTGGAGGTTTCATTATGAAAATGCGCCAAGATGCTTGGACGCCAGAAGATGACTTGCTTCTGGCAGAAACGGTATTGCGTCACATCCGAGAAGGAAGCACACAGCTAAAGGCATTTGACGAGGTCGGTGATAAACTAAACCGGACGGCGGCAGCGTGCGGCTTTCGGTGGAATGCGGAAGTTAGACAAAATTATGAAGAAGCCGTGCAAATCGCTAAGAAGCAACGAAAAGAGCTGAAGCGGGCGCAAGCGGATATACAAAGGCAGCAGCTTTCCGCTTTTGTTCAGCAGCAGCCTGCCAAAGTCGTAATTGACGCCGAGTTTTCCGAAGAGATTGCCCCGTCTGCTCCTGCCCAAGCTCTTTCGCTAGACAGTGTCATTCAATATTTGCAACAATTAAAGGAAAGCGCTGCGGACAACAGCGAGCTCCAGACAAAAAACGAACAGCTTCGCCGTGAATATGATGAGCTAAAAAAACAGCACGAACTATTACAGCAAAAATTCGAGCAACTTACAAAGCAGCAAGAGATTATTCAAGAAGACTATCAAACTTTAGTGCGAATTATGGACCGCGCCCGCAAAATGGTACTGTTCGATGAACCGCAAGAACGGATGGCCCCCATTTTTAAAATGGACCAAAACGGGAATCTGGATATTATATCAAAATAAGAAAAGTGGAACCAGCTGCTTAGGTGCACAAGCTAAGAACCTTAATAAAAAGCTCCTTCCCGTTATAGTCGAGGAAGGAGCTTTTTATCATGGCAGCAATGTACAGACAGCTTATTCCGAATCTTGGCCGACACGGTTCACTTTTACGCCTTCCAACAATTTGCGGACAACGTAGCTCGTCATGATCAAGCCCGCAACAGACGGAACGAACGCGTTGGAGGATGGCGGCATTTTCGCTTTGCGGATTTTCGTATTTTCATCCGGCACAATTTCCTGGCGCACATCTTCCCTGATTACAATCGGGCTTTCATCAGAAAATACTACCTTGACGCCCTTTTTAATGCCCTCTTTGCGCAGCTTTGTACGGATAACCTTCGCGATTGGATCTGTATGCGTTTTGGAAATATCGGCAATTTGAAAACGCGTCGGATCCATTTTATTTGCCGCACCCATACTGGAAATAATAGGAATCTTCCGTCGTAAGCATTCTTTAATTAAATGGATTTTATACGTAATCGTATCAGATGCGTCAATGACAAAATCCAATCCATACGAGAAGAACTGTTCATACGTTTCCTCTGTATAAAACATTTGTAAAGCAATTACCTCGCAGTCTGGATTAATGTCGGCGATGCGCTGCTTCATCAGCTCCACCTTCGATTGTCCTACAGTCGAAAGCAATGCGTGAATTTGCCGGTTCACATTTGTAATGTCAACTACATCCTTGTCTACAAGCACAAGGCGTCCGACACCAGAGCGGGCGAGCGCTTCTGCTGAAAATGACCCTACGCCGCCGATACCAAGCACACCGATTGTACTGTTTTTTAATATTTCAAGCCCTTCTTTACCGAAGGCCAATTCATTACGTGAAAATTGATGTAACATGATTGCACACTCCTCATGCAAAAATAGTCCACTATGTATTCTACCTTCTTCTCCTACTATTTGTATAGAAAAAGTTATAAAATGTTAAGAAATTGGCTGGCTTGCCGCCGCATCCCTAAAGCGAAAATCCTATTTCCTACTTTCCCATCCAGCAAAAAACCTGTATGAATTTAGTATATCCATACAGGTTTGGATGAAACTTTATTTACGCGCTATTATTCTTTTTCTGCTTTCTTTAACTGCAGATGAAGCTCATCCAGTTGCGCTGGCGCTACCTTGCCCGGCGCATCCGTCAATAAGCAGCTCGCGCTTGCCGTTTTCGGGAAGGCAATCGTGTCGCGGAGATTCGTGCGGCCTGCAAGCAGCATAACAAGCCGGTCCAGCCCGAAGGCGATTCCGCCATGCGGCGGCGTGCCGTATTCAAATGCCTCAAGCAAGAACCCAAATTGCTCCTGCGCCTCTTCCTGTGTAAAGCCAAGTACTTTAAACATTTTTTCCTGAATGTCGCGTTCGTAAATGCGCAAAGACCCGCCGCCAAGCTCATAGCCGTTCAATACTAAATCGTATGCTTGCGCGCGCACTTTGCCCGGTTCTGTATCCAAATATACAAGGTCTTCGCGAACCGGCATGGTAAACGGATGGTGCGCCGCAAAATAACGCCCTGCTTCTTCATCATATTCTAATAACGGCCAATCCGTTATCCACAGGAAATTAAACTTGCTTTCATCAATTAAACCGAGCTCTTTGCCAAGCTTCAAACGAAGCGCCCCTAAGCTGTCGGCAACGATATTCTTTTTGTCGGCAACGAACAACAGCAAATCTCCCGCTTGTGCTTCAAGCAAGTTCGTAATCGTTGCGCTGTCGTCTTCATTAAAGAATTTGGCGATCGGCCCTTTTAAACCGTCCGCTTCTACCTTTAGCCAAGCGAGGCCTTTGGCGCCATAGATTTTTACAAACTCTGTTAGTGCGTCAATATCCTTGCGGGAATATTTATCTGCAGCGCCTTTTGCGTTGACGGCCTTTACTTGGCCGCCGCTTTCTACCGCGCTCGCAAACACTTTAAACCCGCAGCCTGCTGCAAACTCGGACAAGTCTGTCAATTCCATCGCAAAGCGTGTATCCGGCTTGTCAGAACCGTAACGGTTCATTGCCTCATCGTATGTCATGCGCGGAAACGGAACCGGAATATCGAGCCCTTTCGCCTGCTTCATAACAGAAGCCATCATTTGCTCCATCATCGCGATGAGTTCGTCCTGTGCTAAAAACGATGTTTCAATATCGATTTGCGTAAATTCCGGCTGGCGGTCCGCGCGCAAATCTTCATCGCGGAAACAGCGCGCCACTTGATAGTAGCGTTCAAAGCCGCCAACCATAAGAAGCTGTTTGAAAATTTGCGGAGATTGCGGCAATGCGTAAAATTCGCCCGGATGCACGCGGCTTGGAACGAGATAATCGCGCGCCCCTTCCGGTGTGCTCTTTGTTAAAATCGGCGTCTCTACTTCTAAAAAGCCTTCTCCATCCAAAAAGTCGCGAATTGCTTTCGTTACGTTATGGCGAAGCTTGAATGTTTCAAACATAACCGGACGGCGCAAATCCAAATAGCGGTATTTCAAGCGCACGTCTTCAGAGACGTCCGTTTGATCGGCAATTGTAAACGGAGGCGTTTTGGCGCTGTTTAATACTTTTAGCGTTGTCACATGCACCTCAATATGCCCTGTTGGCAAATTTTCATTAATTGTTCCTGGTTCGCGCTCAACAACCGTTCCCTCGACATGAAGCACATACTCGTTTCGGACCGCTTCCGCAGTGCGTAAAGCGTCCGCGGAACTTTCCGGACTAAATACAACCTGCACAATTCCTGTGCGGTCACGCAAATCGATAAAAATCAATCCGCCCAAATCTCTTCTTTTTTGCACCCAACCTTTAAGCTGTACTGTTTTACCGGTATCTTGCAATGTTACTTCCCCGCAATAATGCGTTCTTTCAGCCATCGTTTTCTCCTCCTACAATATTTTTTCTGCTATATATGGAACAAACACATCAAGGGCAACTTCTTCTTGATCTCCGGTAGCCATCTCTTTGAGGTTAATGATGTTGCGCTCTAGTTCATCTTCACCGAGCACTGCTACGTATTTCGCATGCAGGCGGTCCGCAGCTTTAAATTGCGCTTTAATTTTTCTATCCAAATAATCCTTCTCAGTTGTTAAGCCTGCCTTGCGCAATTCATATACGAGCTTCGCCGCCGCATCCTTCGCCTTATCTCCGAGCGCGACAACGTAGCAATCGAGTTTCGCAGAAAGCGGAAGCTGAATGTTCTCTGCTTTCAGCGCCATCAACAAACGCTCAATGCTTAACGCAAAACCGATTCCCGGCGTTTCCGGCCCCCCAATTTCTTGTACGAGCCCGTTGTAACGGCCGCCGCCGCTTAACGTTGTAATGGCACCAAAACCTTCTGCTTCGCTCATAATTTCAAACACGGTGTGCTGATAATAATCTAAACCGCGCACAAGGTTCGGGTCCTTCTCAAATGGAATTTTCATCATCGTTAGGAGCTCTTGCACCTTTTCATAGTATGCTTGCGAGCTTTCATTTAAGTATTCTGTAATAGAAGGAGCCGTTTTCAGCAATTCATGGTCGCGGTCCTTCTTGCAATCTAAAATACGAAGCGGATTTTTCTCAAGGCGCGCTTTACAGTCATTGCAAAACTCGTCAATCCGCGGCGCGAAGTGATTGATTAACGCTTCACGATGCGCTTTGCGACTCTCTGCATCCCCTAAGCTGTTTAAAACAAGCTTTACGCTTTTTAAGCCAAGGCCTTTATAAAACTCCATCGCCAAGGCGATTACTTCTGCATCAATTGCCGGGTCATTGCTGCCGAGCGCCTCAATGCCAAATTGGACAAACTGGCGGTAGCGTCCGGACTGCGGTCTTTCATAACGAAACATCGGGCCTATGTAAAATAATTTTGCCGGCTGCGTTGCATCGCCATACATTTTGTTTTCGACGTAAGAACGAACGACAGAGGCTGTCCCTTCCGGCCGGAGCGTCAAGCTGCGCCCGCCGCGGTCTTCAAATGTATACATTTCTTTTTGCACGATATCTGTCGTATCCCCCACGCCGCGCAGGAACAATTCAGTATGCTCGAAAATCGGCGTTCTAATTTCTTTATAGTTATAGCGGCGGCAAATGTCGCGCGCTTGTCCTTCGATGTACTGCCATAGCTCGACGGTTCCGGGAAGGATGTCTTGTGTTCCTCTTGGAATTTGAATGGACATGCTTGTTTCCTCCTCTAAACTTCATAAGAAAAGCGGACAAAGCCCTACGCTGCTTTGGGCTTTGGGAGCTAGACATGCTCCTAAAAACTTATAATTTCTTATCTTTTGGCTCTGTTAAACTTGATTGTTGATTTTCCACTACAGGCGGACGCTTTCCGCGGGCGGGGCCGCCTTTCGTTCCCAATCAACAAATGAATCCAAATCAACATTAACCTTTAACAGAGCCTATCTTTTAAAAACAAAAAACTCCCATCCCTACTTAACGTAGGGACGAGAGTATTATACCCGTGGTGCCACCCTAATTGAAGCATTCGCTTCCACTTTTTCGTTAACGCCTAACACGTTCATCTCCTACTGGGCAGATGCCGTTCAGAGAGAAACCTACGGAGTGTTCCTTCAATAAGTCATCGTGCGAAAATGCTTTCAGCCGCGGCATTTTCTCTCTTATTCACGTGTACTCTTATTTACTTTGCTCCATTAACGGTTTTTAAAATATACAACTTTTCAAAAATGAATTTGTTTATTAATATACGTTTCTTATGCAAAGTTGTCAAGACCGACCAAGATGTTTCTTTAGCTTTTTCACGTCCTTTAATGAAACACCGAACTCCGAAGCGAGCTCCATGGACGTTGTGCTTTGATCCTTCGAAACAAAATCATGAAAATTCACATTAAACAATTGATTGGCGCTGTTTGTTACGCTGTTTGCTTTATCACTCATTCTCATTTTGGGTCCCTCACATTCTAAATGGTTCTGTTGCTAGTCTTCCATGTTTGTGGGGGACTTATTCTGACGATAAGAAAAAGAAACAAACCGCCTACTCGTTACATGGGGGCTACGCTAAAGAGCAACGTTAGCTTTCGTTCATTTACTTTCCACAATTAGCGTAACCGGTCCGTCATTTAAAAGACGGACATCCATCATCGCGCCAAACTCGCCTGTTTCCACATGCAGGTCTTGCTTTCTTAACTCCTCATTCAACGCTTCATATATACGCTTTGCATGCTCGGGCTTTGCCGCATCCATGAAGTTAGGGCGTCTTCCTTTGCGGCAATCGCCGTATAATGTAAATTGCGAAACGGAAAGAACTTGTCCGCCTACATCCCGAATCGACAAATTCATTTTTCCGCCCTCATCCTCAAATACACGCAAATTTGCGATTTTTTCTGCGACATAAGCTGCATCCGCCTCTGTATCCGTATGGGTCACGCCGACAAGCAGCATAAAACCGAACGGAATGTGGCCAACAATGTTTCCTTCAACCGTAACGGATGCTTCCTTTGTTCGTTGTACGACTACTCTCATTTTCTATACCCCTTTTAATGCATTAATCTGCGCACCGCATAAATATCGCGCACCTGTTTGATCCGATCCACCACTTTTTGCAAGTGGTGCAAGTTATGAATCGAGATGGACATATGAATTGTTGCCATTTTATTGCGGTCGCTTCTTCCCGATACAGCAGAAATATATGTTTTCGTTTCATTTACTGCGTGCAGCACCTCATTTAGCAAGCCCCTGCGATCATATCCGGAAATTTCAATATCAACATTGTATTCAATTTCCTTTTGCGGGTCGACTTCCCATTCCACATCAAGCAAGCGCTCCTTCGCCTCATCCGTGAGAACATTCACACAATCGCTGCGATGAACAGAAACGCCGCGCCCTTTCGTAATATAGCCGACGATATCATCGCCCGGCACCGGATTGCAGCATTTAGAAAGACGAATTAACAAATTATCAACGCCGCTCACTTTAATACCGGAATCACGGCGGCGTATTTTCATCGGCTTGCGCACCTCTGTCATCGTTTCCAGCAGTTTTTCTTCCTCACGCTGCTTGCGGAACTTGTCCGTAAGGCGCGTTACAATTTGCGCAGCGGTAATGCCGTTATATCCAACAGCGGCATACATTTCTTCATCATTTTGAAAATTGAATTTCTCTGCAACCCGCTTTACGTTTTCCGGCGTCAGTACTTCCTTAATATCATATTCTAGGTTGCGCAGTTCTTTTTCGACAAGCTCTTTTCCTTTTTCAATGCTCTCCTCGCGGCGCTGCTTTTTAAAGAACTGGCGAATTTTATTTTTCGCATGGGATGTTTGCGCAAGTTTAATCCAATCTTGTCCCGGTCCGTAAGAATGCTTAGATGTTAAGATTTCTACAATGTCTCCTGTTTGCAGCTTGTAGTCAAGCGGAACCATTTTTCCGTTTACCTTCGCACCGATTGTTTTATTCCCAATTTCGGAATGAATGCGATACGAAAAGTCGATCGGAACGGAGCCGAGCGGCAATTCAATCACATCGCCCTTTGGCGTAAACACGAATACCATATCCGAAAACAAGTCGATTTTTAATGATTCCATAAACTCTTCCGCATTGGAAGCTTCTTTTTGCCATTCCAAAATTTGGCGGAACCATGTTAATCCTTTTTCAAGCGTCTCGTTTTCCGTAGCTTCCTTTCCTTCCTTATACGCCCAATGCGCTGCAATCCCGTATTCAGCGATGCGGTGCATTTCCTCGGTACGAATTTGCACCTCAAGCGGATCTCCCTTTGGACCGATGACCGTTGTGTGAAGCGATTGATATAAATTTGCCTTTGGCATAGCGATATAATCCTTAAAGCGGCCCGGCATCGGCTTCCAGCATGTATGAATAATGCCGAGCACCGCATAGCAGTCTTTAATGCTGCTGACGATCACGCGGATGGCCAGCAGATCATAAATTTCATTAAACTGCTTATTTTGCAGCACCATTTTCCGATAAATGCTGTAAATATGCTTCGGGCGGCCGGAGATTTCCGCTTGAATCGCTACTTCTGCGAGCTTTTCACGGATTTCCTCCATTACCGTATTCAAATATTCTTCCCGCTCGGCGCGCTTGCGCTTCATCAGGTTTACAATTCGGTAATATTGTTGGGGATTTAAATAACGCAGTGCCGTGTCTTCCAACTCCCATTTAATCGTGTTGATTCCAAGACGGTGTGCCAATGGAGCGAATATTTCCAGCGTTTCATTGGCAATGCGCTGCTGTTTTTCCTGCGGTAAATGTTTAAGTGTCCGCATATTATGCAAACGGTCAGCAAGTTTGATTAGAATAACTCGAATGTCCCGCGCCATTGCGACGAACATTTTCCGATGATTTTCCGCCTGCTGTTCTTCCTTTGACTTATATTTAATTTTCCCAAGCTTTGTGACACCGTCTACAAGCATTGCGATTTCTTTGTTAAATGCTTGTTTAATGTCTTCCAATGTAACTTCTGTATCCTCTACCACATCATGCAAGAAACCGGCAGATACGGTAGATGGGCCCATTTTCAAATCGACTAAAATTCCCGCTACTTGGATTGGGTGTATAATATACGGTTCGCCCGACTTGCGGTATTGCTCCCGATGAGCTTCCCGGGCAAATTCATAGGCACGCTTTACAATTTCCGTATCTGTTTCGCTTAAATACTGACTAGCCTTCTCTAGTACTTGTTCAGCCGTTAGTACTTGTTCATTCGCCATGGAATCACCTTTTATGAAAAATTAATTCTTGTTTTTAAATTAGAATAATTATTTATCTTATCATTATAACCTAATTACTATACATTGTGAAAGGAAAGAAATTGATATTATTTAGTAAAGGCAGTACATATAGAAAAAACGAAACGTGCGGCAAAGTCCGCAAAATGTGAATAAAAAGGACACTCCTCATGAGTGCCCCATTGTTTTAATATGTCATTAATGTTAAAACATCGTAGTCCTTTAGCTTTTCTTTTCCCTCTAAGTAAGAAAGCTCCACCAAGAACGCAATACCTGCAACAATGCCGCCGAGTTTCTCAACAAGCTTAATAGTCGCTTCAATCGTACCGCCTGTCGCGAGCAAATCATCTGTAATTAAAACACGCTGCCCCGGCTTAATTGCATCCTTATGGATTGTCAAAATGTCTTTGCCATATTCTTTCCCGTATTCCACCTTAATCACTTCACGCGGAAGCTTTCCTTCCTTTCGTACAGGAGCAAAGCCGACTCCAAGAGCATAGGATACCGGACAGCCGATAATAAATCCGCGTGCCTCCGGGCCTACTACAAGATCAATTTGACGCTCTCTCGCAAATTCTACAATGCGGTCAGTTGCCGCTCTGTACGCCGCACCATCGTTCATAAGAGGGCTGATATCTTTAAAAACAATCCCCTCTTTCGGGTAATCCGGTACAATTGCAATATATTGTTTCAAATCCATTACTTAAAGGCCTCCTCATGTGTAAAAGAACCGTTTCGGATGTCATGCAACCACGTTCTTAAATATTGATACGTGGAATAGACCAATTCTTTTTCTAACTGTAATTGAGTTAATTTTTCACGGTATGTTGCCGATTCTGTCAAATCCCGCTTTTGCGATGAGTCTGACATAAAAATCACACCATTTTTTATTGTAACAAATTCTAGTTCAAAAAACACCTTTGTCATAAAATTTACCGTATCTTTTGACCAGCCTTTATATTTACAAAGCTGTGCCCCGTACTGGGAAAGAGAAAACGGATTGTTTTGGCGCAAGAAGGTGTAATACCATTTGAAATGCTCACGCGTTGGAATCGTGCTGAACGTATGTTGTATTTCTTGATAAAAAACCGCATAAATTCTTGCTGGGAATCCGAATACAAACAGCTGCTTAACGTGTTCGATTGCCAAAGGCGTATCCAGAAGCACTGTATAAGAACCTTGGAGCATATGAGGGGTGGCTGCGCGGGCTGGAAGCAAACACTCTCTGTACGCTTCCAGCGAAAACTTCTCGAGCGTCTCATCGCGGAAATATACAATTTTAAGCAAATCTAGCGGCAATGAGCCGAGGTGCTTTTCGATATTCCGTATCCCCCGCCAATCAAATAGCTGCCAGTCCTTAACAGCAATATCAGAAATTATAAGCTGCGGTTTGCGAAAATTGTTCCATTCGTTAATAGTAATTTGCCCAACAACGCTAACTTGCGCAACGGGTGATATTTCCTCCGCTGCCGTTCCGAAGCCAAATCCGACGCTGTCCAATCTCGCTTGTCCATCTTTTAAGACAAGTTTTAAATGGGAGCCGTCAGAGCCAATTTGCCGAATGCTTTCTATACTTGCTTTTTCCACTTGAATGCACGGTTTTGGATTATTCATGCCAAATGGCGCAAGCAAGCGCATTTCTTCCAACGCCGATAGCGTAATATCCTCTACGCCGCATACAACATCTACATCTGTAATTGGAATTAAATCTTCTTGTGTCAGCTGTTTCTTTGCCGCTTCATTTAAGCGGCGCCGCAGTCCATCTACATGCTCCAGCCCAAGCGTCATTCCCGCTGCCATTGGGTGTCCGCCAAAGTGCGGCAAAATATCGCGGCAGTCTGAAAGATTCGCATATAAATCAAAGCCGGCAATGCTGCGGGCTGATCCTTTCGCAACGCCTTTTACCGGGTCGATGCTTAGCACGATAGCCGGACGATAAAAGCGTTCCGCCAATTTAGAAGCAACAATTCCGATCACTCCAACGTTCCAGCCTTCTTTTGCGACAACAAGCACCCGGTTGGATTCCGGCGGATAATGCTCCTCCACTTCCCGAATTGCCTCCGCGGCAATTTCTTGTACAATTTCTTGACGCAGTTTATTTAAGCCGTTAATTTCCTCCGCCAATTCTTTCGCATCTTCCATATCTTCCGCCAATAGCAAATGCACGGCAGGCGCCGCATCTTCCAAACGCCCAACTGCATTAATGCGCGGGCCGATGGCAAAACCGACGCTATCTTCATCAATTTCATGTTGATTAATTTCCGCAACTTGAAACAAAGCGTGCAGCCCGGGACGTTTTGTCTGGCGCAGCTTGGCAATGCCGCGTTTTGCAATTAAGCGATTTTCTCCGCAAAGAGGAACCAAATCCGCAATTGTCCCGATTGCAACAATATCCAATAAGTGCTCAGGAACACGTCCAAGCAGCGCGTGCGCAAGCTTAAAAGCCACCCCGACGCCGGCCAGCTCACGAAACGGATAGATGCTTTCCTCTAGTTTCGGGTGAATAATCGCATATGCTTCTGGAAGTTCAGGCGGCGGCTCATGATGGTCGGTTATAATGACATCCATCCCAAGCTCCCGCGCCAGCTTAGCGGGCTGCACCGCTGAAATTCCTGTATCGACCGTAATAATCAATGAAAACCCCGCATCCTTTGCCCAGCGAAAAGCTCCCTCATTCGGCCCATATCCTTCCGTAAACCGGTTTGGGATATAAAACTCCACATCCGCGCCAAGCTCCTGCAACGCTAACAGCAAAACTGTCGTACTGCTGACACCGTCCGCATCATAATCCCCAAAAATCAAAATTTGCTCGTCTTGTTCAATTGCGCTGTGAATTCTGGCTACAGCTCGATCCATATCCTTTAATAAAAACGGGTCATGAAATGGTTGATTATCTGTATACAAAAAGTTTGCAATATCTTCTTCCGTCTTTAATCCTCTATTGACCAACAAAGACACGACGAGCGGTGTGAGCTGAAGCGACTCTGACAGGCGCTTCACAAGCTGTTCGTCATTCTTTTGTTGTTTCCAACGCGTTTTCGCTTGCAGCAACGAAATCACCCCTTAACCTATTTATTATACTAAACAGGCTTATAGGTGACAATGTTATCTCATCATCCCTTATAAGGAAAATGGATATAACGGAATGGCTCTGTTAAAGGCTAATGTTGATTTGAAACGAAAGGCGGCGGCTCCAGCGGGAAAAGCGGCTCGGCCCCGCCTGCGGAAAGCGTCCGCCTGTATTGGAACATCAACAATCAAGTTTAACAGAGCCAACGGAATAAAAAACAATCTTTAAATAAGGCTGTGTTAAACGTTAGTGTTGATATATAATCCCTTTTTTAGAGGGGGAGAGTGCTTCCAGCCGTGTGCAGTAACGGTCAGGGCCTAGCTTTGGCCTCGTCCAAAGAAAAACCAGGGGGAGAACATGAGTGCAGGCTGCGATTGGTTCTGCATAGCCGTAATGCACAGACGTACGTTATATAAAAATCAACAGCGCTCTTTAACAGGGCCTAAATAAAAAACGGCGCTTTTCTGCTCTGTTGCAGAAAAACGCCATTTTTTTACACCTGCAATTCGGATTGCGGTTCCTTTTCTTTTTTGCCTTTTCCGTTTTTCAAACGGCGCTTCTCCATTATCAGCCAAAGCTGGGATGCGACGAATACGGAAGAGTACGTACCGACTATTAAACCAACGAACAGAGCGATTGAAAAATTGCGCAATGACTCGCTGCCAAAAATCAATAATGCTGCTACAGGAAGAAGCACTGTCATTACCGTATTGACAGAACGGCCTAACGTTTGGCGAATACTCAAATTCACAATTTCTTCTAAATCCTTTTCAGAACGAATTTTTCTTTGCTTATATAGTTCACGGTTGCGGTCAAACGTAACGATAGAGTCGTTAATCGAATAACCGACAATCGTCAATACCGCAGCAATAAACGGCAAATCAACTTCTAGGCGCAAAAGGCTGAACACCGTAATGATAAAGAACGCATCATGCAGCAGTGCCACAACTGCAGATAGGGCATATGTAAAGCGGAAACGAATGCTCACATACAAAATAATTCCGACTGAAGCGATCATCACAGCGATAAATGCATTGCGCGCCAGCTCTTTCCCGATTGTAGGGGAAACTGTGCTCACATTAGGCTCCGAGCCGTATTTTGCCTTTATGTCCGCTTTAAATTTGGCAATTTCATCTTTAGAAAGAACACCTTTCGTACGGACAGCCGCACTCTTATCTTCCTGGCCTGTTAAGACGATATCTTCAGCTTCAATATCCAGCTTTTCTAAATCCTTTTCTAGCTCCGATACGACAATCCGCTTGTTGCTTGTAATATCCATGCGGGTACCGCTTGAAAAATCGATTGCAACATTCAACTTCAACACCGACAATGCGATAACGCCGACTGCAACTGCCGCAATGGAGAACATCAAGAAACGATGGCCGACCTTTACAAAATCCACGCGGTCAAACCTAGTAGGCGGATGCTCCACACCTTTAGAAAGCGGGATAATTTCGCTTCGTTTTACCCCGAAATACTCTACCTTCTTATCGAACAAACGGCTCTTAATAAGAAGGCCTAACAGGAATCTGGAAACGCCTACGTTTGTAATAAAGCCGACAACTAAACTCACAATCAAACTCGTCGCAAAGCCCTTTACAGAGCTTGTACCATATATGAACAGTACAACCGCTGCAAGCAGCGTTGTCACATGGGCATCTAAAATCGTATAAAAGGAATGGCGATTTCCCGAACGAAACGCAGCCATTACCGATCTGCCTATTTTTAATTCTTCTTTAAATCGCTCGTCCGTAATAATATTGGCATCGACGGCAATTCCGACCCCAAGAACGAGAGCGGCAATACCCGGCAGCGTCAATACAGCGTGCATCCAATCAAAAATAAGCAGTGTCATGTATATATACAAACCGAGTGTAACAACAGCTACAAGGCCGGGCAAACGGTAGAACAAAATCATAAACAAAAAGATTAAGCCGATGCCAATCGCGCCTGCAAGAACGGTTTTGTCCAGCGCTGTCTCGCCGTATTTAGCCCCCACTGAAGTAGAGTACATTTCTTTCAGTTCTACAGGAAGCGCGCCTGCATTCAGCAAATTCGCCAATTGCTTTGCACTTTCTACTGTGAAGCTTCCGCCGACAATTGAAACTTCATTTTGATTAAATACTTCGTTTACAGTAGCAGCAGATAAATATTTCGGATTCGTTTTTGCCGCCTCTGCTTGATAGGAATCTTTTCCTTCTTCAAAATCCAGCCAAATGACCATTAGATTATTCGGCTTCATGCTTAATATTTTTTCTGTCACTTGACGGAATTTATCGGCGCTTTTTAACGTGAGAGCCACGCTTGGTCTACCTTGCTCGTCAAACGTTTGCTTTGCTCCGCCTTCTTTCAAGTCAGTTCCATCCATCAATACATTATCATTCACATCGCGGAAAGTAAGCTTTGCCTGCGTCGAAAGAATCTCGCGCGCCTTCGCCTGGTCCTTCACACCCGCTAGCTGGACGCGAATGCGGTCCTTCCCTTCGATTTGGATATTCGGTTCGCTTACTCCGAGAACGTTCACACGTTTGTCCAAAGCATTAACAGTGCTAACAAGTACTTCGCGCGTAATTTTATCTCCCTTTTTTGCCGGCTTTACCTCATATAAAATTTCAAAGCCGCCCCGCAAGTCGAGACCAAGATTAATGCCTTGCGTAATATTTTTAGTCGTTGCTCCGATTATCCCTCCAAGCAGAAGTACAATCAAAAAGAAAGCAACAATTCTTCCTGTTCTAGCCATTTGTATTACGTGCCTCCTTCTATCTTCCGAAAACAAATGCAATATAGCAATTATATGAATTCATAGGAATACATGTCAAATGCTGCTATTTATTTTCATATTCATCGAATGAACCAAGCGGCGCCTGATATGCCGCCATTGTTATGTATGTCATGTAATCGCTTGTGGATAGCGATAAAACATCGTTGACAAGCTGATATAATTTCGGCTCCTCTGTTCGTTTTTTCCACTTTTTGCTTTTCAAACAATCCCATATTTCTTGAGCTGTGACTTGATCATATCCCAGTATTTGAAATTCTTCTACTTTACTCTCCAGCACAACCTTTAGTTGTTCGCGATAAGCGTCCACTGGATGTTCCTTCACAACCATCCTGCATTTCCTCCTCTGTTTTGTTTTGGGCGTTTGAAAAAGTATATACACACAAGAATTTTCTTAAAGTTTAGAAAAATAGCGATAAAAAAATGCTTGTACGCATACACCTTGTCATGCTTGCCTCATGTAGCTGCATATAGATTATTGTAAATCATTCTAGGGCTTTTGAGAAGGTGGGAAAGAAATGACGAAGCAAAGCTTTTTGCGCGGAACATTTATTTTAATTCTTGCCGGGCTTATTACGAGGGTACTTGGGTTTATCAATCGAATCGTAATGGCAAGAATTTTGGGAGAAGAAGGCGTCGGCTTGTATATGATGGCAGTGCCGACGTTTATTTTGGCGATTACTGTTACACAGCTCGGCCTCCCGGTAGCTATCGCAAAGCTGGTGGCGGAAGCAGAAGCTAAAAAAGAACATCATAAGATAAAAAAAATATTGACCGTTTCCTTAACAATTACGTTAACATTAAGCGTCATTTTTACAATCGGCATTATGGCCGCGGCGCCGATTTTATCAAAAACGCTTCTTACAGATTCGCGTACATACTACCCGTTAATCGCCATTTTGCCAGTCGTTCCAATCATTGCGGTGTCTTCTGTTCTAAGGGGATATTTCCAAGGAAAACAAAATATGAAGCCAAGCGCTTATGCACAAGTGTTGGAGCAGGTTGTCCGCATTACGCTCATTGCCTTTTGCATTCGCATATTTTTGCCGTACGGCATTGAATATGCTGCTGCCGGCGCGATGATTTCAGCTGCTGCGGGCGAGCTTGTTTCTTTGGCTTATATGCTATTTATCTTTCATAAAGAGAAACATATTAAAATTCAGTCCCGCTTTTTTCAAACTGCAAAATCAGGAAAAGACATATTTGGGTCGCTCATGGCCATTGCCTTGCCGACAACCGGAAGCCGCTTTATCGGTTCTGTTTCTTATTTTGTTGAGCCGATTGTCGTGGCACAAAGCTTAGCCCTTGCCGGCGTCGCAGCTGCCGTTGCCACAAAACAATACGGAGAATTAACAGGATACGCCCTTCCGCTATTGTTTTTGCCATCCTTTATCACGTATGCCTTATCGACATCGCTTGTTCCTTCCATCAGCGAAGCCTCTGCCAAAAAGCAGCATCGCCTTGTAGAATACAGGCTGCAACAAGCGTTGCGGCTATCCTTTATTTCCGGCGGCTGGTCCGTCGTCATTTTATACGTATTCGCTTCTCCGCTGTTGACCTTAATGTATGGCACAGATAACGCAGCTTCGTTTATTAAATTGCTTGCACCGTGCTTTTTATTTTACTATTTTCAAGGTCCGTTAACATCGGTGCTGCAAGCGCTTGACCTAGCCAAAGCTGCCATGATTAACAGCTTAATCGGCTCTATCGTCAAAATACTTGTCATATTCGTTCTTGCTTCGCGCCCGGAATTTCAAATTATGGGAGTCGCTTTAGCAATTGCAGCGGGCCTTATTACTGTCACGCTGCTTCACTATGCAACTGTATTAAAACGCATCGCCTTTACTATTTATGCTAAAGACTATATATACGGCATGCTCGCGATTTTTCTTGCCGGCGTTGTCGGATTCATGTGCAGCAGCTATCCTTTTTCCTCTTCGCTTGGCGTTCAAACTCTATCCTCCATTGTCGTTACAACGTTTATCTACATACTGCTGCTCATCGCATTCCGCCTCGTTCGGAAAGAAGAGCTCAAACGCCTCCCTCTGCTGCGCAAACTCTCCTTTTTAAAGTAAGCTGCATTAAATGGGAAAGGGTGTTTCAAAGTTAGCGCCATGTACTACCTTTTGGGGAACACCCTCCTTCTCATTCGTATTCATCAGTTAAATCTACAAAAAACTGGCCGTTTAAAAAGCTGCAATATGAAATTTTCTTTAAATCTTTGTAACCTAACTCCCGCAGCTTTTGGAGCAGCCAAAGGCTAGTTTTCCCTATCATCTCGAGATGCTGCTCTTGAATGTTGCCGTCAATGATAAGCGGCAAGGTAAAGGATGAATCTTCGCTTTTGCTTTTTGGCTTTTGAAATACAGAAAGCTTGCCCGATGGCTCCAAAATGGCATACTCTACATCCCGTATATCCCCGATATCCTTTTCGCGAAGCTGCAAAAGGAGATCATCAAAATTATAACGCTGTCTGCGCATTTGCCTTTCGTCCACTTTTCCATTGCGAATAATAATAGTCGGTTCGCCGTCTAAAATTTTGCGCGCTTTCTCGCTCTTTAGCGAAAGATAAGCAAGGCCGATTTGCATCAGCATTAATACAGCCATTGGTATTACTTGGTGCAGCAGCGACTTCTCCGGTCTTTCAATCCCGAGAACCGCCAATTCGCTCAGCATGAGAAAAACGACTAAATCCAATATGTTCAATTCGCCAATTTCCCGCTTCCCCATAATACGGAAGATAACAATAATTAAACTGTACAGAAAAATAGTTCGCCACGTCATTTCAAACAAATTCATTGAAGCTATCCCCTTTACCAAGATGTATCATAACCTAGTTTCTCCGACATTTACAAAACTATAAGTTCATATTTTTTGCATATGTTTCGCAAAGAAACTAGTCTATCTTTTCCATCTAAAAAATATGCTTGTATTAGAAAGGGGGATGTACGATGTCAGGAACAAAAAAGCTTTCAACCGCAGTGCTGTTCGGATTAGGCACAATTTTGCTGTTAGCTTCCTTTACAAGCTTTCTTATGGCTTTACTGGCGAAGGTGACCGATATAAAAGATTCTACATTGTTTATTATGATTTCTGTCCTCGCCGTTGTCTCCATGCTCGCCTCAGGATTTGTATCGGGACTAAAAGCAAAAATGAAAGGTTGGCTTGCAGGAGGATTCACCGGCCTATTATTTTCCCTGATCGTATTTCTTGTAAACTACTTAGGTTACTCCGAAGCATTGTCCAAAGAAAATATGCTTTACCATCTCGGGTTGATTGCCGCCAGTACAGTCGGGGGAATTTTCGGGGTAAATATGTCAAAAAAAGAATAAGAAAAAAACTTGGCAACCGCGGTTGCCAAGTTTTTATTTTTCTACGACTTCACGCACCGCATTGCGGTCAAACGTCAAATGCGAGCCATCTCCGGCTTTAATGATAACCGTTGTATCATTTACAGAGTCGATAACACCGTGCAAGCCGCCAATCGTTACGATACGGTCGCCTTTTTTCAAGTTGCTTTGCATTTGCGCAACTGCTCTTTGCCGCTTTTGCTGCGGACGAATGAGCAAAAAGTAAAAAATTGCAAACATCGCCACCAACGGCAATACATTTACTAAAAATGCATTCATATTTATAGCCTCCCTTCTTGCCTTCCTATGTATGCGCTAGAAATTTCTTGCGTTAGGTTTATTGAAGCCATATTGCTCAAAGAACTCCTCGCGGAAATCGCCGAGGCGGTCTTCGCGAATGGCTTGTCTCACCTGCTCCATCAATTTTATCAGAAAATGCAGGTTATGATAAGATGTTAAACGAATTCCAAATGTTTCATCGCATTTAATTAAATGGCGGATATACGCGCGGGAATAATTGCGGCATGTATAGCAATCGCAATTCGGGTCAAGCGGCCCGAAATCCTTCGCGTATTGTGCGTTTTTAATGACGAGGCGCCCCTGGCTTGTCATGCATGTGCCGTTGCGGGCAATGCGCGTCGGCAATACGCAGTCGAACATGTCAATGCCGCGGATCGCGCCGTCAATCAATGAATCCGGCGAGCCCACTCCCATTAAATAGCGCGGCTTGTTCTCTGGAAGAAGCGGCGTTGTAAACTCAAGCACGCGATTCATCACATCCTTCGGCTCGCCCACGGATAAACCGCCGACTGCGTAGCCTGGAAAATCCATCGATACTAAATCGCGCGCGCTTTGCTTGCGCAGCTCTTCATACTCTCCGCCCTGCACAATGCCAAATAGCGCCTGGTCTTGCGGACGCTGGTGCGCCTCTAAACAGCGCTCGGCCCAACGGCTCGTTCTCTCTACCGAGCGTTTCATGTAATCGTATTCTGCCGGATAAGGAGGACATTCATCAAACGCCATCATGATATCGGAGCCGAGGGCGTTTTGAATTTCCATCGCTTTTTCCGGAGATAAAAACAATTTATCGCCATTTAAATGATTGCGAAAATAGACGCCTTCTTCTTCAATGCGGCGAAAATCGCTTAAGCTAAATACTTGGAAACCGCCGGAATCTGTTAAAATGGCGCGGTCCCAGTTCATGAATTTATGCAACCCGCCCGCTTCACGCACAATTTCGTGCCCAGGGCGAAGCCATAAATGATACGTATTGCTTAAAATAATGCCGGCGTTCATCGCCTTTAATTCCTCCGGCGACATCGTTTTAACAGTTGCAAGTGTGCCGACTGGCATAAAAATCGGCGTTTCAAATGAACCGTGCGGTGTGTGGACACGCCCAAGGCGTGCACCGGTTTGTTTACATTTTTTAATCAGTTCGTATGTCACTGCTGCCATAAGCTAGCTCCTTTCCTTTTGGCTCTGTTAAAGGCTAATGTTGATTTGGATTCATTTGTTGATTGGGAACAACAAGCGGCGACTCCAGCGGAAAAAGCGGCTCGGCCCCGCCTGCGAAAAGCGTCCGCCTGTAGTGGAAAATCAACAATCAAGTTTAACAGAGCCTTCCTTTTAAAAACGCGCATCCGTGCGCCTTATATAATAAGCATCGCATCCCCAAAGCTAAAGAAGCGATACCGTTCCTTTACAGCCACGTTATACGCATGCAAAACATTCTCTCTTCCCGCCAATGCGCTTACAAGCATAATAAGCGTCGATTTCGGCAAATGAAAATTGGTGATAAGACCGTCGATAGCTTTAAATTCATAGCCCGGATAAATGAAAATGCTCGTCCATCCAGATGCAGCTTGAAACGTTCCCCCGGTTTGCGAGGCAATTGTTTCAAGTGTCCGCGTCGATGTTGTTCCAACGGTAATAATCCGTCCGCCTTTTGCTCTTACATCGTTTAACACGGCTGCCGTTTCCTCTGACATATAATAATATTCCGCATGCATTTCATGCTCATCAATATTTTCCGCTGATACAGGCCTAAATGTTCCCAGGCCGACATGAAGTGTGACAAAAGCAAGTTTTACGCCCTTGCTTTGAATTTTTTCCAATAGTTCCTTCGTAAAGTGCAAGCCGGCTGTCGGCGCGGCTGCCGACCCAACCTCGCGTGCGTATACTGTTTGATAACGGTCGCGGTCCTCAAGAGTTTCTTTTATGTACGGAGGCAGCGGCATTTCGCCAAGCTCGTCTAAGATTTCATAAAAGATGCCTTCATATGTAAACTGCAGACGCCGCCCGCCTTGCTCTCCCTCCGCAACGCACGTCGCCTTCAGCTTTCCTTCCCCAAACGAAATAACCGTTCCGACTTTCACGCGCTTAGCAGGCTTTACGAGCGTTTCCCAGCAATCATTCTCCTCTTGTTTTAAAAGCAATACTTCAATATTGGCGCCAGTATCTTCTTTTACGCCATACAAACGCGCCGGCATAACCTTCGTTTCATTCAAAACGAGGCAATCGCCCGGCTCTAGATAAGAGATAATGTCAAAAAAATGTTTATGCTCAATTTCTCCCGTTTTGCGGTTGAGGACCATCAAACGGGAGCTTTCCCGCTCCTTGAGCGGCGTTTGCGCTATCAATTCTTCCGGTAAGTGAAAATCAAATAAGTTAATATCCATAGCTCCACCTGTTTCTATTTAAATCTTCCTATTATATACAAAATGGTTGATAATAAAAGACTGATTAAGATAGAGGTAACAATTGGAAAATAAAAGGTAACATTCCCCTTCTTAATCAAAATATCGCCGGGCAGCCTCCCGATAAATTTCCAGGCTAGCCCAATGGCAATGAAGAGAGCACCGAGCGTCAAAAACAGCTTGGAAGCATCCATTATGCTTTTGGCACCTCCAAATGAAAATGTTCATATGCAAGCGGCGTAACAACCCTGCCTCTTGGCGTACGCTGCAAAAAGCCGATTTGCAGCAAATACGGCTCATATACATCCTCAATTGTATGGGCCTCTTCGCCAATTGTCGCGGCCACTGTTTCCAAACCAACGGGGCCGCCGCGAAATTTTTCAATAATTGCAAGCAACAGTTTATGATCAATATGATCAAGACCGAGCTTGTCGACCTGTAAATACTCAAGCGCCGTTTCGGTAATGGCAAGCGTAATCACGCCGTCACCGCGCACTTGTGCAAAATCGCGGACGCGGCGCAGCAAACGGTTCGCAATGCGAGGTGTCCCCCGCGCCCGCTTAGCAATTTCCAATGCGGCATTTCTGTCAATTTCAACCGCGAACACTTCGGCAGTGCGCTTGACAATTTCAGATAGCTGATCAACATTATAGTATTCAAGACGGGACAATACGCCAAAACGGTCGCGCAGCGGTGCCGATAAAGCGCCAGCCCGCGTTGTTGCGCCCACTAGCGTAAACGGGGGCAAATCAATGCGCACTGATTTTGCTGTCGGGCCTTTGCCGATGACAATATCAAGGCAGAAGTCCTCCATAGCCGGATACAATACCTCTTCTACAGAGCGCGGAAGCCGGTGAATTTCATCGATGAACAAAACATCTCCCGGCTCGAGCGCAGTCAGCACTGCGGCCAAATCACCGGACCGCTCAATAGCCGGTCCGGATGTAGTGCGAATATTGACTCCCATTTCATTAGCTATAATATTTGCCAATGTTGTCTTTCCTAGTCCGGGCGGTCCATATAGCAATACATGGTCAAGCGTTTCCTCGCGCCGCCTTGCCGCTTCAATAAAGATTTCCAGATTATGCTTAACCTTCTCCTGCCCGATATATTGGCGCAGGCTTTGCGGACGCAAGGAATATTCAAACTCCTGATCTTCATTTACTGATTTTCCCGATACGAGACGTTCTTCCATGCTTTTCACCTCTTACCGTTTAATAAAAGCCGAAGCGCCTTTTTAATATATTGATCGGTTGAGAGCAGCTCCTTTGAGAGCTCCGGAACAACGCGGGCAATTTCCCGCTCCGCATATCCGAGCACCTTCAACGCTTCTAGAGCTTCTTCCAGCGCTGTTGCGGCTTCTACCTGCTCATTAAGCTGTACATGATCAGAAAACAAATCCGGCAGCATATCCGGGAGCACATCCGCAAGCTTTCCTTTTAAATCAAGAATCATTTGCCGCGCGGTTTTCTTTCCAACCCCTGGAAACTTCACAAGAAACTTCTCGTCCTCATTTTCAATCGCCTGTACGACCTGCTCTGTTTGTCCAGCTGCCAAAATCGCAAGTCCGCCTTTTGGGCCGATGCCTGAAACGCTAAGAAGCTTCATAAACAAAGCACGCTCCCCGCGCGTTTGAAACCCGTACAATGCTATCATATCTTCCCTTACGTACTGATATGTATAAATACGAATTGATTCGTTGCTTTTGCGAAACACATACGGATTCGGAGTCATAATCTGGTAGCCTATTCCATTATGGTCGAGAACAATGTACTCAGGGCCTATATACTCCACGTATCCTGTTATATATTCAAACAATGTTTGACCTCTCCCTTTCAAGTCATGTATTCCATTTTAACATAAGTTGCAGGAAAAAGTACAAATGCCGATAAAAAGAATGAGACTAGCCGCAAAGCTAGTCTTTTTTAATGGAATAACTCTTCATTTCGTTTAACATTTTCACATATCGTTCCCGCGATTTAATGCGAACTCCCCGTTCCAGACGTTCACGTTGATAGCTCTCAAGCTTTTTAACATCAATTTGAAAAAAGGAATGGATTACGTTGTCCGCTTTTGGCGCTCCTTTAAAAATTTGCAAAATGCCGTCCTTAGATACACCGAAATACCCGCTCGTTTTTAATAAAGGTGAAATATCATTAATGCGCTTTTGCAGCACAATCTGCATATCATCGCGGTCTACAAGCTGCCAATCCCGATACCACTGAAGCATCTGCTCTAACGAAGATACATTTTCCGCAAAAATCTCCTCGCTTACTTCTCCGTCCAAATAAGCGCGCTGCAAAATTACTGTAATGAAATGCTCCTTATTAGAAGCAAGCTGCTGGGCTTGTGCTGCCGATATAGAAGAATCACACACCCCGCCCAGAACAAAGTATAGCGCAGCAGCGGTTATCTGTACAATCATCATAAACTTCATATACTGACACCCCTTTGGACAGAGTAAAATACGTTGTTTTTTTTATTGTGACCGCATGTAGGAGTTTTATCCAATCATTCCGCTCAGGCAATCAAAAATGAGCAAATTCATACTATCCCCAAACAGCACCTATAAGATCCTATCGGCAACAAGCGCTGACAGAAGGAGCTTGTTGCCTTCTGAGGCCATTCGCTTACGACCCCAAGCCGATGGCGCCCAGAGCCAGACACTCATCTCGATTGAGATTCTATTTCTTTAACTATGGCTCTGTGAAAGGCCAAAGTTGATTTTTACAGCAAAATCACATGGTCTATACTATAACTTAGTCCTGCACATCACGGCTATGTAGAACCTGGCAGCAACCCGCACTCACTTCCTCTTTCTCGTTTTCCTTTAGACAAGGCAAAACTAGGCCCTGACCGTTACGATGCACGACCGGGAGCACTCTCCCCCTCTAAACAAGGATTTATATAACAACACTAACGTTTAACACAGACACCCGTACAAGAATATAACTTGCACCACGATAGATAAACATTTTTATTTTTTAGGGTAGCCTTAGCTATAAGAAAACCCTGCCACAGACTAACGCAAAAAAAAGCTATGCTTTCTTATCTTTCAAAAAAGGAGAAACGCTATAGCGTTTCTCCACCAAACTTAGTCTCTCATGCGATTATAGTCTGTACGGATGGAATCGAACATATTTTGTAAATCTGTATTCATGTCGTTCGTCATCGTACCGTTTCGCAGACGTGTACTCATATCGCGTACGCGGTTAAATAATCCATCTTCCATCGTAACATGGATATTACGCCCTTTTGCGTACGGCATCGCAGTGCGGCGTACTCTATCCTCAAGTCCTCGGGTATTATTCATATCGCGCGCTTTTACAGCTACAAGCACTTTATTTCCGTATACGATGGTACGGGCATCAGCAACTTCCTTCATCCGTTCTACACGGTTTGTAATCGTTTCAGCTGTAGCTCCATCTGCGTTAGTGTAATATCCGTTTAACGTAACATTTCGGGTCGGGTACGGATTATCGATATGGCCGTGGAAATTGCGGTCATTATAATAATTGTATCCCACATCCGTACGGTTACGGTGGATTTCCTTGTTGATTCTCGAATATCTCACATTTCCGTTGTCGTCCGTTCTATTATCGCGATAAGAGACCCGGTTCATGTCCAAATCTGTATAGCGATCTGTTACACTGCGGGGTTTTGCAACATAGCCGTAAGCATTCGGATATCCGCTGTAGCTGTAATACGACGTATTCTCAGCGCCGTAATCATAAGCGCCCTTCTGCTTATGGCGTTCCATAGCGGTATCTTTGCTCTCTGTATTACAAGCTGTTAAAGCACCAACTACTAATAAAGAAGTTGTAATGAGCTTAATTTTCTTGTTCAATACAAAGACCCCCTCTGTATAGATGAGACATCCCTTAAGTAGGATGCTCAATCTTATCATGACTAAAGAGAGGGGGTTTTAAACTGTCAGTATTTTACTTAAAACTTTGGAGGAGCCGCTGCTAAATGGCGTTTATGTTCAGAACGCGCATGCATTCTTTCAATAATTTCACGATCTCTCTCCGGTATATCTCCACCTTTTAAGAAGGTATCGATTATATCATACGTTGTCCCCATTTCATTTTCATCCGTTTGCCCTTCCCACAAGCCGGCGCTCGGCGCTTTATGTATTATGTCATCAGGTACTCCCAACACTTTTGCCATTTCGCGCACTTCTCCTTTGGTGAAATGAACCATCGGCACCAAGTCTACACCGCCATCTCCATATTTGGTAAAGTAGCCTGTATACCATTCGGCCGCATTATCCGTGCCAACAACAAGATAGTTGTAGTTGTTCGCCACAGCATACAACGTTGTCATGCGAAGGCGCGCTCTCGTATTTGCATCGCCTAGGCGCGCTTTTTCTTCGTTCCATTCTCCAGATGCTTTTAGCTGCTTTTCAATCTCGCCAAACATCGTTTCGTGTGTTGCCGTTAAATTTACAACATAGTGGTTAATTCCAGAGCTCTTTACTACTTTTAAAGCGTCTTCTTGATCCTTTGGATTGCTTTTGCACGGCATGATAAGACCTAAAGAATTGTCCGGAAAAGCGCGTTTAATCAAATGCGCTACAACCGCAGAGTCAATGCCGCCGCTTATGCCAACGATTGCACCATTTGCGTTCGCCTCTTTTATCTTCGTTTGCAGCCATTCAATTAATTTTTGAATCTTTTCTTCCATATTCTGGGTACTCCCTTTCTCATATCAGTTTGTGGTCATGTTACCATATTATATAATTTGCGGACAAATGCCAAACGATACTCATATTGTTTTTCTGTGAACGCCACAATTTTCTTTTGAAAACGCAGCTGTTCGGCTAGTGGAAGAGATAAAAAATGGCTCCATTCCCGCAAAATATCGCCTGGAAATATAAGCGAAAGCAAAAAGGGCTTTTGATTTAGAAAGGGATGCAACTCTTTATATTGATATAGCGCTTCAAATGACCAATTTATACAGGGCAACACACTATAGCAATAACTGAGATAATCATACATAACAGGCCCAAAGCTAACGCAATCAAAGTCAATTAAATATAGTGTCTCTCCCCTTACAAAATTATGTTCTACAATGTCTCCATGCAAAATCGTATGCGGTAAGCAGCACATTGAGATATGACTTAGCTCTGATAATGCAAAAAAAGCCCACCGCAGGCACTGGTTAGCCACTTCTTTGTCGACATAAAATAAGATTTTACGGAGATGATGGTAAAATTTCCATGTTCGATTATTCCATTTAGATAGCCATCTTTGAAATGGAACATGCAGCAACAACTGATAGGGAAGCCGCCGTGCATATTGATGATACGTATTTAATAGCGTCAAGGCATCGCCGCGGTTCTTTGCAGATACAAACGAAAAAGGGGCTGTATGCTCAATATAGTCGGTAAACAACCAAAATTTCCCATCAAATTTTATATAAAGCCTACCTTCCGGAAATGCTCTGATATAGGAAGTATACGGAAAGGCGATATGCTGCAGGGACTTTAAAATGTAAAGCTGCTGCAACATTTTACCATAAGTGTTATACCCCTTCAAAATATACATATATAAATCTGTTTGTACGAAAAAGACAGACGGCTTTAGTTGAATAATCTTTTGAGCAGGGATACGATGTGCATGCAAGAATGAAAAAAGGCGATCTCCATACGCATCGCCTTTTTCATGTTTCTTATTCGTTTTCATCGTCATCTTCTGTATCCGGGCTGCCGAAAATAGCCGGCTGCGGCGGGCGATAATACGGCATTGGCTGGTAATATGGCGCTTGCATCGCAGCTGGATAATGAGGAGCCCCGTACATCCCTGGCTGCGGTGCATATGGCGTTGGCACTTGGTCGCCGCAACCGCAATCTCCTTGTCCGTATGGATTTACGATAGGCGGCATATTATTATCCATTGTCGGGGCTGCCATATTAGGCATTGGCGCATTCATATTTGGCATTTGCAAAGACGATGATTCGTAAGGAGCCGCGTTTGGCTGCATAAAGCCCGGCGACTCATACGGCATATAAGCTCCTTGTACATAACCTGGGTACTGCGGCATTGGTGTATAGTGCGCAGGCTGTGCATACGGCATTGGTGTTCCATATTGTGCCGGCGCGTATGGCATCGGCGGATACGGATTGTAGTATGGGTACTGCGGCACTGGCGCATAGTGTGCAGGCTGTGCATACGGCATCTGGTAAGCAGGAGCCCCGTACATTGGCGTATGATAATCATACATTGGCATTTGCTGGCCACACAACGGCGGCATCATTGGCATTTGGTTATCCTGCAGCGGCGCTGTCATTGACGGTTGGTTATCTTGCAGCGGCGCTGTCATTGATGGTTGATTATCTTGCAGCGGCGCTGTCATTGATGGTTGGTTATCTTGCAGCGGCGCTGCCATCAGCTGGTTCGGAAACACTTGGGGCGCTACAAAAACATTAGGCATTTCCATTGCCGGCGCCGTTTTGTTTTCACTATCTGTTTTGTCTGCTGCAGGCGCAGTAAAAGCAGTTGGCATCTCTAGCGGCGGAGTTTGTATGTTTGCTTTATCTGCTGCAGGCGCAACGAATGCATTAGGCATTTCCATTACCGGCGCCGTTTTGTTTTCCTTATTAGCAGCCGGTGCTACAATATTTGCTGTATTTGGGGCAGGTTGGACAATGTTAGATTTATTCGCTGTAGGAGCCGCATACATTGGCTTTTCTTCCTTCTTAGCTGTCTCCTTTACTTTAAACTCATTTGCTACGTTAAAGGCTTTTGTCGGCGGTTGCGGCGGCTGCGGCAAAATAT
Source organism: Ectobacillus sp. (assembly GCA_048976805.1). GTDB lineage: Bacteria > Bacillota > Bacilli > Bacillales > Bacillaceae_G > Ectobacillus. The sequence goes on along the minus strand of JBHGUR010000038.1, from coordinate 21,999 downwards.
TCACGGAAAATTTCGATGCTTCCTTTTGAACCGGGCCGGTTGGTTTTGTAACAGGTGCTACTGTCGGAGGAACGGGCGCAGCCTTTACCGCCGCCTCTTTCTGTACAGGCTGAGCAATCGGCATTTCCTTTTGTGCCGGCTGGGTGATTTGCGTTTCCTTTTGGATTGGCATTTCCTTTTGCGCCGGCTGGGTGATTTGCACTGGCACTTCCTCTTGCATTGCTGGCTGCTCGCTTGCCGGCCCTGCTTGCACTTGCGGTTCCTCTTCCTCTTGTATCGTTAAAATTTTCTCTTCAAAAGGAAGTTCTTTTTGCTGTACCTCTTTTACATATTGCTTCGGAGATGCAGAGCCTGCTCCTGCATTTTTCTTTACCGGCACCCCGGAAGATGGAACTTTAATTTTCATTCCCGGCATAATTAATTCAGGATTGCTTAATTGAGCATTTGCGCTCTTTAACGCTTCAAAATCTACCCCGTACTTTTTCGCGATTTTCCAAAGGGTTTCCCCTTTTTGCACGATATGAATTTTCAACTTTTCCCCCTCCTGGTAACTTCTCTATACTTAACTGGAAGTTTAGGCACGATGTCACTTCACCACAATGTATGCGCAAAGAGTTCTTTTTATGTGTACATGTGCAAAATAAAGAAAGCCCGCCGATTGGCGAGCCTGCAAACGTAAAGGCAAAAACATAGTTGCACTTGCAGTTTATTCCTAAGGCTACCCTAAAAGTTACTCGTTTTTGGCAACCTTTAATCACACCACAAAATGTAATTTTTATCCATTTTAGTGCTATTCGCAATAGCATGGGTGTCTCTGTTAAACTTGATTGTTGATTTTCCACTACAGGCGGACGCTTTCCGCGGGCGGGGCCGAGCCGCTTCCTTCGCTGCTAATTTACACTTTCTTAAGAAGGAAAAAAGCAACAGGCAATGCCTGTCACCTTTGTTTTACCTAAGGAAATTCATTCATTTTAAAAGCTATATTGATTAAGCCAATGCCAGCATGCGCTCTAGCGCAAGCAGTGCCTCTTGTGCAACCTGTTTATCCACGTTAATTACATTAATCTCTTCCCCGTTTTCCAATGACTCAAGAACCCATAACAAATGCGGCAAATCAATGCGGTTCATTGTCAAGCACGGGCACATATATGGATTCAAAGAAATAATATGCTTGTCGGGATGCTGCTTTATAATGCGTTTCACAAGGTTCATCTCTGTACCAATCGCCCACTGGCTTCCGCTCGGCGCTTTGGCGATTGTTTCTATAATATACTTTGTAGAGCCCGCAAAATCGGACATCGCGACAACTTCACGGCAGCACTCCGGATGGACGATAATCTTCATATCCGGATGCTTTTTTCTAACATACTCAACATTTTGCACTGTAAAATGTTGATGTACAGAGCAATGCCCTTTCCATAAAATAACCTTAATATCTGCTAAATCCCCTTCATATTCTAAAGAATCGCTAAGCGGATTCCATACAGCCATCCGCTCAAGCGGAACGCCTAAGTCATAAGCGGTGTTGCGCCCTAAATGCTGATCTGGCAAAAATAAGATGCGTTCCTTTTGTGTAAATGCCCATGCAACCATCGCCTGCGCATTGGAAGATGTAACAGTCGCCCCGCCATTTCTGCCGCAAAATGCTTTTATTGCCGCCGTTGAATTGACATATGTTAGCGGCAGCATCGTATCGCCAAACAATTTTTGCAGCTGCAGCCAAGCGCGCTCTGTTTGTTCAATATCGGCCATATCTGCCATAGAACAGCCGGCACGCATATCCGGCAAAATAACGGTCTGCTCGTCTGTCGTTAAAATATCCGCTGTTTCCGCCATAAAATGCACGCCGCAAAACACGATATATTTTGCCTCCGTATTCCGGGCGGCAACTTGCGCAAGCTGCAATGAATCCCCTGTCGCATCTGAAAACTGCACAACCTCATCTCTTTGATAATGATGCCCCGGAATAAAAAGCTGATCCCCAAATGTTTCTTTAATGTTCTGTACGCGCCGCTCCATTTCCTCTTGCGTCATGTTCATATACCGCTTTGGAAGTACCGCTTGGCTTGCCATTTCTACAATATTCATTGTTACTCTCCCTCCTAATACCCTTCTATACTTCAATATTGAAGCTTATATCCAACGCCTTAGCAGAATGCGTAAGCAATCCTAATGAAATGTAATCAACGCCTGTTTCTCCGTACTCATGTAAATTTGCTAGCGTAATGCCTCCCGATGCTTCTGTCACAATCCCCTTTGGCACAAGCGAGCAAAACTCCCTTACTTCTGCGGGAGTGCGGTTATCGAACATAATAATATCCGCCCCTGCTTCTATTGCTTCTAATACTTGCTCTTTTGTTTCCGTCTCGACCTCTATTTTCACCATATGCCCAAGCCGTTTCTTGGCTGCCGCTACAGCTTTCTCAATAGAACCTGCAAACGCAATATGATTATCCTTAATCATGACACCGTCATATAGACCAAAGCGGTGGTTATAGCCGCCGCCGCACGTGACCGCATATTTGTCAAACATTCGAAGGCCCGGCATCGTTTTTCTCGTATCACAAATACGGGTATGATCGCTATTTAATATGCGTACCGCTTTATGTGTAAGCGTTGCGATGCCGCTCATGCGCTGAATAATATTTAAAATGACGCGTTCACCTGTTAAAAGCTGTACGATTGGCCCCTGCACAGCTGCAATAATATCGCCGCACTTTACAAAATCGCCGTCCCTTTTATAAATTTCAACAGAAACCCTATCGTCCAATAGCCGAAATCCTTGAAAAATGACCGCCTCTCCAGCAAACACCCCATCCCCCTTAACCGTAAATGTACCGGAAGCCCGTAGGTTATCCGGAAAGATCAGCTGCGAGGTAACATCACGGTCGCCGAGATCCTCAAGAAAAAAATGCCGCAATGCTTCATTTAGCTTTAATATGTTCATATTTTCACTCCCGTTTCCCGTTCTCTTTACACAATTTGAAGAGCTGCGGTTTGCTTTGATAAGATGATTGGTTCTATCCGTTCACCCGCTGTTTGGCAATCGCTCCGATAATGGGCGCCGAGGCTTTCTTTCCGTTGCAAGGCCGCCAATGTAACAAGCCATGCAACAGTCAGCATATTAAAGACCGTGATTTGCTCATCGTTCATCTGTTCATGCGCCAACGTGCCGAATGCCTCACAGGCCATATACTGCTCAAACCATCGCTTGGCGACTTGTAAACCTTCCTCCGTCCGCACAATCCCCACGTGCTTCATCATCATATTTTGAATTTCAGCTTTTGCAGGAAGAATACATGTCACCCCGGCAGAAACACCAAGCGGCTTTCTTTTTGGTTTATCTATTTTAAGCTGCTGCAAATAATCTGCCAGCCTTCTGCCAAATACAATTCCCTCTAGCAAAGAATTGCTGGCTAACCGATTGGCGCCATGTACGCCATTGCATGCCGCTTCGCCAACAGCGTACAGGCATGGAATAGATGTTTCCCCGTTCAAATTTGTTTGAATGCCGCCCATATGAAAATGCGCCCCCGGAACTACCGGTATACGCCCTTTCTCTATATCCAATCCATGCTGCCAGCACAGCGCCGAGATGGTTGGAAAGCGTGCAGAAAAATGAGGAATCATCGAAATATCTAAGTATACCTCCTCCCCCTTCATAATCTGTTGATGAATCGCACGCGCTACAACATCGCGCGGCGCCAAATCTTTTTGTTCATGCACATCCTCCATAAAGCGTTCACCCTTTGTATTGAACAAAACAGCCCCTTCGCCGCGAACCGCTTCAGACACAAGGCCGCAGCAAGCTCCGTTTATGTAAAGCAGCGTTGGGTGAAACTGTACAAACTCCAAATCAACCAGCTTTCCTCCAGCCCGATATACCATCGCGAGTCCGTCACCCGTAACGGTGCTGTCATTGGAACTGAAGGAGTACAGAGAACCGATACCGCCTGTTGCCAATATAGTATGGGCAGCAAAATACGTACGAGTCGCCTGTTGCGTATCCCTTGTGATTGCTCCAGCGCATATACCATCCTGTATGATTAAGTCAAGCACAGTTTCATTTTCAATGATCGTAACCTTATCCTTTATGCGATCAAGAAGATGGCCCAGCAAATTTCTGCCCGTTGCATCTCCACCGGCATGCAAAATGCGGCGTTTGCGATGCGCGCCTTCCATGCCGAGACTAAGTCCGGCCGCTCCATAATCGAACGTCATTCCCTCGGCAAGCAGGCGCTTCATTTCCTCAGGCCCTTTCTGCACTAAATAGGCAACCGCTTCGGTATTATTGTAATAACAGCCGGCCGCCAAAGTATCTTCATAATGATGAACCCAGTGGTCATCATCGGCAACAGCTGCTGCGATTCCCCCTTGCGCCAAATTGGAGTTGCTATGGCGTTTCGTTCCTTTTGTGATAATTATCACATTCTTTTCGTAACAAAGCTTTTCCGCGATGCTTAAAGCCGCTAACCCGCTTCCGATAATCAAAACATCCGCACTAGGCATAGACCTGCCTCCCTGCTTCATTATATATACAACCGTCTTGACACTTATATTTACATATATTTAAACTAATGACAAGAGATTTTTTTCAAAAGGAGAATAAGAGATTTTTTTGCCAATTTTTTCTTGATAAAAGAAGGCAAGCGCCATAACGTATGCTACACTTAAAAGGAGCGGGAGAGACAAGTATGATATATATGGACTATGCGGCAACCACGCCAATGAGCGATGAAGCTTTATCGGCATATTCAAAAGCGGCTAAAGACTATTTTGGCAACGAGCAAAGCTTGCATGATATCGGTTCTAATGCATCTACCTTATTGCATATATGCAAAAAAACGTTCGCCTCTTTTATAAACGGAAAAGAACAGGGCGTATTCTTTACAAGCGGCGGATCTGAATCAAACTGCTTAGCGCTTCATTCTTTAATTGCCGCGCATACAAAAAAGGGCAAACATATTATCACAACGCCAATCGAGCATGCTTCCATTCACAACTATTTCCGCACATTGGAACAACATGGGTTTACTGTTGCATACGTTCCTGTCGACCGCTATGGGATAGTTGACTTAAAAGAATTAGAAGCGGCAATTACCGATGAAACTATTATTGCAAGCATTCAGCATGGCAACTCGGAAATTGGCACATGCCAGCCTTTGCAAGAAATCGGTGCAATTTTAAAAAAATATAATGTGCTGTTTCATACAGACTGTGTCCAAACGTTCGGCAAGCTTCCAATTGATGTACAGCATATGCAAATTGACAGCTTATCTGTCTCATCCCATAAAATTTACGGGCCAAAAGGAGTCGGCGCATGTTACATCAATCCGCAAGTGCGCTGGAAACCGTTATTTGCCGGAACTTCCCATGAAGGCGGCTTTCGTCCCGGCACTGTGAACGTTCCTGGGATTGCAGCTTTCCTAACGGCTGCACAGCACATTATGGAAAAACGGGAAGCAGAAACAGCACGGCTGCAAGCGCTGCGGCAGCGCTTTATAGACGGTGTACAAATGTTGACGCACCCGATTTTTGTAGAGGGGCATCCTGTCACTTGTTTGCCCCATATCGCTGCGATTACAATAAAAGGCATAGAAGGCCAATATATGGTGCTGGAATATAATCGAAACGGCATCGCCATTTCAACAGGAAGCGCTTGCCAAATTACAAAGCAAGAGCCGTCCCGCACGCTGCTTGCAATCGGCAGATCGCCGGAGGAAGCAAAGCAGTATGTCCGCTTTTCTTTCGGAAAAAGCACAACAGAGGAACATATCGACACAGCGCTGCATGTACTCAAAACAATAATTGATGAATTTTTTAGAGGAGCAATTGTGAAATGAATCAAAATGAAAGCAAAAAAATATTAGGGGAAGAACGGAGGCAGCTTATTTTAAATTGGTTAGCGGAAGCGGAAAAACCGCTATCTGGAAGTGAGCTTTCCAAAAAAACGAATGTTAGCCGCCAAGTGATTGTACAGGATATTTCTTTATTAAAAGCACGCAACGAGCCCATTATCGCTACTTCACAAGGCTACATGTATATGCGCCCGCTGCCTAGGCAGCAAAAACATGAACGGGTCATTGCATGCAACCATCCGCCTGATAAAGTGAAGGACGAGCTCACACTGCTCGTCGACCACGGCGTCACTATTAAAGACGTAAAAGTTGAACATCCTGTTTATGGCGACTTGACAGCGCCGATTATGGTGAGCAACCGCTACGAAGTAGATCAATATTTAAAAAAAATCCAAGAAACGAATGCGGCCTACTTATCACAGCTAACAGGGGGAATCCACCTTCATACGATTGAAGCGGACTCGCTCGGCAGGCTTGATGCCGCCTGCGATGCGCTAAAACGTTTCGGCTTTCTTATAGAGCCATAATAGCCGGTGGTCTGCAGCTTTTATAAAAATGGCCATAGGAGCAGCTGATCTCTTATGGCCATTTTTTGCGTTTGTCCTCTAAACGGCATAACAACAATAATTGCCAAGAATCGTTACCGAACAGCCGAGCGCCTCCAGCTCCATTTTCGCCCCCGGCATCAGCACATTATCATATGGCCCATCAACATCAATTAAGAAAAAATAGTTGCCCAGCCCTGTTTTCATTGGGCGTGATTCAATTTTCGAAAGATTGAGCTTACGCCAAGCAAAGGCGGCGAGCACTTGATACAAAGCTCCTGCATAGTCAGAAGGAAGCGTTACCATGAGCGTCGTTTTCTCGCCGCGGCACTCGCCTTTTCCAGGCGGCTTTAGCCCGAAATGATTGTGCAGCACAACAAATTTCGTGTGGTTATTGCGATGTGTATGAATATCCTTATGCACAATAGCCAGTCCATATTTTTCAGCCGCTGCTTCATTGGCAATCGCCGCAATTTTTAGCTCCGGGTGCTCCTTTACATACCGGGCAGCCGCGCTCGTTGATGTCACGTCCTGCACTTCTTTCCCTTTTAAATGCTCATTTAAAAATTTATGGCATTGCGCAATTGCATGGGGATGGGAATAAATCGTTTGAACATCCTGCCACGCAGCGGCATGATCCGGATGGACAAGCAAGTGCTGACGCACCGGCACGGTGATTTCTCCGACAATCGCTAACGGCTGTTCGTGAATCAAATAGTCTATGGTAATGTTGACAGAGCCCTCAATTGCATTTTCCAAAGGAACAACAGCAAAATCAATTTCCCCCTTTGCGGCGGCATCGATACAATCCGGAATAGTCGGGTATGGGATGCTCTCCTGCTCCGAAAAAAAGCGTTTCACAGCGATATGGGTAAATGTTGCTTCTGGTCCTAAATATCCGACTCGATAGTCCACGTTCGTCTCTCCTTCTTTCCTATTATGTTTCTAGTTATATCACGGAAGCACATTTACCGCCATAAAAATTTAGAATATTCATAAAGAAAAGCTGCCCGAAATGGACAGCTCTACTCAATAAATTCAAATTCAAACTCCAAGATTTTCACGATATCTCCATCTTTTGCCCCGCGCGCGCGCAACGCTTCATCAATGCCCATGCCGCGCATTTGGCGGGAGAAGCGCCGCACCGATTCATCGCGGGAGAAATCGGTCATTTTAAACAGCTTCTCAATATCCGGACCTGATACAACAAATGTGCCGTCGCTTTCACGCGTAATATTAAAGGCCGGACCTTCTTTTTCAAACTTATACATGACACGCGCCGCTTCTTCCCCTTCTTGTTCTTGGTAAAGCGGGAATTCTGGCGTTGTTTCCACCAGATCTGCAATTGCAAACAACAAGTCGCGCAAGCCTTGGCGCGTAATCGCCGAAATCGGGAAAATTTGTACCTCTTCTTGCACTTTTTCTTTAAAAATCTGCAAATTTTCCTCTGCTCCCGGTATGTCCATTTTGTTTGCAACAATGATTTGCGGACGCTCTGTCAAACGCAAATTATATTCTTTTAACTCGTTATTAATTGTTACATAGTCTTCGTACGGGTCGCGGCCTTCCATGCCGGACATATCAATTACATGAACGATAACGCGCGTCCGTTCAATATGGCGCAAAAATTGATGTCCAAGCCCTACTCCTTCATGAGCCCCTTCAATGAGTCCCGGCAAATCCGCCATTACGAAGCTTCGACCATCCTCTGTTTCGACTACGCCCAAGTTCGGCACGATTGTCGTGAAATGGTACGCTGCGATTTTTGGACGGGCAGCTGAGACGACCGAAAGCAGCGTTGATTTTCCGACACTCGGAAATCCTACTAATCCTACATCCGCTAATACTTTTAACTCAAGAATAATGTTGCGCTCTTGCCCTGGCTCGCCATTTTCCGCAATTTCCGGAGCTGGATTGGCAGGGGTCGCAAACCGGGTATTCCCCCGGCCTCCGCGCCCGCCGCGAGCGATTACTGCAGTTTGCCCGTGCGTTACTAAATCGGCAATAACCTGTCCTGTATCCGCATCTGTCACAACCGTTCCCGGCGGCACTTTCACAATCATATCTTCCGCATTTTTGCCGTGCTGCCCTTTGCTCATTCCATGCTCGCCGCGCGGCGCTTTAAAATGGCGCTTATAACGGAAATCCATAAGTGTACGCAAACCTTCTTCGACGACAAAAACCACATTGCCACCGCGGCCGCCGTCACCGCCGGCCGGCCCGCCTTTTGGAACATACTTCTCACGGCGAAACGCAACCATCCCGTTGCCGCCATCGCCGCCTTTTACATATACTTTGACTTGGTCTACAAACATAATTTCACCACACTTTACTGTTTTACTTGCATTTCAATTGATAGCTCATCTTCGCTTACTGAATAAGAAAGCGAAATATTGCCCTCCTGTTCGTAAGCTAGCCAGTGTTCTATTTTGTCCGTATTCATTAGTTTGCCACGAAAATCAAAAAAGAAACGAACATCTTCTTCACACGCTATTGTGATGCATAAATGGTTTTCCCCATATAAGTCTGCTTCCCTATGAAGCAAGCTCATAAAATGGGACGTCCACTTCGTCAATACTTCATCCAATTCGGTTAATGTATGTATTTCTCCTAAGACTTCATACTCAAGTGTGCACGGAGGATGTTCCCAGCTGTATGTAAGCAGCAATTCTGTAAAAAGAGGCATTTTCAAATTCATGAGACGTGATTCTTGATGTGCTTCTCCTACGAACTCTTCCATCAGTTCCTGCACACGCTCTACCCCTCCAAGAGACAGATGAGCTTTAATCAGCTGCAGGCGATTCAGCCAGTCGTGGCGCGAATGCCGTAAAGCGTCAACAATCGTCCATTTTTTGTCCATGGATATCCCCTTTAATATAGAAAAACTCTAACCTGCACTCAGGTTAGAGTTTTCCGTGAGTATAATTATGCTTCTTGAGCTACAGGATATACGCTCACTTGTTTGCGGTCGCGGCCAAGACGCTCGAAGCGTACAACGCCGTCAACTTTCGCGAATAAAGTGTCATCTCCACCGCGGCCAACGTTCACGCCTGGATAGATTTTCGTACCGCGCTGACGGTAAAGGATAGAGCCGCCAGTTACGAATTGACCGTCTGCACGCTTAGCGCCAAGACGTTTCGCGATAGAATCACGGCCATTTTTTGTGCTACCTACTCCCTTTTTGGAAGCGAAAAGCTGAAGATCTAATCTTAACATAGTTACACCTCCTGCACATTTTGAATAATTTTTATGAAATCGCCGTACACCATTTGAATTGTTTCTAACGAAACAACCATGCCCTCTAACAGCACCTGCGCCTTTTGAAAAGCTTCCTCACCTAGCGGCGGCAAAACGAACTCTAGCAGCCCGCTCTCCATCACGCTATGTTCTTCCGCTTTAATGCCGCATAGCTGGTCGATTGCATTTACCGTTCCAACAGCGACAGCTGAAGCACCTGCACATACAATATCTTGACCGTGCTCTGCATAGAATGCATGGCCCGTCATTTTAAATGATTGAATGCTGTTTTGCTTCGTCCGATGTATTGTAACCTTAATCATTGCAACCTTACGCGTTGATTGCTTCAATTACAAGCTTAGTGTATGGTTGGCGATGACCTTGCTTACGACGGTTGTTTTTCTTCGCTTTGTATTTGAAAACGATGATTTTCTTAGCGCGGCCTTGCTTTTCAACTTTCGCTGTAACTGTTGCGCCTGCTACAGTTGGGCTGCCAACCTTCACGTTTTCGCCGCCTACGAATAAAACTTTGTCGAAAGTAACTGTATCACCAGCTTGCGCGTCAAGCTTCTCAACGTAGATTGCTTGACCAGCCTCAACTTTGATTTGTTTTCCACCAGTTTCGATAATTGCGTACATACTTGCACCTCCTCATGTTTACTAAGACTCGCCGCAGTCAGGTAGACAATGTCATTTATAACCGGTTGCGTGCGGTTGTAGCGTATAGCCAATAGGTGCTATAAACTTTAACAACATTAAGATACTATCATGAATATAGCCATGTGTCAACATACCTTGCTAGTTTTTGCGGCTTGCGATTTCTGCCTTTGTACCTAAATGGCGAATGCTGTAATCCGCTGACAAAATAGTTTGAAACATAACTTCAACAGGCAATTCTTTGCCAAGCTGCAGCTGTGCAAATATGTCCTGCACCTCTTTGGGTGCGGCAACCAACGCCGCTTCATAATCTGTTCCCCGATATTGAAAGAGCTCGCGCTGCAAACGATATGCGATAGCAGACGGAGCCAAATTCATTCCTAATCCGTGACAACAGCTGCAAGAAGATAAAACATAATCACGCAATGATTTGCGCTTGCGCTTTCTTGTCATCTCCAATATGCCAAGGCCTGTAAAACCAAGTACACGAGACGGTGTCCGATCCTTTTTCAATTCGGAAAGCAATGTGCGTTTTACTTGCTCCCTGGCTTCTTTTTCCTTCATATTAATGAAGTCTATTAAAACCATGCCTCCAATATCGCGAAGGCGCAGTTGCCTTGCGATTTCCTTTGCTGCCCGCTCATTTGTTTTTAATACTGTATCCTCTAAGGTTTGCTTGCCGGTAAATTTTCCTGTATTCACATCAATTACGGTCATCGTCTCTGTTTGTTCAATCAGAATATATGAGCCGCCTGGCAGCCATACAACTTTTTTTAATGCTTTTTCTAGTTCTGCTTCTATTTGGTAATAATCAAAGATATGTTCCTTGCCATTGTAAAATTCTACCTTATGTTCGCCGAGTTTAGCCGCTAACTCTGTTGTGGCTGCCCTATCATCCACAACGACGCAATCCACTGTCCCATCCGGTATTTCTTGGAAAACGCGGTCAAACAATGAAACTGCTGTATGGACAAGCAAAGGAGGCCTTTCGTTCATTTGCACCAGCCGCTCGTATGTACGGCGCAATTTAGTTATTTCCGCCTTTACCTCATCCAGGGCAGCCGTCCCTGCGGCGGAGCGAAAAATGAAGCCGCCTTGCCCCTCTTGATTGCTTCCAAGCTGAAGAAGCTCCTGCTTTCTGCTGGCATCCTGTATTTTGCGCGACACGGCAACCGTATCGTCATAAGGCATATATACGACATATTTCCCGGTGAATTCCGGTTTTGCTGTTAGCCTTGGCCCTTTCGTATCAATAGCATCCTTGACAACTTGAACAAGCAATGCTTGTCCTTGGTGAACGAGCTGGCTGATAGCCTTTTTTCCATCTGCTCCCGGCAGGTCATCGCGATGTATGTAAGCATTTTGCTTTGCGCCAATATCAACAAACGCCGCTTGCATTCCCGGCAATATGTTTATCACTCGGCCAATATATATATTTCCAACTATTTCTTTTTCATCAGGTCTTTCAAAAAAAATTTCTACTAGTTGACCATCCTCTTGGAGCGCAATTCGTTTTTCCGTTCCAAGAAGATTCATATATAACGTTCTCAATCCTGTCCCCCACTTTACCTTTTAATAAAGGCCCTGTTAAAGAGCAATGTTGATTTTTATATAACGTACGTCTGTACATTACGGCTATGCAGAACCAATCGCAGCCTGCACTCATGTTCTCCCTCTGTCTTTCCTTTGGACGAGGCCAAACTAGGTCCTGACCGTTACTGCACACGGCTGGGAGCACTCTCCCCCTTTAAAAAAGGGTTACATATCAACACTAGCATTTAACATAGCCTTAATAAAAATAAGAAAAAGTTAGTGCTGTCATCAACACTAACCGATTAACTCGCCAATTGAAGAGCTTACCCGCTTTTCCGCAAAATATGCGTGCAGCAATTCATTCTCATCAAGCGTATAGCGTTCCCGCTTTCCTTGGATAACGATCGAGTGCTTATAACCGCGGCGGAACTGCGTAAAGATATCGTATAACGGATCTTCCCTGTTAGCGGTGATGGATGTTAGTTTCCCAATGCTTGGCCTTTTTCCGTAATAGCGCTCAAGCAAAAAGCGGATAAACGTATATTCCCGCTGCTTCCACTCTAGGTACATTGAAACACCGAGAAAAATAAACATTGTCCACATTGTAATATTTGTCGTATTCCAAAGCAACCCCGTCCCCGCAACGAGGCAAAAACTGATCCCTGATACAAAGATCATATAACGATGCGCTTGCAAAAACGGAAGCCGGCGCGAAAACGCGTTAAACATGATTCTCCCGCCGTCAAGCGGCCAAATTGGAAGCAAATTAAAGAAAAAAATTGTGATATTATTCCACATAAAAAAATGAAATGAATCTGTTGGCATCCACCCTCCTCTATATAATACATAAGCAGCCAGCATAAGCCAAATATGCTGTGCCGGTCCTGCCAGCACAACAGCAAGCTCTTCCTTAAGCGGTTTATTTCCATGTTCCTCTAATTCAGCCACCCCTCCAAAGGGCAGGAGCTGAATTTTCTTAATGCGCCAGCCGTAATGAGCTGCGGCCAATGCATGCCCCATTTCATGAATAAACACGATAAAAAATAAAACGAGCAATTCTTTAAAATGAGCTGTCCATACGCCAATCGCCATTACTAGCCAAAACAGAGGATGAACCGAAATCTTAGAGAAAACATGTATATAGTTACTCAAGAGGAATCACCTGAATTGGGTCTATAAATTTTTCCTCCTTTTTAAACGCAAAGTAAAAGGTGCCAGCCTTGCCATCCTCACTGTTTTGAACCTTGCCGATTCTCTGTTTTTTCTTTACGTAATCATACAAGCTTACATGCTGTTCTGATAACCCTCCATACCACGACTCTGTACCGTCCGCATGTTGAATAATAACGGTATTCCCCAGGTCCTCCTTGTTTCCTGCAAAAATAACAATCCCCTCATTTACGGCATCAACCGTTGCATTAATGTTCGTTTGAACAAATACCCCCTGTCCGTTCGCCTGAAACGGTTGAAGAAGCTTTCCAGAAGCCGGAACGGCATAATCCTGCTTTTCTTCTCCCGGTGTCTGCTTGGAGGATGGCAATAGCGTTAACGGCTTGCCAAATTGCCCCTCGTACCATTTAGATACAGAAGCGAATTTAAATTCTTCTCTCATAACCGTCTGTACAACCGTTCGCGCCTTATCGAAAGAAGGATTTGAATTTTTGAATAAAATAGCTGCTCCAAGTACAAGGCAGGCCGCACACAGTAATTTGAGCAAAAAGATTTCTTTCCGAAATAAGGGAGGCACCGGCTCCTTCTGATCTATAAACGCAACCGGCTGGGAAATCTCCTCTTCATCCTCAAACGTAAATACCTCCACCCCACTCGGATACGTATGCTTTTGCTGCTCGGCCTTTCTCTTTGCAATCCGCTTTCGAATTTCTTCTACTCTCCTGTTTCTCATCTCGTCCCCTTCCTCTTACGCCAAAGCCGCGGCTTTTTGCCCAATTAAGCCGAAAGCGATGGCTAAATTTTCATTGTCTGTTATCAGCAGGAACACTATGATGAAATTCATTACAGTTTGTACATACTTATGAATCATCCGGACAAGATATGCGAAGGTAGTAAAAGAAAAAACGCCTCACCGTATGGCGAAGCGTTTTTAAAATCCGAAGAATCGTTTCATTTTTGATAATACTGTCACTTTTTCTTGGTCAAGCGCCTGAAGCGGTACGGATTCTCCAAGAAGCCGTCTTGCAATATTGCGATAAGCAAGGGAGGCTTTTCCGTTTGGAAAAAGCGCAACAGGCTCACCGATATTTGTCGCTTTAATTACAGCATCGTCATCCTCCACTACTCCGATTAATTCGATGGAAAGAGTCCGGACGATTTCATCAACATCGAGCATTTCATGATTTTTTAGCATATGGCTGCGCACCCGATTAATAATAAGCTTTGGCGGTTCGATATCCTCTTTTTCAAGCAAACCGATAATACGATCTGCGTCGCGCATAGAAGACACCTCGGGCGTCGTCACGACAATCGCCTTATCTGCACCCGCCACGGCGTTTTTAAACCCTTGCTCAATTCCCGCCGGGCAGTCAATCAATATGTAATCGAAATCTTGCCGCAATTGTTGAATAATTTCCTTCATTTGCTCAGGTGTTACAGCCGATTTATCACTCGTTTGGGCTGCAGGCAACAAATATAGCTCTTCGAAGCGCTTATCCTGAATCAAGGCTTGCGGCAAACGACAGCGGCCTTGTACGACGTCTACAAGGTCAAATACAATTCGATTTTCCAGCCCCATTACCACATCTAAGTTTCGAAGTCCAATATCAGTGTCTACTAGACATACCTTTTTGCCGGATAACGCCAAGGCTGTTCCAAGATTTGCAGAGGTCGTTGTCTTTCCGACTCCGCCTTTTCCAGATGTAATAACAATTGCCTCTCCCACAGCTATACAATTCCCCTTTCTAACCTTGTTAAATTAGGTCTAAGATGAGTGAGAACTTGAATGCGGTCTATGGCAATTTGCTCATCCTCATTGACATAGGCGCATTCCATTTCGTGCCCTTCCCCATTTAAATCTAGAGTACGATTTATCACATCACCGATCTTCAACTGCATCGGCCGCATCAGTGACGCCGTAATAACTGATTGCTTATTGCCATAACACCCTGCATGAGCAATTCCGCGCAACGCTCCGATGATGAAGATATTTCCTCCCGCCATTACAGTTCCACCAGGGTTTACGTCCCCAATAAGCAGAAGATCTCCTGCAACCTCCAAAATTTGTCCGGAACGAACAATTCTAGTAACGGGAACTATTTCTGTTTCCCTTTTCCATTTTATCGCTTGCTCTTTCGTCATTACATTGCTCTCTATCGTATCTACGACGAGATTTTTTTTATTTCGAATAAGAGCGCGAAGCTCTTCTTCTTGCTTAGCTGCTAAATACCGATTGCCCACCTTGACATGCACTTCAATGAGCGAGCGTTCTCCACCATCATAATAAGTTGTTGAAAGCTTCTCATCAATTTCGTGCAACAATTCATGAAACGAGCAGGAGTCATCTAAATGTAACGTTAAACCGTCCTTTGTTCCTTTAATAGTTACATATTGTTGCTTTCGTTCCTTCACTAACGCTCACCCCAACGATTCATTTCGACATAAAAGCAGAAAATCCTCTTATTTTTCTTCAGTTGCCGCGGCATACCGCAATAAATATTTTTTCAGCGGGAAACAAAATAACAGCAGAAAAATACCATTTAAAGCAAGGGTAGGGAAGAGACGCTCCAGGATAAATACATGCATGGGCAAATCTGCGCGGCCCAACAAGGACAAGAAGCCATAGACATAATATTCAAGGGCTGTAACGCCAGCAAGAACCAACACTGAAACAATAAATAAATTCACCTGCAAAATTTTCATTGCATTAGATACAAGATAAGTCAAAATCGGATAGGCGAATAAATAAACACCTATTAATTCCGTATATACAATATCAAACAAAAAACCAAATATGAAAGCAAAATACATCGCGCGCGTAGCGTTGTAGTAAATTGTAATAAACAATAATACGATTACAAAAAAATGAGGCGCCGCAATATTTCGTTCACCAAAAAGATTTGTCGGTACAACCGAAGAAAAGACACTTTCCATAATAAAAACAAACAGCAAAAGGAGAGGAAGAATAAATTTTCGCATCTGCTTCACCTTCCTTATCTTACTTCATCTTCTGCTGTTCGCATTGTTCGTTTCGCAACCATTACATTATTGATATCGCTTAAATCAGCTGCAGGCTTAACATAGGCAGTCTGCGTCAATCCGTATTCATCCGGTGTTACGTCCGTTACCGTACCAATTACAAGACCTTGCGGAAAAATCCCGCCTAATCCCGATGTTACGACAATTTGATCTTTTTTTACTTTCGCATCGGACGGAATTTTCGCAAACACAAGCGCCTGCTTCTCCTTATCATATCCTTCAATAAGGCCAAAAATAGCTGTATCTTCCTGTACGACAGCTGAAATGCGATTGGTACGATTTAAAGAGCTAAGCAATTCAACTGTAGCGGTAAACTGCGAAACGCTTTTCACTTTTCCGATTAGCCCTTTTTCCGTAACGACAGCCATGTCTTTTTTCACGCCGTGCTGTGCTCCTTTATCGATGGCCACCAAGTCGTACCATTTATCCGGATTGCGGCCGATCACTGTCGCCTGCAGCGGATTGTAGTCGCGAAGCGTATCTTTTTTCTTCAAAATGGCACGAAGCTCCCTGTTTTCTTTTTCCAAATCCTTTACCGCAACAGAAAGCTCAGCATACTTGTCCAGTTTCGCTTTTAGCACCTTATTTTCTTGATATGTATGCTTAATATCCTCAATATTTTGGAAGAAACCCGCAACGTATTGTGCGGGCTTTTCAAAAGTTCTTTCTACAACCCCTACGGTATCTTTAATAAATTGCTCCGGCCAAGTCAGCTTTTGCCGCTCTTTCAAAGATATTCCGATTAATGCTACGAGAAGAATGATGCTGACTAATAACATGATTAATCGCTTGTTTAAGAAAAACTGCGGCACGTCTACACCCTCTTAAATCAGCTTAATTTTGTTTTGAAAAGATCAATATTATCAAGAGCTTTGCCTGTTCCGATCGCTACACAATCCAGCGGATTTTCTGCTACAATAACCGGCATTTTTGTTTCTTCGCTGATTACCTTGTCCAAGTTGCGAAGCAACGCGCCGCCCCCTGTTAATACAATACCGCGGTCCATAATATCAGCAGCCAGTTCCGGCGGCGTTTTTTCAAGCGTGTTCTTTACGGATTCTACAATTGCATCTACGATATCCTTTAGCGCTTCTGCAACTTCTTCCGGTTTGATTAGCACCGTCTTCGGCAGCCCTGTAATTAAATCCCGGCCGCGAATTTCCATCGGCTCAATGCCCTCCGGATTGCCTGCAGAACCGATTTCCAGCTTCAGCGATTCCGCTGTGCGCTCCCCAATCATCAGATTGTAGTTCTTTTTAATGTATTGGATGATTGCGTCGTCCATCTCATCTCCGGCAATGCGTACAGATTGGCTTGTTACAATGCCGCCAAGAGAGATAATCGCGACTTCTGTTGTACCCCCGCCAATATCCACAACCATGCTTCCCGTCGGCTCCCACACCGGCAGATTTGCCCCGATAGCTGCCGCGAATGGTTCTTCGATCGGATATGCATCCCTCGCTCCGGCCTGGCGCGTTGCATCAATAACGGCGCGTCTTTCTACAGCGGTAATCCCTGAAGGCACGCATACCATTACATAAGGCTTACGGGAGAAAAATCCATTCGATTTTTGCGCCTGCTTAATATAATATTTCATCATTGTCGCCGTTGTCTCATAGTCCGCAATTACCCCGTCCCTCATCGGGCGAAGCGCGACTACATTGCCCGGCGTACGGCCGATCATTTTCTTCGCGTCATTTCCTACTGCCACAATTTGCTTTGTATCAGTTTGCATCGCCACAACGGAAGGTTCGCGTACAACAACACCTTTTCCTTTTACGTATACAAGTGTATTTGCAGTTCCTAAATCTATTCCAAGATCGCGTGTAAAGCCACCAAATCCAAACATCCGTGTATCTTCCTTTCTAAAACGAAAATACTTTGCTTTTATTCCAAAACAAAACGTTTCTATAATTTCACTTTTCTTATTGTTAACTAAACCCTACAAAAAACTCATAAAACACATTATAAAACAAAACGAAAAAAATGAATAGTATTAAATATAACCTTTTTCTTTTAAGCTAACAAAACGATGCTCGCCAATGATAATATGGTCAAGCACCTCAATCCCCATTATTTTACCACATTCTGCTAATCTTTTGGTAACTTCAATATCTTCACGGCTCGGCGCCGGATCGTAGGGTAGGAACCATGCGCCTTGCTTTGTTCCCAAAGCAGGTTTCACAGTTCCCCCCTCAGAACCGTACGTACACCTTTCAGCGTATACGGCTCGCCGGTTGACTAATCGGAATTTGCTTCTCATGGTGGTCATGATGGCACTTATAACATAGGACAAGGCGCTTTCAGTTCCGTTCAATCATAATTTTGTCCAAATATGTTAAATTCCGCTTTTTCTTAATGTCCTTTAACTTTTGAACATGATGAACTTCCATCTGACCTTCTGTTGTACCGCACGCTTCACAGCGATTTGCTAATAAGCGTTGTTCAAATTCTGTTCTTCCTGAATATTTTAATGTATTGACAAGTGTATCTATTTCAGGAGAGGCTGCTTTAATCGCACCTTTATGTTTAGGCAAATCCTTTAGTTTAACAAATTGATGAAGTCTTTCATTACCTTGCTTGTCCTTTCTAGTTAAACACAGAACACCTTGTTTGTGGGTTCTCATACTAGTTGCAGCCTTCATAGAGGTACTTCTTCGCTTATTAGCAATGGTTTTGATAAAACTACTTTCAGCTAGATAGAATAGCTTGTCTAGATGATGATAATTATTTGCTAGCTTATAGTAATTTGCAATCCCTCGCAGTTCCGCATTATAGGTATACAGTATGTCTAGCTCTGAATTGTTAATGAGTTTTGCTCTATGAATTATTTTAAAAGTATCCAAGTTTCCATATCCATTTTTTATTGCAAATTCTTTGATTTTCTTTTCGGGGATTTCTAACTTAATTGCACCTGATAGAGTACGCTTTTTCAACAGATGCTTTTGGTTTTTATACATGACTCTCTTGACCTTTATCTCATTCCATCTTCTAAATTCGTATCCCAGAAAGGGAATTGGATGTTCCAAATGAGTAATAAGCGTTTTCTCTTCGTTAAGGTCAAGCAGAAGTTCCTCTTTAAGAAAATGTTTGATTTTTTCCTTCATGATGACTGCACTTCGTCTAGAACCAGCGATACCAATCACGAAATCATCAGCATATCGAACATATTTCATTCTGCGGTAATTCCCATCCATAGGGTCTATTGAATGAGTCCCAATTTGCTTAGTTTTTAGTTCTTGAATGTTTAGGATTAACTCTTCTCGCCCTTCCCAAGATTGATGTCCATTTCTGTCGTCAAGTCTTTTAATCTTTCTGGATAGGGTGCTGATTGTTGAACGTATCTTGATATATTCAGCATTTTTCACTCTGATTTTACCTTTATCGAACTTCTTCATTTGTTTTTCCATAAATAGGTCAAACTCATGAAGATAGATATTGGCTAACAAGGGTGAGATAATACCTCCCTGTGGCGTACCGCTATATGTTTTATGATATGTCCACTTTTCCATGACACCGCTAGTAAGCGCATTGTGAATAAGAAGCAGAAAACGATGGTCATGAATTTTCTTTGAGATTAGTTTGATTAATACAGAATGGTCGATATGGTTGAAAAAGCCTTTTATGTCTCCTTCGATACACCATGTTAAACCTTTCCATGTGTTTTTAATTTGGGATAGTGCTGTATGACAGCTTCTTCCTTCTCTAAACCCATGAGAATGGTCTGAGAACAATGGTTCAAATACATTTTCCAATATCATTCTCATGACTTCCTGTACCATCTTATCTTTGAAGTTAGGAACTCCTAAAGGTCTCTTTTTACCATTAGATTTTGGGATGTAACCCCTTCTTGCAGGTGCGAAGCGAAACGTTCCTTGTTTAAGCTGTTCAATGATTTCGTCAACCTTTTGTAGACTAAAGCCATCGATTGCTTCTTCAGACGTTCCTTTTGTCAGATTTCCTTCATTCGGATATAGCTTTGCATATGCCTTGATCCATAATTCCTTTTTATACATGAGCCGGTAACAATCCGTTATTGTTTTACCATTTTGAGAAGCTTTCCTTATAACGTCCAACTGATGAAATGGATTTGTTGCCATATTCATGGCTCCTTTCTCATTGACGTTAACATCAACCTGTCTCCCTTCCCCCTGCTAAACTCATTACAAGCAAACGTTGGGTACTATGGAGACTCCGTTACCATATGCAATTTTCATAGACCAATGTCTAATAGCCACTTGGCACTTGCACTTAGGTAATCCCTGCATTATGACATAATTTTAGATGCGTGATGGTTAGGTATCCCTTTCGACGGTTTCCTCTAGTTGAGGATTGAAGGACAAACCTTACTATGGGTAGGAAAGCGGAGATTTCCAACAGACGCACAGGCAATACGTCTCCCATTTTGTCCTCATTGCCTGTTAGCTATCGTAGACAATGGCGCACCCATCGCTCATTCGTCTAGGATTTAAGCAGTTTAGCTTTTACCATACATCACTTGGTCTGAAGAACTGACTCGACGTTAGATAGCTTTGTCGTCTTTTCTCCTTTTCACATCATGCTCTGTTCCCTCTATGGGTTTCCCCTCAAGGTAAGATGCTGACCATAGAACATTGTAAGGAGTTCTAGATTTCCTTAGAAATCGCTAAAATTATGCACCTTGCAGGCGCACGCCGCTTGGATGATTATGCAGGCAAATAATCGAAGCTGCAGAACGGCGAAATGCCTCCTTGAACACTTCGCGCGGATGCACGATGGAGGCATTCAAGCTGCCGATAAATACCGTTTGCCGATGGATCACTTGATTTTTCGTGTTTAAATATAAGCAAACAAAATGCTCCTGCTGCAAAAACCGCATTTCCTCCATCATGTATTTTGCACAGTCTTCGGGATTGCGGATGCTATAGCGCTGCGCGTATTCTAAACGCACCATTCTCCGCCCGAGCTCAAAAGCGGCCATAAGCTGCGCTCCTTTTGCGATACCCACGCCTGAAATGCTTGTCAGCTCCTCCATCGTCGCATCCTTAAGAAGCCTTAATCCGTCAAATTGATGTAAAATTCGGTTCGCTAATGTCAAAACGGACTCATCCTTAGAGCCCGTTCGAAGTAAAACTGCCAATAATTCTGCATTAGATAAACTTCCGACCCCTTCAGCCAGAAGCCGTTCCCGCGGCTGATCCTCCTTGGCGATATTGCGGATACAGCTTACGCTCATGCCTTTTCCCCCTATCCCTTAAAATTTCTTAATTCCCGAACGACACGTGCGATAGGAAGGCCGACAACCGAATAATAATCGCCGTGTATTTCCCTCACAAGCATTGCGCCCATTCCTTGAATGCCATAGCTTCCCGCCTTATCAAGCGGTTCATTTGTCGCAACGTATGACATAATCTCTTCTTCTGCCAGTTCATAAAACGCCACTTCTGTCCGGTCAAAAAACATTATTGTTTTTTCTTTAGAAACAATTGCCACGCCTGTATACACCTCGTGCGTTTTTCCGGATAATAAACGAAGCGTTTCTAAAGCTTCCTGCGCGCTGCCCGGTTTTCCTAAAATGCGGGATTGATAGGTCACAATCGTATCTGCGCCTAAAACAACGGCATCGGTATAATGCTTGGCAACATCATTGGCTTTTTGCAAGGCCAGCGACATTACAACCTCGCTTGGCGGCAGCGTCTCATCCAATATTTCTTCGATTTGGCTTACAACAATTTCAAAGGGAATTTGCATCTGCTCAAGCAATTCTTTCCGGCGCGGGGAACCTGAAGCTAAAATGAGGCGTTTCATTCTAATCACCTTTCTTTCGTTATTTTTCGTTTGGCTCTGTTAAAGAGCAATGTTGATTTTTATATAACGTACGTCTGTGCATTGCGGCTATGCAGAACCAATCGCAGCCTGCACTCATGTTCTCCCTCTGGTTTTCCTTTGGACGAGGCCAAACTAGGTCCTGACCGTTACTG
>JBHGUR010000037.1:0-63729 GCA_048976805.1 Ectobacillus sp. | reverse complement strand
GGACATAAAAAAGAAACACTACTTTTGTCCGAAAGGACGTATCACTGTACCGAATGTGGTGCAAAAACCGATAGAGATTATAATGCCGCTTGTAATTTGAAGCAATACGGGTTTGCAGCATTACCTCAGCACTCTTTAGCTGTGTAATTTCTATCGGTTTCAGTAGCGGTAGGAACACCGCGAATGTAAGGCTCTGGACATGAACTTTTACGTTTGTGAGCGAAGGAGCAATAAAAGAAGAAGACGATCTTTCGGTCTTTGGAAGCCCCCACTTCAAGCGGCGTCAGTCGCTAAGTGGTGGGTAGTTCACTGTACTATTTCGGGCAAACCGGCATTGGCACGCGCTTTACCCCTGCGTAAATTACTATAAGAATTTGCCTGCTTTTGCGCGTTGCCGGATGTTTTTGTTCCATTAGAAGGAATTGTGGATGTATAGCTTTCATGAAAAGGAGTGCTATAGATTGAATCGGATATAGTAAGCGCTTTCTAATTTATAGGCTCTGTTAAACTTGATTGTTGATTTTCCACTACAGGCGGACGCTTTCCGCGGGCGGGGCCGAGCCGTTTCCCTCGCTACGCTCAGTCCAGGGTCTCGGATGTCCCGCTTTTCCCGCTGGAGTTGCCTCCAAATCAACAAATCAATCAAAATCAACATGAGCCTTTAACAGAGCCAGTTTATAGGAGTAAAAGATTAGGAGGAAACGTGCATGCAAAAGGAGATTTGGAAATGGATTTTTCAAGAGCTTAATGAAGAAAACTTATATGATTTAATTATAAAAAGCCAGATAAATGTAGACGGATTCCGAAAAATTAGGAAGCCTATGGTGAAGCAAATGAAAATAAGAATTATAGCCGAGTTGCTAAATCCGAAAACATTGAAACGAATAAAGGCTACATTGCGGAAAGGTGCAGATGATGGGAGAAATTCTTACTCGGCGATGACGAAGGAGCAGCTGCACGTTGAGATGGCGGATCGGGAAAAAGCAATTGAGATACTTGCTTTTCTTCTGAGTACGGATGAAGAAGGAAAAGAGGAATGGGCGATTGAATTATATACTAACCATATAAAGGCAGGGCAAGCGGTTTCCCTGGAACCGCAAGTAAAGCAGGAAGATGATTATATAAAGCCGCTGCAAGCTATTATTCGGGATTTAGAAGAGAAGCTGAAAAAGCAAGAAACAAAAAACATCCAATATGCGGCAAAATTGAATAGCTTAGAGCAACACATAGGGAATAAAGAGAAGGAAATAAAAAAACGCGAGCATGAAATGCACAATTTAAAAAAACAAATATATGATTTGAAGAAACAAAGCGATATATATGAGGCGCAATGTATCGAACAAAAGCAAAAAATTGCAGAAATGGATAAGGAAATAAAGCAGAAAAATGAAGAAGTGCAGGAGAAGATAAATGCTATACAAGCAAAGCAGGAAGAGATTAATCGATTAAACGCTCTATGCTTAACATTATCTGCCCAGTCAAAGAAGGTAGCATGGGAAGGTGCAGCGCCTGATGAACAGCATAAAATCGCTATTCTTGGAGATGTAAATGAAAGTCTTGTTTCCTCTGAAAAGTATACGGTTTTTCCATTAGAAACGATTGAACAAGCATTAGAGGAACATACATTTACGGCTTTCCGTTATATATGTTTAATGCGGTTTTCCATGACACCGTCCAGTTTGCGAAAGGTAAAGAAGAGGGTAGAAGGAAAAAAGCTGAAGGAGTTTTATAATATGCATGAATTTTTGCAGTGGGAGGGCTCGGTATGTTAAAGCAATGGGGGTTTTGTTTGTTGGGAACGATCGCTTCAAATCATGATGTGGAAGTAGAGTTCGGCAAGTCGAAAAGTGTATTTATCAATAGCCAAAATACGGTTCAATTTTGGATTAGGAGAGTGTCAACGAAGCCGGAGCATTTCCCTGATCAATCTTTTTTTACGTGTTATGCTACAGAGCTGGAGAAATTCGGGTTTGAGGACAAGCTGACTGAACCGGACTATATGAGGGAAGAGAAATTGCGAAAGTTTTTGGAGAATTACTTGATTGTGTTTCTTCCTGCCAAAAAGGTGACCCCCTCTAACGATATATATTTGGCTAAAGAGATTATGCTGCTTCGCAAAGCAGATTCCTTTCAAAGCAAGCATGTATTTATCCCGGTTCCGATTTACAGCGAGAAAGAGCATGGATATTCCTTTATGGAGTTCTGCAAGCGGATTGCGGCAAAGAAACATATCGGGAAGATTGAAAAAATATCTACAGACAGCAGCGATACGCCTTCATTTATTTTTTGGAAGGAAAATGAAAGTACCGTATATGCGCTAGGTCCTTTTTCAAGCCATTCTTATGCGCATGGAGGCTTTTGTTTTTCGGCGGCAGAGCCGGCAAAGGCCCATGTTGTGCCGGAGGAGTGGCTTGATGAGATGTATGAAGCTTCCGTTTCATTGGCGTTTTTGGACGCTTATATATATGACAGTTTGCATATGTTGATGCAAGGTGAAGATGCAAGGAAGCTTGAGGAAATTTTATGTATAGAGGGAAAGCAAGAAGCGGCAGCAGCGGCAGAGCCGATAGCGGCGCAGCACCCGGTTTTAATACAAGAAAATCACAGGAAGTGCCATGATGAGGAACGGTTTCTTGAGCATTTTATTCACGTAACGAAAGAGAATGGATTGCTATATAGTGAAAAAGATATTGTTAATTTTCACACCGCAATGAAGGTTTCAAAACTTGTTATTCTACAAGGCATGAGTGGAATCGGCAAGTCAAGGCTCATTCATGCTTATGCGAAAGCGCTGGGCATTCATAATAATGAGCAAATGCTTATCATTCCGGTAAAGCCATCTTGGACGGACGATACGGACATCATCGGGTATGCGGATTTACTGCATATGATTTACCGCCCGAGCGATTCGGGCCTTATTGATCTTTTGATTGAGGCATCGAAGGAAGAAAACAGGGACAGCAAGCTCTATATCGTTGCTTTTGATGAGATGAACCTCGCCAGGGTAGAGCATTATTTCTCACAATTTTTATCCGTACTTGAAATGCAAGAGAACAGGCGGGTTCTTCGTCTTTACAATGATAATTTGGAAAGCAAGCTGTATAATGCGGCGCAGTATCCGCCGACCGTTATGATTGGAGATAATGTAATGTTTGTCGGTACGGTCAACGTAGACGAATCTACTTATCATTTTTCTGATAAAGTACTTGATCGGGCGAATGTGATTACGCTAGAGGTCTTAAAGTATTCCCTGCTTGCCCGTTATAAAGATGGACAGAGGGACTGGGGCTATATGGAGCAGGAAATCAATTATCAAACCTACCGTGCATTTCAGCATACGGATGCAGCTTTGCAATTATCGGAGGCGGAAACAGATTTGTTGTGGGATATCCACCAAGCGCTGCAGGCGGTGGATCATAAGGCAGGAATTGGCCCGCGGATCGTTAAGCAAATCGATCTCTATTTGAAAAACCTGCCCTCCAATCCGTATTTATCACGGGAAGATGCGCTGGATTTGCAGCTTGTACAGCGCGTATTAACGAAAATAAGAGGGTCAGAGGATGTATGGCGGTATTTTATCGGCATGTATGATGCGGAAAAGGATGACGTCGTATCTTCAAAGCTTATTCATATTTTGCATCAATACCGCGCTCTCTCCCATTTTACAAAAACAACGGCGGCAATCAAACAAAAAGCAAAAGAGTTGAAATTCAATGGTTATACGTACTGAGCTTGTCCCCTTTTCTTTAGTGTTTGAGCAGCATGGCCGCCCTGTGGAGCTCCCATTTTTTTATAAAGATGAGTACGATATCCCGGAACAAGTGTATATAACAATTCTTGAAAATGTAGATGTAGCAGTATTATTTCAAAGCGATGAAGAAGATAGCCGATTATATATGGAAGGGCTGGAGGGAGCCGCGATAAAGGTATTTGCCGAAGAAGAAGGGGAACCGTATTTACGTCCGTCTCTTCATAGTAAGCTTTTATTCTCGCATGATAGCTTTCCGCTTATTCCCGGAGATTACCTTATAAAGGTGTATTGCCGCAGGAATTGGTATTATACGATGGTGCGCGTCGTACCGAAACAAATGACCGAGAGCCAGCTTCAAGTAATGAAGGATGAAATAGAAGGCTTTTTAAAAGGGTTGGCCCGTGAAATTGTATTGCAAAAAAACAATGCTTGGAGCGCTTTTCGTGTAAACGGCCGTAATCATTTTTACGTTAAGCATCGGATACTGGAAAAGCATTATCGGAATGTGCTGCCAGCTGTAATTGATTTGGCTGCAAAAGCAAATTACAGAACGAAAAAGGAGTACACAATCGTTCCCAAACACCAGGCAAAGAAAATAGATGCTGCAACGGTAGCCCATCAATTGCAGCATCCGGAGCGGCAACATGAATTGAAAGTGCCAATACAGCAGGTGAATTATGATTTGCCTGAAAATCGTTGGCTAAAAAAAATGGCGGCCTTTGTCAGGAAAGAATTGCGTGCCATGCAGGAAGAGATTGAGCAGCATCAGGGCGGCGAAGCTAAATGGAGTGCATTGAGGCAAGAAATGCAACAGGCTGCCGAGGTAGCTGCGAAAATTCAAAAGCTGCAAAAAGCCTTTTTTCTATTAGAATCAGCCCCTTGGTTCGCGGATGTTCAGCGTGCAGATACGGCTGCTTTGCCTCATGCGGTACACACAGATTTCCGCTATCGGGCAGTATTCCAAATGTACCGCGAATTTAAAAATGAAACGAAAGCAGAGTTGCGTCCGTCACACAGCCTGCGCTGGAAGCGGACGGACAAGCTATATGAAATTTGGGGCTTTATTCAATTTTTGCAAATTTTAATTGAAAAGCTTCAATTTGTTCCGGTTGCCGGATGGATTTTCTCTGATTCGTTCATTCAAATGGAGGATGTAGTCCCAACGCTTCAGGAAAATACAAAGCTTATCCTGCGAAAAGGGGATATTAAACTGCACTTCGTTTACGAGGGGGAAATCCCTTTAAATAGCGAGGATTCCGATTATGATAATCCGCTATTTACAGAGAGCACCCATAATAAACCTGATATGAGGATGGATTTTTTTCATGAGGATATATATATGGGAAGTCTGCTGTTTGATTTTAAATACCGGCCGCTTTACCACATATGGGATGTAACGAAAGTCAGCCAAAAAACGTCGACGATGAGAAAGCTTGTTCAATATGCGGTTTCATGTAAGTCTAACTTTCTATTCGGCATAAAGGAGGCGCGCTATATACGCCCTGTTCATGAAGTATGGGCGATACACCCGAATCTTTATAACAATTATCCGGTCTCAAAAAAATATGATGATCATGACATTCGGGTTGTACAGTTAAGTCCTAAGCATCCTATGGATCATATCGAGGCGGATTTGCTGAAGGTAATAGAGGAAATATTGGCAAAGCGCGAACTCCTGTCACAGCATATGCTTCGGTAACGTTGCCGTATGGCCGCTATTAGCCTATTTTTCAATTATCGTAAATTCTATTATAATAAAAGATGTTCTCCTAAGGCTATTACTTCTAGAAAAACTGAGAAATGTGAGGAACATCGAATGAAACGATTAGCATTACTATTATCCATTCTATCACTGTTCTTTGTTTCGGCTTGTTCGGGCAAGGTATATGAGCAGGAGATCGAGGCGGCAATTGGGGCATTGCAGGAGCAGCAATATAAAGAGGCTTTATCCCATTTGAGGAAGGCTGAGAAGGCTAAAGCGACCGATGAAGTAAAACAGTATATTCAAGCAACGGAGTATATGGAAGCAAGCGCGAAAGCATTGCGGGAAGAAAAGTTTGCAGATGCAACTTCCTATGCGAAAAAGGTTATAAGCTTAAAGGATACATCCAAGGCAGCCAAAATATTAAAACCGCAGGCGCAGCAAGTTATTGCGAAAATAGAAGCATTAGAAGCGAAAATGAAGGAAATGAATGAAAAGCTGGAAAAGGCGCGGATGTTTGTTGATGAAAGGAAGTTTGCAGAAGCAGAGGCGATTTTGAAGGAATTAGCCGGTACAACGTCCGATGATGAGCAAATTAGACAAATAGCGAAAGAAGCTGGAGAGTTGTGGAGGCAAGTAGACTTGGAAAAAAGAAAGGCAGGGATGGTGCCTGATAGCCCAGATGAAACACAGGAGCAGCCTTTGCCAAAGCCCACTCCGAAAGCGCCGCTTACCCCGAAACAAGCGGAGGATTTGGTTCGCGCGTATATGAAGATTCCGAAGGTCTCTAATTATATCGTGCAATATGAAATGGAAAATGAAGCTGGCCACTACATTATTCATGTGTACGAAGAAGTGAGTGATCCGAACTTTCCGCATAATGCGACAATTGGCTGGTATGCGGTCAATCCGAGAACCAGGGAAATTTCCAATGAAACAATGAGATAGCGAACATATGGGGCGATGAGGAAATCATCGTCTCGTATTTTATTGTTAAATATTTCTCTTATATGCATACTAAACAAATGTTTAATTAAAGGAGATTGTTATGGAAAAACTGGGAGACATGATACAAGTAAAGGCCGTTATTGGGGAGCGGGATATATGTTTGTTATTTATAAAAACAGAAAGCTGCGGTGTATGCGATGCGGTATTGGTACAAACAGAAGAGCTGCTGGAACAGTTTCCTAAGCTGGAAGGCGTTCTCGTTTCCATGAAAGAAGTACCGGAAATATCCGCGGAATATCTAGTGTTTACTGCGCCGACTTTGCTTGTGTTCGTTCAAGGAAAAGAAGTGATGCGGGAATCGCGCTTTATCGTCTTCGAGAAATTTGAGTATAATTTGCGCAGATGGTATGAGGCTGTGACGGAAGATAGGGCATAGAAAAGAAATGAGCACGGGGAGGTTTTCCCGCGCTCATTTTCTTATAGTTAGGCTCTGTTAAAGGCCAATGTTGATTTTTATATCACGTACGTCTGTACATCACGGCTATGCAGAACCAATTGCAACCTGCACTCATTTGCTCCTTCTGGTTTTCCTTTGGACGAGGCAAAACTAGGTCCTGGCCGTTACTGCACACGGCTGGGAGCACTTTCCCCCTTCTAAAAAAAAGAAGGGTTTATATATCAACACTAACGTTTAACACAGCCTATAGTTAAAGTATAGGATCTCAATCCAGATGAGTGTCTATATAAATACAAGTTAAAAAAAGAACATAAAAGCTTTCTTTTGAAAGGGGAGAGAGCATCGGTCTATGCATAGAAGCGGTCAAAACCTATTCCTGCCCCATGCGACGGAAAACCAAAGAGAGGAAGCAAGTACAAGGTGCTGTTTGTTCTACTTAGCCGCGATATATGTCCAAATCATAAATTGGATATATATAGCTCTGGGCGCCATCGCCTAATCGCCTCAGAAGGCAAAAAGCGCCTTCTGTCAGCGCTTCTCTTGCGCTTGTCGCTGATAGGCAGGTCTTATAGCTTTACAATCGTTCTGCCGCGCACCTCGGCTTTTAAAATAGAAGCGAGCGTATTTGGAAGCTCGTCCAGTGTTACTTCATTTTCGATGTAGTTTAAGAGTGTATCAGGCTTATAGTCTGAAGCCATTCTTTCCCACAGCAGCTTGCGTGTTTCCATCGGGCAGTAAACAGAATCGATGCCAAGCAAATTCACGCCGCGCAAAATAAATGGAAATACAGTTGTCGGAACATTTGTGCCGCCCGTTAAACCGCTGGCTGCCACAGATCCGCCGTATTGCACTGTGCTTAGGATAGAAGCGAGCGTATTTCCCCCTACCGGATCCACCGCAGCTGCCCAGCGCTGCTTGCCCATGGCAGGAATCGGATCAAGCACAACGTCCTGTCTATCAATAACTTCGGCAGCGCCGATTGATTTTAAATATTCGTGCTCCACTTGTTTGCCTGTGCTGGCAACAACATGGTATCCGCGTTTTGCAAGAATCGCAACTGCGATGCTTCCGACGCCGCCGGTTGCGCCTGTAACTAAAACAGGTCCCTTGTCCGGCGTTAGCCCGTTTTCTTCTAAACGCTGTACAGATAAAGCGGCCGTAAAGCCCGCTGTTCCGAACACCATCGCTTCTTTTAATGTTAATCCTTTTGGAAGAGGCACAACCCAGTCAGCCGGAACGCGCGCGCACTCGCTGAAGCCCCCGAAATGGGAAACGCCAAGCTCATAGCTTGTAACGATTACTTCATCACCTGCTTTGTAACGGGAATCTTTTGAATCTACTACTGTACCCGCTAAGTCGATGCCCGGTATAAATGGATATGTACGGACAATTTTGCCGTTTGGGATGGAAGCGAGCCCGTCTTTATAGTTTACGCTAGAATAAGCGACGCGGATTGTTACTTCCCCTTCCGGCAAATCGGCTAATGTTAACGATTGTACGTTTACGGAAAAGTCATTTTCTGTTTTGTTGACGACTAATGCGCGAAATGAATTGGTCATTGAGGCACCTCCAGATTGTATATACATCTATTGTATCCCTTTGTAAAAGTTTGAACAAATTAAAAAAACGGGTGAAAAGCCGTTTTATTTTACATTGTCATTGTTTTGCCATGAATATAAGCATTTTTCATGTCGAAATTATATGATCTATAACATAGGCCTGCACATCACGGCTATGTAGAACCAGCAGTAGCCCGCACCCACTTTCTCTCTGGTTTTCCTTTGGACGAGGCAAAACTGGGCCTTGACCGTTACTATATACGGCCGGGAGCACTCTCCCCCCCTAAAAAAAGGATTTATATATCAACACTATCGTTTAATACAGACATCCATGCAAGAATATAACTCGCACCACGATAGATAAAAAATTGTTATTTTTTAGGGTAGGCCGATGTTGATTTTTATATCATGTACGTCTGTACATAACGGCTATGCAGACATTGCAACCCGCACTTATCTTCTCCCTCTGGTTTTCCTTTGGACGAGGCAGGACTAGGCCCTGACCGTTACGATACACGGCCGGGAGCACTCTCCCTCTCTAAAAAAAGGATTTATATATCAACACTATCGTTTAACACAGCCTTACGAAAAAATAAGTTTGTTTAAACAAACGTTTGATTAAAGCTGTTAGATATGTTGTTAAATGAGGAAAATCTTGGTTTAAACAAACGTTTAATTAAATAACTGCGAGGAAATATTAGTTTTATAATATAGAAAAGGATTTCTCCCTTTTCAGAGAAATCCTTTGTTGCCCGCGCTTATAGATTTTCCGAGTGAGAAAACTCACCAAGGGCTTGGGAAAAGTCAAAGAGATAAGGAATTCGATTTTTGCGATGAGGAATTTTCCGGTACGCGAGTTAATACTAGCCCGCCGATTATGAAAAGCACGACAATGCTTAACACCCCGGCGTTTGTGCTGTTCGTCATCTGTGTAACGGCCCCGACCAATAATGGGCCGAGGATAGCTGCAAAGCGCCCAAAGATGTTGTAGAACCCGAAAAATTCATTTGATTTTTCCTTTGGCACAAGCTTTGCGAAATAGGAACGGCTTAGCGCCTGAATGCCGCCTTGCGATGTGCCGACAAGAAGGGCAAGAATCCAAAAATCCATGGTTGTTTTTACAAAGTAGGCGTAGATGCACATGAGTGTATACAGAATAATCGCAATATACAGCATTGTTTTGCCGGGAAAGCGTCCGGCGAGCCAGCCGTATAGCCATGCAAACGGAAACGCGACAAATTGGGTAACAAGCAGAATGAGCAGCAAATTCGCAGAGCTGATGCCAAGATCCGCGCCGTAGGCAGAGGCCATTTTAATGATAGTGCCCACGCCGTCAATATAGAAGAAGTAGGCAAGCAAAAACAGGAAAAGCACTTTATGCTTTTTAATATTCCGAAATGTTTCGAGTAAACGTTTAAAGCTATTGCGCACGGGATGCGGTTCTGGTTCAACGTAGTAGATCTGCCGGACATTGCGCAACATTGGAATTGTGAACAGACCCCACCAGAGGGCAGTGAGGAAAAATGAGATTTGGCAAGCAGCTGCAAACGAGAGCGGAATTGTCCCGTTTTGTGCGAGAAAGATGAGAAGCATAGAAAGAATAAATGGGATTGTGCTGCCGATATAGCCGAGCGCGAAGCCGTTGGCGGAGATTTTATCCATCCGCTTTTCTGTTGTAACGTCAACGAGAAACGCATCGTAAAAAATGTTTGCCCCTGAAAAGCCGATAGCTGTCACCATATATATGACCAGCAGCAAAAGCCATTGGCTGGCGGGTACAACCGCCAATAAAGCAGTAAATATGAGACCGAGAATAAAAAAGAATGCGAAAAAACGTTTCTTCATGCCTTTATAATCCGCAATTGTCCCAAGAACAGGCGCGAGCAGGGAAATGAGCAGTGTGGCAAACGAGTTCGCATACCCCCAATATGCTGTTGATGTAGACGCTTTCAACCCTGCGTCTTCTGCGATGAATTTAAAGTAAAGCGGCAGGATTGTCGTAGTAATGGCCAAAGAATAGGCGGAGTTCGCCCAATCGTAAAACATCCAGCTTTTTTCTTGTTTCGAAACCTTCATCGATCACACCTCCTTGTTTTCATTGTACATAAAAAAAGAATAGGGAAGCCGCAATCTGCAGAAAATTTAACATATGTTTTACGTATCGTGTATGAGCAGGGATGAAAAAGGAAATTTTAAAAATATGAAATTTTCTATTGAATCAACAAGGCTTCTGTATTATTATAATCAACAATTATATGAAGTTATGACGATGAAGAGGAATAGTACATGCCACCCCCTTTTTTGCAGAGAGAGAATCCAATGGCTGAAAGATTCTTAAAAAGGCGGCATCGAACCAGCCTCGGAGTTCTGCACCGAATTAGCAGTAGGATGCAGCGGCACGATCCGTTATCCAAACGAGGGTATATATGGCTGCATATGTAAATCAGGGTGGTACCGCCGACAGAAGCTCGGTCCCTATTCGTAGGGATGCGGGCTTTTTTATTTGTCTCTGTTAAACTTGGTTGTTGATTTTCCGCTACAGGCGGACGCTTTCCGCGGGCGGGGCCGAGCCGCTTTTCCCGCTGGAGTCGCCGCCTTTCGGTCCAAATCAACAAATAAATCAAAATCAACATTAGTCTTTAACAGAGCCTTTTATTTATGGCTGTGTGAAACGTTAGTGTTGATATATAAACCCTTCTTTTAGAGGGAGGAAAGTGCCCCCAGCCGTGTGTAGCAACGGTCAGGGCCTAGTTTTGCCTCATCCAAAGGAAAACCAGAAGGAGCAAATGAGTATAGGTTGCGATTGGTTCTGCATAGCTGTGATGTACAGGCGTACGTGATATCAAAATCAACATTGGCCTTTAACAGAGCCTTATTTATAAAAATTAAGGAGGAAATGGAAATGGCAAAAGAGCAAGTGAGAGAAATTACTGCAATGGAAGACGACTTCGCGCAGTGGTATACGGATATTGTCAAAAAAGCGGAGTTGATCGATTATTCCAGCGTGAAGGGGTGTATGATTTTACGCCCGTACGGCTATGCAATTTGGGAAAACATCCAAAAAATTATGGATGATAAGCTAAAGGCGACAGGGCATGAAAATGTGTATATGCCGATGTTTATTCCGGAAAGTTTGCTGCAAAAAGAAAAGGACCATGTGGAAGGGTTTGCGCCGGAAGTTGCTTGGGTGACGTATGGGGGCAGCGAACAGCTGGCGGAGCGCCTATGTGTGCGCCCTACTTCGGAAACGTTATTTTGTGAGCATTTTTCCAAAATCGTACAATCCTACAATGACTTGCCGAAGCTGTACAATCAATGGTGCTCTGTAGTGCGCTGGGAAAAAACGACGCGCCCGTTTTTGCGCACAACCGAATTTTTATGGCAAGAGGGCCATACCGTCCATGCTACGGCAGAAGAGTCGCAGGAGGAAACGATTCGCATCTTGGATTTATATGCTTCATTTTGCGAAAATTACTTAGCGATTCCGGTTGTCAAAGGACAAAAAACAGAAAAGGAAAAATTTGCGGGAGCCAAAGCGACGTATACGATTGAAAGTTTAATGCATGATGGCAAAGCATTGCAAACCGCGACTTCCCATAACTTTGGAACAAACTTTACCGAAGCGTTTGATATTAAGTATCTTGATAAAACAGGAAAATGGCAATATGCTCACCAAACGTCCTGGGGCATGACAACCCGTACAATCGGAGCGCTCATTATGGTGCACGGCGATAACAACGGTTTAATTTTGCCTCCAAGAATCGCGCCGACACAGGTGATGATCGTACCGATCGCCCAGCATAAAGAAGGTGTCCTAGAAGCAGCGGCGCAGCTGCAGGAGCGCATCAGCAAAGTGGCGCGGGTAAAAATGGATGCAAGCAATAAATCACCGGGCTGGAAGTTTAATGAATATGAAATGAAAGGCATCCCGGTTCGTCTGGAAATCGGGCCGAAGGATATTGAAAAAGGGCAGGTTGTCCTTGTGCGCCGCGATACAAAAGCGAAAGAGTTCGTTTCAATGGAGCAATTGGAAGTGCGCATAGCCGAGCTATTGAATGAAATCCATGAATCGATGTTCGAGAGTGCAAAGGCTTTTCGCGATGAAAAAACATACGTTGCGCGTACATTGGAAGAAATGAAGCAAATAGCTGAGGAAAAAGCCGGCTTCATTCGGGCGATGTGGTGCGGAGATTTACAATGCGAGGAGCAGCTGAAAGAGGAGGCTGGCGTTACCTCCCGCTGCATTCCATTTGAGCAGGAGAAGCTATCATCAACATGTGTATGCTGCCAAAAGGAAGCGAAGCATATGGTATATTGGGGGAAAGCGTACTAAAAGTGCCGAATTCGGCACTTTTTTTCATGTACGTAGCTGTGGAGTGCTAAAATTCTTCTTAAATTGAGAATTATTAATAAGAATTTACGATGAATTCAACCAATCCAGACAATAATTAAACCCAAAAATAAAACTCCTTTTTCTTAAACAGGAGCAAATGTTAAAATTAAGAGAAATATAAAAAAAGGGGAGAATGGGCATGCCGGTTGCCTTGCAAAAAGGGGAGAAAGTAGCTTTAACAAAGGAATATCCCAGCCTTTCCAAACTGCAGGTAGGTTTAGGGTGGGACCCCCTGAACAAGCCGTTCGGCTTTTTGGGGGCCATTTTAAGGGGAAAAGCGGATATTGACTGTGATGCCTCCGTATTGATGCTGGAAAACGGCCGATTTTTGCATAAAAAAGATATCATTTACTTCGGCAATAAGCTTTCTTCGTGCGGGAGCATTATGCATTTGGGCGATAATATGACCGGGGTTGGAAGCGGCGATGATGAAACGATATTAATAGATTTGAATAGATTGCCGGGGCGTATCAATCAGCTCATTTTTGTAGTAAATATTTATGATTGCGCAGAACGGGAGCAGGATTTCGGAATGATTCGCAACGCGTATATACGGATTCAGGATGCTGAAACGAAAGAAGAACTGCTTCGCTTCGATTTAACTGAACATGAAGCTGGAAAAACCGCCCTTATTTTAGGCGAGCTTTATAAAGATGATAAGGGCTGGAATTTTACTGCGATAGGAGAAGGCACGAAAGAGCGGAGCCTAGGCGAGATAGCGCTGCGGTATCAATAAAGATATGAGATGGACAAGCTCCTTTTATAATCATTGAAAAATATTGTGGCAGGCATTTTTTGTAATGTATAATAAGCTATCATAGCAGCATTTAGCCGGTTAAAGCGCAGCGGAGGAACCGCCATTTGCTGATAGAAGTTTCAATATATATAGAAAAAGCAGGAAACTAGAAATAGATCTTATGGCAGGGGAGAAATGGGAATTGGGTCGTATATTGGTTTACCCGAGTAAATTGGAGCAAGCGAGCCAAATGATTCGAGATACAGAAAACAATTTTCGGCAGCTAACAGAAAAACTAACACGTGCCATTGAACAGGCCTCATGGGAAAGCGCGCAAAAGGCGCAGCTTGAGCAAAGCTTGCGCGAATGGCAACGCATATCAAGAGCGCTTGTAGAGATGCTGGGAGAGCAGGCGCGTTTTCTTTCAAGGAAAGCAAAGGAATTTCGCCATGTAGACGAGACAACCGCAAATTCTATCATGTTTGGCGCCGTGGTTGCTAGCGTTATGCCAGCTTTGGCGTACAGTAAGCTGCAAAATGTAAAAGGGGCAAAAATAAGCAATCCAAAAATGACGTTTGACTTTTTTGCTCCACTTGGCGGAGGGATGGATAAATGGAAGGAAAATCCGGCTGGCTCTATTCTTGCGGCTGCAGGTACCATTAAGGACGGGACTGAATCAGCGCAGCTTGTGAAACGCCATCGTGCCGGATTTCGTGTAAATCCCTATGTTAATAACCAGGGAGAGGATATGGTGCGTTTTACGAAACGTACCTTGTTAAAGGATGGAGATGGGCACAATTTAATTCGAAAAACAAAACTGCCTTTAGAAGAGGCACTGCAAGTGGATGAGGTGCGACGCTACTTGGAATCCCCAGGAACATTAGCGGCAGATTCATTGAAATTTAAAAATAATGCGCTTGGATATATTGGCGCAGGCTTGGAGCTTGCAGAAGACTCGTATGATAACTGGAAGGATGATGCACCTGCAAGCAAATTTATTGCTGATGCTGCTGTAGATGTTGGAGTGGGAGTTGGGACTACCGCTGGAAGTACGTATGTCGGTGCAGCAGTCGGTACAGCAATTGGCGGGCCATTGGGTACAGCCATCGGCGGCGCAATTGGATTTGGAGTATCTGTAGGTGCAAGCTATATATTTGACGGGATTGAATTTGAAGATGATAAAAATGGAGATGGCGAGGCAGATTCGGTAAAAGATAGGTTAAAACTCTTTATGGCAGACAAATTAAAATATATAGATTAAGACCTTAGAGAAGGACTTCAAGAAGTGGCCATCAGTTAGGGGGAATAAGATGAATGATCAAAAACATATATTATTGTCGTATTTGGCTGCTATTTTAAGAATTGGCATTCGTGATATTATAATCGCTTTTGTTATCATTATGATGGATGTCATGCTGCTTTTGCCTGCATGGTTTCCGCCGGCTGAAGCAATATATTTTTATTTAATGGCTCCCCCAATTATTGCTTGTAATCTATGGGGATTATGGTTGTTCTTTGACAAACCCGGGGAGCGGCAATTGAAGCATGTTTTGTTCTTAGGAATATGCGGCTTTATCATCTCTGTCGGAAGCGTTATTTTAATCCAAAAGTTTGCTTATGTATACTTAAATATAAGCACACCGCTATTTTTCATCGGCTCTATTGCTGTTTATATGATTATGGCATTTTTTGTAGGCCGTTTAAGTATTGGACAGTTTTATAGACGGCTGAAGCAGACAGAGGAAACAGAGAGCGGTTCTTTTCTTATGGCTGGTATATTGTCAGGAATAGGATATGTAGCGGCGAACATATTTCTTTCCATTACGGGAGAAAATATGGTTTATCAAGTATTAATCGCATTGTATTCCTTGTTTGCTGTTGTATTCGTTTATTTTATGATGTATCTCTATTATTACTGGTACGTTCGAAAAATGTGCGGTACTTCACTCTAAACAGAATTAAAAAAATGGGTTAAAATACAAAGAGAGACTGAATTTGGTCTCTTTTTTATTTTTGGCTCTGTTAAACTTGATTGTTGATTTTCCACTACAGGCGGGCGCTTTCCGCGGGCGGGGCCGAGCCGCTTTTCCCGCTGGAGTCGCCGCCCTTCGTTCCAAATCAACAAATGAATCCAAACCAACATTAGCCTTTAACAGAGTCTTATTTTTTGAAAAAATTGAGAAAGCCCTCGCTTCATTGAGAGGGGCTGTGATGTAAAGTATAATAGATAAAGTGAAGCCTTATCAGCAGGGAGATAGTTTTTCCGGTGATAAGGCACTTGCAAAGCAAGGGCTTTTTACGGATATATGTTTTTTATAATTGCGTTTTATTAAAAGGAGATTCGTACAATGAATATAAAAAAAGGGATAGAGCTGACGAATGAAGAGTTCTTTTTCCTTGCCAGCCTATTTAGATGCAATGCCCTTATCGGGGTGCCGGATCCTTTTTTAGGCTATTGGATAGAGGAGATTGAAGCGGGGATGAAGCGCGCTGCCGGGTCCCTTGTTCAAAAAGGCTATATTGTGTATAAAAACGATGAACCGGAGCTTATGCCGGAACTATTGGAATATATGAGAATTTGTACGAAAACGAACATGACGTTTTGGCTGCAATCGGAACGCGGCGGGAAGCAGGAAGAATGCTATTTTTACTTAAGCGCGCGCAAAGTAATTGAAAGCCGGGTATTTGAAGAAGGAGACCGCCTATCATATGTGCTGCGCGAGCGGGGAAATCCGGCGCAAACGTGGAATGAAATTTTAGATATGATGCGCCCGCAGGAGAAGCCGCCTATCTATGACGGTACCATCACGCTTCCTTTAGAAGTATTTGCCGATTTACTTGACGAAAGAGAATATTATAGCGTAAAGCATATAGGAGACATTTTACAGAAAAAGAATGTTCCGCGCGAGATGGCAAGCATACTTGCCAAAGCGATTAAAGAATGCGAGTATTACGGGCAGTTTACCGCGTTTTATCATATCAAGGGAGAGTGGCGCATTAACAATTTGCGCTTGCTCTGCCACGAGGGCGGAAATTGGATTGCTACAAATATAGAAAAGCAGTATATGGAATATGTAGAGCTGCGTTCGGTTTCTTGTTCGGAATTTTTGAACGAGATGAAAAACGTTATTATCCGTACTAAGCAGCCATCCATATCCATTATATAGAGATTTAATGAGGGGAACAGGTGAAAGGAATGGAACAAGCATTATTGCCGATTGGTTCGGTTGTAATTTTAAAAGAAGGCACGAAAAAATTAATGATTTATGGGCGCAGACAAGTTCTGGCGGCGTCTAAAACAGAAATCTACGATTATGTAGGATGCCTGTATCCGGAAGGGTATATCAATCCGGACTATTCCTATGTGTTCAATCATCAAGATATCGCCGCCGTCGTGTTTACAGGCTATCAAGATGAAGATGAAAAAGCCTATCAGGAGCATTTACAGGAAAAATAGGAGGATGGAAATTGGATTATCAAGTTCAAGCAACGCAGCAGACGCCGGCTTATATTATTTACCTTTTAGATGTGAGTGCTTCCATGAACCAGCTCATGGAAGCCGGGGGCGAACAGAAGCGAAGAATCGACGTGGTAACCGATGCCTTGGCGGCAGCAATTCGGCAAATGGTATTTCGTTCTACAAAAGGAAGCAGATTATCCCCGCGTTACCGTATTTCTATATTAGCTTACAGCGACCATGTATATGACTTGCTTGGGGGCGTGAAGAACATAGATGAAGTAGCGCGGATGCGCCCGCTTGATAATATTCAAACGCAGCGCCTTACCAACTCAGCCAAAGCATTTTCTGTAGTAGAAAGGCTATTGCAGCAGGAGCTGCCGAATTTGCAAAACTGCCCGGCGCCGCTCGTATGCCATATGACGGACGGCGCTTCGACGGGAGAAGACCCGGAGCCGATTGTTAGGCGGATTATGGAGATGGGCGTTCCGGACGGAAAGGTATTAGTAGAAAATATCTTTATTTCAGATGAAATTTTGGCTGAGCCAATTGCGAACTCAAAAAAATGGCTAGGGATTATGCCAGACACAATGTTTCAAGAAGATTACGGAAATAAGCTAAAAAGCATGTCGTCCGTGATACCGGAAAGCTACCGCGAGATGATGATTGAGACAGGGTACAGCATTCAGGAAGGAGCGTTAATGATGCTTCCTGGCACGAGCGCGGATTTAGTTTCATTAGGATTCCAAATGTCCGCGGCGACGCCGGTTCGTTAAGGGGGACGTTATGAGAGTTATTAGCCTGCAAGAGAGAGAAATGCCGATACATACGGTAGAGAAGCAGCATTTTTTGTGTCGTTATACATATAGAAGAGCGAGAGAAACGCAAGCAGAAAATGATATCGGGCAAGATTATTTTTCGTTTTTCATAGAAAATCAGTCGATTATGTTTGCTGTATGCGACGGGGTGAGCCTGTCGTTTTGCGGCGATGTAGCGGCTCGTTTTTTAGGGGAGAGGTTAGTAGATTGGCTGCAGGCTTTAAGAGCAGAAAGAGAAGCGCATATGCTGCAGGAGTCTCTCTTTCAATATTTACAAGACTTGACGCGGGAAGGCACAGCGGCCGTGAATCAGCACCCGTTGCCGGACTTTGTTACAGGGCTGTTGCGCGAGGTGTTGGAGGAGAAGCGAAAACACGGAAGCGAAACGATGTATGTGTGCGGCCGAATCGATGTAGAGGGAGAACAGGTGAAGCTCGTTCTCGCTTATCAAGGAGACTTGCGCATTCGCCTCTTTGGAAGCGGGAGCGAACAAACATATTTGTTGGGAGATACGCTTCATACATCAGAGCGTTGGTCGTCCAAGCAAGGGTGCGTGGGCGGAAAACCAACTGTGTTTGTGAGACAATGGCACATATCAGAAGCTATTAACCGTGTTGCTATTTACTCAGACGGCCTTGCGCTGCTAGATAACTATATTCATATGCCGCATGAAGCTGAGCTGGAGCAGCTTGTCCAAAAAAGCCAGCAAGCCCCGACAAGCGATGATGTATGTTTACTGGATATTTTCGTAAGGGAAGGAAGATAGGCAGTGGAATCTATTATTGTTACATATATTTCGAAACAGTCGGAAGAAATAGATATTGAGCTTTTTAACAGCGCTGCGGCAGCACAAGTGGTCGAAGAGCTATATGAACTGGACGGCATGGAATATCAATGGAGAAACGAGGCGTATAGTTTAGAATACTCGTTTGATAAAAAACAATGGCAGCAGCTCGGGCGAAAGGAGCGGCTTGTAGAGGCAAACATTTGGGACGGCTGCTATTTGCGGCTATGTCCTTCGCAAATAATACCTCTGCAGCCAGCCCGGCCTGAACCAAAGCCTGGAGTGCCAAAGCCAGCTCCATTTTTTGCCCCGCAAGATTCAGAGCCAAATAAAGAATATGTATGGAAGCTGATAGAATAGAGAGAACAGGAAGAGGGGAAAGGGAAATGAATGTATCGCCGTATTTTCAGCGGGCGCCGCGCGTGAAGTCTAAGCTTCCGACCGGAAAAGTCGTCATTCACCGCCCGCCGAATATGCCGGCACCGCCGCATTTTTCGTTTGAATCTATGGTTGTGCCACTTATTTTTACAGTTGTTACTGTTATTTTGTATTACTATATTTCTAAAAAAATGAGCCAAAATAGCAGCTATATGCTGTTTATGTTTGCGTCAACGATACCGATGGCCGGTTCTTATATCGTTACGATTATGCTTTATTTTCGGCAAAAGAAAAACCATCGCCTGCAGGTGGAAACGATGCAGCAAAAATATTTGGAGCAATTGCACCTTCATCGGGAAGAGCTTGAGGAAATGAAGGTCAAACAAGCGCGGTATTTATTGGAGTGCAATCCAAGCCCGGCTGAATGCCTAGAGCGCATTTATAGCCGGCATAGCTCATTGTGGGAAAGGACGCCGCACGATCAAGACTTCCTTAACTTGCGTCTTGGCTTAGGGAAACGGCCGTTTCAAGTAGATATTACCGTTCCCGAGCAGGAGGGGTACGAAATTGATCCTCTCGTTGCTGAAGCCCGGCAAGTGCGGGATGATTATTTGGAAATTGAAAATGTGCCTGCCCTATTATCTCTAACAAAAAATAGGGTAGTAGGGCTTGTAGGAGAGCGAAAAGAAATTTTAAATGCAGCCCGCGTGCTGACGCTGCAAATGGTTACACATCATGCGCCGAATGAAGTAAAGCTCGTGCCGCTGTATTCGGAAGAAGAAAAAGAAAGCTGGGAATGGATGAGATGGCTGCCACATGTATGGAATGAGCATAAAGAATCCCGCTTTATGGCGCGCGGCCCGAAAATGGCAGCCAAGCTGCTTGAGCAGCTGTTTCCGGTATTGAATACAAGAAAAATTGCCGCTTCCTCTTACGAAGCAAAACCTGTTCAACTGCCGTTGTATGTATTTTTCGTTTCGGATTCCAAGTTTATTGAAGAAGATGCAATTGCTCCGCTCCTTTTAAAGGATGAACTTGCTGTCGGAGCGTGCACGTTTTTGCTTGCGGACAAAAAAGAGGATTTGCCGATGGAATGCGATTGGGTCGTGCAAGTGCAAAAAGGAAAAGGACGGATTATTGAAACGCATTCCTCCGAGGAAAAAAACTTTGATCATAGATCCGCAGAGTTTAAAGTGGATGTTCTCGCATTGGAAGATTGTGAGCGTATGGCAAGAGCGATGGCGCCGTTGCGGCTGCGCCAATCCGCTGCCGGTTCCATTCCGCGCGTATGTACATTGCTTGATTTATTTCAGGTAAAACGCATGGAAGAGCTGGACGTATTAAAGCGCTGGAATGAAAATCGTTATCCGCAAACGCTCCCTGTTCCGATCGGGGTACGCGAAGGCGGCAAGCAGGTTGTGTTAAATATACATGATAAAATCGAGCGAAAAGGGCACGGTCCGCATGGTCTTATGGCCGGTACGACGGGATCGGGAAAAAGCGAGGTTATTCAGTCGATTATCGCAGCCCTTGCGATTACGTACCATCCGCACGAAATGGCGTTCATGCTTATTGACTATAAAGGGGGCGGAATGTCCAACACCTTCGCTGAATTGCCGCACGTAATTGGAACTATTACGAATCTGGAGGACCATAATGTTATTCAGCGCGCCCAAATTTCCTTAAACGCGGAACTAGAACGCCGCCAAAAGATTTTTGCAAAGGCGGGCGTTCAAGACATTGACGAATACTATAAAACGGAATGGCGTGAAAAAGAACCGCTGCCGCATTTTGTGATTGTCATTGATGAGTTCGCCCAACTCAAGAAGGAAGAGCCGGAGTTTATGAGCGAGCTTGTCAGCATTGCCGCGATTGGGCGTACGCTTGGCGTTCACCTGCTGCTTGCGACGCAGAAGCCGTCAGGCGTTGTCGATGAAAAAATTTGGACGAACTCCCGTTTCCGCATTTGCTTGCGCGTCCAAGACGATGCGGACAGCCGCGAGATGATTGATATTCCGGAGGCGTCAAAAATCAATGTGCCGGGCCGTGGCTACCTGATGGTCGGAAAAAAAGAAATTTTGGAGTTTTTCCAATCCGCATGGAGCGGTGCCCCATACGACCCGGATGATGAGGAAAATACGGAAGAGGCGGAGCTGGCTCTTGTGAATTTAAGCGGCGCGCGCGAAGTGAAAAAGAAAGTCAAGAAGGCAGTTGGAAAGAAAAAAGAAAAACAGCTGCAAGCTTTAATTCGGTATATAAAAGAAACTGTGGAAAGGGAAGGAATCAAGCCGCTGCCGGGGCCGTGGACAGAGCCGCTGCCGGGGGAATTTCCGCTTGAGCGCTTCTATCCAGTTCGAAACTGGACAAAAAACGAATGGGAGCAAAACAAAGAATGGCTTACACCTGCCGTTGGAATAGTGGATGATGTAGAGAATCAAGCACAATATATGCTGCCGCTCGATTTGTCTAAGGGCCACCTTCTTATATACGGAATGCCGGGAAAAGGGAAAACGGCATTTTTACAAACGCTCATGATGTCGCTTATGCTGACGCATTCTCCGGAAGAGGTGAATTTATATGCGGCCGACTTCAGCCGCCTTTTGCGCGAATATGGAAGATTTCCGCATGTAGGCGGAATCGTGCAGGAAGAAGAAACAGAGAAAATGTCGCGCATGTTCCGGTTTCTTCTAAAAGAAGTGAACAAACGTAAAGAGCTATTTGCGACAGAGGGAGCCACATCCCTTGAAAGCTACCGCCGCATTACAGGAGAGAAGATGTCGGCCATTTTCGTATGCATCGACGGCTATTTGCAATTCCGGACAGCATTTGAAGCGGAAAACGAATTGCTTGGACAATTATTGCGCGAGGGTGCCGGATATGGCGTATATTTCATCATAACGATTAATCAAGGGACGGATATGTATGACCGTTACCGCAACTTAATGCCGTTGGCGGTATCATTCGAGCTGGCAGACCCGTCAGAATACTATTACGCTGTGGGCCGCCCGGCATTTGCCGGAACGAACTTGCCGCCGGGCCGCGGCTTTATAAAAGGAAATATCCCGCCTTATATGTTTCAGGCAGCGCTGCCTTATATAGGGGGAGAAGAAGCAGAGCGGCTGCGGGAGCTGAGGGCTCTAGCGGAGCGGATGAACAGCGGGTGGGACGGAGAAGCGGCACAGCCGATTCCGATGCTGCCGGAGCAGTTTACGCTTGCGGATATGGAAGGCTTGCCAAAAACAAAGGGCGAAATTGCCGTTGGGTTGGAGGCCGAGGATTTAGAAATTCATTCCTTCTCGCTAGAAGAATGCGGCAATGTGCTAGTCGGCGCGAGAGTGGAGGGAGGAAAAACGTCTACAC
The DNA here is from genome assembly GCA_048976805.1 of Ectobacillus sp. Taxonomy (GTDB): domain Bacteria; phylum Bacillota; class Bacilli; order Bacillales; family Bacillaceae_G; genus Ectobacillus. Next base: position 41,386 of record JBHGUR010000037.1, on the reverse strand, counting down.
TTCAAACGATTACGCTATCTCTTGCCAAGGAGAAAACGCCGGAACAATTAAGCTTATATTTAATAGATCTAAATCCGAAGCCGACGGGTTTATTCGCTTTGAAAAAGCTGCCTCATGTGAAGGGCTTTGCTGGCGATGAGCAGCAAATGGCGGCTATGTTTCAAGAAATTGCCGCTGTAATGGATGAAAGGCAAGGGGTAAATCCGTTGTTAACAGAAGGATTTAACGAACCAAATCGGGATGGCGGAACGATTGTAATTGTTATCGATGACGGGGAAGCTTTTGCCCAGCAAATTTCATATTCATATGATGTCAAGGACATTGTAGAACGAATTGCGCGCCAAGGGCGTGATAAGGGGATTTACATTGTGATGGCCGGGACGCTGTCCAATCTATCAAACTATTCCCATGAATCTTGGTTTGGCGAGTTCAAAAAGAAATATGCCGGCTATATGCTTGGTTCAACCTTCAACAATGATGTGTATTTCTATAATATTCGCCTTTCGCATCAAGAAACTGACCAAGAGTTGCCGCCGGGAGAAGGCTACTTTATTAAACGGAAGCATATAAAGGTAAAAACAGCTTTGCCGGCCGCTTCACCGAAGGAGTTAGAGCAACAGGTAGAAGGGCTAATATATAAATATAAGTTAAAAAAAGAACATAAAACCTTTCTTTCGAAAGGGGAGAGAGCATCCGGTTATGCATAGAAGCGGTCAAAACCTATCCTTGCCCCATGCGACGGAAAACCAGAGAGAGGAAGCAAGTACAAGTTGATGTTTGCTCTACTTAGCCGCGATGTATATGTCCAAATAATAAATTGGATATATATAGAGATAAATGGGATATTGTTGAAGAAATGTAAAATATCAACCTATTATTTTACAAGAAACTTCATTTCATGTATAATTTTGTCTGTATTATGACTAAAGGGGGAAATAAAATGGCAGGTCGTATTCTCATTACACCGGAGCAGCTAGAAGCTATCGCAAGACAATTCCGCGATGGGATTCAACAAGGGCAAAGCATGAACTCCAAGCTTTCCGGTGCAATTCATAATCTATATAATGAATGGGACGGAAACACTAAAAATAAATTCGTCCAACAATTCAATGAAGCTGAAAAGCTAATGAGAAGCTATACTGAGATTCTGCAAAACATTGAAACTCAATTGAAAGATATTGCGACGCGCTTCCGCAACGCCGACCAGTAATTTGGTACATATGCGGGAAGCAGACAAGACGATTGACCAGGAGCTTCCTGGTCTTTCGTGTTGTTTGGTTCATCAGCCTTTGAACTATCCCCGCTTAGGCTAACGCCTTGAAGTGGGAGTTTTCTGTTGGAAAATAATAAATATAGAGGTATAAGCTGCACCTAATTAAGGTTTAAGGGGTAATTTCATGAATTTTCAACCACAAGCGGATGACAAGATTAAACTCTTTGGGAGAACGTATAAATTCGCAAAGCACCCCGCGGTTGCCGGTATCGATATCCCGTACGGCCAGGAAGGAAGGCAGGGAGTCGTTTATCAAATATATAGCGAGCATGATGTTAAAGCCGCCCTTAAAATATTCCGAAGCCGCTTTCAGCAGACGGAAGCGGCAGAGAAGAAGCCGTTTTCCGCGCAATATGTTTTGCCGGGATTGCATGTATGGGAGCGGCTTTACATTACAAAAGCGAATCATAGGGAACTTCTTTCGTTGCATGATGATTTGTCTTATGCCGTTGTAATGCCATGGATAGACGGCCCGACATGGGCTGACATTTTGTTGGAGCAACGGCCGCTTACAAAAGAACAATGTGCTTGTCTTGCCGGTTCGCTTGCCTATTTATTAATGATTTTTGAGGAAAAGGAATTGGCGCACTGCGATTTATCCGCCAGCAATCTTCTCCTCCCGTATTTAGAAGAATCTTTCTTTTATCCAGTAGAGTTAGTAGATATAGAACAAATGTATGGTCCGCAATTTGAAAAACCAAATGCGCTTCCCGGCGGAACGAAAGGGTATGCGCCCCGTTATGTACAGGAAGGCATTTGGAGCCGGTACGGCGACCGTTTCTCTGGAACTGTGCTTCTTGCCGAACTGTTAGGCTGGCCGGATGAGCAGGTGCGCGGGAGAAAAGGAACGGACATGAGCTATTTCGACGAAGCTGATATGCAGCAGGACGGCGAACGGTACCGGACATTGCATAAGGCGCTCGAACGAAATTGGGGACGCGGCATCGCAAGCTTGCTGGAAAGAGCATGGAATAGCAATTCCTTAGAGGAATGCCCAAGCTTTCGCGAATGGTGGGAAGCTTTGCCGGAGGATATAAAAGAAAGCAGCAAGGCGCAATATGAAGCGTGCACCCGTACAATGAAGCCGCAGCTGCCGGAAAACGGACATGTATTTTCGGCGGAAGACCATATGAAAGCAGCTTTCTTGCTGGAGAAAGCAGGAAATAGGGCCGCGGCTTTAAGGGAATATATACATGTATACGAGCATTCTCAAACGGCGGCTTTAAGAGAAGATTTACAAGGTATTATCAAAAGCCTGGAGGCAAGTATTGGGCGCGTATCGCCCCAGCTTCGGCTTGAAGATTATGCGGATGCCGCGCTTGGCTTTGAGAAGACGGAAGAATTTGAGCATGCTTTATTTTTATATGAGCATGCAAGCAAGCTGCATTGTACGGATGAAGCTGCACTTCAAGAGCTTGAAATAATTGCGCGGCAAGTTCGCACGCAGCAGGCGCAAAAGGAGCAGGCGGCAAAAATCAATGCGCTTGAAACCGCAAAGCAAAAAGCGGAAAAGCCCCGGTATATGAAAAGGGAAAAGCGCCCAAGCCCATTTGCTAAGCAGCAAGAAGGTAGAAAGCTTCCGTATTTGAAATGGTTTGTTCGCATAAGCATCGGCGCAGGCATTGCGATTATAATATATGCAGGATACGAGCAACTTGTACAATACAGATATAAAATGGCCTTGGCTGAAGGAACAGCAGCTTATGAGACTACCCATTACATCCAGGCGGAGAAAAGCTTTGAAAAGGCGCTGGCGATTAAAGAAACGGAAGAAGCGCACGCCAAGCTCGCCACCGTTTATATTATTCTCGAAGAATATCAAAAAGCGTTTGAATATATATCGGGTTTAAAGGAAAGCGGGAAAATTAAAAAAAGCAATTCTACCGCTTCCTACTTGCTTGGCCGCGCTTTGTTCGGCATGGAACGGTACCACGAAGCGATTCCCCATTATGAGGAAGCGTTAAAGAATAAAGATAAAAAGCTAGGGGAATATGAAAAGCCGGCCTTGCGCGATTTGGCGGTAAGCTACGCTAATATGCGCAATATGAAAAAAGCGCAGGCCGTGCTGTCGCGCATCGAGGCAAATGAACCAGCCGAAAAAGCGCTCATTCAAGCAATTCAGGCTGACATATACATGATTCAAGGCAATTATACAGAAGCTATTTCCCAATATAAGGAAGCATCTGCCAATGATAAAACAGTGCTGCGCTATAGGACGGGACTAGCGCGCGCTTACGTATCGGCCAATAGAACAGGATTAGATCCTGCCAGTAAAGAGATGAATTTTAAAGAAGCAGTTAACTTGCTTTCAGAGATAAGAAATACCGATCCTACAAAGTCATCCATTTTATTGGATTTAGCCAGCGTCTATTATGAGTTCGGATCCTTTTATGAAACGCAAGGAAATAAAGAGCAGAGCGACGTGATGTACAAATCGGCTCTCGAAGGGTTTCAAGAGGCGCAAAAAATAGGAGTAGCAGATAACGCACTTTCTCTTAATATTGCTGTTTTAAATAGCAAGCTCGGCAAAATCCCGGAAGCCGAAAAAGGATTTGAAGAAGTGCTGCAAGCCAACCCAAGGGACGGCCATGCGATGCTTTTATATGGATTATTTTTAATTCAACAATCGCAATATGACCGTGCTTACAGCTACTTGCAGCAGGTTGAAGGCAATACGGCAGATGAAGCTGATATTAATATCGCTAAAAAGCAGATAGAAGATTTAAAAGCGAAAGGCTGGGTTCGATAGTTTAGGGGGAATACAAATGAAAAAGAGTATAAAGGTAACAACGGCGGTGCTCTCAAGTGTCGTACTTGCAACAGGCTGCTCCTTCCTTGGAGGAGAGAAAAAAATTGATAAGCCTGCAAAGGTGGAAAAGGCAGACAAAGAGAAGGAAAAGATAAAGATACCTAAAGAAAACGGCGGCGGGCAGCTTAGCCTTGAACAAAGCTATGAGAAGGAAAATTCCATTAGCGCGTTTGTCGTATCTGTAGTAAAACAAAAAAAAACTGTTGACGATGGGAAAGAGACTAGCGTTTTAAAGGATATTGTAGATAAATCTAAATATGTAGTCGCAAGTGTCACCCAGCCGCTCGCAGCTATTTCCGATAATATTTTGGATGTGCTTGACGATGTAGTTGTGCCTGACAAACAGCCGGCTGTAATCGAGACACCGGATGGCACGGTAGTTACAGTGCCGGTTATACCGGACGATGCCGATAGAGGCGATACGGTAGAAGATGATGCGAAAGTTCCGGAAAACCCAGGAAGCGATGCGGAGCAGGGGGAAGATGGTAAGCAAGAAACGCCGGAAAAGGAAACGCTATTTATCACATTTTTCATTCCGAATGATCAAGCATTTTGGGAAGATAACGGAGATTATAATGTTGCGTTAGAAGAGTACTTTAGTACAGGGATGCTGAGCGGCAGCGCAAAGCAGGCTTTGGCCGCGCATACACTTAATGGGTTAAAAGACAATGACTTATTTTTCGGTACAAATCGAACGTATGCGCCGAACCAATTTGGCGTAAAGAGCCATCATCAGCTTCTCGCGCTCGGGCAAGCGAATCCGGCAGATGTACTGGGCATGGATTTTGCACAATTGGGGAGCGCACGCTATCAAGAAGATAACATTTATGACGAAGGCAAGCAATACGACATTCTCGCCTACTTAAACGGCTATACAGCTTATCATGCCTTGCCGGATTCGCAAGAGTTGTACGGCCTGTTGCAGCAGGTGAGCGGCCAACTGCTGGAGGACGCCAAGGCTTTAGAAGCAACAGAGCCGAAGGCGGCTATGGCGATTTATCAGCTTGTAGCGCAAACGAATGTAAATCAGCCGAGCATGCAGCAGCAAGCGGCGGACAGATTAGAAGATCTTATGCTTAATCAAGTGCCGAAATCTGCAGCTATCGGGGAGGCTGCTGTTGCTAAATTGAGCTGGGAAGAGCTGTATAGCTATGCCCAAAGACTTGAGGCAAATGATGAGCTGTATGAAGCGTTATTTTATGCAAACCAGGCATACAATCGGGAGGGCGCTGACCAAGCTGCTATCGGGGAGCTTATTAACCGGGTAAGCGGCGAATTATTGAAGCATGCCGAGGAAGCTATCGACAGGGTGTTACATGCCGGGATAAGAGGCCAACACCTTGAATTTGCCATCGATAAGCAAACCGCTAATATATTGGATCGTTTGAGCATTACGGCAACTGTTTCAGCCGAGGTGAAGACGAAGGCGCAGCAATGGAAAGCATTTGGCGCCCATCTTGATAATGTGAAGCAAGCGGCAGGCAAGGAAGAGTATTTTAATGTGTTATATCATGCAAATGCAGCAGAAGAATATGCAAGAACATTGAATAAAGCAGAAATAGTGCAAGAAATCCAGAAATTAAAAGAATTCAAGGACGCAATCGCAGCTCTTTATAATGAAGCAGGCAATGAAGCCTATAACAATGAGACGTATGAAGCGGCTCTTCATAAATACAACTTGCTTTTGATGACAGACGGGATAGAGCAAAGCATGCAAGAGCAAATCAAATATGTGAAGGATACATATTTGGATAAGTATTACAATGCGCATCAATATGCCAATAAAGGTGATTATTACAAAGCCGTTTCTGTTTTAAATAGTATAGAAATCAGTGAAAGCATGGGGAATGTAACAGAGTACAGAGTTTCTATTCTCGGACAGCTTCATGCCGAGGCAAATACGTTCTATAACGGCGGGTTTGCAAGCAAGGAAGAGATAAGCGCGGCTTATGCAAGATATAAATTGTTTACGGAAACGCCAGGTGCCGCTCCTGAACTGCAAGAGGATGCACGCGCGAAAATGAAAGAGATTGAAGAGAAGTACAATGTAAATGTGGAAGGTGCTGCGCCTGCTCCAGCAACGGAAGAACCGCAGCCGGAAACAGAAGAACCGGTCTTAGTAAATAAAGAAGTACAGCCAGCAGCAGAAACGCCGGTGCCGGAAGCGCAAGCGCCTGCTCCTGTGGATGAGCAGCAAACAGAAGCAGTTGCAGGACAAGCATTGTAAACATACAGAAAGGATAGGCCCTTGGGCTTATCCTTTTTTCATATTGGCTTTGTTAAAGTTTAGGATTGTATGCCAAAATTTATCATGGGTACTTTTCACACCTTTTAAGTAACTTAACCTTATACAAACCAATAGGAAACCCTATTTAATAAGGTTTCCTATAATTTTTACGCAATTATCAACATTAAAGTTTAAGAGGATATGCCGCGATGAAAAAAATGGGCACAGGAATTTCCCGTACCCATTTTTCTTGTATTTGTCTTATGCGTGGCTTTTTGCCCGCGCCAATATTGGAGCGCTTGACAGTAAAATGCCGAGAAGCACAGATGATAAAATGGCCGCCGGAAGCATGTAAGATGCGTTATAAACAAGCGAATAAATGGCGACAGGCTGCCCTTTTGGCGCGAACTCCGCAAAGAAAACGATTCCCGCGATGAAGTGGGATAGAAAGCGGAGCATACTTCCTAAAAATACCCCTGCGACAATATATGACCATGTTGCGCTGCGGCGCCCGTTTGCAAACGCGGCCTTGATTTGTCCGGCGAAAAGGCCGGCAAAGCCAAGCGATGTAAAAGCTAAGAAATAATCAATAAAGCCTTGGACAGGATGGACGATATATGCCTGCCCGGTTGCGATTTGCAATAGGCCGAAAATCAGCCCGTTCAGCAAGCCTGCTTTCCAGCCCCAGCGGAAGGCGATTAAAAAAATTGGAATCATCGCAAATGATACAGAGCCGCCTTGCGCCCATAGCTTGAAGGACAGGAACGGAACTGTGTCAAGGATAATCGCGAGCGCAGAAGCCATTGCGATTTCAATTAATACTTGAATGCGTGAGCTTTTCAAAGCTGTTTCCCCCTTTATTTTGTAACCCAAAGGAAGCGCAAAAAGGCAATATAGGATGTCTAAGACGAGTCCCATATTGCCTCATTCTTTAGCCACATCCCTACGTTAGCATTAACTAACAGGTTCGAAGGGTCAGAACAAATTGTTCACTCTCAGCCTTTTTTGGCTCCCCTTGTGGATTACATTCTCAATTTTTCTTCTCTACTATACAGGAAAAATATAAATATTTCAATTTTTCTTCATTAAAGCGCCGAGCTCTTCTGTGATGGCCTGCATTTCGCTAATGCTGAACGTTTCGCGCTTCATCACATGTTCGTAAATATCGCAAAGATCTTCATACATGTCTTCGTTAAAGTTTTCCGCGCGCACCGCTCCTGCGTTCACCATGCGCAGCTTTTCCTTAATGGCTTCAACCATATACGCAATGTTTTCCGGTGATTTCACTGATAAATCCAAAGGGATTCCTCCTTCAATATGACATAATCTTATCTTAACATCTTTTTTGCAACATTCGTTAAGGATTTATTGCAGAGCCCTTAAACTGCAATGATTTTCTTTATAACTATAAGAGGATTGACTATACTAAATGTAACGATGCATCGAGAAAGGAAGAATAAGAATGATACATGTATTGTTCGTTTGTCTTGGGAACATTTGCCGTTCGCCGATGGCAGAAGCCATTTTTCGCGAGCTTGTGAAAAAAGAAGGGCTTGAAGATAAAATCGTTGTAGATTCGGCCGGGACAGGAAATTGGCATATCGGCCAAGCGCCGCATGAAGGAACGCGGAAAATTTTAACACAAAACGCTATCTCTTATGAAGGAATTCGGGCACGCCAAGTAGAAAAAGAAGATTTAACAAGGTTTGATTATGTGATTGTAATGGACAACAAAAATTTGCAGGATATACAGCGCTTTGGGACTGCAAATGGATACGTAGGGCGGTTGTCCGAGTTTGTTCCGGATGGGAAATGGACGGATGTTCCTGATCCTTATTTTACAGGAAACTTTCAGGAAGTATACGAGCTTGTGACGGACGGATGCAAACATCTTTTGGCATTTATCCGAAATGAACGAGGTATTTAAATTTTCATATAAACGAAAGGGTGAAGGATGTATGGAAAACAAAAATACAATCGTAAGAAACATTGCAATTGGTGTAGCTGTAGGCGCAGCCGTAACAATGTTGAAGAAGGAAAACCGCAAGATGGTTGCAAGCAATGTCCGCAAAGCGAAAACAAAGATGGTTGAAATCCGCCAAAGTTCCGTCCCGCTAAAAGAGCGCATGAAAGAAGGCGTGCATGTTGTCGGAACGAAGGGACGGGAGCTTGCCGACCTTAAGCTCGTAAAGGAAAAGGTAGAGGAGTTCAAAAAGCTAACTCCGGCTGTGATGGAAACATTAAAAGAAACACGGGATATTTTTAACAAAAAGAAACAGGAATTAAAAGAAAAGAATGAAGGACAAGCTATAGAAGAAGCGAAGGCAGAAGAGCCGCAAGCAGCAGTTCCTAGTACAGAGGAGTTAAATCCGGAAACTGAGCCGGCAGCGGCAAAAGCGAGCGAGCCTGTGATGGAGCAGCCGGATGAGGTGCAAATGGAACAGATAACAGCAGAAGAACTGAAGGGCGAAGCATTACTAGAAGAAAAGGCAGAAGAGCAAGAGAAGAAGCAAACCGTCTAAGCAGGTGAAAGCTATGTTATCCAACATAAGAATACACAGCATCGCAACATTCCTCAGGGATTTATATGTACGGACAAGAGATGATGATGTGGCGGGTCTGGCTTCCCAGCTCGCCTATTTTTTCTTGCTTTCCTTATTTCCCGCGCTAGTCTTTTTAATGACGATGATTGGATATCTTCCGATTGAAACAGAGGATGTACTGAAGCTTTTAAGAGAATATGCGCCGGCTGACGCGATGGATTTGCTTGAGGGTAATATAAAAAAAGTGCTGCAAAAAGAAAATGGTGGGCTGCTGTCATTCGGGATTTTGGGAACGATTTGGGCGGCTTCCAATGGAATCAATGCGATTATGAATGCATTCAATAAGGCATATGATATTAAAGAAACAAGGCCGTTTTATATCACGCGGGTGCTATCGATTGTTTTGACGCTATCGATGGTTTTTGTTATCGTATTTGCGCTTGTGCTCCCGGTATTTGGAAACCTGATCGGAAAAACGATTGCGCAAGCGCTTGGGTTATCAGACGGATTCAAGTTCGGTTGGAAGGTTTTCCGCTTGTTTTTGAGTTTTCTTGTGCTGTTTGTTGTATTCTCATTTTTATACAAGTTTGCCCCAAACCGCAAAGTACGCCCGAAAGAAGTGGTGTCAGGCGCATTGTTCGCGTCTATCGGCTGGATTTTAGTATCGTATTTGTTTGCTTTTTATGTGGAGCGCTTTGGAAATTATGCTGATACGTACGGCGGTTTAGGGGCTATCATTATTTTAATGCTGTGGTTTTACTTAACCGCATGGGTCATTTTGCTTGGCGGAGAAATCAATGCCTTGTTAAACTGCTACCGGATACACGGCAAGGATTCCCATCATAAAAAGTAGCTCTTCTTTTCATACTATAGACGTAATACTTTATATTTAGGAGGGCCACAACATGCCAAAAGGAAGACACGGCAATAACAAGAATGATAAAAACCAACGAAAGCAGCATAGCAGCTCACAGCCGAAGCATAAAACGAGCGGAAGCGCCAACGGCAGCAACGATTATCATTAAAGACGGCAAAAGCCCCTATACCTAGGGGCTTTTAATATTTTATTCATTCGATTTTAAAAGGCGCAGCCCATTTAGAATGACTAAAATGGTGCTTCCTTCATGTCCGATAACACCGAACGGAAGCGCCAGAAATTGCAGGAAATTGGAGCAGATTAATAATGCAATGATGGATAGGGAAAATATGATATTTTGCTTTACAATTTGGTTCATGCGTTTGGATAATCGAATTGCTTGCGCCAGGCGGGACAGCTCATTTTTCATTAATACAACGTCAGCTGTTTCAAGGGCAACATCCGTGCCTTCGCCCATGGCAACCCCTACGCTTGCGGTTGCGAGTGCGGGCGCATCATTAATTCCGTCCCCGACCATCGCTACAGATTCATATTTTGTTTTTAACTCTTTTACTGTATCCACTTTCGCCTCAGGCAGGCAGGAGGCATAGTACTCGGAAATGCCGCTTTCTGCCGCGATTGCTTTAGCGGTTTGCTCATTATCTCCTGTAATCATAATGGTTTTTACGCCAAGGCTGTTCAATTCGTGAATGGCGTTTATTGTTTCTTGGCGGAGAGTATCTTTAAGGGCGACAACTGCCGCAACGCCTTTGCTGTCGCTTAAATAAACGAGCGTTTTTCCTTCGCCTGCAAGCTGTTCTGAAATAGCGCCTTTAAATGTTTTTGCTTGTTCCCCTATAAAGTCCGCTTTGCCGATTTTATAGTCAAGGCCATTTAACGCTCCCTTCAAACCAAAACCTGTAACATCCTCAACTTTATCCGGATTTAGGAGTTCAACCCCATAGAATGATTTTGTATACCTTACAATTGCTTCAGCGAGCGGATGTGTGGAGTGATTTTCAATAGAAGCGATAATTTGCATTGCCTCCGCTTCAGTCATGTCTTCGCGGACATGCACATCCGTCACATCAGGTTTTCCTTTTGTCAATGTTCCGGTTTTATCAAAGGCGATTGCTTTTAAAGAAGCAAGCCGCTCTAAATGGACGCCCCCTTTAAATAAAATGCCGTGGCGCGCTCCGTTGGAAATGGCCGATAATGTTGCCGGCGTAATGGAGGCAACGAGAGCGCAAGGAGACGCGACAACGAGTAAAATCATCGCGCGGTAAAATGTTTCGGTCCAGCTCCAACCTAGCGCGTAATGGGGAACAAACATCATGAGCGCCACGACAACAAGCACCGCTTTTACATAGGTTCCTTCAAATTTTTCAATGAATAGCTGCGAAGGCGATTTTTCACTTTGTGCGCTTTGCACGAGGCGGATAATTTTTTGGAACAATGTTTGGTCGCTATGCTTAGTGATGCGCACTTCAATTGAGCCGCGTAAGTTTACAGTTCCTGCAAAGATTTCATCGCCGTGTTTCTTTTCGTTTGGAATCGGTTCGCCGGTAATAGTTGATTCATCGATATTCGTTTCGCCTTTTACAATCATTCCGTCTGCGGGGATGCGTTCACCCGGCTTTACAAGAATGATGTCGCCAATTTGCAACTCCTGTACCGCGACTTTTTCTTCCGTGCCGTTTGAAATGCGCAATGCCTCCTCCGGCTGAAGGTCTAAAAGAGCGGAAATTTCCTTTTGGCTTTTGCTCATCGTATATGTTTCCAAGGCGCCGCTTAAGGCGAAAATAAAAATCAAAATGGCTCCTTCCGCCCAGTATCCAATGATTGCAGAACCGATGGCGGCAAAAATCATGAGCATTTCCACATTGAGGTCTTTTTCTGCAATCGTATCTTCAATCCCTTCTTTCGCTTTTGCGTAACCGCCGACCAAAAATGCAAGTACAAAAAAGCTGACAGATGCTGCTGCATACCCGGCTTTATCAAGCAGCCAGCCTGCTAGAATAAACACGCCTGAAGCAATGGCGAAAATTAATTCATAGTGTTTACGGAAATTCTCCATAAAAGAAGCTGATTGAGTTGTTTCCTGTTGGACAATTGCTTTTGCTTGAGAATTCATATTATCTTTCCTCTCCTTCGTCTCATAATGAGAAAAATAATCAAAATCGCTGCCCTTATAAAGCACGAAAGCTGCCATCCAATTGGACGGCAGCATATTACTAAAGGTTAAAAGGCTAAATGTGTTTTTTGTATTATATGCTTTAGTATACCATAGATTTACGCTGCTAGGAAGAAAATCGGAAGGGGCAAGAGGATTTAGTTGAGTTTTATGCCTAGTTTTGTTATAACTAGATATTGTTTTAAAAAATGCAAGCTTGTGCGGAAAGGAAGACAGCAAATGAGGGCACAGCAATTTTTTACGCATCCGTTAGGGGTGTTTGTTTCAGCAGTATTTGCGACATTTTTATGGGGAAGTGCGTTTCCGTTCATTAAGTTGAGCTATGAAGAGCTGCAAATAGAGCCGCAAGAAATCGGGGAGCAAATTTTATTTGCCGGCTACCGTTTTTTATTGGCAGGCATAATGATTGTTGCTTTTTTTACAATTCTTGGTAAAAGTATGGTATTTAAAGCGAAAACGGCCGGGGAGATTATAAAAATCGGGTTGTTTCAGACGTTTTTGCAGTATGTCTGTTTTTATATTGGGATGAGCTATAGCACGGGCATTCAAGGAGCGATTATTTCTGGGGCTTCGTCATTTTTTCAAATTGTTTTGGCGCATTTTCTGTATAGGGATGATGCTTTGAATATACGGAAGGCGATTGGTTTGTTTATCGGCTTTGTCGGGGTGATTGTTGTCAATTTAACGAGAGGGAAGCTGGAATTGAATTTCGGCATCGGTGAGCTATTATTGCTGATGGCGGCTCTTTTGTATTCATATGGTAACATTTTGGCAAAAGAGGGCAGCCGCAAAATAGATGTTGGCTATTTGACCGCATATCAAATGATTTTCGGCGCTTTCGGGCTGCTTATGATCGGAACCTGGCAGGCCGGGCCGCTGCCATTTTCTTTTGATATGAAGGCGATGCTGATGCTGCTGTATTTATCGTTTCTATCAGCAGCTGGCTTTTTAATATGGAATACGGTCATGAAGTATAACAAAGTCGGAAAGGTATCGATGTATATGTTCCTTATTCCGGTATTTGGCGTTATGCTTTCCAGCCTAATTTTGGGAGAAGAAATCCATTCGTTTGTTCTTGTCGGATTAGCTTGCGTAGGCTCCGGCATTGTTATCGTAAATCGTGCTCAACAAGAGAAGGCGGATAAACAGAAGGAGCATAGGAACGTAGCTTAAGGAAGTAGATTTTGGGCAAAAACCTCTTTCCCCATTGGAGAAGGAGGTTTTTTATATAAAAAGGGAATTTTTATAAGGGTGCTTTTCTGCCATATGAGCGATAAAGGAAGGGGATATTATAGAAAAGCAAGGGTGCTTAAGCAGCTGGATTTAAGAACTTATCATTGCTTCATGTATTGTTTTTTTATTTGGCTCTGTTAAACGTGATTGTTGATGTTTCACTACAGGCGGACGCTTTCTGCGGGCGGGGCTGAGCCGCTTTTCCCGCTAGAGTCGCCGCCTTTCGTTCCAAATCAACATGAGCCTTTAACAGAGACATCCATGCAAGAATATAACTTGCACCACGATAGATAAAAAATCTAGGGTAGGCCGATGTTGATTTTTATATCACGTACGTCTGTACATCACGGCTATGCAGACATTGCAACCCGCGCTTATCTTCTCCCCCTGGTTTTCCTTTGGACGAGGCAGAACTAGGCCCTGACTGTTACGATATACGGCCGGGAGCACTCTCCCCCTCTTAAAAATAAGGGGTTACATCAACACTAACGTTTAACACAGATTATTTTTTAGGGTAGCCTTTGTATTAAATATAGGATTATGGAGTTTTTTAGATAAATGATATAATAGTGCAGATAGAATAAAGCTTTCGCAAACAACGGTGTTATAGTCTGTTTTTGCTGGATAAAATAGAATGAGACAATGCGTTGTAAGTGCAGTAATTTAGAATGTGTGGTGCTGGCGTATGGAACATTATTTAAGTGAATTAATCTTGCACTACGGTTATTTAGGCCTTATCGTTGTGTTAGCTGCAGGAATTGTCGGGATTCCGGTACCGGATGAAGTGGTGCTTACATTTGTCGGCTACAATGTTTCTCGCGGGAATATGACTTACATAACCGCGCTTTTAAGCGGTATGCTAGGGGCGCTGCTTGGTATTACGGTTAGCTACATTTTGGGGCTGAGGCTAGGATTGCCGGTTTTAAAGAAATACGGTTCAAGGCTGGGGATTACAGAGGAAAAAATACAACGTACGCATGAATTGTTCGAGAAGTACGGGCCGTTTTTATTGATGATTGGTTATTTTTTGCCAGGAGTGCGCCATTTAACTGCCTATTTTGCAGGTTTATCTGATTTAAGCTTGAGAAAGTTTTGTTTATATGCTTATACGGGCGCTTTCATTTGGGTCGGGCTTTTCGTTACGTTAGGCGTAAAGCTAGGGGAAAATTGGAGATATATGCAGTATTATGTTCATCATTACGGTTCCTATGTTGTAGCGCTGAGCGGATTTGTTGGGATCGTTTGGTTTATTTATTTTTTCTTTTTCAAAAAGGTAAAACAAAATCGTGTATGAGCGTTGCTTTTAGAATTAGAGCAAGCAAATTTTTTTTGCTAATATTGCCTTGAACGAAGGGAAAATATACAGCTAATGAAACGAGCACGGGCAATTTGCCCGTGCTCGTTCTGTTATTCAGCAATTTCTTCATACATGAAGTACGTAACGTTGTAAATGTGCTCTACCTCTTCATCCGTCATGAACATTAACTGGTCGCGGCCAATCCCCTTCTTTTTCTCGATAAACTCAATCATGTTTTTGCGTTCTTCTCTTTTCATTTTCAGTTCTCCTCCCGTTTTCCTGTTTTAATACAGTATATTTAAGTTAGTACTATTATATAACAGTGAAATAAAAAAGTTCCATACTTTTTTAGGTAAAAAACACATTTTTTTTGAAATAAATAAGCCCCTTTCTATAAAGGGGCTTAGACAAGGAAGCCCGGCCTGCTTTTCGCTTATATGGCTAATAAAACAGTACCATCGCCATAAAATTTCTATATATGTTCAATTTGTATTTCTCTCTGTTATATCATAGGCTTAATACTTCCGGGTTCACGGCCCCGGTTTTATTGACGTAATAAATACGGGAAGGCATAATTTTCAAGAGCACATAATTCGGGTCAGCAGGGCCATTCAGCCAGCGCCGCAGATCATCATTCCAAAACCTTTGTTTCATTTCTGCATTATCTTCTACTGTAGCGTTGCCCTCTATTTCAATAAATTCTTTATCCCATTCTTTTTTTTCACGCCCGATAAGAACGTGAACAGAGGGGTTTTGCTTGATATCTTCCAGCTTTTTTGATTGTTTGTCCGTTGCAGCATACAATGTTAAATCTTCATGGAAAAATATCATAAAGCAACTGTGCGGTTTATTATCGCGAATTGTCGCCAAAATACCGGTTGGTTGGTTTTGCATAACGGTTAAAATTTTCTCTTTCAGCCCCATTATTTTTACACTCCTTTTCGCTTTCTACCCCATTACTGTTTTCTATGGAGGCAATTTTTAAACAAACTTTAAAATGAAATTGATTAAAATGGGAGAAAATTAGTGATACAATTGGCTTTATTAAAATGGCTCTGTTAAACTTGATTGTTGATTTTCTACTACAGGCGGACGTTTTTTGCGGGCGGGACCGAGCCGCTTTTCCCGCTGGAGTCGCCGCCTTTCGTTCCAAATCAACAAATCAATCTACATCAACATTAGCCTTTAACAGAGCTGTTAAAATTAGGAAAGGTTTGGTGAAAATGGTAAATAAGCTATTTTTTCTTATCGCAATTATCGGTGTTCCCGTCTCAGTTGCCGGCAACTTGCTGCATTGGCCGCAAACGCTAATGTTTGCTGTCTACTGTATAACAATCATCGCGCTTGCCGGATTTATGGGGCGCGCGACAGAGAGCTTGGCGATTGTGTCGGGGCCGCGTATCGGGGGGCTATTGAATGCAACTTTCGGAAATGCGGTGGAACTCATTATTTCTATTTTTGCACTAAAGGCCGGACTCGTAGAGGTTGTGCTTGCGTCATTAACCGGTTCCGTCCTTGGCAACCTGCTGCTTGTCGGAGGACTATCCTTTTTTGTCGGCGGATTAAAATATAAACGCCAAACCTTTAACGTATATGACGCCCGGCATAACTCCGCATTGCTTATCTTTGCGGTCGTTGTGGCATTTGTCATTCCCGAAGTATTTTCCATGAAGATGACTGAAATGAAAACGATGAGCTTAAGCATCGGTATCGCGATTATTTTAATTGCGTTGTATTTAGCAGCGTTGTTCTTTAAGCTTGTAACACATCGCGGTGTATATCAGCATAAAAGCGATGAAGTCGAGGAGCATGAAGAACCGGAATGGGGAAAAGGAAGGGCTTTGGCAGTGCTGGCAATTTCCACATTGGCAGTAGCCTATGTATCCGAGGCGCTTGTACATACATTCGAAACGGTTGCGGAATCATTCGGATGGACGGAATTGTTCATTGGGGTCATTATTGTAGCCATTGTCGGCAACGCCGCCGAGCATGCTTCCGCGATTATTATGGCCTATAAGAATAAAGTGAACGTTGCGGTTGAAATCGCGGTCGGTTCCACCTTGCAGATTGCGATGTTCGTCGCGCCGGTGCTCGTTCTTATTTCTCTCATGTTCCAAGAGAAAATGCCTCTCGTATTTACATTGCCCGAGCTGATTGCGATGATTACAGCTGTCTTTTTGACAATTTCCATTTCAAACGATGGCGACACAAACTGGTTTGAGGGCCTTACGCTACTAGCTGCCTATGTCATTATGGGCATTGGATTTTATCTTTTATAAAAAAATTCCCGGAATTTAACCGGGAATTTTTTTTTATATTTCTAATATCTTTCTAGTATTGATAGAAAAATCAAGAGGGAGAGAAACATGAGGCTTACGCGCTTTCTATTTTTTATAACAGGAATTTCCATTTTGACACTTGGCGTTAGTTTAACGCTGAAGGCGAACCTCGGAGCCGGGCCGTGGGATGCGCTATCAGCCGGCCAATCTAAAACGTTCGGTTTAACGATTGGGGTATGGGTCATTATAAACGGGCTGCTCTTGTTGTTTGTAAATGCATATTTATTAAAAGAAATGCCGCAGTTTTTTGCCGTCATTACATTTGTGCTAATCGGTTCCATGATTGATTTTTGGCTGTTAAAGGTTTTAAGGGATTGGAATCCGACAGAGCTGATTTACCGTGGCGGTACGCTTGTATGTGGCATTATCCTCCTTGCGTTAGGCGTGTCCATGTATTTGCAGTCCCGCTACCCGGTGAATCCGATTGATCATCTTATGATTGCGTTGCATAGACGCTTTGGTGTTAATTTAATGGCCGCAAAAACGATTGGAGAGATGACCGCGCTTGTGTTTGCGATTTTGTTAAAAGGCCCTATCGGGGTCGGCACGCTTGTTATTGCGTTTACAATCGGCCCGATTATTCAAATTTTTTATGAACCGGTTGAACAATTTATGACAAAGGTCGGCTCTATTTTAAAATAGAGCTGATTTTTTTTTGAAAAATAGGATAACAACAATAAGGACGGAAAACAATAATGATGATTCATTTTTATTCGGAAGGAGTTATACGATGAAACGCGTGAAACAGGTCTTTATGCTTTCTATCGTTTTCGTTTTTTTTGTTATGCCATTCCATGCGCTTGCTAAGGAACAGAAATCCGCTGCTGTAAAGATTCCGCCTTCTGTTTTAGATATTTCCAAAGAAAATACGTATCCAAATCCAACGCAGGATTTGCCGCGCTTGCAGCCGAGCGAATTGGCCAAAAGTTTATTGGAAACATCGAAAATCCCAATTGAAAATCCGGACTTAATCCGTATGCTCAATGAGACGTCCATATCTAACGCACCGCTTGCGGTCGGATACCGTGCCAAAATTTATTTAGGGCAGTGGCCGCTTCATTACGAATCGGCGGAAACAACGGTGAACTGGGAGTACCAGCAAATTAACCGCAATTTTTTGGACAACCGGGGCAGGACCGCGTTTCAACGGCTTTCTTATAGACAAGAAGCCCAAAAGGTTGTTCGGGGAGGCTTAACGGCAAAAATTAAAAATGCCGACGATGTAAAAAAAATGATGCTGTTAAAGGCAATGGAAAAGACAAACTTGCCGCTTGCGTTTCAAACGGTAATTGGATACGGTACAAAGCATGGACGCGTGTATAATATCGCACCGAAAAACTTGGGATATTTACATGCTTATGCGCCAGCAGTAAACGAAAAAGGAAAGGTAACATTCGGCGAGGTATATTTAGTGTTAAAGGGAAACCAGCGCAAGCTAATGGTTAAAAATGTAACTTCGCAAGGCATCGGG
Organism: Ectobacillus sp.; assembly: GCA_048976805.1. Lineage (GTDB taxonomy): Bacteria > Bacillota > Bacilli > Bacillales > Bacillaceae_G > Ectobacillus. The sequence goes on along the minus strand of JBHGUR010000037.1, from coordinate 23,144 downwards.
GCGTGGATTCCTGTGCAGGACTACGTTTCTTTCGGATTTATGACATCTCCCGAACCGCGCTAAACGCATGAAAAGCGCAGGGCGCCCAGAGCTAGACACTCATATACTTTTTTAGGCTCTGTTACACTTGATGGTTGATTTTCCACTACAGGCGGACTCTTTCCGCGGGCGGGGCCGAGCCGCTTTTCCCGCTGGAGTCGCTGCCTTTCATTCCAAATCAATCAAAATCAACATTAGCCTTTAACAGAGCCTTCTTTTAAAGGAAGCTCGCCGATTGGCGAGCCTGTGAAGACGAAGACGGAGGCGTAGTTGCCTAATACTGTATTCCTAAAATTGGATACTACGCCACATAGCCTTCTTTGCTGCTAATTTATCTTCTTACGGTATAAAAAAAGCAAGCGCTTTGACCGGCGCTTGCTTTTTCGTATTATAGTACGATATTTGCCTGCTTTTGCAGGAAATCTTCATTTGGATAATAGCTGTTTTTGACAAGAATGTTCGGCCCTAAGCATTTTACCGCAGGGCAATGGCAGCTCAGCTCCTTGGCTGTTTGGGAGTTCGCCCATGCTTCATATGCTTCTTGCAGCGTATGTGTTTTAATATTGCCAAGTACTGGAATATCGCCAAAGTCGGTCACGATAATGTTGCCGTCAAAAATATTGACGTTTAGGCGGGAGCGGCCATCAGGGTCGTTGCGGACCGTCACGTTTTTGCTGCTGTGCAGCTTTTTCAGCAAGGCTAAATCTTGGGGATCGTTGCTGCAGGCATAAAACGGCAGTGTGCCAAACAGCATCCAAATATCTTCGTTGCGAATCTCAAGCAGGCGCGAGATGGCTTCGCGAATTTCCGCTTTTGTTAAAATTTCAAGCTTGCTTGCGAAATCGCTTGGGTACATCGGATGCACTTCGTGGCGTTTACAGCCCATCTCCTCCACAATTTGGCGGTGAATATGCTCAATGTGGGGCAGCGTCCGCTTATTGAGCATCGTTTCTGCGGAGACGAGCACGCCGGCTTTTGAGAGGGCGCGGCTATTTTCAATCATCCGTTCAAATAATTTAGTGCGTTGCTCCACTGTCGGCTTGCGTTCCATCATTGCAAAGCCGCCCTCTACAAAATCATCAATCGTTCCCCAGTTATGGGAAATATGTAGCACATCAAGATAAGGTATAATTTGCTCGTAGCGGGATAACTCTAATGTTAAATTAGAATTGAGCTGCGTACGCACGCCGCGTTCATGTGCATAGCGCAGCAAGGGCAATACGTAGCTTTCTACCGACTTTTTAGAGAGCATGGGTTCGCCGCCTGTAATGCTCAAGGAGCGCAAGGCGGGGATTTCCTCCAGCCGCTGCAGCAGCAGTTCAAGCGGCAGCGCGTCCGGATCCTTTGGCTGCAGGGTGTAGCCGACGGCGCAGTGCTCGCACCTCATATTGCAAAGGGTTGTCGTTGTAAATTCTACATTTGTAAGGGCAAGTTTGCCGTATTCCTCTATATCCATATACGCTTCCCAAGGATCGTAGGAAGGAGTAATTGGCTTTAGTGTGTTTATTGAATTCATTGCAATAGACTCCTTTATCAATAAAATACCAAATTTAATCATAGAAGAATGGATGCATTTTATAAACCTTTTTGCTTGAAAAGTTTTTAATGGCGCTAAGCTTTTTGTATAATAGAGGTCAGTTAGAAAAAAGGAGAGAGCTTCTGTGGGAAAACCGATTTATGACAAAGATTCACAACTAGTATATTTGAAGGAACGTTTAAATATGTTTATCGAAGTAATTGATACGATGGAACCTGAAGAGGTGGAACTTGAGGATATTGACCGTTTGCTGTCGATGCTGGATGAACTGGAAAGCAAGTGCGAGCAATTCAAAAATAGAGGAGAAGAACTGGTGTAACACCGGTTCTTTTTTGTTGCTATATAAAATCATTCTTATTAGAAGGGGGAGAGAGGATCTAGCCATGCATAGAAGCGGTCAAACCCTATTTCTGCCCCATGCCAAGGAAAACCAGAGAGAGGAAGTGGGTGGAGGCTGCGGTTTGTTCTGTCTGTCGGTGATGCGCATGAACGCTTTTTTGGCGCAAAAATCAACAAAAACGATATTGTTTATATATAAAAACTTTTTTTAGAGGGGAGAGAGGGTCTAGCCATGTGTAGAAGCGGTTAAACCCTATTTCCGCCCCATGCCAAGGAAAACCAGAGAGAGGAAGTGGGTGGAGGCTGCGGTTTGTTCTGTCTGTCGGTGATGCGCATGAACGCTTTTTTGGCACAAACATCAACGACAGGTTTTTATTAAGAAGGTTCTGTTAAACTTGATTGTTGATTTTTCACTACAGGCGGACGCTTTCCGCGGGCGGGACCGAGCCGCTTCCCTCGCTGCGCTCAGCCCAGGGTCTCGGTTATCCCGTTTTTCCCGCTGGAGTCGCCGCCTCTCGTTCCCAATTAACAAATGAATCCAAATCAACATGAGCCTTTAACAGAGCCATTAAGAAAAATTCTTCTTATTTTCATGCAAAAAGGAGTATAATCAAATTGTGAAAACTATTCAGACATTATTGGCAGCGTTCACATTTTAGGGGGGATATGAATGGAAAAGCTTCAAGAAAGTATGTATCAGCTTATCGTTGAAACGAGCACAAATTTGCCAAAGGATGTTCGCCGCGCCATCCAGCGCGCCAAGGAGCGCGAAAACGCGGGAACACGCTCCGCTATGGCGCTTGACACAATCACAACAAACATTAAAATGGCGGATGAAAACATTTCGCCGATCTGCCAAGATACGGGGATGCCGACTTTTAAAATTAAAACGCCGATTGGCGTAAACCAATTGGTGATTAAAGAAGCGATTTATAAAGCTGTGGAACAAGCTACAAAGGATGGCAAGTTGCGCCCGAACTCCGTTGATTCCCTATTTGGGGACAACAGCGGCAACAACTTAGGGCCGGGCACGCCGGTTATTAAGTTTGAACAATGGGAAAAGGACTATATTGATGCCCGCCTTATTTTAAAGGGCGGCGGCTGTGAAAATAAAAACATCCAATACAGCCTTCCTTGCGAATTAGAAGGCTTAGGCCGCGCCGGCCGCGACTTAGACGGCATCCGCAAATGCATTATGCACTCCGTCTACCAGGCGCAAGGACAAGGCTGCAGCGCGGGCGTAATCGGCGTCGGCATCGGGGGCGACCGCACTTCCGGCTACGAGCTTGCAAAAGAGCAGCTATTCCGCTCATTAGATGATGAAAATCCAATTCCAGAGCTGCGCCAACTCGAAGAATATGTAATGGAAAACGCCAATAAGCTTGGAATCGGAACGATGGGCTTTGGCGGTGAAACAACATTGCTTGGCTGTAAAATCGGTGTCTACAACCGCCTGCCGGCCAGCTTCTTCGTATCTGTCGCGTACAACTGCTGGGCGTACCGCCGCTTAGGTGTAACGATTAACCCGCAAACAGGCGAAATCCAAGAATGGCTATATCAAGAGGGAGATGATTCTTTGCAACCATCCGAGGCTGCTGAAACAGCGCCGCAGCGTGAAATTGTCCTGCAGGCGCCAATTACAGAGGAGCAAATCCGCGAGCTTCGCGTCGGCGATGTGGTCACAATCAACGGCATGATGTACACCGGCCGCGATGCGCTTCATAAGCATTTAATGGACAACGACTGTCCGGTAGACTTAAACGGCCAAATCATCTACCATTGCGGCCCTGTTGTCATGAAGGAAGGCGACACATGGAAAATTAAAGCGGCCGGCCCGACAACGAGCATTCGCGAGGAGCCTTACCAAGGCGACATTATGAAAAAATTCGGCGTTCGCGCGGTCATCGGTAAAGGCGGCATGGGCGCGAAAACATTGGCTGCGCTGAAAGAGCATGGCGGCGTATATTTAAACGCAATCGGCGGCGCGGCGCAATACTATGCGGAGTGCATTAAAGAAGTAAAAGGCGTAGACTTCCTGCAATTTGGCATCCCAGAAGCGATGTGGCACCTGCAGGTCGAAGGCTTCAAAGCGGTGGTAACGATGGACTCCCACGGCAATAGCCTGCACGCGGAAGTGGACAAGTCTTCTTTAGAAAAGCTTGCACAATTTAAAGAACCAGTATTCAAATAAGCCAGGAGGATGCCCGAATTTGGGCATCCTTTTCTATATGGGCAAAATCCAGCCGATTTCAGCAATAATCCGGCGGTTTTTAGTGATAATCCGGCCGATTTCGGCAATAATCCGGCCAGTTCCTAATTGGAAAACAATACACAGTATGAACGCAATTTCCCATACAGAAACTACAAATACGACATACTGCAGAAAGGAGCTTGGCCATATGAAATATAGATGGATTTGTTTTATGATTTTTGCCATGCTAACCGCGCTTGCCCCGTCCTACGCCTTTGCTTACAGCAACTCCGCCAACCATTGGGGCATCCCGCGCAACAACGATGAAACACCGCCTGATGCGGGAGAGGAATTTACCGACCTTATCACAAAATATGACGGCTTTTATCTCGGGAATACAAACAAAAAAGAAATTTATTTAACATTTGATAACGGCTATGAAAATGGATACACCGAAAAAATTCTAGATGTCCTAAAGAAAAAGAAGGTGCCGGCAACCTTTTTCATTACAGGCCAATATATTAAAGACCAGCCGAAGCTTGTAAAACGGATGGCAAAGGACGGCCATATTATCGGCAATCACTCCTGGCACCACCCTGACTTGACAACAGTAAGCGATGTGCGCTTCCGCAAAGAACTGCAGCTGATTGAAGAAGAAGTAAGAGAGCTTACGGGACAAAAGGAAATGAAATACCTGCGCCCGCCGCGCGGCATTTTCAGCGAGCGCACGTTGGCATTATCAAGAGAAATGGGATATCATAACGTATTTTGGTCGCTGGCGTTCATTGACTGGAAGGTGGATCAGCAGCGCGGCTGGAAATACGCGTATGACTGCGTAATGAACCAAATCCATCCGGGGGCGATTATTTTGCTTCATTCTGTATCAAGCGACAATGCCGAAGCGCTGGACAAAATCATCGATGATTTGCGCAAACGCGGCTACAAATTCAAAAGCCTAGATGATTTAACTGCTGAAAAATTCGGGCCAAAAGTAAACTACTAATAGCCGCGGGCATTTACGCTTGCGGCTTTCTTCCATATGTGCGCGAGTATGCTATAATTGTTCCTAAATGCGAAAAAAGGATGAACGATATGTGGAGCCAAACAGTCCAGTTACATAGCCCATATAATTTTACACAAGTGCTGCAGCGGCTGGCGCTTGATCCGTTAAACGCTGTAGATTTGGAAAAGCGTGAAATCAAAGTTCCGCTTGTGATAAAAGGCAAGCAAATTGCTGTGGCAGTAAAAGCGGCCGGCACCTTGGAAGAACCGCTTTTTATTTTGTCCGGACAAGAGGAAGAAGGAGCGGCGCTTGAACGCCTGCATGAGATTTTTGGTTGGAATGCAGACATCAGCGCAATCCGGAAGCATTTTTTAGAAACCTCCCTAAAACCGCTCTTTGAAAAATTCGCCCATACACCGCTTGTGCTAGAATTTGATTACTTTGCCTGCCTCGTACGCTGCATCATCCACCAGCAGCTAAACCTGAAATTTGCCTTTACGTTAACAGAGCGGTTTGTTAAAACATACGGGAATGAAAAAGAGGGCGTGTGGTTTTGCCCGGAGCCTGAACGTGTTGCGAAAATTCCAATGGAAGAACTGCGCGCATTGCAGTTTAGCCAGCGCAAGGCGGAATACTTAATTCATCTGGCAGAGCATATTGCCAGCGGCAAGTTAAACCTAGAGGAACTGCGGCACCAATCAGACGAAGAGGTAGAAAAGCGTCTGCTGCCGCTGCGCGGAATCGGCCCATGGACAGTGCAAAACTTTTTACTGTTCGGCTTGGGCCGGAAAAATATGTTTCCAAAAACGGATATCGGCCTGCAGCGCGCCGTCCAGCAATTATTTCAGCTGGAACAAAAGCCGGATGATGCGTGTTTGGAAAAAATAAAGAAAGAATCAGAGCCATACGGCAGCTACGCTTCCTTATATTTATGGAGAAGCGTTGAGTAGGAGTGAAAAATAATGAAAACACAACAAGAAAGCAAATTGCAAATGGGACAAACGTTCCCAGTTACCATTAAACGCCTCGGCATTAACGGAGAAGGAGTCGGCTACTTCAAACGCCAGGTCGTCTTTATTCCAGGCGCACTGCCAGGGGAAGAGGTTGTGGCGGAGGTAACGAAAATCCAAAGAGGCTACGCCGAAGCGAAAATCAAGCGAATCCGCAAAACATCGCCGCAGCGCGTCGCCCCGCCTTGCCCGGTATACGAGCAATGCGGCGGCTGCCAGCTTCAGCATTTATCATACGAAGGGCAACTCGAACAAAAGCGCGACATCGTCGTCCAAGCGCTTGAACGCTACGCCAAGCATCTCATGGACAAGCTCGAAATCCGCCAAACAATCGGCATGGAAGATCCGTGGCATTACCGAAACAAAAGCCAGCTGCAGGTCGGGCTCGATAAGCAAAAGGTCATTGCTGGTTTGTACGGCCTGAATTCACATCAATTGGTTGATATCTCCAACTGTATGATCCAGCATAAAGCGACAAACGAAGTCACACAAAAAGTGAAAGAAATTTTAGAAAGGCTCGATATCTCTATTTACAATGAGCGCAAGCATACCGGCGTTGTCCGTACAATCGTCACCCGGATTGCCGTGCAAACAGGAGAAATCCAGCTTGTGCTCGTAACCGCCAAAAAAGACCTGCCGCGCAAAGAGCAGTTCATCAAGCAAGTACAAACGGCCTTGCCGCAAGTAAAGTCCATTATGCAAAATGTAAACGGCGAAAAAACGTCCATTATTTTCGGCGATGAAACGTTCCGCCTCGCCGGCAAGGAAGTGATTCAGGAAAACCTGGGCGACTTGCAATTTGAATTATCTGCCCGCGCCTTCTTCCAGCTGAACCCGATTCAAACAGTGAAGCTGTATGATGAAGTGAAAAAAGCGGCGCAGCTGTCCGGCAAGGAGAAAATCGTGGATGCCTACTGCGGCGTCGGCACCATCGGGCTGTGGCTTGCCGATCAAGCAGCGGAAATCCGCGGCATGGATGTAATCGAGGAGTCGATTGAAGACGCAAAGAAAAACGCCAAGAAGCACGGCTTTTTAAATACGATGTATGTAACAGGGAAAGCAGAAGATATATTGCCAAAGTGGGCAAAGGAAGGCTGGAGGCCGGATGTAATCGTCGTCGACCCACCGCGCACGGGCTGCGATGACCAGTTGCTGAATACGATTTTAAAGGTGAAGCCGAGGAAGGTTGTCTACGTGTCCTGCAATCCATCGACGCTGGCGAAGGATATTGCGAAGATGACGAAGACGTATAAGGTTGAGTACGTGCAGCCGGTGGATATGTTTCCGCATACGGCGCATGTGGAGTGTGTTGTCTTGATGTCAAGGGTGGAGAAATAAGGTTCATTCAAAGTAATGATAAATAAAGGATTTCCAAGGTTGGAGGGATTTCTGCCTGATGTCTGGTAGTAACTTTTAACCTTGGAAATCCTTAATTTTTTTATTGAGGAAACAAGTCGACATTAAAAAAGTGCTTAGGGTTGAGTTGACAGATTAGATAATTTCGTGGGGGTGAGGAGACAGGATGGATGTATTTATAGGGTACCTTATTGAAATATTTGATTTTAATAGACATCCGTTAATTCGCACAGCAATTATTCTAAAGTAGCAAAAGTAATTACCTTATAAGTATAAATAGTAATTTAAATAATCATCTAAATGTGTTAAAATGAGAAGAAAAGGTAGGTGTAGACATGGTACAAGAGGATAAGGCTCAAAAACAACCAATGGAATTCTATAATATGTCTGACTTTCTTAAAGGGCAATCTTCAAAACTAATAACAAGATTGTCTGATGAAGATAAAGCTGCTTTTGTGTTAAAAAACGGAAAACCCATAGCTGTTCTGATATCCAATGAAAGGTATGAAAGGTTATTGAAAGCAGGTATCGACATAACGGAGTATTAACAAAAATATTACAACAAGCGAGGTTAAATGAATGGCTGTGAAAAAATCAGAGTTATATTCCCTATTATGGGAAGCGTGTAACAAACTTAGAGGCGGAGTAGAACCTGCCCGTTACAAGGATTATGTATTAATATTATTATTTTTTAAATACGTTTCTGACCGTTATAAAGGTGTAGCTTTTGGCGATTTTACCGTAAAACCCGGTGCTTCTTTCGATGATCTAATTGAAGCAAAAGGTAAGCCTGATATTGGAGAAAGAGTCGATAAAATTTTGCAAAGTTTCTTGGAAACAAACCAGCTTCAAGGATCATTGCCAGATGTAAGTTTCAACAATGAAGATGAATTAGGGAAAGGGAAAGAATTAGTCGATAAAGTAACAGGGCTTATTTCAATTTTTCAAAATCCTGCAATAGACTTTAAAACAAATCGTGCAAGCGGGGATGACATAATTGGAGATGCTTATGAGTACTTTATGATGAAATTCGCCCAGGAATCAGGAAAGAGCAAAGGCCAATTTTATACTCCAAGTGAAGTCTCAAGAATCATGGCTAGACTTATACGTATTGGTGAAATTGTAAATACTCCAGATAAAAAGTGGACTTTATACGATCCTGCTTGTGGATCAGGAAGTTTGCTTATTCGTGCTGCTGATGAAGCTCCTACAGACGATTCAGGAGATAGCATAGTCACAATTTACGGACAAGAAAAAGACCACTCAACTGCAGGTTTAGCTCAAATGAATTTAATACTTCACCAGAAAGGGACGGGGGAAATAAAAAGAGGGAATACTTTATCTGATCCCCAGTTGATTGATGGGTATGGTCAATTGAAGAGGTTTGATTTTGTTGTTATGAATCCTCCCTTTTCAGACAAATCATGGAGCGATGGAGTAGATTCAAATGATAGATTTAATAGATTTGCAGGATTTGGAATGCCGCCAGCAAAAAATGGCGATTATGCTTGGTTTTTACATGTATTAGCCTCACTAAATGATAAAGGTAAAGCGGCTATTATATTGCCTCATGGAATTTTATTCAGAGGCAATTCAGAAGAGACTATCCGTAAGCAAATAATCGATAGAAAATATATAGTAGGTATTGTCAGTTTACCTGCTAATCTATTTTATGGGACAGGTATACCAGCATGTATTGTTGTTATTGATAAGGAGAATGCAGATAAACATGAAGGTATATTCATGATAGATGCTAGCAGGGATTACATGAAAGATGGAAATAAGAATCGTCTCAGGGAACAGGATATTGAGCGAATAATTCGTACTTTTAATAACAAAGAAGAAATTAAAGGCTATTCAAGGATGGTTACGTATGAAGAAATAATGGAGAAGAATGACGGTAACTTAAATGTGCCACGTTACATCCAACCAATAGATAATGGATTGACTCATAATGTTGAGGCTCACTTATTGGGAGGAATCCCTAATACTGATATTGAGTCATTGTCTACACTATGGGAAATATCTCCGGAATTAAAAAAAATATTATTTAAAGAAATTAATGGCAGGCCGAATTTTAAAGCGTTATGTTGTCGATTAAGCGAAATTGAAGAAATCATTAATAATGATACAAATATTGTTGCAGAAATTCGCAAGGAAAAAGAGGAATTATTTCAACAATGGAAAGATAAAGTGGAAAAATGCTTTAAGGAAATAAATCCTGCTACGAATCCTAAACTCATGATTCGAGAAATTTCAGATTGTTTACTTCAAGCATACTCAGATGCAGTTATTGTAGATCAGTATGACGTTTATGATGTGTTACTTAATTATTGGAATGAAAAACTGCAAGATGATATATATGTAATTTTAAATCTGGGCTATGTCGCTGCACGTGAAATAGAATACATCTATAAACAAAAGAAAGAGAAAAAAAATGGTGTGGAGCAAATGGTTGACGACAAAACAAAGGTTAAATCATTTGATGGGGTATTAATACCGAAGACCATAATTACTGATTTATATTTTGCTAATGAACAAGAAGAAATCAATTCCCTCGAATTAAAGGCTGAAGCCTTAATTCAAGAGATTGAAGAACTAGCAGAAGAGCATTGTGTCGAGGAAGGACTGCTTGAAGTTTTCACAGAGGAAGGGTTTAACCTAAACAAGACGAATGTCAATAAACGTATCAAAGATATTAAAAATAAGGAGGCATATGATGAAGAATTTAGGCTTCTTACCCAAATTAAAATATTATACGACGACCAAAAGAAAATACAAGACGAACTAAAAGAAAAGCAATCGAGATTAGATGAGGCTATCATTAAGCGTTATCAATCTTTAACTGAAGAAGAAATAAAGGAAATTCTGTTTGAACATAAATGGATGCTAACCGTTCAGGAACGAATTTCTAGGCTATTGCTAGACCTTCAAAGTGAATTAATATCAAGAGTAAAATCTATTATTGAACGTTATGAATATACCCTTGGTGAATTAGAAACAGATGTACAAGAAGTAGAGAAAAAGGTGAAAGCAAATCTTGAAAGGATGGGGTTTGCATGGTAGAAAATAAACTTAAACAAGCAGAGATGGATGCTATTCCGATTAATTGGAAAATTAATTCTCTTGGAAAAGTAATGGATGTATTCAGAGGAGGTTCACCACGACCAATACAAGAATATATCACGACATCGAAAAATGGTGTTAATTGGATAAAAATTGGAGATGTAGGAGCTGGAGCAAAATATATTGATAGAACTGATGAAAAAATAATACCAGAAGGCGTCTTATATTCTAGAACAGTAAATGTTGGGGATCTTTTGCTTTCAAACTCCATGAGTTTCGGCCGGCCTTATATCCTTCGTACAAATGGCTGCATCCATGACGGATGGTTGGTTTTGCAAAACTACCATGATACTTTCACTCAAGAGTTTTTATTTTACATTTTAAGTTCCAATTTTGTATTAAATCAATATAAAAGTAAGGCTGCTGGTAGTAGCGTGTTAAATTTGAATAAGGAACTAGTGGCATCTGTAAAGTTATTAATCCCTCCTATTGAAGAACAGAAAGCAATAGCAAAAGTTCTTTCAGAACTTGATGATTATATTGACAAACTTAGTCGTCAAATTAAAAAGAAACAGGTTATACGAGACGGTATGTTAGAGGATTTAGTTAGGGGTAAAAGGCGATTGCCAGGATATGATGGCGAGTGGAAGGAATATGATTTTATATCATTAATCAATCCTAAGGCGAGAATTGGATGGCAAGGTTTGAAAAAATCAGAATATCTTAAATCAGGATATGCTTTATTGATCGCAGGAACGGATTTTGACGATGGATTATTAAACTATTCAAATATGAGTTATGTGAGTCAGGAACGTTATGAGATGGATGAAAATATCCATGTAAAAAACAATGATGTGCTAGTTACAAAGGATGGGACTATTGGTAAAGTTGCGATAGTAAAGAATTTATCTATGCCAGCAACCTTGAATAGTGGCGTTTTTGTTTTCAAAGTAATTAGTGAAAAGCTGACGCAAGACTTTCTCTACTATATACTTCGATCATCAGTATTTGAAGATTTTATTGATGAACTATCGGCAGGATCTACTATAAAACATTTGTACCAGAAGGATCTGAAAAACCTATATTTTAAGATTCCAGTTGATATTAATGAGCAAAAAGCAATAACCGATTTTATCCAAAGTATGGATACAGAACTAGATCTACTTAAACAAAAAAGAGCGAAGTACACAAGTATTAAACAAGGTGTTATGGAGGAACTGTTGACTGGTAAAACTTGCTTAAATGATTAGGAGGTGGGGTAATGGTAGAAAGGGAATTACAATCACAAAAAAAAGTAAAAAAATGGCTTATAGAAGACCTAGGGTATCGATTTCTGGGAAATAAACAAGACCAAGATAATACTGCGATTCTTGAAGACGTGCTTTTGGATAACCTAAGAAAAAGAGGATACGATGATTCTTTAGCTAAGCGAGCAGTACGAGAAATTGTTGCTCTAACCAAAAATCAGCAGAAGTCATTGTATGATTTAAACAAAGAAATCTATTCTCTCCTTAGATATGGTTTCAAAGCTAAGCCAAAGCCTGATTCAAAGCCTGTAACGATACAGTATATTGACTGGAATGTTGTAGAGAATAATGATTTTAGTTTTGCTGAGGAAGTAACCGTTAGATGTCTGGATGAAAGATACAGAAAAAGGCCAGATATTGTAATTTATATAAACGGGATTGCTGTTTGCGTGTTTGAATTGAAACGATCTTCAGTCTCATTAAATGAAGGAATTAGGCAAAATCTAACAAATCAAAGAAAAGAAAATATAGCACATTTTTTTGATACAATTCAACTTATATTTGCAGGGAATGAGTCTGAAGGATTAAACTATGGTGTCATAGAAACTCCAGAGAAGTTCTTTTTAAATTGGAAAGAAGATACTAAAGCAGAAGATCAACTATCAATTTCAATACGTGAACTTATTAATAAAGATAATCAACCACTTAGAGCTGGTCTTATTTCATTATGTCACAAAGAGAGACTACTTGAGATAATGTTTCACTTTATGATTTATGATGCTGGTGTGAAGAAAACATGTAGACACAATCAGTTTTTTGCAAATATTGCTGCTAGAAAAGCAGTTCAAGAAAACCGGGGTGGGGTTATTTGGAACACGCAAGGTTCTGGTAAATCCTTAATTATGGTGTGGCTAACTAAGTGGATTATTGAAAATATAACTGATAGTCGAGTAATCATTATTACTGACCGAGATGAGCTTGATGATCAAATTGAGAGTTTGTTTGATGATGTTGATGAAAAAATAGTTAGGGCAAAAAGCTGCGCAGATTTAAGAGATTTACTCAATAGTCATGAAGCTCGTGTTATGTGCTCTTTAATTCATAAGTATGGGCATGATGCAGGCAAACAGTCTGACGTTGATGCATATACCGAAGAGCTTCTAAAAGCTTTGCCTAAAGGCTTTGAAGCAAGAGGCAATATTATTGCATTTATAGATGAATGTCATAGAACTAATTCTGGGAAACTACATGCTGCTGTTAAGGCTATTATGCCAAACGCCACGTTAATTGGTTTCACTGGAACTCCCCTGCTTAAGAAAGACAAAAAAACTAGTATCGAAACATTTGGCCCATATATTCATACTTACAAATTCGATGAAGGTGTAGAAGATGGTGTAATACTTGACTTACGCTATGAGGCAAGAGATGTCGATCAAAACCTCCAAGATGAAGATAAAATTGATACCTGGTTTGAAATAAAAACCGAGGGCTTATCCGAAAGGGCAAAGAACCAATTAAAACAAAGCTGGACTACAATGAACAAGTTATATAGTTCTGGTGAAAGACTACAGAGAATCGCAGCAGATATACTTTTTGATATGAATGTAAAGCCTCGTTTAAGAACTAATCGAGGAACTGCTATGCTTGTAGCTGGTAGCATCTATGAAGCCTGCAAATATTACGAAATATTTACAGCTAAAGGCTTTAATAAGTGTGCCGTTGTTACGTCCTATGAACCATCGCAAGCGTCTGTGAGGACTGCAACAAGTAGCTTAACAGAAGAAAGTGAAGATGAATTTAAAAAGAGAATATATGAAAATATGCTTGCGGGTAAGAGTGTAAGTGAATTTGAAGCTGAAGCTAAAGAATTATTTAAGAAACAGCCAGGAAAAATGAAACTTTTAATTGTGGTTGACAAACTTTTAACGGGTTTTGATGCTCCAAGTGCAACATATCTGTATATTGATAAAAGCATGAGAGATCATGATTTATTTCAGGCTATTTGCCGGGTGAACAGACCAGATGGTGAGGATAAAGATTATGGGTATATTGTAGACTATATGGATTTGTTTAAGTCACTTCAGATGGCAATAACCGACTATACTTCGGAGGCATTTGATGAATTTGATGCAGAGGATGTTGAAGGGTTAATTAAAGATAGGTATGAAGAAGCTAAGGCTGAAATGGTCGGAGCACTTAATTCTTTGTCTGAATTGTTATCAGGAGTTCCTTATCCTCAAAGTGATCAAGATTATATTAAATTCTTCTGCGGAGAATCAGAAGAAGAAAGAAAAGAAGATGAATTTACCGATAGGCGAGATACACTTTACACATTGGTAGCAAGTGCTACAAGATCCTTTGCTTCGTGTAGTGATAGATTAGTATCTCATTTTAATTATGATTCAGCACAAGTTAAGGATATAAGGGACAAAATCAGAGAATATAACCAGCTTAAAGATTTAATCAAGCTTGCTAGCTGTGATTACATTGAATTGAAACCTTATGAAGCCGATATGAGATTCCTACTAGATACCTACATTCATGCCGAGCCAAGCCAAGTCTTAAGCAGCCTTGATAATATGTCATTAACAGAGTTATTAGTCCAAAGAAATACGACAACTACTGTTGATCAAATATTTAAATCAATACCAGGTGATGATAACTCTAGAGCTGAAACAATTGAAAACAATCTTCGACACGAAATTGTGAGGAAGTTGAAAACAAATGAAGTCTATTATGGAAAAATGTCAGAGATGTTGGAAGATGTTATTCGTCGGAGAAAGATTGAAGCCTTAACCTATAAGGAATATCTGAAGGCAGTTGTTGATCTTGCCAACTCTGTTATACATCCTGAAGAAGCAGGAGGATATCCTGATACAGTAAAAGATAGTGAAGCTAAAAGAGCTCTTTATGATTATTTTAATAAAGATGAACCGTTAACAGTAGCTATCCATTATGCTGTAAAAGGGGCAATCGAACCTGGGTGGAAGGGTTATAAGCCAAAGCAAAACAAGGTTAAACGTGCTATTCATAATGTCCTTGTAGAATTCAAATATGATAATGCTGAGGCTTCTACAAATCAAATAGCTGAGACAAATGAAATATATGATCTGATTCAGAAACAGGTGGAATACGATGATTAGAAGCGAGATGATGGTAGTAAATCTACCTGTTCATATAGAGAGAAAAAAGTCCTTAAAAAATATGTATATCCGAATTTATCCTCCAGACGGTCGTGTTACTGTTTCTGCTCCGCTTTCAACATCTGAAGATACTATAAGGCAGTATATTTTAAAAAAAATGCCGGAGATAAACAAAACAAGGGAAAAAATGTTAGGGCAGAAAAGGCAATCAAAACGTGAATATGTTTCGGGGGAGGCTCATTATCTTTGGGGCAAAGCATACCGTTTACAAGTAATTAGCGATGGTATGAAAAGAGGTATTAAAAGAGTTGGAAATAAAATTATATTGACAGTACCTGAAGATAGTGATGAATCAACTAAAGAGAAATTGATGACGGAATGGTATCGTGCAGAACTTAAAAGAAGTATACCTGATGTCTTTGAGCGATGCCAAAAGCGTATGAATGTTTATGCCAATGAATGGCGTGTTAAAAATATGACTACAAAATGGGGAACTTGTAATATTTCAAAAAGACGCATTTGGTTAAATCTACAGCTTGTAAAAAAACCACCAGAGTGTCTAGAGTATATTATCGTTCATGAATTGGTTCACTTAATTGAGAAAAACCATACTGATAAATTTCAGGCTCTGATGGACAAGTATTACTCTACTTGGAGAGAGGTGAAACGAACCCTTAACGAAGCACCTCTTGAGCATTTGGAGGTGAATAATTTTGACTGTTGAAAAAAAGAGAATTGAAAATCGTATGTTAGCACCTACACCTGGAATGGTCTATGATGTTGATAAAAAAACAGGTAGGTACATAATTGGTAAAGATAGACTTGAAGATTACGCACAGGCATTTTTGAGCAAGTACTGTCCGAATGCACTAAAAGTGCCTATGCCCTTACCTGTTGAAGAAATACTTAAGACTATGGGATTGACAATTGAAGAAGCCAACTTGTCTGACAACAAGGATGTTTATGGTTGCTGTTTTCTTCTTGATGGTGAAGTTGAGATATATGATGAAGAACAAAATAGCTTAGTTAAAAGAAGGTATCCAGAAAAAACAGTTCTCATAGATCCTGTAGCCATTTCTTTGATGGGGGAAGGTGCAAAAAGAAATACTTTGACACACGAAGCAATTCATTGGCATAAAGATAAAACATTCTTTGATGTTTTAAGATTAAAGTCTAAAGGGTCTGAAAAGGGGTTCTCTCCTATTTTATGTAAACGATCAGAAATATACAGTGATCCGCCTGAAAAATCAAATAGGTTTGAAGCGGATCTTCAGTGGATTGAATGGCAAGCAAATCGACTGGCACCTCGCGTGTTGATGCCATTCAGCATGTTCAAAATGAAAGCAACTGAAGTTGTAGAAAAATATCTAAGCCAGCCTGACAATCTTTGGCCATGTGATACTATCATTGATGAGTTGAGCGAGTTTTTCGTTGTATCGCGAAGTTCGGTAAAGTATAGATTGATAGAAGTTGGCCTAATAAGTAGACTTGAAGAGTTAAAAGATTTCGAAGCTGTTTATGCAGGTACCTTTTATGTGAATGATACAACGAATTTTGAACCATTAAGACCAGTTGAAGCTTACGAACTATTAAATAAAAATTCAACATTTAAGTCTTGGGTGGACAATGGTAACTACATCTTTGCCGAGGGTTATTTTGTCAAGAATTCAAATGAATTTATTAAAATTAAAGATGATGGCTCCTTGGCATTGACAGCTAAAGCCAAGAAGAATCTAAATAAATGCGCCCTTAATATAACCACAAGAACTTACAAAAGATATCCAAACATCGAGAAAGATGTTGCTTTTTTCAGCTATTTAGAACGCCAAGTAGGTGAAGTTGATAGACGAATAGCTATATTTGATCCAGAACTTCAGAGTAATCTAAATTATGATCCAGTTAGAGCATATGCAGGGGCAGCAGCAGATATAACAAAAGGCATTGATGATGAAGTTAACATTGCCAAAATCATAAACGACCCTACAAAATCACTTTGTGAATGTTTAGCCGAAATAATGGAGTATAGAAAATGGAAATACCCGAGAACTTTTGCAGAGCATACGCATCTGTATGATGATTTATTCGGTAAAATAAAAAGGAATCAACAAAACACTATGAATAAGGAGACGCTGTTAGCAATTTGCGTAGGCCTTAAACTCAAGCTTTATCATATAGAAGGACTTATGCAAAAAAGTAATAATGCATTTAATCGATTTAGTCCTCCTGATAGCATTTATGTTAATATCATTGAACGATTTCCTGGATTATCAATAGATGATTTTAATGGGTTGCTTGATTCAGTAAAAGTTAAAAAATTGGGAACAAATAAAAATTAAAAATCGAAAACTTAGCAAGTCGGAAAACGAGCCTTTATAGGCTCTTTTTTTATGCCCAAATTCCGTAAAGTATTGATTTTGAAGGATTTGTAGTCCGACTTGTCGAGTCGGAAACCAAATTTCAAATTGTGAAATAATCAATTCAAGATGACTGGCCAGGATTCTTATAAAAAAAATTAGGTGTTCTCTCTTATAGAGGTTCATTTTGAAATTTATCAGAGAAACCCAATAGTAGAGAAAGGATGGTAATAAATGCAAGACATCAGAAACAGCAATGGTAAACTTGTCTGTCGAGTTGATGCTTCAGCGAGAATTGTAGAAATTGTTCACAAGGGTATTTGTACAATTGTACATATTCTTGATAACGGTACATGTGAAGTTATCAACACCAAAGCAGTTAAAGCCGTTTAAAGATATTGGATAATAATTAATCGATAAAAAAATCCGCAGAGCCGCTAGACGGACAGGATGAACACTTTGAAAGTGTTTCCTGCCCGTCTTTTTTTCTGCTCTGCGGATAAAAGAAAACAGGCTCCTGCGGATTTTTCAAAGCCAAATTTTGAAAACCAAAGGAGTCAAATTATGAAAAGAGCGTACAAAACAAGTAAAAAGAAGAGAACTAACTACATTTATTACACTGCTGAAGGGACAAAGATTGTTATAACCCCAGGCGAAGATGGAGTCACCGAAGCTGATATCGAGCTTTTACATACTATGGATGATGACGAAGTGGACGAGCAGCGCCGCTATGATTACAGAGTTACAACTCATTTAGATGCCTATCATGATGGTGAAAATGAATTGGCAAATGACCGCAATAAGTATCTTGCGGATGATACTGCGAATCCCGAACATCTTATGCTCCAAGCAGAAGATGAAACTGAGTATCAAGATATGCTGGACAAGTTAACTAAGGCAATGGAATGTCTTTTACCACAACAGAAAGAACTTTTCCAAAAAGTATATCTTGAGAAACGCTCCAACACTGACATTGCAGCAGAAGAAGGTGTGACAGAAGCTGCCATTCGCGGCCGCCTTAAGAAGCTTCATGAAAGACTTAGAAAAATTCTATACTAATTGGGTTCTAAAGAATCTATTAAAAAATCTTTTCTGAAAGGGGGTTCGAAAGAACTCTCTTTTTCGCTTATCGGTGAGGGGAGATAAATTGCCCCGGAAAGGAGAGGGAATATGAGCCTAAAACATAAAGTCACTATTAATGTGGCAAAGCCAAATGGCGAAAAAAGCTCCGTCATTCAAAGTAGTCGTAAGACTATCCGAACTAGAATGCTTGATTTCCTATTTGGAAAGAAAGCCAGTTTGTTAGTAATTACTCCAGGTGACTCAGTTGAGACGGTAGAAATTAAGGAAATAAAGGAAGGAGGTGTAGGACATGAGTAAGATTAAGCTCCTTCTTGATGTAGTGTCAGATCTTCGAGCACTGGCAGATAGTGTTCAGGCTGTAGCTGATGCCCTTGGAAGTAATGAGCCTAAGGAGGATAAAAAGTCAGAGCAGCCAAAACATGAAAAACAGCCTGAAGAAAAGCAAATTACCTTAGAAGAAGTAAGAGCGGTGCTCGCGGAGAAAAGTCATGATGGATTTACTGCTCAGGTTAGAGGTCTTCTAGAAAAGTATGGTGCATCAAAACTTAGTCAGATTGATCCAAGTAAGTATGCTGCCATTCTTGCTGATGCGGAGGAGTTGAAATGAGTAAACATGCAATTCTCTCCGCGTCAGGGGCTCATCGCTGGATGAACTGTACACCATCGGCAAGGCTAGAACAGGAGTTTGATGACAACAGTGGTGAGGCTGCAGTTGAAGGTACAGCAGCTCATGCATTAAGTGAACACAAACTCCGAAAGGCACTTAAGATGAGATCAAAAAAGCCGGTCTCTCCATACGACTCAGATGAGATGGACAATTATACCGATGGTTACGTGGAGTTTGTACTTGAAGTGATTGAGCAAGCTAAGCAAATTTGTAGTGATCCCCTAATCTTGATAGAACAGCGGCTTGACTTTTCAAAGTATGTACCTGAGGGATTTGGAACCGGGGATTGTTTAATTATAGCTGATGGAACTCTTCACATTATTGATTTTAAGTATGGTCAGGGTGTCTTAGTCAGCGCAGAAGACAATCCTCAAATGAAACTTTATGCCCTTGGTGCACTGGATCTATTTGATGGCATTTATGATATCGAGATGGTTTCAATGACAATTTATCAACCCCGTCGAGAAAATGTCAGTACATCCACAGTCTCAAAAGAAAACTTGTATCAGTGGGCTGAAGAAGTTTTAAAACCTAAAGCTGAATTAGCCTTCAATGGTGACGGCAACTACTGTCCCGGTGAATGGTGTCAATTTTGCAGAGCAGCTGTGAAATGTAGAGCAAGAGCAGAAGCAAAAATGAAACTGGCTACGTTTGAGTTTGCTCTACCACCACTTTTATCTGATGAAGAGATTGCTGGCATTTTATCTTCTATCGGTGATCTCACTAACTGGGCAAATGAGATTATAGCCTATGCGACGGATGCAGCAGTTAATCATGGAAAGAAGTGGCCAGGGTTTAAAGTAGTCGAAGGTCGCTCCAACCGTAAATATAAAGATGAAGAAGCAGTCGCAGAAGCAGCAAAGAATGCAGGATACCGAGATATATACAAGCAAAGTCTCATTACCATTACCGAAATGGAAAAATTGATGGGCAAGTCAAAATTTAATGAAATCCTTGGTGAGCTAGTTATGAAGCCACCAGGCAAACCGACGCTAGTTCCAGTTTCAGATAAGCGTCCTGAAATGAACACATCATCAGCAAAAAATGATTTTATGGAGGTATAAAAATTATGTCAAAAACAGCAAAAAGAACAAATCCAACAAAAGTAGTTACAGGAGTTGTCAGACTTTCTTATGCTAATGTGTGGGAACCTAAATCAATCAATGGCGGTGCTGAAAAATACAGTGTGAGCCTGATTATTCCTAAGAGTGATACTAAAACCTTAAGTGCTATCAATGAAGCGGTGAATGCTGCAATAGAAGAAGGTAAAGGTAAATTCGGTGGTAAGATTCCAAATAAAGCGGCGTTAAAGCTTCCTCTACGTGACGGAGATATTGATCGTCCAGATGATGAAGCTTATGCAAATAGCTATTTTATCAATGCCAATAGCAATACCCCTCCACAAATTGTAGATAGAAACGTCAATCCAATCATTGATCGTTCTGAAGTATACTCTGGTGTCTATGCAAGAGTGAGTATCAACTTCTACGCCTTTAACTCCAATGGAAACAAAGGTATAGCCTGTGGACTTGGAAATATTCAAAAAATCCGTGATGGTGAACCTTTGGGTGGCAGAACTAATGCAGCTGATGATTTTGCCACTGATGTGGATGATGACTTTTTATCATGAGAACCCTCAGTATAGATATAGAAACATATAGCAGCGTAGACCTCGCCAAAAGCGGGGTCTATCGTTACGCTGAAGCACCGGATTTTGAGATTTTACTTTTCGGTTACAGTGTGGATGCTGGGCCGGTTCAAGTAGTAGATTTCGCTTGTGGCGAAAAAATACCTAAAGAAATACAGCAAGCGATTCTAGATAATAATGTTACCAAATGGGCGTTTAATGCGCAGTTTGAGCGGATTTGCTTATCGAAGTACTTTGGTATACACCTTGCACCTGATTCTTGGCGGTGCACAATGGTTTGGTCTGCGTACCTTGGGCTTCCTTTATCTTTGGAAGGAGCAGCAATCGTAACAGGAGCAGACAAGAAAAAGCTAACAGAAGGTAAAGAGCTCATTCGATATTTTTCAGTTCCATGTAAACCAACAGTAACTAATGGTGGTCGTACACGAAATCTACCTGAACATGCTCCAGAGAAGTGGAATAGCTTCAAAGCATATAATCTACGAGACGTTGAAGTTGAACTTTCTATACAGGAAAAGCTTCAAAAATTTCCTATGCCTGAAGAGGAATGGAATAACTATATTCTAGATCAGCAAATCAATGATCGAGGTATTCAGTTGGATTTGGAATTGGTAAAAAAAGCGATTCAATGTGATGAAAAAGTAAGAGAAGAGCTAACAAGCAGACTAAAAGAACTAACTGATCTTGATAATCCTAATTCAGTTGTTCAAATGAAATCCTGGCTATCAGAAAATGGTCTGGAAACAGATAGTCTTGATAAGGCATCAGTTAAGGCGCTATTAAAGGAAGCTCCAGATAATCTGAGTGAAGTACTGGAACTGAGACAGTTACTAGCTAAATCCAGTGTAAAGAAATACACCGCTATGGAAAATGCTGTATGCACTGACGGAAGAGCTCGGGGACTACTACAATTCTACGGTGCTAATCGAACCGGTAGATTTGCAGGAAGGCTTATACAAGTTCAAAATCTCCCTCAGAACCATTTGTCGGATCTGGAACAGGCACGTCGCTTGGTTAGAGGTGGCCATTTTGATGCCTTGGAAATATTGTATGACTCTATTCCGGGAGTTTTGTCTGAATTAATTCGAACCGCTTTTGTGCCAAAGAAAGGATATAAGTTTATCGTTGCTGACTTTAGTGCAATAGAGGCTAGAGTTATTGCTTGGATTGCAGGCGAGACATGGAGAAATGAAGTGTTTGCAAATGGCGGAGACATTTATTGTGCTTCAGCATCGCAAATGTTTAATGTTCCTGTTGAGAAGAATGGCGTTAACGGACATTTAAGGCAGAAAGGTAAGCAGGCAGAACTGGCTTGTATAGCACATAATAGTCTTGTGTTAACGGATAAAGGACTTGTTCCAATTCAAGATATTACAACAAAACATAAATTGTGGGATGGTGAAGATTGGGTAAAACATGATGGTGTCATTTCAAAAGGTGAAAAGGAGGTTATAACTTATGGAGGACTTACAGCTACAAAAGACCATCTTGTATGGGTCAAAGGGAAATCGAGGCCAATACAATTTGGAGAAGCTGCCACCTGCAAAGCACATCTCATACAAACCGGAAATGGTAGGAGAGCAATACGGCTGGGTGAAAATAATAAGTGCACAGAAAAGATGGAATGCAAAGATGAATCATTGCTATGTCCTAACACAATGCACAGGTTGTCACAGTATACAGTGGCAAAATTTAAACAGCTTAAAATCTGGAAAATCAAAAGGCTGCCAGAGATGCTCTCAACAAAGGAAGATACCTTTGTGGCTACAGAAAAGACTTGCTGCCGCAAAGCAGCGTTGCGAGAATCCAAAGGCAAGGAATTACCATTTATATGGGGGAAGGGGTATAAAATTCAATTTTCCCTCAGTTCTCAGTGCGGGGATATGGATATTGAAAAATGTAGAAAATGTACGCCAAGATTTAGAGATGGACAGGATAGACAACGACGGAAATTACGAAAAGGGCAATATTCGTTTTGTTCCAAGAAGTATAAATCAAGCCAACAGAAGAATATCAGTAATCCCAGATTTCAAACAAGAAAATTGGCCCTATGCAAGAAGTGTTGTTACAAGGATGATATCCAATGGCATGACAAGAGAAGAAATTATAGCATCAGCAGAAATGGCAGTTATAGAACAGAGAAAGAACTGGAGATTAATCCAAGCAAGGTTAGAGTTTATGACATATTAAATGCAGGTAAGAATCATAGATTTACTGTTTCAAATGTGTTAGTTCATAACTGTGGCTATGGAGGGTCAGTAGGTGCATTAAAAGCAATGGGTGCACTTGACATGGGTCTTACCGAAGAAGAATTAAAACCGCTAGTCTATGCTTGGAGGAATGCAAATCCTAATATTGTTAGACTTTGGTGGGATGTTGATCGTGCTGTCAAAGAAGCTGTAACAGAAAGGTGTAGAACCGAAACCCACCGTATCCGTTTTGAGTATCGTAGCGGGATGCT
>JBHGUR010000036.1:0-6766 GCA_048976805.1 Ectobacillus sp. | reverse complement strand
ACTATGTACAAAATCGCAGTCGCAGGAACAGGATACGTCGGCTTAGTAGCCGGCGTTTGTTTTGCTGAAGTAGGCCATCAAGTAACTTGTGTGGATATTGATGAGAAAAAAGTAGAATTAATGAAATCTGGCGTCTCTCCGATTTATGAAGCTGATTTAGAAGAGTTAATGCAGAAGAACTATGCTGCTGGAAGAATTGACTATACTACAGATTACAAATCAGCTTATAAGGATGCAGACGCTATTTTTATAGGTGTCGGTACCCCAGAACAACCGGATGGTTCTGCAAATCTATCATATATCGCAACTGTCGCAAGACAAATTGCCGAAACGATTGAAAAAGATTGTTTGGTTGTTGTAAAGTCTACAGTTCCAGTTGGAACGAATGATAAAGTTGAGCAGTTTATCCGTGACTTCTTAGTCAATGATGTAAAGGTAGAAGTGGCATCGAATCCGGAGTTCTTGGCGCAAGGTTCTGCTGTCCATGATACTTTACATGCAGAAAGAATCGTTATCGGTACAGAAAGCAAATGGGCTGAAGAAATGTTAATGAAGATTTATGAGCCATTCCGCTTGCCGATTGTTTCTGTAAGCAGAAGATCGGCTGAAATGATTAAGTATGCATCGAATGATTTCTTGGCTCTTAAAATCTCTTATATGAATGATATCGCTAATCTTTGTGAGTTGGTTGGTGCGGATATTCAGGACGTTGCAAAGGGTATGAGCTTTGATGAGCGGATTGGAAGCAAGTTTTTAAATGCTGGAATCGGTTTTGGCGGTTCATGCTTCCCTAAGGATACAAAAGCGCTAGAGTATCTAGCTAGACAACATGGTTATGAACTAAGAACGGTGAAGGCTGCTATTGATGTGAATAAAGATCAAAAGACTTTGTTATACAAAAAGGCTAGCCAGCGCCTTATAACTTTTAACGGTCTTAAGGTAGCTGTACTAGGTTTAACGTTTAAGCCTGGAACAGATGATTTGCGAGAAGCTGCGTCCCTTGAAAATGTACCTTTATTATTAGAACAGGGCGCAGACATTTATGCATATGATCCAGTAGGTGCGGACAACTTTGCTAAAGTATATCCAG
Organism: Ectobacillus sp.; assembly: GCA_048976805.1. Classification (GTDB taxonomy): domain Bacteria; phylum Bacillota; class Bacilli; order Bacillales; family Bacillaceae_G; genus Ectobacillus. The sequence continues at coordinate 5,676 of JBHGUR010000036.1, read as the reverse complement.
AAGGTAAAAATGGCAAAGGCAGCATTACGTATGTTTCTAATATTGAACAAGCTTTAGAAGGCGCAAATGTTTGCTTTATTTTTACTGAGTGGGGAGAAGTGAAAGCCGTAACACCTGAGATGTATAAGAAGCTGATGAGAACCCCTTTAGTATATGACGGAAGAAATATTTATCGTATTGAAGAAATGCAGGAAGTTGGAGTGGAGTATCACTCTGTTGGAAGAAAGCCTGCAAGCAGAGAAGGAGTAAAGGAGTCGGAGAACGTTGAATTACAATCCTCTAGATACTAATAAAACATACCTTATTACTGGAGCAGCAGGTTTCATTGGATATTTCTTATCTAAGAAACTGTTAGATCACGGATGCCGGGTAATTGGCGTTGATAATGTAAATGATTATTATGATGTAAATCTTAAATATGCTCGTTTGGAGCAACTTGAACCGTATGAGAAATTTACTTTTATTAAGGGCGATATTTCTGACAAGGAAATGATTACACGCATCTTTGAAGAGTACAAGCCTAATATTGTTGTAAATTTGGCTGCCCAGGCCGGAGTAAGATATTCAATTGAAAATCCGGATGCATATATTCAAAGCAATATTATCGGTTTCTACAATATTCTTGAAGCTTGCAGACACAATCCGGTGGAGCATCTTGTATATGCGTCGTCTAGTTCCGTTTATGGAGCCAATAAAAAGGTTCCGTTTGAAGAAACGGATTTTGTGGATCATCCAGTGTCGCTTTATGCGTCTACTAAGAAGTCAAATGAATTAATGGCGTATACGTATAGCCATCTATATAAGATTCCGGCTACCGGGCTTCGCTTCTTTACGGTGTATGGTCCAATGGGCCGTCCGGATATGGCTTATTTTGGGTTTGCGGATAAATATTTTTCGGGAGAGCCGATTAAGATTTTTAACAATGGCGATTTTGAAAATGACCTTTACCGCGACTTTACTTATATAGACGATATTGTTGAAGGAATTGAACGTCTTTTAAGCAATCCGCCTGTGGAAGATGTGAAACATAGGGTATTTAACATTGGAAATAACAATCCGGAGAAGCTAATGGTATTTATAGAAACGCTGGAGAAAGCGCTAAGTAAAGCATTAGGCAAAGAGGTCATATTTGAGAAGGTGTTTGAACCTATTAAGCCAGGGGATGTGCCAGCTACTTATGCATCGACTGATTTGCTGCAGAAAGCTGTAGGCTTTAAGCCGGAGACTTCTATCGAAGAAGGCTTGCAGAAGTTTGCAGATTGGTATGTCCAATATTATAAGGTGAAATAAAAACGTTTATTATCAAATATCTTAGAAGGGGGGCTAAATTTAAAATGAACATATTAGTAACCGGCGGTGCCGGCTATATAGGCTCCCACACATGTGTTGCTTTGCTCGAATCAGGGTATTCAGTAATTGTTGCTGATAACCTCTGCAACAGTAAAGCAGAGACTATAGATAAAGTAAAACAAATCACTAATAAAGACATTACCTTTTATCAGGTAGATGTTACCGATGAAAATGCAGTGGACACCATCTTTTCTAGTCATAGAATAGATGGTGTTATTCATTTTGCCGGCCTAAAAGCGGTGGGTGAATCTGTAGAAAAGCCATTAGCTTACTACTACAACAACCTTGTCAGCACTATGGTTCTTACAAGAGTTTGTCAAAAATATGGAGTTAACAGGTTCGTGTTCAGTTCATCAGCAACCGTGTATGGAGACAATGCTGTGCCGTTTGTAGAGACGATGGATCTCTTGCCGACGACTAATCCTTACGGTGAAACGAAAGCTATGAGTGAGCGGATTTTAACCGATATAGCAAAGGCAAACCCTGCTTTCTCGGTATCAATCCTTCGGTATTTCAATCCTGTTGGCGCACATGAGAGCGGATTGATCGGCGAGGCGCCTAATGGAATTCCAAACAACCTGATGCCATATGTAACGCAAGTGGCTAAGGGGAAACTCAAGAAGCTAAGAGTGTTCGGAAATGATTATCCAACGGTGGACGGTACAGGAGTTCGCGATTATATTCATGTGGTGGATCTGGCAGAAGGGCATGTGGCAGCGTTGAACAACCTTACTGAAGGGGTTCATATCTACAACTTGGGAACTGGCCGAGGCACTAGTGTACTAGAGTTAGTAAAGGCTTTTGAAGAAGCTAATGGGATTGAAGTCCCTTATGAAATCGTAGAGCGCAGACCTGGTGATATTGCTTCCTGCTATGCCGAGGCTTCAAAGGCAGAGCGGGAGCTAGGATGGACGGCAAAGCGCGATATTATTGCGATGTGCCGGGATGCGTGGCGATTTGAGAAGAATTATAAGGAGCTAGAAGGAACTTTTGTAAATGCGTAAATGTTTTTCTTGGATATACGTTTTACTTTGGATGGTGCTGATTTTCTATCTATCAAGCCAGCCCGCTACGATGTCTAATAAGCTGAGTACAGGAATAACAGAAATGATAGTTGAGAAGGTAGAACAAATAGCTCCTGACATGGAGTTTGATATAAGAGCTTTTAATCACATCGTCAGAAAAAACGCCCATTTCTTTATCTATTTAGTGCTTGGCGTGTTGGTTGCAAACGCCTTGAAGAGAAGTGGAGTGCAGGGGTACCGGCGTATAGGGCTGGCTTTGCTTATTTGTGTGCTGTATGCCATATCGGATGAAACACACCAGTTGTTTGTTCCGGGCAGAGGTGCGCAAGTTAAGGATGTTTTCATTGATAGCTCCGGTGCGAGTGTAGGCATTGGTGTGCATGTATTGTTTGCTGGAATAAAGAAAGAAATTGTACCCGCTAGGCGATTGGCTTAGCGGGGATGTTTTTTGTTTTTAATATTTTAATAGAAGAAACTAGGTTAATATTTTATTTTGTATGTAAAGGAGACTATACGAATGAGAGTACGGAAAGCGATTATTCCTGCTGCTGGCCTTGGAACCCGTTTCCTTCCGGCTACAAAAGCAATGCCAAAAGAAATGCTGCCGATTGTAGACAAGCCTACCATTCAATATATTGTCGAAGAAGCAATTGCATCAGGCATTGAAGATATTATTATTGTTACTGGCAAAGGGAAACGGTCTATTGAGGACCATTTTGACCATGCGTTTGAGTTGGAACAAAACCTTTTAGAAAAAGGAAAGCATGATATCCTTGAAAAGGTACAAGAATCTTCTAAGGTAAATATCCACTATATCCGCCAAAAGGAGCCAAAAGGGTTAGGCCATGCGATTTGGTGCGCGCGCAAGTTTATTGGGGATGAGCCGTTTGCCGTTTTGTTGGGCGACGATATTGTCCAAGCGGAAACACCTTGTTTGCGCCAGTTGATGAATGAGTATGAGAAGACATTTTCTTCTGTGATTGGCGTGCAAACAGTGCCGGAGAGCGTGACGCATCGCTATGGCATTATTGATCCGATTGGTCAAGTAGGGCGCCGTTATCAAGTGCGCAATTTTGTGGAGAAGCCAAAGCAAGGCACTGCGCCTTCAAACTTGGCGATTATGGGCCGGTATATTTTAACGCCGGAGATCTTTATGTTCCTAGAAGAACAAGAGATTGGCGCAGGGGGCGAGATTCAGCTTACGGATGCGATTCAAAAGCTGAATCAAATTCAGCGTGTGTTTGCGTATGATTTTGAAGGAAAACGTTATGACGTTGGCGAGAAGATCGGCTTTATTGAAACGACAATTGAGTTTGCCTTGCAGCATGCAGATTTGCGCGGGCAAGTGTTAGATGTGATTAAGAATGTGCTGGAACGGGAAGCGTTGGTTAAAAGCTAACAGCAGTGTGTGCAGCGGGATCTTCCCGTTTTTTTAGAAAAATGGGGAAAGAGCTTGGTTGTGAATGGATATAAAGCGGAACAGCGTGGGAATACATTTTAATCAAATGTTTGTTTAGTGTTTCTTTGTCCATCTCCGTAATAAAGCGATTATTGTCTAGCTACTTAAACTCTCCTCTAAAATCCTGCAGTTATTTTTAATTCAAAGTTTGAAACGCGTCGATTTCTTCTTCTGTGCTTATAAGGATAAGGGGGAATTTTCTGTATTTTGAAGAATAAATAAGCAGGAGGGAGAGGGAATTGACAGAACTCAATAAGATACCAATTACTGTAGAGTTAGTAGAAGGGTTTTCCTTACAGTTTATCAATAACATAAATGAATTGAAAGAATCGCTGAAATCATTTGGAATAGAGCTTACTAAGGCTATGCCGGATGCATTTACAGGAAATTCTATAGCTGTTAGGGCTGTATACTCGGAAGATAGAGAACATATACTGCTTATGTTTAGAAAAAATGATAGCTTTCAATTTAGCTTTTCAACAGTGAAGGGTGATGTATTTGATTCTCTTGATCCATATGGCATTTGGAAAAGGCTGCCTAGAGGGATGCGCATTAGCAATTCAACAGGTGTCAGCTTAAAAAATGTAGGAATGCACGGATTAAAGCCTTTTGATATTTATGGTGAAAATATTGAAATAATGGCTGAGAATTTGAAATTAGAAGTTCCAAATGGTTTCTTCCAAATTTGGTTTCCGCTCCAAATAGACTATGCATTTATTTTCTCCGTTCCTATTTTTATGGAGAGGCTGGAAAACATCAAGCAATATGTTAGTGATTTTACAAAGGTTTATTGGGAGTATTACGTTCAAAATAAACCGAAGGACAAGCTTAAGGCAGGGTATGAAAAGATAAAGAGGGAAATGGAGCGTTTATTTTTTGATGAAACTATTCTTGAACAAGAAATTGATGATTTTATTAGCGAAAACCCATTAATATTAGATGTTTGTTTAGGCTTAGAAACTCCATTGCGCCAAGTTACCTTAGAGAATATTCATGGCTTGAATCCGAAGGACTATAGGCCGGACTTAATCGCGTATGATAAGAACAATAAGATATGGAAAATAGTTGATTACAAGAGAGCGAAAAGAAACATGATTAGAAATGTTGGGAAAGCAAGAGCGCATTTTAAGGCAGAAATCACCGAATTAAAAGCCCAGTTAAACGATTATCGGGAGTATTTTTATGACAAAGCCCAAAGAGAACATTTTTACGAAAAGACAGGATATTTCATTGAGTATCCAGAAACAATCGGTATTATCGGAAATCTAGCTCCTGAGGAGATAAGGGAATTTAATCGTTTAAAAAGCACTGAACAGCGCTGGTTAGAAATTATTCCTTATAATTATCTTTATGAACGTTACTGCAGGTTTTTGAGTACAATGCAAAAAGTTATGAATAGCTAGTGTTTGGGATACAATCTCGAGCAAATGTGTTCCCTATGATAGCAAATCCTTGTGAGTAAATTTTATAGTCGGCAGGCATCGCTTTATGGGATGCCTGCCTTTTTAACATTGACTGCAGAAGATTCATTCTGGTCCTGTTCTTTTATGCCTTTTATAAATATGAGTTGCGCCATGCTTTTAAATTGAAAGGTTTAGAAGGCGCTTAGATGAAAAGCTATGCTCCACCTTTCAGCTGAATTATACACTGATGGAGGAAATCGGCGCCTGATGATGGGCACCGATTTTGGTTGGGATAGGCCTGTTAATCAAACGTTTGATTAATGCTTCGCCAGCTTCCCCCGTTTCCACAGCCACTCAATCCTTGCCTGATCCTTTGGCCCATCTACAAATTGCTGCAGCTGCTCCCGGCTCTCAAATTGAAACGCGTCGATTTCCCCTA
>JBHGUR010000035.1:0-69115 GCA_048976805.1 Ectobacillus sp. | reverse complement strand
CTACTGGAGTCGCCAAGGGCTGAGAAGTCTGTATCAAAGATATAACGAATTGCGTCATACTTAGTTGAACCGCCGTATACCGAACGGTACGTACGGTGGTGTGAGAGGTCGAGGGTTAGTCACCCTCTCCTACTCGATTATATAGGAGAGTTTTTTGAAGGGAATTAACGCTGATATAAGATAGTTTGGGCAACTCCAATAAAGTATTCAGATTCTACAATAATATGCTTTACAACAACCTTAGCTGTAGGATTCGTGCGGATTGGTTCGCTTTGTTCCATTAGCGTCCGGCAAAACTCGGTAAAGCGCTGGCTTTGCTGCAAACAAAAAGAAACAAGCTTCAAAATATCTTGATATAGAGCTTGCGTTACATCATATGAACGAGTTACCGTTTCAATATACCTTACGACCTGTTGGTGGGCAGCAGTGAAGTCTCTTTCCCACTGCTGCAAATTTTGGACATATGTTTGCTCAAGGTTTTTTACAAGCTCCCGAATGACCACAGTATGCTCCGCTTCTTGGTGCTTCCAAAACTCAGCCTCGTCAAGAACACGCAACGGCATTTGGTTTCCGTAATAATATTGCATAAAACAGCCTCCCTATAGTAGTCTCTTCTGTTTTCTAATATATTCAACATATGGAAAATCAGAACGCTGCTAGTACAATCCTATTCTCGGTATGTATTCTGATACTGTCGGAGATAATCCTTTTAACAGATTCTTACATAAATTCATATAGGGGTACCACCAGCAAAACGCGAATTTACAACGCTAAGGAAATCTGAGTAAAAAAATAACCGGTTTTCACCACGATAAGGTGTAACCGGTGCTCATTATTATCCTTGGTCGTTCAACGGCCGTAATGTTTCTAAGGTAGTAGACCCTTTTTGATCAAAGCGATACTCACCTAGTAAGTTGATATGCTCCCATCCTAATGGAGAAATATGTTTTAATAAATCTTCTCGTAACACTCCTTTATTCCGGAGTAAATCTGTGGCCTCGCCTAGATAAACCGTATTCCAAACACTAATAGCATTTATTAGGATATTTAAAGCACTTGCACGCTGCAACTGATCCTGCAAAGCACGTTCTCTCAATTCTCCATGTTTCCCGAAGAAAATAGCCCGTGCCAAAGCATTCATTGCTTCTCCTTTATTTAAACTTCGTTGAATTCGCCGACGGATTGATTCACTTGAGATGTAATCTAAGATAAAGATCGTCTTTTCAATTCTACCCATCTCCCTAAGTGCCTTAGCAACCTTGTTCTGTCGAGCATAAGAGCCTAGCTTACCCATAATAAGTGCACCTGACACTTTCCCTTCTTGAATAGAATGCGCTAAACGTAGAACATCATCGTAATTTTCACGTATGACCTTCATATCAATTTGACCACGTAGTAAATTTTGGAATTCTGGAAAATCTCCAGGTTTTCCAATTACATAAAGCTTCGAATCTGACAAATCCTGTAGACGTGGAGCAAACTTAAATCCTAATAGATGGGTCAATCCAAAAATTTGATCTGTATAGCCAGCTGTATCTGTAGAATGCTCCTCGATTGATAAATCTGACTCATGATGCAAAAGGCCATCGATAACATGAACTGCATCGCGAGCGTTTGTATTAATTACTTTTGAATAGAAAGATGAATATTGATCGCTAACGAATCGATAAATAGTCGCTCCTTTGCCTGAGCCATAATGTGGATTAGGATCGGCACTAAGGGAAGAAACCCCTACTTGCACGCGCATACCATCAGAGGAGGATGTGCTTCCATTCCCCCAATAGGAGACTAATGAACGACGATGATGAAAGTTTACAAGAGTAGCTTGTGCTCTATTCATTGCATCCTCATGCAATCTCCACTGAGATGCATTGGCCATTTGGTGATAAGAGATACCAGGTGTTGCATCAGCCATTTTGGTTAATCCGATGTTGGTACCCATTGCCATAAGAGCTGCCAGTGCAATTGTTTTTTCTTCCCCTTTAGGTGGTCGATTGGTGGATGCGTAGATAAATTGTTCATCAAACCCTGTCCAACTTGCTACCTCTAAAAGTAAATCTGTCAGCTTTATTCGTGGCAGCATGCTATAGAGGGTGGCACTATATTTTTTTGCCTCTTCTGGAACGTCCTTTTCAAGCCGATGGACATGTAATTTGCCTTTTTCAAAGTTAACACCTTCAAGTTCATCGATGTTTTCGCTGATCCAACGTAATCGATGTAGTAGGGATGTAGTTCTCTCCTCAAGATATTCTTCCACATTTAGATTTACTGCTAATCTGCTGCCAGTTGTATGTATAGATTTCCATTCATTTTGTGAAACCAGATAGGAGTCGAAATCTTTATGCTGTCTACTTCCAACTATGGAAACATCCCCCGATCTTACATAATTTCGTAATTCTGTCAAAGCTGCCATCTCGTAGTAATGTCGATGAATAGTCCCATCATCATCAAATACATGTTTTTGCCATCGATTAGATACGAAATCTAAAGGTGCACCTTCAGGTACTTTTCTTTTACCGGTATCATTCATTTCTTTAATGGTATCGAGGGCTTTTATCAACGGTTCAGCTGACTTTGTTGAACGAAACTCAAATGCTTTTAGTAAGGTAGGCGTGTATTTTCGAAGATAGTTAAATCGACTCTCTAAAAGATCTAAATAGTCATAATTAAGAGGGCGCGATAGTTTTTTCGCTTCCTCTACAGATTCAACAAACTTGTCCCACGGCATTACTGTTTCTAGCATAACAAAAGGATCAAGGCCCTCATCCCGTGCTTTGATAAGGACATCACCTAAGTCGGCATAATGGACAACTTTTTCATTCACGGCTTTGCCGTTTTGTTTCTGAAGCTCCTCTTGTTGTTTCCGGCCTTTTGATTGCAAGGTTAAGATTTGTTTATCGTGGATTTCAAATGCCCTATCTACCAAATCTTGACTAAGGTCCAAAAGGTACGCCACTAATACTGTATATCGTTTTGTTTCATGGAAGCGTCGAAAAGAATATGGCTCGTATCTTGCACCTAGTCGTGAGAGCTGTCTGAGCCGATGGGGATGGATTTCTTTAGTATCAATATTTAATTGTAAACTCCGTATATATTCTAACCGTTCAATAACTTTTAAAAAGGCTTCAGGAGAGAATTGTCCTGTTGTTTCCTTTAACCACCCAAGTTTTGTTTTTCCTGTACCAACTATAGGTTCGATAAGCTTGTCCAGTTTCTTTTTTTGGTTAATTGTTAGTGCAGAGTGGATTAGGCTATAAATACGCTCTTCTGCGCGATGCTGTGCTTCCCATACAAGCCTCTCAATTGTTGTAATTGCCGGAAGGATGATTTTTGAGCGACGTAGCTCGTCCAATGCCTCACGAATCAAATGAATCGTATTCCCATTTTCCATTGCAAGTTTAAATAAATACTTCAACAACCTTCGATAATCGTTTGGTGTAAATGTGGTAAATCCATATTTCTCACGAATTTCTTTCAGATGGTCCCATAGCGTATTTTCTCTTCGAGCATATTGGGAAAAAACTTTTGGCTCAATATCCAACTGTTTTGCTAAGAAATCAAGCAAGAAATCTGGAACTTCCCATATATCGGTTAAGCTCCATCCGGGATAACGAAGTAGTGCTAATTGGACGGCAAAGCCTAACCGGTTGTAGTCTCGTCGGTGACGATTAATTATTTCTAAATCATGTTGCGAAAAGGTGTAGTAAGTAGCAAGTTCCCATTCGCCATTAGGAGGGGTCATCCACTCTTGCCGTTGCTCTATTGTAAGAAGTTCTTTTCCACGCAAGATCTTCACGCCTTTCTTTGATTTTCATACTCCTTTACACGTCGATAAAAAGTATTTGGCTTTACATCAAGACGCTTCATTCCTTCCGTCGCAGTGATTAATCCAGATTTCCACTCATCATATACTTGAATGAAGTCCTCATTAATTTCATATTTACGTCGTCCGAATCTAACGCCGTTATTCTTTGCCACTTCAATTCCTTCAGCCTGGCGTTGCTTATTTTTTTTACGCTCTTGCTCAGCCACATAAGAAAGTAGACTTAAAAATTGGTCCTCCATTAATTTTCCAAGATCACCCATACTTCGGAATTTCCTACTATCAAAAAGTGTCTCATTTTCCAGGACCACAATATCTGCGTTCAGATCCCGAGTAATATACTTCCATTCTCGAATGATACCGTCGTAATCCCTACCCAATCGGTCCAGAGCATCAAGGTATAGTAAATCCCCTTCGCGAATAATTAAAAGCATCCCCTGATACTGCGGTCGGTTAAAATCTTTCCCACTTTGCTTGTCAATGAAAATATATCGTTCTTCAATTCCTAGATCGCGAAATTTTTTTAGCTGTCGTTCTGGATTCTGATCCTTAGCCGAAACACGAGCATATCCAAGTTTCAATAATAGCAACTCCTTCTGAAAAACTATTAAACTATGTCAAAAAGTATATCAACAATATAAAATATTTCAAAAATAAAAAACACACTTTATGACACGGAAATAATACATGATTTCCAACATGTCATAAAGTATGCTTTTTGAAAGGGCACATGCATGAAACATTCTTACTTGCTTAAAACGTTATTAATGTTATTCCATTAGGTACTGCCACATATGTTTAATCCGTAAAAATTATTTTATTTTCTTGAAAATTTTATCATAAATATTACTTATTTTTATATTTGGTAAAGTTTTACATAATATGTTGATTTTGACAAATAGCTATTCTATAGTAACGCATATGGCTTAATAAAATAGCGAAAGGAGAAAATTCATATTTTAATTCATAACATCTTTTGAAATTACATAAGCACTTTTATTTAAAATAAGCTTATAGGAGATGAAAAAATGAATTCAAAATTTATACTTACTTTAAGTGATAGCGAAAGAGATTTTTTATACAAAGAACTTAATAAGATCTCATATGATCCTACTGGCTCCTTTCAATATGTGACTGAGGTAAGAAAAATAGGCTTTAATGCATTACCTCCTAGAATATTAGAGCGTCTTAACGAGATAAAAGCCTCATTATCGTCTTGTCCCTATATTTTGATTGAAAACCTCCCTGTAGATGATATTGTATATACAACACCAGACCCACAAAAATTTAATCCAAAGGCTAAATCTGGATTTATAAGCGAAAATGTAATTATGACTATTAGTTCACTAATTGGGGAGCCTTACTCTATGTTGCATGAAGGACACGAAATTGTTAACAATTTAATTCCCAAGATAGAGAATAAAAAGGAATATACAGGGTTAGGATCCGAAGTAGAATTAGATTTTCATATAGAAAATGCAGCCCTTAAATTTATGGGTGATTGGAATTTCTCTCCCTCTGGTCTAATTTTAACAGGAGTACGCCATGATCCTCAAAAACCTCTCACTCGGATATCAGATGCGAGAGAAGCTCTTAACCTTTTATCAGAAAAAGAAATTGATTTATTAAAACAACCTATTTATCAAATTAAAGTTCCATATAGATGGAGATTATCTATTCCTGGTGACATGCAAGTGACTGACTTAGTTCCAATTATACAAGGAGAAAATAATTCTCCAGAAATTTCTGTTGCTTTTTATCCTGATATGGTATCTCCTCAAAATAGTGAGGCAGATAGTGCGCTTAAAAATTTCCATACAGCAATTCAGAAAGTAGGTTTTGGAGTAGATATTGCTCCAGGACGCCTTATTTATGTAAATAATAGATTTACACTACATTCACGTGATCAGTTTGTTCCTACTTTTGATAAAAATGGAAATGCTCTTCGGTGGGTACAAAGAGTTCTTGTTGCTCCAGATTTATGGAATCATAGGAATCTAAAACAGGTTAAGAAACGGGTTTTTACTCCTGTTCATGAGGCTGTGACAATATAATTTCTAAAGCCTTCCAAAAACATATATTGATATTTTGGAAGGCTTTAAATCAATTATATAAAACAATAAATAAAACTTAATTGTTTAAGAAAGGATTAATAATGATATATGAACAGGGAAGATATAAATGGATTATTTTATTAATAGCTACATTAGCTCAAATGTGTGCAACTTTTGTTACATATGGTATGGGCCCCTTAGCAACTTTTTATCAAAAAGAACATAATTTATCACATTTTGAAACTGGCTTAATTGTATCTGCTGTTAATATTGGACCTATATTTTCTATGATTATATTCGGAAATTTAATGGATAAATATGGGGAAAAATGGATTGTAGGAATCGGGGCAATTTTATTAGGATTAAATGTTTTTGTTGTTAATTTAACAAATAACTATTTTCTTTTTCTAGGAATTCTTACTTTAGTAGGTATATGGTATGGCACAGCTCAACCCGGAGGAAGCAGTGCAATTGTTAAGTGGTTCCCCAAAAAACATCGAGGCGTTGCAATGGGTATTCGGCAAACCGGAATTCCAGTCGGTGGGGCATTGGCTTCAGGTATATTACCTTTCTTTTATTATAAATCTGGGTTATCTTCCGCCATAATTGTTCAAGGAACATTAACAATTATAGGTGGTTTAGTATTTTTGTTATTTTATAAAGACTTAAAAATTACCAAAGATAAAGAAAGCAATTATACATTCATGACAAAAATTAAGATTATTAAAAACAATCATGAATTGTATCCCATATTTTTTGTCGGTGGAATAATGGTTTCATTACAACTAATTATTGTTGCTCATTTAATGAATTTCTTTTCAAATAGCTTAAACATTAATTTATCTTCTTCTGGACTATTACTTAGTATTTCTTTATTAGGTGGAATGCTTGGAAGAATAATATTAGCTTGGTTGAGTGATACAATTTTTAAAGGGAATAGAAGTGTACCTTTACAATTAACAATGTGGGTTACTGTAATATTTATTATATTATTGGCTATATTCTCTTCTTATCTCCCCTTTTGGGCAAACGGAATATTATCTTTCTTTATTGGTTTTTTGGGCATGGGATGGTTTAGTCTATTTATTGTTCTTGTTTCAGAAAAATCCAATAAAAATTTTATTAGTTTGACGGTTAGTGTTGCATTAACTATAAATCAATTTTTTATTGTAATTGCACCTTCTTTATTTGGGATATTAATTGATATTTTTAAAGGATATAAAGTACCTTTATTTCTGCTAGCAATTTTGATATGTATAGGAAACATTTGGTTAAGGGTAAGTGAAAGTACTAAGGAAAATAAATTAAGCCACACAGATTTATCAAACTAAATATAAAAACACTAAACAACAAATTTATGGATTATTGAAAAAACCCAATTTCTTTCAAATACTGAAATTGGGTTTTTTATATTGGGGCTTCCTTAACGTTGTAAATTCGCGTTTTGCTGGTGGGACCCCATATAGACAAAACCAAGCATTACGTTAAAGTATATTGGAATTAACCAGGAGATGATGGACAAAAGCTTGGAGAATTTTAGTTTGTAGCTTTATGTTACAAGCGTATAACGGATGTAAAGGTTTACATTTTGAGATATCTTAATTTTATACAGTCTTGTTTCAAAAATGAAAACAAAATGAAATTTTTAGTAGAGAAGTTTCTGTTAGAATAGGTACATAAAGAAAGGAAGCTATACTAGTGTTGACACACAAAGAGAGAAATTCTAATCCCTTTCAAATGAACATAATTTGAAAATATATAGCGGGGGAAAAACATGACATTAGAAAATCAACTGATTAAAAAGACGTATTATGAAACATTTATCACAGAAACAGAGACAAACAATCTGATTCAATTGCTTGGGGAAGCGTATATAGCAGAGGCGAAAAATGAACTATCCGATATATCTTATATTCGCTTCGCGCAGGGGGAGTTGTATTATCACAGCAAAGATTTTGAGGCAGCTATTTTCAAATGGGAGAAAATTGATAATGAATTGGAGCCTTGGGCTAAAAAAAATATTGCAGATTCCTATTTTGAGCTTCAGGATTTTAAAACAGCAGAAGATATTTATACATCCATCGCAACAGAAAGCAAAACACTTCAAATAGAAGTGGTGTTACAGCTATTTTCTCTTTACATAGAGCAAGAGTTGTTTGAATCTGCTTTTAAAGTAATTAAAGGAGCTGTTTCGCTGCATCCGGATTATCCGAATGTAACGGCGCTTGCCCGCGCGTTTTACGAAGAACAACGAGACTGGGGCAGTGCTGTAGAACTGGCGGTAAATGAAGGGATTCGGACAGAGGCGCTTCATTGGTTCCAAATTTTAAAGGACTATATTGATAAAGGGTATACAAAAAAAATGGAGCCTGCCTATTTTTATGATGCACTCATGTCGCTATATAAAATAGATCAAGTGCATTTTAAAGAAGTTGTGTCTTCCTTATGGGGGAACTATAAAAACGAGGATTCCTATTTATTATGGATTCAAACAATTAATAAGCTTTTCTTGCATGTTGAAATCAATCCGTACGATTCTTGGTATGAAATCTCTGCCCTTTATGAGCAAACATATTGCGAACTGATTGATGGGGAGTATGCAATTAAGGAAATTCATCATATCGTGCCTAACTTGTTAACGAATTGGCATAAGTTGGCCGGCGAATCGCAAGTGCTGTTTGCTGCTGCCGGCATATTGGCTTGGAATGAAGTGTTCCCTTCTAGTATGAGCGGCGCAGTCGTAAAAGATGCGGAAGCTTCCTTGTATCATGCCAATAATTATACAGACGGACTTGCATATAGCTTACATTTATTTGAATCCATTATGAAATGGGCTCAGATTAATGAATTGGAAGTTGGGTACCGCTTTAAATGGTGGGTTCGGGAATTGGCAGATTTAAAGACGAACCATTTGCTCGTAGCAGGAGTTAGCGGAAGCGGGAAATCTGCATTTATTAATTCTATACTGGGCGAAACTATTTTAAGTGCGTCAACTGCAACTGTAATTGTATTCAATGATAATGTTCGTACGGAAATAAATGAAATAACGGATACACAAATCCATGCGATTTCCGACCTTTCTGAATTTGATGAGATAACAACGGCGAAGCACCCAACGGATATCGGGGAATCCTGTATTGAATTCAAATTGCCGTGCAGATTTTTAAATAAGAATGCACTAACATTGATTGATACACCGGGATTTCATACGAACAGCAACGAGAGAAATGAAACCTTTAATTATTTGCATTTAGCAGATAGCTTATTATTTGTTCTTAACGCAGGGGCGCCTTTTACAGATAAAGAGCGGGAAATTTTATCGCAAATTCAAACGTATGCACCGGACCTTCCTGTTCATTTTCTTTTAAATAAAATGGATACTATTTATAATGAAGCGGAAGCTGCGAGAATTATAAAAGAAACAAAAGAGCGAATCTCTGAACTGTTTCCGAATGCGAAGGTATTCCCATACTCTTCTTTGTATACAAACAATCAACAGCTCAGCGAATTTGCTGAATTTATTAAGCTTAACTTTAGCAATCGAAGTCTTGATCAGGAGCGAATTGTGAAGCTGCTGTTCTTCATCAGGAAGATTATTACGTATTTGCTGGCTAAACGGGTGGAGATGGAAAATGGCTTCATTCAGTCCATCCAATGGAATGAAGATATTTTAGTGAAACTGAACGGTTTTATTAATAATCTTTCCGCATTAGAAAAGGAAAAGGCACAAATTATTGCACAATCATATCTTACAATCAAAGACGATATTACAAAGGAGATTGCCAGGAATATTCCGCAGCTTCTCCGGGGCTGTTCCGATTTAATTCATGAGGAGAGTGATTTCCGCCATATTCATGTCGAACTCAATGAAGAGATGAACAAAAGAATTCAAGATTACTTACAAGAAACGATACTTCCGAAGTTTTCCAGTTCCATTCAGGAGTGGATTGCAAACGCGAATGAGGAGTTTACGCAAAGCCAGGCATATTTAGATGAAATGAGCGATACATTCAATTCCTTATATGAAGAGGAGCGAATGAAGCTAAAATGCGATTTTAGAGTATTAAACGATTGGCAGCGCGATGCGGACCGTATGACAAGTAGAATTCAAATTGATGAAGTGAATATTATGCTTCGTTTTAAACCGGCTCAGTTTTTATTAAAAAGTGCCGGCAAACTGTTTGGCGGTCTTGGGCAAAACAAGGCGATGCTATATAACAAATATAAAAAGTATTTGGAGAACGAGGATTATAGTGAGGTTGCCGCTTCTGTTTCCGCGATGTTCTTCCGGCAGTTCGAACTGTTCGAAACGTCGTTGGAACGTGATATTACTATGTTTTTCAGGGAACCGTTCACAACTCTTAAGCAAACAATAGAAGAAACGCATTTGGAGATCCAAGCGAGCCGAGACGGATTAAGCAAAATGAAAGCAAGACCGGAGTTATACCATGATCCATTAACATTATTTGAATTAAGATTGCGCCAATATGAAATGATGATAAATCCGAATACGGCGCCTCTCAGTCAGCCTTCAAATTTTGAAGCGGAAATTGAACCTATCGGATGACAATTTCATACCAGCAAAACATCCCGCAGTTTATAAGCTGCGGGATGTTTTGTTTAGCCAAAAAAAGCGGCTTATAAAAATTCTGCCTTTTTTCGTATAACAATTTTATCTGTTTCTGCTTCTTCATCGCCTATATACAACCCGCGTTCTTTTAAGTATGCTTCAAAATAGAGGTCAGCTTCCGTTTTTTCATCATACGGTTTAACGGATAGGACAAAGCCGATTTTATGTTGGTCTTCCAGCGCTACATTAGAAATATAGGCGGGGATTTTACGGCGTAAAAAAATTCTTCTTGTCATTTTAATATTTACTATTATATACCACTTTTTTAGCATCACAACACTATAGAAATCCCTTAGAGAAAAATGGTTAGTATTTGCGGAATGGACTTGGCGGGATTTGAACCCGCAAACTGCCAATAACTCGTATGGGGTATTGACCGCTCTAACCAGTTGAGCTACAAGTCCGAATTTTTTCTTATAGTATGTGGAAAAAGTAGAATTTTACTCATAAATCATTTTAATGTTTTTCTTTTTGGCTCTGTTACACTTGATTGTTGCTTTTCCACTACAGGCGGACGCTTTCCGCGGGCGGGGCCGAGCCGCTTTTCCCGCTGGAGTCGCCGCCTTGCGTTCCCAATCAACAAAGGAATCCAAATCAACATGAGCCTTTAACAGAGCCTTCTTTTTAAGGGAGGGTGGCATATAAATTGAGGCGAAAAGCATACTAAAGCATGACAAAAGCGAAAAGGAGTGAGGTGCTTGGAACATGAATTCCATAGTTCTACAGAGCAAGCGCTGCATCAATACAAAGAAGGATTAGGGGAGTTTACCCAAAAAATGCCGGAAATCGCAGAGGCATATAATGCTTTTGCTCAAACTTGTTTTCAAGAAGGAGCCTTATCTAAGCGGGAGAAACAATTAATTGCGCTTGGCATTAGTTTGGCAACGCGAGATGAGTACTGTACTATTTACCATACAAAAGGTTGTATGGATCAAGGCTGCTCCGATGAAGAAGTGCTTGAAGCGTGCGGCGTGGCGGCTGCCTTTGCCGGCGGGGCAGCAATGAGCCAGGCGGTAACGATCGTACAGGAATGTATGCGTGAACTGAAGCAGCAAACACATTAAAAGAGGGGCTCTTCATGTTGATGGAGAGCTTTTTTATTGCTATAAAATATTTCCCTACTTCCCTAGAAAGTAGTTTTCCATTACAATCATAGTGTAAACTATTTTTTAACAGAAAGGCTATAAAATAATGATACAAATTGTCAATCCTATTCTCGTGTTTATCGCAATTATTTTAACTATTATGGCTTCATTTACTGCTTTTGATCTACTCATACTCTTAAGGTCAACAGAGCGGAACAGGAGCTTTTTGTTTTTAGGAGGAGTATTTTCGATGACCATCGGCATTTGGGTTATGAACTTCTTCGGGGTCATCGCAAGGGATTTAGACAGGTTTCAATCATTTAACAGCCCTATCATTATATTATCACTGGTTGTTGGGTTTTCTTTTACCGGAGTTGCTTTTTATATAATCAGCAGTGAAACTACTAAATTTCGGCATCTCGTGATTGGAAGCTTATTTATGACGTTTGCCGCACTATCTATTTATATCATCGGAATATACAGCATCAATATGGCTGCCCGCTATCATATTTTCATTCTTGTTATTTCTGCCCTTATGCTGTTTGGCACCTTTTTATTTTCATTCTGGATGTTATTTTATTCTAAGAGGCTGTCTTATCACACGCATATTTGGATGAAGCCTGTAAGCGCACTTCTTGTAACCGGCGCTATCGTAGAAAGCCACTTTTTATTCGTCAGAGCTTCTAGCTTCACTTCTAATAGCGGCGTGCTTCCGGTTTCAGGAGCCAATTTCATGATATATCTCGTTGTATGCGCCTCCATTCTAATTCTTATCGGACTCATAAGCTCAAGTACACTCATTAGTAAAAGATTGGCAACGAGCGATACAAATTTAAAAGATATTACCTTCGCTCTCAATACATCCTCAATCGTTGCGATTACAGACCCAAGAGGAATTATTACGTATGTAAATGAGAAGTTCGTTGAGATTTCCCAATATACAGAACATGAGCTGCTCGGACAAAATCATTCCATTTTAAGTTCGGGTTATCATTCCAAGGAGTTTTTCCAAGAGATGTGGAAAACAATCGGACAAGGCAAGGTGTGGAGAGGCGAAATTCGAAACAAAGCGAAAGACGGTTCATTTTATTGGGTAGATACAACCATTGTTCCGTTTCTCAACAAAAAGGGAAAGCCGTATCAGTATGTATCGATTCGCAATGATATTACCGATAGAAAAATGACAGAAAAGCATTTAAAGGCGACGTTAAAAGAATTGAGCGATATTAAATTTGCTTTAGACCAATCCTCAATTGTTGCTTTTACAGATGCAAAAGGCGTCATTACGAATGTAAACGATAAGTTTTGTGAAATATCTGGATACAGCCGTGAAGAGCTAATTGGCCGTACCCACTCTATTTTAAATTCGAGGTATCATTCCAAGGAATTTTTCCAAGAGATGTGGAAAACAATCGGACAAGGCAAGGTGTGGAGAGGCGAAATTCGAAACAAAGCGAAAGACGGTTCATTTTATTGGGTAGATACAACGATAGTTCCATTTGTAAATGACCATGGAAAGCCATATCAATATTTGGCAATCCGCAATGACATTACCGAGCGCAAAAAGACAGAAGAGATGCTGCGGCGCCAAGATAAATTAGCAGCTGTTGGCCAGATGGCTGCCGGAATTGCACATGAAATCCGCAATCCGCTTACATCGATGAAAGGATATGCAGAGTTTCTCCAATTGGATGAAACGGATGAAGAGCGAAAAGAATATTTGGATATTATTTTGGATGAAGTCGACCGGGTTAACTCAATTGTGGAGGATTTCCTAGTTCTCTCCAAGCCAAAGGTTGTGCAGTTGAAGGAGCAAAATATCGTTCCTGTCATGACAAACATTCTTGCCCTGCTTGAATTTGAAGCCCGTAAAAAAAATGTGCGGCTGCATTTTGCCTGCGAGGATGAAATTATTCAAGTGGAATGCGATGAAGACCGTTTGAAACAAGTCTTTCTCAATTTAATCAAAAACGGAATCGAAGCTATGCCTAGCGGTGGGGACATTTTTGTAAGAATGGAAGTTAAGGACCGAAATGTGCAAATTTCCATTCAAGATACAGGAGTAGGCATCCCGGAAGAAAAATTGAAAAAAATCGGAGAACCGTTTTATACGACGAAGAAAAATGGCAATGGGCTCGGCTTAATGGTTAGCTTTAAAATTATAGAAAGCCATAATGGAAAAGTATATATAGAAAGTGAACTAAATAAGGGAACTACATTTAATATCATATTGCCGGCGAAAACGGCATAAAAATTTTCAATTTTTTTAACATATAACAAAAACGGAAGCCAAAATTCGCTTCCGTTTTTGTTATATGTCGCTATTTTGTGCGAATCCTTTCCAGATCGCGTCAATCTTTCATGATACAATGTATTTGTACAGAAGCGTATTTTGTACAAATACGGATGTATAGGAGGAGAAGGACTATGGCATTCGCATACAAAAAGAAAGAATATGAAGATGTATTTGAGTGGGCAACGGCTAAAAATGCCAGCTGCTTTTATTGTGAAGATAAAGAAGTTGCCCCAGTGGCGATATCTCTTATTCAAGAGAAGGGAATTTGCCAATCTTGTCTCAATCAATTTGAAATTGGCCATTTAGAAACAGATCGGCATGTAGTTGAACGCATAGCTCCTTCCTTTCGAAACCGGCAAGAAGCAGTAGAATGGTTCCAGCAATTCGGGCCTGTTCACTATGTAAACGTAATCAATGAGGACGGAGACGAAGTATATATTTATCATTTTGTCAATGATGCAGATAAATACGAGAAGTATGAAAGCATGATAGAACGGATGCATAGAGGGGAAATCTTTTCTGAAATAGATGAAGAGATAATTTGCGACCTTGCAAGCAGCTATACTTCCTTAGAAATCCATGAGGATGGCAGGTTTTATATCGTCTAATTCTCGTTTGCCCAAAGGAGGATGTCTAAAAAGCCCATTTTAGAGTAAAATGTACCGAAATTAAAAACCCAAGAATGTTGATTTAACGGCATTCTTGGGTTTTGTTTTTTCTAGTTTTCGGGCCGAAATACCACTTTTCGATCAACCCCTTTAACAGAGCCTGTTGATAAACTGTAATAATTCATTGGAAAAAGCTGTTCCCTAACTTTTAAAATAAATTTTATTTCTCTATATAAGAAAAATTCCCTTCTAGAGGTAAATTTTGCGAACTATGATTTCCGTCACAACTTTCTTCTAATCAAACTGTTACAATAAATTATAACACAATGATATACACAGATTGTCATAAAATGTTAACTTTTTCACACTATCATTTCTGTTTTTATATCCTACAATGATAGTAATCATTTTTATAGAAGGAGGAAGGTTATGTCTATACTACCAAAGACTAACAAACTAGGTTTTTATGAGATTCGCCTGGAATCCATCGGCGGCTTGGGAGCAAATCTAGCAGGTAAAATGTTGGCTGAAGCGGGAGTATTAGGTTTAGGGTTAAACGGTTCTAATTTTTCTTCCTACGGTTCAGAGAAAAAAGGGTCGCCTGTAAAAAGCTTTATTCGTTTTTGCGCTCCGGATGTGGAGATTCGTGACCATAGCCCAATTGAAGAACCGCATGTAATAGGAGTATTTCACGAAGCTTTATATAAAATGGTAGACGTTGTAAGCGGATTAGCTCCAGATGGTATTGTGCTTGTAAATACAACGCGCGATTTTGATGAGATTAAAAGGGATTTAAAGCTTGAGTATGGAACGATTGCAACTGTAGACGCCCTCGGTATTGCAGTAGAAGAAAAAACAAAGGTTAATACAGCTATGCTAGGGGCGTTATTCCGTATTTGTGATTTTCTTGACCCAGATACAATGCGCAATGTCATTCGCCGCACATTCGAGAAAAAATATCCGCATTTAGTAGAAGCAAATATTCGAACCTTCAACCGCGGCTATGAGGAAGTTATCTTCCGCACATATGAAGTGCCGTCCGAAGCGCAAGGTAAGGCATTTCAACGCCCTGAACCTGTTTTAGGCTATAATACACAAATGCCAGGCGGGATTATCGTTGCTAACGGAAATAGTATATTAAAAGATATGAGCGGTTCACGTCAAGGCTTTTTGCCAAGCTTTGATCAGGAAAAATGCATTAATTGCGTAGCGTGCGATACTGTTTGTCCGGATCTTTGCTTTGTATGGGAAGCGGGAGAGGATAAACGCGGCCGCAAGCAAATGTTTTTAAAAGGAATTGACTATCAATATTGCAAAGGCTGTTTAAAATGCGTAGAAGCTTGCCCAACGTCAGCATTGACAGAAATTTCAGAAACTATAGGCTATGCGTCGGAACATCGTGTTGCCCACAATTTCCCATATGTAGCAGGAGGTGCTCGTTCATGACAGTATTTGAGTTCGCAACTTCACAAGCAAAAATAGCTGAACAAGTCGTTTCCTTTGAATCTGGAAACGAAATGGCTGCAAAAGCAGCGGCACAAATTAATTATCATATTATGGGATATTTCCCGATTACTCCTTCTACAGAAATCGCCCAATACTTAGATATGATGAAAGCGCGCGGATTGCATGATATGAAATTGATTCCAGCTGACGGCGAGCATGGTTCAGCAGGGATTTGCTACGGCGCTTCTGTAGCAGGCGCGCGCGTATTTAACGCAACAAGCGCCAACGGTCTTATGTATATGCTAGAGCAGCTTCCGGTCCAATCCGGTACGCGCTTTCCGATGGTAATGAACCTTGTAACGCGCGCTGTCAGCGGGCCGCTTGATATTCGCGGCGACCACTCTGACTTATATTTCGCCTTAAATACAGGATGGGTGATTTTAACGGCCCGTACGCCGCAAGCTGTATATGATATGAATATTATGGCTTTAAAAATTTCTGAGCATAGCGATGTTCGCCTCCCTGTTATTGTCGCTTATGATGGATTTTTCACGTCGCACCAAAAGCGTAAAGTACAATCCTTCAAAGACCGCAACGTTGTTCAGGAATTTGTAGGAGAACGCCCGACACAATATCCAGTAGTAGACCCGGCAAATCCAATCACAATCGGCGCCCATATGAATGGCGATGATTTAATGAACAACCATTATCAGCAATCAGAAGCGATGTACCGCGCTGCGGATGTATTTGAACAAGTCGCAAAAGAGTATGAAGAAATTTCCGGACGTTCCTATCCAATGCTGGATTTGTATCGTATGGAAGATGCGGATGTTGCATTGTTCCTGTTAAACTCAGCTGCTGAATCAGCAAAAGATGTTGTGGACGGTTTGCGCGCACAAGGAATTAAGGCAGGAGTAATCAGCCCGAATATGATTCGCCCGTTCCCTGCTAAACAAATTCGTGAAGCGCTGAAAAATGTCAAAGCGCTATTGATCGGCGAACGTGCTGATTCATATGGCGGCCACGGCCCGAACTTAACGCATGAAGTGAAATCCACATTACAAGACGATCCATATAATGCAACTATCGTATTAAGCAGAGTATTTGGTCTTGGCGGAAAAGACTTTTATGCAGATGATGCAGAAGCATTCTTCAATCTTGCAATTGAAGCGATGGACAAAGGATATGCAGAAAAGCCATTTGACTATTACGGCATTACACCAGGAAGAGAAGAATTGCGCCAAGTTCCTGTTTTAGAACCGCAGCAAGGCGACACATTTAAAACAGGGTTAATTGCTGTAACGGAAGATCCGGAAACGAACAAATTGAAGGTTCGTATTCCTCCATTGCGCGCTTTAACAGAAAAACCAAAACGCCTTGCGCCAGGACACGGTGCATGTCCGGGATGCGGCATTTTCTCAGGATTGGAATTGTTTTTTAAAGGGATTGAAGGAGATATCGTTGTCCTCTTCCATACAGGCTGCGCATACGTGGTGACAACAGCATATCCGTACAGCTCCCATAAACAAAATATGATTCATAACCTGTTCCAAAATGGACCGGCCACATTATCTGGTACGTTAGAAGCGTTCCTAGAGATGAAGCGCCGCGGCGAAGTCCAAATCTCTGATGATGTAACATTTGTGATGGTGACAGGCGACGGCGGCATGGATATCGGAATGGGCTCAGCAATCGGTACGGCTCTTCGGAATCATAAGCTGATTATCATTGAGTATGATAATGAAGGGTATATGAATACCGGTTCACAAATGTCTTATTCTACACCGATTGGGCATATGACAAGCACATCTTCTGTAGGGAAAGCGCAAAGAGGGAAAGCGTTCCATCATAAAGATACAGCGCAAATTATGGCTGCAACGAATATTCCGTACGTATTTACCGCTTCAGAAGCCTTCCCGCAGGATCTTGTGAAAAAAGCTGCGAAGGCACAGTGGTATGCACAAAATATGGGCATGGTGTACGGTAAGTTGCTGATTACATGTCCGTTGAACTGGAAATCAGAAGACCGTTATGGTGAAACAATTATGAAAGCGGCAGTAGAATCATGCTTCTTCCCGCTTTATGAAGTTGAAAGAGGCATTACGACCATCACATATGATCCGGAAGCGAAAAATAAGCGTATCCCATTAGCGGATTGGCTAAAATGGATGGGAAAAACAAAACATTTGTTAAAAGAAGAAAATGCGGAATTGCTGCATGGCTTTGAAGAAGAAGTGGAACGCAGATGGCAAGTATTAAAAGCGAAGCATGAAAATCCATACTTGTAATTTCTATTTCGAAAAGCTGCAGTGATGCAAGAAAAGCTAGCCTATTATTTCCGGGCTAGCTTTTTGTTTTGCCGGAATAAAGCGCAAATTTTTTAGGGCAGCTATTAGAAAAAGCTCTAAAAAGTATTGACACATTCAGGAACTTAATACTATAATACAAATCATAACCAATAATTGTTTTGAATTTTCTAATAATAAGCAATGAAGGGAATAGAGTAATGTTTATCTCCCTATTTCAGAGAGCTGGTGGCCGGTGCGAATCAGCATATAGATAAACGTGAAGTACACTTCCGGAGCATCTTTTTCGTAGTAAGGACACTGTCCTTATGAAGGGAAAGACGGTCATGAGACCGTTATCAAGAAGAGGAGGCAGACTAGAGTCTGCAACCAGGGTGGTACCGCGACTATGATCGTCCCTGTTGGCAAAGCCAGCAGGGACTTTTTGGTTATAACAAATAAATATCGTTACAGGCAATGAAGGGAATAGAGTAATGTTTATCTCCCTATTTCAGAGAGCTGATGGTTGGTGCAAATCAGTATATAGATAAACGTGAAGTACACTCCCGGAGCAGCCTTTTCGTAGTAAAGACGATGTCTTTATGAAGGGAAGGACGATTATGATATCGTTACCATCAAACAAGTGGCAGACTACGTCTGTAATGAGGGTGGTACCGCGGTGCAAATCGTCCCTGTCGTTTTCACGGCAGGGATTTTTTATACAAAGGCTCTGTTAAAGGCTAATGTTGATTGGGACGAAAGGCTGCGGCTCCAGCGGGAAAAGCGGCTCGGCCCCGCCCGCGGAAAGCGTCCGCCTGTAGCGGAAAATCAACAATCAAGTGTAACAGAGTCTATACAAAAAATATAAGTAGGAGGTCATATATATATGACAACACATGAATTGGAAAGATTGAGAAATAAAGTGGATGAGATTAATCTGGAACTGCTGCGCTTATTAAATGAGCGGGCTAAGGTAGTAAAAGAAATTGGAGAACAAAAGAAGCTTCAAGGCGTAAAACGATTTGACCCAGTTCGGGAACGCCAAGCATTGGATATGATTGCTGAGCATAACGAAGGTCCGTTTGAAACATCTACCTTGCAGCATATTTTTAAAACGATTTTTAAAGCAAGCTTAGAGCTGCAAGAAGATGATAATCGAAAGGCATTGCTTGTTTCCCGCAAAAAGAAGTCAACAGATACAATTGTTGATGTAAAAGGCGAGAAAATCGGCGACGGCACGCAGTCATTCATTATGGGGCCATGCGCTGTAGAAAGCTACGAGCAAGTACGGGCCGTTGCACAGGCAATGAAACAGCAAGGGCTGCGCCTAATGAGAGGCGGCGCATTTAAACCGCGGACTTCTCCTTATGATTTCCAAGGTTTAGGTGTAGAGGGCTTAGAAATTTTACGAAAAGTAGCGGATGAATTCGATTTAGCGATTATTAGTGAAATTTTAAATCCGAATGATGTAGAAACGGCTTTAGATTATGTAGATGTTATTCAAATCGGGGCGCGCAATATGCAAAACTTTGATTTATTAAAAACAGTAGGAAAGGTAAATAAACCTGTACTGTTAAAACGAGGACTTGCCGCAACGATTGAAGAATTCGTGAATGCAGCCGAGTATATTATCTCGCAAGGCAACGACCAAATTATCCTTTGTGAACGCGGCATCCGCACATATGAAAAAGCGACGCGCAACACGCTTGATATTTCTGCAGTACCGATTTTAAAGAAGGAAACACACTTACCGGTTGTCGTCGATGTAACGCATTCAACAGGCCGAAAAGACTTGCTTATCCCAGCAGCAAAAGCAGCATTGGCTATCGGCGCAGATGCGGTCATGGCTGAAGTGCACCCTGACCCGGCTGTTGCATTATCCGATTCTGCGCAGCAAATGAACATTGAAGAATTTACTGCATTTATGACAGAACTGACAGGATTTCAAGCTAAGCTGGCAGGAGCCGCTCAGGCGCGAGTGTAACCATGTTAGTTTCTAAAATCTATATTTACGCGAAATGCAGTGTTTTAACAAAGAATTGAACTAATTAACACAACTGCCAAAAACGTATTATCTTTAAAGGGCAGGCTCTGTTAAAGGCTCATGTTGATTGGGAACGAAAGGCGGCGACTCCAGCGGGAAAAGCGGCTCGGCCCCGCCCGCAGTGGAAAAGCAACAATCAAGTGTAACAGAGCCAAAAGATAAAATGTATAATATTCGCTATCAATACGGCAGCGATCTTCGTAAACAAAATTTGTTGAGATGCAAACCGAAGTGGAGCGCATTAGCGGGAAAGTAGATAAATAGAAAATTATAGTAGAAATAAAAGCAATAAAACAATCATTTAATCAGGGAAGCAGAGATATATGAAAAGGGGCTATCCAGAAAGTCGTATTTTCGACTTCTGGATGCCCCTTTTCATGTTTCAAAACCTTGATATATCAACATTCTTGATTATTTCAGTTTGGGGGATTTCCACTTTTCGGACACCCCCTTTCCTTTCATTAGTTTCGCAAGTGTCTGTTTTCAATCATAAGAATCGCTTCTTCATTTTTAGCGATTTTTGTCAAATGGGCATCAAGCCGGCGATGGACATTTTTAAATTCTTCTTTTACATTTGCAACTTGCAAATTAGTTGTCACGAGTTCGGCCAATTCCTCTCTTTGAAAGGATTCAATTTTCTCCACTAATTCTTTCACATCTACTAAATCAATTTGATTAACCGTTACTCGATGTTCAATGCTATCCATTTTTTCTAGATTTTCAAGCTTTGCGCTCAAATCCTCAAATTTATGGTCAATTTTGCTGACTTGTTCTTTTATATCCTTCATTTCATTTAATAACTGTTGTAATAATTCTTCCATACGCGGTCTCTCCCTTTAAAAATAACGTCTTTTTTCTATATTATCATCAACTAAACAGCTATCATTTTATAATTTATGAATGTTCTTCGTATTTTTCATGACAGATATGTTAAAAACGATGAACTTGCTTATACTACGATAATGATAAGCTAATGAGCTATGTGTAGGAAATACAAGGAGGCAATAATCAATGGGGGCAATTGAGCAGGGCGGCTACCGCTTTGAAATTGAATATAGCGTTCTGTTGCAAAAAGGCGGATTGCACGTATATCAAAACGGGGAATTTCTGGAAGAAATCGAATTTGCATTTGAGGGAAATAGCCCAGACCCTGAAAAGTTGGAAGAATTGGTAAACGGTTATTTAGAGAAGCATCCTTAAAAGGAAGGCGGAAAACAATATGTTTTCCGCCTTCCTTTTTGGCCATATGATTAGCCATTAATAGTGGCATTTTTCACATGATTCTGTATTATAGAAAGCAATTATTTATATTTCTCCCTTAAGCTGTGTGATAATACGTTCACGGATGAACGACGTAATAGAAGGAAAAACATATAGCATACATCATTCCATCTAGGGAGGAATATATGTTACATATCGGAATGCTCAAGGAGCAACTTCAAAAGGAAAACGTGAACGCTTTTTTGGTATATCAAAACGGGGAAATGATTGCCGAATATTATCAACCCGAAGAATATAGTACGAATCTCGCAAAAATTAATTCCATTACAAAAAGTATAATGACTACCCTAATTGGCATAGCTATCGATAAAGGCTATCTTCCTGATATCCACCTGCCTATTGGGAACTTTTTTCCCCATATACCGAAGGAAAAAGAAAACATAACGATATATCATTTATTGACAATGACAACCGGAGAAGATTGGAAAGAATTCGAAAATGGTGTGTTATTTCCCTCTTTTTTTGTGAAATCAAAAAACTGGGTAGATTATATATTAAAGCGGCCGCTCGTATGCAAGCCCGGAACAGCTATGAACTATCATTCAGGTTCTTCTCACCTTTTAAGCTATATTTTGCAAAGTGCGGCAAATATGCCAGCAGCAAAATTTGCCGAGGAATATTTGTTCAAACCGCTCGGCATCGCAGATTATATGTGGGAGCAGGATCCGCAAGGCATTTATATCGGTGGCTTCGGAATGATGATGAAGCCGGCAGATTTATTAAAAATCGGTTTATTGTATTTGCATGGGGGAATATGGCAAGGAAGCCAGCTGCTATCTCCTCATTGGGTTCGACAATCGACTTCTCCTTTGTTTACTACTTATAGGCACATCGGCTCATATGGCTATCATTGGTGGGTAATCGACAAAAACACATTTCAAATCCCTTATCATGTATACTTTGCTATGGGTTATGGGGGACAGTATATCATCGTAATACCGGAAATGCAGCTCACAGCTGTTATCAGCAGCTGCATGCCAAAGAGAGGATTGGTTCCTCTTAAGCTGTTTATAGAGAGCTTAGCAAGTTGATTTAACTGCTATATGTAATAACGAGGAGAGAGGCGGATATGCTATGAATAAAGCAGGGCAGTATGCCGCGAGTTCGCAATATGATGAAATACAATTAATGCATATCGTATTTGAATTAACAGAAAAAGAAAGAATGTCCATGTGGGCAGAAGGATATATCGATTTTGTGATTGAGAAAATGCCCTCTTATGCAAAAGATATATTAACTAATAGAAAACAAAAGTGGGAAGACGCGAAGGAATATGTTCAAGAACAGCTTCAAGAGATTATAAATGATGAAGAATTTACAAAAAAAGCGAAGGCGGATAGAAAAGAGTTTGCTTTATATGTAACGAAACACCATCCGCGATATAAGTCCCTTCTGTTTCGGGTATATGATGGAAACCTTAACGATGCAGATGTAAAGAAGTATGTATATCGCAATAGATATCATACTAGGAGAAAGTAAGATGAAAAGGTAAAAGAGGAGCACTTGTGCTTCTCTTTTTTATGTGGTCATGTTTTCTTTCGCATCCAAAAATGGGAATGATTTAAACCAAGCGCATGGTTTTTTTTGTATGGTTTACATAAAAGTGCACTGTTTACAGAAAATAGCCATAAAAGCAATGATTTTTATAGGGGGGTTATGTATGTTTGGTAAAGGTTTTTGGAAAACACCGTTTATCATGTTTGTTTTTCTTGCCTCTTTGTTAATTGGCAGTCTCGGTGAGGGCGCACACGCTTTCTCTAATCAGGTGATTCAAAGAGGTGCTGTGGGGGAAGATGTTATAGAATTACAGTCGCGCTTGCAATACATCGGTTTTTATAAAGGAAAAATTGACGGCGTTTTTGGATGGAATACATATTGGGCTCTTCGCAACTTCCAATCTGCATTCGGCATGAAGGTCGACGGAATTGCCGGCGAGCAAACAAAGCAAAAGCTTGTAAAAGCAACGAAATATAACAAGCCAAGCACTGCCGCCGGCAATCAGCAGACTAACAATCAATCGGCAAAAGCGACAGCAACGAACGTTCCAAATGGATTTTCACAAAACGATATTAAATTGATGGCAAATGCGGTGTACGGAGAGGCGCGGGGGGAACCGTATATCGGGCAGGTGGCAGTGGCAGCCGTTATTTTAAACCGGGTGAGCAGCCCTTCGTTTCCCAATACGGTTTCCGGAGTGATTTTTGAACCGCGTGCATTCACAGCTGTGGCAGATGGGCAAATTTGGCTGACTCCCAATGATACCGCCAGAAAAGCTGTTCTAGATGCGATTAACGGATGGGATCCGACAGGCGAAGCGATTTACTACTTCAATCCAGATACAGCGACGAGCGCCTGGATTTGGAGCCGGCCGCAAATCAAAAAAATCGGCAGACATATTTTTTGCAAATAGAATGGAGGGGACTATCACATGCTAAGAGCTTTGCTTATTATCGCCTTAACAATCGGCGCAGCCGGTACGGGATACTGGGGCTATCGTGAGCATCAAGAAAAAAATGCCGTTTTGATACGCGCCGAAAATACGTATCAGCGCGCTTTTCATGATTTGGCATACGAAGTCGATTTATTGCACGACAAAATTGGGACAACGCTAGCGATGAATTCAAGAACATCATTATCTCCTGCACTTGCCGAGGTGTGGCGCATTACTTCGGAAGCCCGCTCTAATGTCGGGCAGCTGCCGCTAACTTTATTGCCTTTTAATAAAACAGAAGAATTTTTGGCAAAAATTGGGTATTTCAGCTATCGGACAGCTATCCGCGATTTAGAAAAAGAGCCGCTGAATGACAAAGAATATGAAACGCTTCAAAAGCTATACAAAAACGCTGGCGATATCCAAAATGAATTGCGGCATGTTCAATATCTTGTATTAAAAAACAATTTGCGTTGGATGGATGTGGAGCTTGCACTTGCAGCAAATAAAAACCCGGCAGATAACACAATTATTGACGGATTCAAAACGGTCGAGAAAAATGTGGCATCCTATTCGGAAACGGACTTTGGCCCGACTGCAACGAGCTTTGAAAAGGGAGAAAAAGGTTTGGTTGATTTAGAAGGAGATAAAATTACAAAAGAGCAGGCAAAAGGGATAGCCAGGTCCTTTCTCGGTTTAAAGGGATCAGAAAGCACATCTGTAGAGCATAGCGGGAAAGGGGCGAAAGAAGGCTTTTATAGCTTAACTGTTCACCATCCGCAAACAAACAGCGATACGTATATGGATATAACGGAAAAAGGCGGTTATCCGATTTGGGTTATTAACAACCGGGAAATTAAAAAACAAAGTATCAGCTTAAACGATGCAGCTAACAAAGGGCTTCAATTTTTAAAAGATCATAAATTTGCGAATATGGAGCTATATGACAGTGCCCAATATGATTCTGTCGGGGTTTTCACTTTTGTGACGAACATAAACAATGTCCGTATTTATCCTGAATCGATTCATATGAAAGTGGCGCTTGATGATGGAGCCATTGTCGGCTTTTCAGCAAAGGATTATTTGTCGGCGCATCGAAAGCGAACCATTCCAAAGCCGGCGCTATCTATTGAAGAAGCCAAGAAAAAAATCAATTCAGGCGTAAAAGTTATGGAAGAACGCCAGGCAATCATTCTGAATGATTTGAAAAAAGAAGTGCTGTGCTATGAATTTCTAGGAACGTTAAGGAATGACACATACCAAATTTTTATTAATGCTGACACAGGCGCAGAAGAAAAGGTAGAAAAGCTAAAGAATGTAGAAGCTAATTTTGAATCGTAGCTACAGAACGTGATAAGGGGTGAAAAATGTGAAAAAGATACTATACGTAATTCCGGTTGTATGGATGTTGGCAAGCTGTGCGATGAACAATGATGTAAATAGAGCAGGCGATAATCAGAAAAATGGAGTTCGTGTTCAAAATACGGCAAACAATACGGCGCAATATAAATCCAATGAGAAAATATCTGCGCATTTGGCCAGCGTGGCTGAACGTGTTCCGAATGTAAAGGATGCAACGGCGATTGTAATTGGTCCGTATGCTGTTGTTGGCATTGATGTGAACGGAAAAATGGACCGTTCGCGTGTTGAAACGATTAAATATACAGTGGCAGAGAGCCTGAAAAATGATCCGCACGGAAAAAATGCTGTCGTAGTTGCCGATGTAGATACATACCAGCGTTTAAAAGAGATGGGCAATCAAATTAGAGCCGGAAAACCGGAAGGAGTTATGGAGGAGCTGGCAGCTATTATCGGCCGCGTTATGCCGCAAATACCAAGCGATACAATGGATAGTGACCGGCCGAACCCGACAAAACAAAACGACAAACAGTTGCCGGAGCATGAAAAGGAGCAGTTAAAGAAAGAACAGGAAGACCAATCCAATCATCATTTAAAACGTTAGGCAATTGCTATAAAAAGGCGTTTGAGTTATCTCAAACGCCTTTTTACTACAAGGCTTTGTTAAAGAGCAATGTTGATTTTTATATAACGTACGTCTGTGCCTTACGGCTATGCAGAACCAATCTTATCCTGCACTCATGTTCTCCCTCTGGTTTTCCTCTGGACTGACCGTTACTGCACTCTCCCCCTCTAAAAAAGGGGTTATATAATTTAACACATCCTACTACAAAAAAAGAAAGGAGATAGCTTATGAAGCGTTTTTTCATTATGCTATTTATATGCACACTTGGATGTGCAAGCTATACCTATATATATAGCCCTCATGCTATAGAGGCAAAGCGCCAAGAACCAGCATACGCAAAATGGGGAAAGCTTGCGGTTATCAAAACAAAAGAAAAATACCCAAAAGCACATATCGTGGATTATCTCCATATTGGCAGAGAAAACAAACCGAACAATGTGGCAATTGAAAGGTTTAAGCTTTGGCTAAGGGAAGGAGATAAAGAATATGGGGTATTTATCGATATTACGTTTAACACCAAAACAGAAACGGTTTTACGAATCACCTTCAAGGAAACAGCAAAGTGATGCGGGTGCAGGAAAATCCTGCACCTTTCTTGCTGATTTGTTTCTTAATTGTGTTACAATTAAGAATATTAAAACGTGAAAGGAAGCAAGGAATGAGAATTGTGTCTATTTGCCCAAGCAATACGGAATTGCTTGCTTATCTGGATTGCTTGGAAGATATAGTAGGAATTGATGATTATTCCGATTGGCCGGCGCAAGTCCAGCACCTTCCCCGTGTCGGCCCGGATTTAAATATTAATATGAACCTTGTGGAGGAGCTTCGCCCTGATCTTGTTGTGGCTTCCCTTAGTGTACCTGGCATGGAAAAAAATATTGCGGCACTTCAAGAAAGAGGCCTCCCCTACATTGTACTCAATCCAAATTCCTTGCGAGAAATTGCTGCTGATTTATTGACATTAGGAAAAGCGGTAAACAAGGAAGAGAAGGCAAATGAACTAGTTGCCGCATACAATGCTTTTATTAACAGCTATCAGGATATTGCAAGCAAAATTGCGCACCGGCCTTCGCTTTATTGGGAATGGTGGCCCAAGCCTGTGTTTACTCCCGGAAAAACCAATTGGCTGACCGAAATCAGCGAGTTGGCTGGGGGGATAAATGCATTCTCTCATATCGATAAGGCAAGCATTCAAACCGATTGGGAAGAAGTAAAAAGCAAACATCCCGACCATATTTGCTTAGCTTGGGTTGGCGTGCAAACAAATAAAGTGAACCCGAGTATTCTTCTCAAAAGACCGGGGTGGCCGGAGATGGAGGCAGTAAAGCAAAATCGAATTCATATATTAGAAGAATGGCTATATTGCCGTCCGTCTCCACGGTTATTGCTCGGTTTAAAAAAGCTGGCTCCGCTGCTTCATCCTGATTTGTACCCGCCCTTTGACGGAATTGATCCCCTTTTGCAATGAGATAAAAGAACACTGGCCAATACTGGTGTTCTTCTGCCTTTCTTTTCGTTTTGCTATAATGGCGTTACATACTTGATAGGAGAGGATATAAATATGTTTGAAGCAAGGCCGTTTCCCGAATTTTCCTGGTCTATCAGCCGCCATAAAACATTTTTTGAATGTAAGCGAAAATATGCATATCAATACTATGTATCCCACAACGGATGGCGATTTGATTCCCCTCTTTCCGCTCAGGAAGCATACTTTTATAAGAAGTTAAGCAATTTGCCGATGTATCTTGGCGATATGCTCCACCAAGCAATTTATCAATTGTTATCCCATTATCGTTTTAAAGAGCTGCCGCCGATTGAAGCTGTTGAGAAATATATTCGAGATAACCTAAACACAGCATATAAATATTCACAGCAGCGGCAACTATGGCATCAAAAACCAAAAGCTATACCGTTGTTGCGTGAGCTAGTGTACGGGGAAGCCGTTGAAAAAAGCAAGATTGCCGATTTGACAGAGCGGCTTCGTCAGTCGTTGGAAGCATTATACGAAAATGAAAGTTTTCAGAAGGCAATGTTTGCACAAAATATTTATTTGTATGAAGCAGAACAATTCCATTCCTTCCGTCTTCATGATATAAAAGTATACATTGTCATGGATTTGTTGTATAAAGACGAAAATGTGGGTCGATGGTTTATTATTGATTGGAAAACAGGGAGGGAAAGTAAGGAAGACCGCAATCAGCTAGCTTTATATTCACTATACCTTCATGAGAAATATCATATACATCATGAAAAAATAGAAATACGAAACGAATATTTGGCAAGCAAAACGCAGCATATCAGTACGATTAGCACCGCAGATTTAGAAAGGGCAAACGAAATCATGCTGCTGAGCGTCAATCAGATGCTGCAATATGTAGCGGATGTAGAACAGAATCAGCCTGTAGATTTGAAGTATTTCGAAAAATCGGAGCATCCATTAAAGTGCGCCAACTGCCATTTTCAAAGGATATGCGCAAAAGCCAAAGAATAGACGGCGGGAATCTTTATAGTAAGGAAATCATTGTTTTTCTCACGGGGCAGCTATTTTATGGCGGGTTTCCCCATACTATTAAGAGTAGAAACTGCATAAAACATAATATGAAAACGGGGTGAGAAAATGAACATTGCAAAGCTAACAGGCCAATTACAAAACCGTGTTCCAACTATACTAGGCAGCGAAAACTTCTCAAGATTTGCCGTTTTGTTACCGCTTATCGAGAAAGACAACGAGCTTCACGTGCTTTTTGAAGTTCGCTCTCTTCAATTGCGGAGGCAGCCGGGAGAAATTTGTTTTCCTGGCGGCAAAATTGATCCGGATGACCGAGATGAGCAGCATACAGCGATTCGCGAAACATCCGAAGAATTAGGGATAGAAGAAAACGAGGTTGCAAATGTCTCTCCTTTAGATTATATGGTCTCTCCGTTCGGCACAATCATCTATTCATATACCGGACTCATCACAGCTCCTGAGCATATTAAGCCAAATCCATCCGAGGTTGAGGAAATCTTTACAATTCCCCTTTCTTTCTTAAAAAATACAACGCCTGAAGTATATAAAATTTATTTTAAGATAGAACCTGAAGCCTCTTTTCCTTTTGACTTGATTGCGGGAGGAGAAAACTATAATTGGCATACCCGAACGATGGACGAGTATTTTTATTTTTATGAAGACAGGGTAATATGGGGATTAACGGCTAGAATTTTAAAGCACTTTTTAGATATTATTGAGGAGGGGTAATTTTTGGACATAGAAGAAGAGGATGGGGGAGTTATTTGTGAAGAAATCTCGTAAAATTATGCTGCTCATTTGGCTGATAGGCAGTGAAATCATTCTTGCCTTGACCCTTTTCTGGTGGTATATCGGCTGGGTTTTTGCATCTGAAATGGGAGCATTGTTCTTTTCGTTTATATCTACGTATCCAATCTTTGTTGTAATTTCAGCTATCATGAGCTGGCGTGCATTTGTAAAGGAAAAATACCAAAAAGCAATTAGATGGAGTTTGTTTCCGGCTGTTTGGTATTTGCTGTTGGTTATTATTCTTTTAGTGGATATGCTCCGCAATATGTAATGGAGGCCGCAAGTTTTTGCGGTTTTTTTGTGTTTTCTATTGCATCATCATGGTGGAATTTAGGCGGCTGAACTTTTCTACAAGTGTTATAATAGATTTTGTAAAAACGAAAGGAGGCACCTCATGCTTACTCAAGCAAAAGAATACTTAAAGCAGTACTTTGGCTATGACAGCTTCCGCCCCGGCCAGGAGCAAATCATTCAAAACATCCTCGCTGGCAATCATACGGCTGGCATTATGCCGACTGGCGGCGGCAAATCCATCTGCTATCAAATCCCCGCGCTTCTTCTTCCTGGCATTACCATCGTTATTTCACCGCTTATCTCTCTCATGAAGGATCAAGTGGACAGTCTGGAGCGAGTCGGTATTCCGGCGACTTTCCTCAACAGCACGCTCAGTGTATCCGAAACGCGCGAACGTTTATCAGGCTTGCGCCAAGGGATATACAAGATTTTATATATCGCACCAGAACGGATGGATGCGCCACAATTTTTGGATTTGCTGCAGGACATGCCTGTGTCATTAGTGGCAGTCGATGAAGCGCATTGTATTTCGCAGTGGGGCCATGATTTCCGCCCGAGTTATTTGCGCATTAAAGAAATGATAGAGCACATTCCCAAAAGCCCGGTGATCCTGGCGTTAACCGCAACGGCAACGCCCCAGGTGAAGGAAGATATTTGTTTTTTGCTTGGCATCCCGATGCACAACACGATTGTGACGGGATTTGCGCGGCCGAACTTATCCTTTAAAGTCGTAAAGGGGCAGGACCGGCTGGCATATATGACACAGTATGTAAAACAAAACAAGGGAGAAGCCGGCATTGTATATGCAGCCACCCGAAAAGATGTCGATCAATTGCAGGAACATTTGGAAAAACAGGGCATTGCTGCGGCCAAATACCATGCAGGCATGAGCGATAGCGAACGGGCGCGGCAACAGGATCTTTTTTTGCAGGACGATATGACCGTGATGGTAGCGACGAATGCCTTTGGAATGGGGATCAATAAAAGCAATGTGCGCTTTGTGATTCATTACCAATTGCCAAAAAATATGGAAAGCTACTATCAAGAAGCCGGCAGAGCTGGGCGTGATGGATTAAGCAGCGAATGTATTTTATGTTACGCGGCACAGGATATTCAACTGCAGCGCTATCTAATAGAACAGTCAGCTGCAGATGAGACGTTAAAAAACCAGGAGCTTTACAAGCTTCTTCAAGTGAAGAATTACTGCTATACAGAAGGATGCTTGCAGTCGTTTATCCTGCAGTATTTTGGCGAAGAGTCCGCTGGTCCGTGCGGCCGCTGCGGCAATTGCACCGACCAAAGGGAGGAAGTTGACGTGACGACGGAGGCGCAAATGGTGCTGTCGTGCATCATCCGTGCGGGTGAGCGGTTCGGCAAGACGATGATCAGCCAAGTGCTGGCCGGGTCGCTGAATAAAAAGCTGCGGGAGATGCGGCTCGATAAGCTGTCCACCTACGGACTGTTGAAGCATAAAAGCGCAAAGGAGATTACTGATTTTATTGATTTTCTCGTTTCGGAGCAATACGCAGGAACAGCCGGCGGGCAATATCCAGTGCTGTATGTGACAAACCAGGGGCGGGAAGTGCTGATTGGAAAGGAGCGTGTGATGCGCAAAGAAGCGATGGCGGCAACACGCGTTGTATCGGATGATGCGCTGTTTACAGCCTTGCGCCAAGTGCGCAAAGAAATCGCCGCCAAGGAACAGGTTCCGCCGTTTGTTATCGTATCGGACGAGACGCTGCACGATTTGTGTGCGAAGCTGCCGCGAACAAAAGAAGAGCTGCTTGGCGTAAAAGGAATTGGCGCGGCAAAGCAAGAACGATATGGAGCACGCTTGTTGCATGCCATCGCGGAGTATTTGGAAAGCAATCCATCCTACACTCCGGCTATAAACGTGCAGGAACCGCCAAAAGAGAAAGCAGCAAAACAGCCATCGCATTTGGTGACATATGAGATGTACCAACAAGGAAATAGCCTGCAAGAGATTGCCGCTTTGCGCCAATTATCCCGCATCACGATTGAAAATCATATTGTGCAATGTTTGGAGGAAGGGCTGCCGGTGTCGTGGGAGGATATTTTGACACCGGAGCAGGAGGCGCTTATTCAGGAAGCAGCATTACGTACAGGCACAGAGAAATTAAAGCCCATCAAAGATGAGCTTCCGCCTGAAATTACCTATTTTATGATTAAAGCTGCATTAGTAAGGCAACGTCAGTTATGTATGTAAAATAAATCTAAAACTTCGGAACAATATCGTTTTTAAGGGAGGGCAATATGAATATTCGAAAACTAAATGTGAATGAAAAACCTCCAATGGAATTGTTGTTATTAGCTGATCCTTCGCCGTTGTTTATTGAGGAGTATATACAAAGAGGCGAATGCTTTGTAGCCGAAAAGGATAATAAAACTATTGGTGTTTACGTTTTGCTTCCAACAAGGCCTGAAACTGTTGAATTGGTAAATGTTTCTGTTATAGAAACCCTGCACGGTAAAGGCATTGGGAAACAATTGGTGATGGATGCTATTCATACAGCTAGGTTAAGGAGATTTAAAACAATAGAAATTGGTACTGGAAATTCAAGCATAGGACAATTAGCCCTTTATCAAAAATGCGGTTTTAGAATAACTGGCATTGATAGGGATTTTTTCATTAGGCACTACTCTGAAGAAATTTTTGAAAACGGCATACAGTGCAGGGATATGATTCGATTATCCCAAGATTTATCAATTTTAAAGTGATAATAAACGATTTAGTTGGTCGCAAAGAAATGCCTTTGCGACCAACTTTGCTATGCTTTTCGGCAACTTAAATAGTTGTTACATAGCCGCCGGAAACCCATTGGTCGTTCCCTATGTTGTACCATCCATTTTGGTAGCCGTAGGTTCTATACGTTTCATTGCGCTTAATTTGTTTTATGACTGCATATTGGGTCCCGGGGCCGTTTCGTACATTTAACACATCCGCAGTTACCTTTATGAAATGATACGGAGTATAAGAAACATAGGAGGGATTAGCCGAACACCATTGTTGACCGCCAAGATTATACCATCCGTTAACTGCATTTCCGAATACTTTGTAAGATTCTCCTTTTTTCATGACTCGGATTACTTTATACTGCATGCCAGGGCCGCTGCGCAAATTCAAATCAACCAGCAGTTTGATTTCACCTGTTATGCTCGTAGCCGCCTGGGCAGGGCGCGAGGAAGGGGTGAAGGAAACGTAAACGGGATTGGCAGAACACCATTGGTCGCCTCCAAGATTATAAAAGCCGTTCACCGCTTCTCCAAACACCTTCCATTGCGATCCTTTCGGGAGCGTCCGCAAAACAGGATAATTCATGCCGGGGCCGCTCCTTAGATTCAATGTTTCTGCTATGATCGTTACTACTCCGGTTTCTTTTAACGGGGCAGGTGCAGGCACTATAGTTTGGTTATCATATTCATATAAACGATGCCGTTCGATAATGCCAATTAAAAGACTAGGATAATTCGGGTCGTTTGTATACCCGGCCGCTTGTATTTTTTCGCTTGCCCGTTTATAATCCTTCTCGCCAATAATGCTTTGGTATCTTGGCGATTGCAGCAGATGTCTTGTATGATCCTCCAAGCTTTCTTCACGGGAGTGATACTTCCGAAACTCGGCACTCGTTCGATACGGCGTTCCGTTTTCATGGTGTTCCGTCGTTTCAATTGTAATGCTTCCTGCCGGCCCAACCCCTTTTATCCCGAATAGATTGTTCCCTTTTACCGCAAGCTCTGACTTTCCCCAGCCGCTTTCTAAAATAGTTTGCGCGATTGTCAAGGATGCCAGAATATTATGCTGCTGCATCGCTTTTACAGCATAAGGTGCAATGCTATTAATAAATTGCTGTTGTTCCATCGATACACTCCTTTGTATTAAAAACGGATAGAGTATTATATGCAAATGCAGGTGAGCTTTCCTAGATTATTGCATATGCTCTTGCTATATTTGGTGGCTCAAAATGGTGCAGTTGGAAATAATAAAGGCGACAACCTTGAAAGGAAGGGATACCTGTATGTTATTAGAATGGTTTGATCGTGTAACAGGAGAGCTGCAAGACCATCTAGAATCCATTTGTGAAAAATATGATCAAGTTGGCCATATGTCGATTGATAGAGGAGCAAAGCATCCACGAATCGAATTTTTCATTGAAACGGACGATAACATTCGAGAATATTTTTGTACCTTGTTTTTCGATCCGTACAATGGAGAATTTTACATAGAATCGATTGACTTAGATTTTGACCAAACTTCCAGAACGATTTTTACCGATATTGAAGATATTGTGGATGCAGTTCACGAAAGCTTTCACAGCTATATAAATGAGGACGATGATGAAGATGTGTATGACATAAGCGATGATGAAGAGCATGAATGCTTTGAAGAAGATGATGTGTATGAAGAAATCGACGTTGAATGGACAACTCCTAAAGTGACAGCGTATGCGCAAGGAGATGAGGTCGAAATTACTTATCAATTTGGAATTGTCGAGGAGACAGGCGATGGCATTTTGCGCCGGGTAAACCGCATTATGGCGGCAGATGATGAAGTGATTGAAGATGAATCGAATTTTATTTTCAGCAAAGAAGAAGCAAGCACGATTATTGCCATGATTGCGAGCAATATGGATGCTTTATCCTCATTAGAATCTTAAATAACATTCTACAGGAAAGCTGACTTATCAGGTTTAGAACCTTTTAGGTCAGCTTTTTTGTTTATTTTTAATTAACAAATTATAACGGCAACCAACGTTTTTTGCTAGTGAATTTTCTCAAAAATATTCGATATAAGAAAATAAATCGCATTATTTATACAAAGTTGACGATAAAAAGCTAGAGGGAAAAGTAGGGAAAGACGTATAACAAATAGAAATTGTTGTCATAGGTAAAATTTACCTGAAAGTTTCTTTGGAAGGAAGGGGATAGCATGAGATTTGCGGAGTTGTCATCGATTGAAGGCCATAATTGCATCTTAGTCAACTTTTCCGGAATCAAAAAAAATCGGCAAAGGGCAATTTTACCCCGAAAGAAAGGGAGAAAAGGCTTAACCTTATGCATTCAATTAGATGAACAAGGAAAACTGTATGACTTCCATTTTGTGCATGAAAGCTCTATCCTTCGACTCAACTATACAACTAAACAGGCGGGGGCAAATGTAGTTCAATATAAGCTAAGATTCCCTGCAACAACTGAAGAACAGGAATATAAAATTACAAATTCGATTTTTATTGCTAAAAGAGAAACAGTATATGGCTATGAGTATGTGTTAGTCCAAAAAGAAAAAGAGACCGCAGCTGGCAGAAGAAAGGCGAGACGCAAAAAGATAGAAAAAATGAAAGCGGTTGAGTATACCTTGTTCATTGTTCCAAAAACAGCAGGACAAGCAGAAAAACAAGGGAGCCGAAAGATTGTTCGATACCCTGAAGTAAGAAACAATGTGCTGGGGCACACAGCAATTGTGCATAACTCCCGTACACCAAAAGCAAATCTCAATAGGGGGAATATGAGGCTGTTGAAGATGAGGCCATTCGAAGCAGCCGTTTGGACATCTCCGAATGCATGGCGCTTTTTAGGTCCAGGTGATCAGTTATTCCCGCTTCCAAGAGCGGAGCCTTGCGCTTAGAGGCGATCTTGCATATATTCGTAAAAAAGGAGGGAAGGGTTGGTTATCGCGGAGCAGCTAAGGATTAGTGTGGATCCTTTATATATAAAAGAGAAAAAGAAAGGAGCGATATATGGGGAAAAAGGATGACCGCAACGTATATGTTGCGGTTTTTTGATGTACCTATTGATTGGGTATATTGATATTCTAATATAATTAAAAATGATAAAAATGCAAAAAAACACGGGGTTTTATCATAAATATATTTTATCGATATATTTTTAGAGATTCGGATGAAAACGAGGTCGTTAACAAGCTGTGATGATGCGGCTTTGAATGATTTTTTTTGTAAATGAGTTTGTAGACGATTTATTATTCAGAAGTCTTAATCTAAATAATATATCATTGCACCTTGAAATCCCCAAACCATCTCAAAAAACAAAGTTAACTTTACTATTGATACATATTTTTTTATCCCTAAACAACTTAGTATAATATATATTATGTTAACTAGATTTTTCCTAAATAAGGAGCAGCAGTGACGCGGGTTCTCCCCTCTCCCATGTGGTGGTGTTGATATAAAAGTTGACCATAACGAAAAGATTGTGAAATAGCTGAATTTTGCTGTTGGAACGCGTCCAAGCCATGCTATATATATGTCATATACCATATGCCGCACAAGATCAGACCTTGCAGCGTCAAGCGAAGTCAACGACCCTTTTGATTGTGATTGAAAAGCAAGATCAATTAGATTGTTCATCCATTGCATTAAGCCGCCTGCTAACGGATGCCCTTTTTTATTAAAATAAACTGGTTCACCTGTTCCTAAGGACAACACTTCAATCTGATAGAGCAGATAACCTAGTTTAATTGCTTCTGCAATCCCTACTAGGACAGGATTGTTTGCCCACAGTCCGCCATCGATCTTAGCCAACCATTGCAGGTGGAAAGAAAGTTGGAGCTGCGGAAGTGGCTAAAGCAGCCTCCCCCATATACCTCTGACCATCAATAATATATTCTTTATGGTGCGGTGTCTTATATACTTTTGGTTCGGCTTTGCTATGCTCAATAGATGGGATGCACAGCATGACATTTGACTCAGTAATTCTCTTTCCCCCGAATTTTTCGAAAAGAAACTGCTGTAAGGGTTCGTTTGAGTACTTGGATTTTCGTATACCAAACAGAGCGCGCTTCTTACCAAATATCCTTTTTGTTTGCTGTGAATACAAATCTGCGATCTCTGCAGCACCAATTCCAGCAGCAAGGGCCAAACATATCTTGCCATTTCTTGATACTACTTTCTTTATCGTTGTCCGCTAATGCCTCTTCTGCCTTGCTGCTAAGAGATTTTATTTATATTATATAAACATATCCTTTCGACAATAATTTATTTACTTATACAAACTTTATCGTACACGATTTGTTGACACAATCAAAGGAATTACCGTACACTGAATACAAGGAGGCGTTTTACATGAAAACAATCTTTGAAGAGATTGGAGACAAAATCGCACAATTTCTTAAAGCCCATAATATGAGTCAAGTTGAATTTGCTGAGCGCTTAGGTGTATCCAAGCAGGTCATGAGCAAAATTGTGAACGGCAAGAAAGCAACAAATATCGGAGAAATTCAAAGGATTGCTGAAATCATGAATACGAAAGTTGATGATCTCATTCAGCGTGTTCCAAAGGCGACTGTCATTGAAGATCCCATCCTCTTTATGATGGAGAGCACAGACAATCCAGACATTCGGCAGCATCTACAATACTTAGACTTTGTTATGGAGCAACTTATTGAGTTAGAGGAATTGTCTGAAAAGTTAAAGGAGGAGCGATTATGACCTTCCTTCCGCTTCTCTCTGGAACAGAAATGCAGGACATTGAGGCAAAAGCCAATAGTAAGCTAAGCGAGCTGCATAAGTCTTCTCGCATTCTTGGCAAAGATGTACTTAGAATTGTAAAGAGAGAGGCTACTCTTTTACAAGCGCCTTTTCAAGATGAAAATCTGTGCGCATTCGTGTGCCATAAGAAGAATCGTCTTTTTGTTTACATCAACAGCCAAATCCCAAAAGAGAAGCAATATTTTGCAGCAGCGCATGAGCTGTACCACATTTGGTTCGATAAAGAATATCTGAATCATCCCGAGTTACTAAGAAATGATACCTTGGAGGATGAGACAGACAATACACGAGAACTCCGTGCAAATTTGTTTGCTGCGATGTTTCTTGTGCCAAAGCACGTATTGGAGCAAGAGCTTCTCTTTCTTGCGGCTCCTTCTGGGACTATCTCGAGTTTCCACGTTGTAGAGTTAGCAACCATTTTTCAAGTCCCTTACAAGTCTATGGTTCGTCGCTTGTTTGAAATTGGCTACATTGACAAGGATGCGGCAAAACAGTTATGGGAAATTTCAAATATCTCATTGATTCGTAAAACACTCCAGTTGGATGAGCCTGCAGAGGCACAACCGTTGGTTCACTATGAGGGATTAGTGGAACATGCCCTTTCCTTATATAAGCACGGGCAAATTTCTCCTAAACACCTACAAAATCTTCTTGGACTCGTGCACCGAAAACCCGAAGACTTTGGCATCGTTACACCGGACAGTCTGTCGACAGAAGAAGAAATTGACCGGCTGTTG
The DNA here is from genome assembly GCA_048976805.1 of Ectobacillus sp. Lineage (GTDB taxonomy): Bacteria > Bacillota > Bacilli > Bacillales > Bacillaceae_G > Ectobacillus. Next base: position 31,296 of record JBHGUR010000035.1, on the reverse strand, counting down.
GAGGAAGAACATGACTGAATCTTATATATGGGAAACCGCCATTTTGGATGCTGATTTTGCAATTAAGCTAGGGAGACTAAGGAAATATAGAGTTATTGAGGATATTTTACCCCACTATGTAGGACTGCTGCTGATTCATGAGTATGTATACAATCACGAAGTTCTAACACCAAGGGAAGCAAAAGAGCAAATAGATGTGCTGATCCAAAAAGGTCGAGCCGAGATTGTTACGACTGCTGCTCTTCAACAACAAAGCTCACTCCATTATATACTCTACGAAGACACCATTGAGAAACTTCGAAGAGAAAAAGGCACTCGTGAAAACGGAAGTCATTGGGGTGAAATTGTCTCTATTGCCTATGCTCATACGATGGGAATTCCCTATTTTCTTTCAGACGAGAGAGACCAGCAAGCTTTTATCAACGAGCATTTTTCTAAACCAATTCAAGTAATCCGCATTGAACATCTGGTTTTACAAATGCGCGATTCTGGTGCAAAGCGCAAAGACGCTTTACTTGTATGGGTGATTGCTGGCTATGCTAAAGAACGGTTCCATGATATATGGCCAATTTAAAGTACATATTTCGTTCAGAACAAATTAGATTGGTGAAGGCATTGGCAGCAAACGCCTATCTATGTAGCGAAAAAAGATAAAGCAGCAGTAATGCTATTTATTAAACCGATAAAAAGAGCTGCCATATCAACTACAACTTTCACAATTTGAGTGCCTACCTTGGCATTATCTTGCTTCCTTTATTATTGTCTTCGTTAGCTGGATTGGCATGTAGAGGAATCTCGTACTGCTCAAATTTTTTGCCCAGGGTAGGTGCTGTCTTAAAGCGTTTAGATTCTGCAGATTTGTCAACAGTCTGTTTGTCTTACCAATCATATATAGACGGATGATGCCCTGTTCAATTGTTGCCAATCCCGCCACACTGCTGGAAAGGTACTCAAACCCGTCATTTGGATTCCCTCGCACTCCCGCACTCCGTTTTGATCAAGAAAAGGAACTGTTGCAACCTCTTCTGCAAGAGTCATTTTATCGATAGAAACACCTGCATATTGCATAATCATAGCCAAACTGGTAACTTCGCATCCTCGCGGCAATTCAGGGAATTGTTGAATATGAGGAACACCTTCAATCAACACTTTATCAGGTTCTTCAGGGGATGGATTGGGATCTTTTATCATCGTGTTGGATAATTTAGTTTCACTTGTCAAAGTAATTTCCGGTTCAGGATCGTTCTTTTCTATTTGTTTTCCAGATGAATATATGTACCTTCCTCCGGCAAATGTAGCAAATATCAAAAACACGATAAAAAAACGCCCGGCTTTCTTTATTCGCAACATTGATAATTACCTTCCCTTCATATGTCATCAGCTCTACATTTTAGAAATTAATAGAATTTTTGGGCCGGACTGTTTATAAGTCCGGCCATGATGTAAAGAGAGTTATTATGATAGCGCATTGCCCAATTGCATGTTCTTCTCACGGATTGAACCATCCTCCACCCGGATTACCCGTTTCGCTTTTGCTGCAATATTTTCATCGTGGGTAATCATGACGATGGTTTTCCCTTCATGGTTCAGTTCCTGGAAAAAAGAGAGGACCTCCCCTCCTGTTTTCTGGTCTAGAGCACCTGTTGGTTCATCGGCAAGGATCAAAGGGCAATCCCCGACCAGGGCACGCGCGATGGCCACGCGTTGCTGCTGTCCTCCTGAAAGCTGATTGGGCCGATGGTTTATCCGGTCTCCCAGGCCTACTCTTTCAAGTGTTTTTGCTGCTTTTTCCCTGGCATCCTTATAACTTTCTCCTCTAAGAAGAAGGGGCAGGGCGACGTTGTACAACGCGGTATATTTAGAAATAAGGTTAAACTTTTGGAAGACGAATCCGATTTTCTCATTCCTGATTCTAGCGTACTTTTGTTCAGACTGATCTACAATATTGAGTCCATCAAGAAAATAATCTCCGCGATCGATCGTATCAATCAGCCCAATGAGGTTCATCAATGTGGTTTTGCCGGATCCGGATGGTCCCAGAATGGCTACAAATTCACCTGCGTTAACCGAAATAGAAACACCATTCAGGACATTTACTTTATGTTCTCCGATGCCATATGACTTATAAACATCCTTCATTTTAATTACCGCCTCTGCCACCTTGCCCACCTCCTGTTCTTGGTTTTTGGACTCTGATCTCTTCGATTGTTTTCCCATCTTCCTCATAGTAGACAGATAAGATGCTACCCGGAGTTACTTCATTCAAGCTTATTTTGCTTTCTTCCATGCCGCTTTCCCCGCGTGTAACTGTCACCAGTGGGGCACCTACAGGGATGACAAAGGTTTTCTCTTCACCTGTATATTTTCTTTCTCTCATAGCACCACCACCTCCGCTGGCACCATCGCCACCGCGGCCACCTGCACCTCCTCGGCCGCCGCCATTTCCATCATTCTCTCCATTCCTTGCAGGTTTTTCAGGCTTTTCTATTAATCTCAATGTAACTTCATTGCCGATTATTTCAGATACTTCACCATATAAATCTATTTCATCCATGTTACTTGCAACCACAGTCGAATTACCGGTTTTTTCTCCTGATGTTGAAGCAGAATTTCCTTCTTTAGTATTAGAACAGGCTGCCATTGTAAAAGTAAGCAGCAATATTAAGATTGAACTGTTAAACTTTTTCTTCAAGCTGTCCACTCCTATCAATCGTAGTTTAGTGCTTCAATTGGCTTCAGCTTAGATGCCTTAGCGGCGGGGTAGTAGCCAAAGAAAATTCCCGTTATGACAGAGAACCCAAGACCAATAAAAACACCCTTGACTGAAGCTAAGTATTTAATATCTGTGAACGATAGAATCCATGGGGCAAAAACACTCATTAGCACCCCGAATACTCCTCCGCAAAGGCTAATGAAGGTTGATTCAAGCAAAAACTCCATTAAAATAACCTTCCTTGCCGCACCAATACTCTTGAGGATGCCAATTTCACGTGTACGCTCCTTGACGGCTACCATTAGTACGTTCATAATTCCAATCCCGCTTACAATCATGATGATAGCGGCCACAGCAATTAACAGGGCAGACATAGTTTTTGATGTTTCCTGCGCAGATGCGAGTGTGCTTCCTGCGTCTACAACGGTATAGGATTCCGAATCACCTGTAATTTCCCCGATATATTGCTTGATTTCATCGATTGCCGGCTGGACGCTGTCAATATCGTTGGCTTGTGCGATAAAGGTCACAGCACCACCACCGCCGCCGGATGTATATTTCACGGCGACATCATAAGGAATGAATGCCATATCATCAGCGGAAGCAGAATTGGCCATTCCTCCTCCGGTGCTCATTCCTCCAGAACCGCCGATCCGGTCCAGCACTCCTGTGACCGTATAGGATGTCCCTTTTAAAAGAACCTTCTGGCCTACAGCCGATTGGATATCTCCCTCGAATAATAAGTCTGCAATGTTATAGCCAAGGACGACAACCTTATTCCGCAGTAAGCCATCTTCGTCCGTAAACAGTTCCCCAGTAATTGGGACAAGATTTGTGATATCAGCATACGCTTCGTTGATTCCCTGGATATTTACAGTCTCAGCTGTTGTTCCATAGGCAATCTCCGAAGAAGTTCTTGTACTGATGCCAACACTTTTAACATTTGTCAATAACTCAGGCATCAGAAGGGCATCTTCTTTTGTAAGAGACTTGGAGGTGGAGGTTCCTCCTCTGCCACCTCCCCCGCCGCCCCGTGCTTGTGAAATGGTAATACTCTCAACAGATAGCCTTTTATATTGGTCTTCAACTGCCTTTTCGCTGGCATTTCCGATTCCCACGACCATAATGATGGTAAAAGTGCCAATAATGATTCCTAGTGAAGTCAAAAACACCCGGAATTTATTATGGGCCACGCTGAGCATAACAGAACGCAATTGCTCAACTAATTTCATTTTTGAACACCACCTATGATGACGGTCTCTCCTTCTTTAAGACCTTCAACTACCTCCGTCTGGATACCATTTGTCAGCCCCCCGGTAATCGCCCTTTTTTCTGTTTTATCTTCTGCAGTTTGAACATTGACATATTGCTTGCCGTCTTCAACAAAGATTGCTTTATTCGGGACGAGAATAACATCTTTCTTTTCTTTCTTTAGGAACGTAACAAAAGTTGTCATCCCTTCCTTAATAGCAGGGTTTGGTTCTGCTAATTTTCCGATAACCTCATAAGTAACAATTCCTGAATTATCAATATTCGGTGTGTTGTTAACAGAAACCACTTCACCCTGCAGGTTCTCCAATGATAAAGAATCCACTGCAACCCTCATTTGCTGGCCTTTTTCGATTCCTGAAATATCACTCTCAGTTGCACTTGCCTTTACATAAATGACTGTTGGATCCACAATGGTCATAAAAGCTGTTCCTGATGATGCTGAATTTGTATCATTTCCAGCCTTAATACCTGAGACCACTTCACCCACTTTATAGTTAATATTCATGATTTCACCCGAAATCGGTGCTTTGAGATAAATTTTATTCAAATTATTTTTTGCTTCCTGCAATTTGTTTTGTGCTTCCTCTATCTCCAGTTTGGCATTTTGAATAGCACCCTGACTGTTGAGAAGTGTCTGATATTTCTTATTTTCCAATTCATACGCTGCTTTGAGAGATGCGTCATCTGGCTTGGCATCCATTTTAACTTTTGCTTCGTCAACCTTTAATTTCGACTCCATTTTATCGATTTCATACTTGTTGACCGCTTCAGAGTAATTCGCTTCCGCTTTGTTTAATGCGTTTTCTGCCTGCGTAACAGCGAGCTTTAAATCGGTATCCTCAAGTTCCGCAAGAACATCCCCGGCATTTACTTTTTGCCCTATTTGAACATTTATTGTCTTGACAGTACCGGATACTTCAAAATTCAAATTAGATAGGGGCAAGCTTATTCTTCCATCTGCCCCTAGGCCTACCTCTAAATTTCCTTTTTTCACCTTTTGTTCTGTTGTTTTTACCGGTGATGATTCTGCTTCATTTGAACAACCTGCCAATAACCCCGCTCCCAATGAACAGGAGAGGAGGATCGCCATTATCCTTTTCCTCATGAGCATCAGTCCTTTCTTTTTTGTACAAGTTTTATAGTAGCGGGTTTTTGTGATGTCTATGTGAGGGGCATCAAGAAATCTATTGACAAAAAAAGACAGCGCCTGTTGTCAGGAGCTGCCTTTTATCTTATTGAGCAAAAACCAAAATTCTACGCCATCAGCAAGATTTCTTACGCCATATTCGCCTTCATGAAGATGAATGATGGCTTTGACAATCGATAACCCAAGACCGGAACCTCCGTATTCCCTTGTGCGCGCCTTGTCAACTTTATAAAAACTGTCCCAAATCCGGTCCAGTTGGTCAGGGTCAATCGGTTTCCCTGAATTAAAAATACCTACTCTTGCTTGATTTTTTATCTCTTTAACAGTAACAGAAATGATTCGATTTGCATCAACATGGTCCAGCGCGTTATTAAGGTAATTGGTAACTACTTGTTCGATTCTTTCAATGTCTGCCATCACCAAGGTATTTCCCTGGCAGGAACTATGCAAGCTGATCCCTTTTTCAGTAAAGACTAATTGATACTTATCAAGGATTCCTGCAACCAATTGAGAGATGTCAACCCTAACCCTGTTCATTTCCTTATAACCTGCCTCAACCTGGGCGAGGTCAAGGAGACTTAATACAAGTTTGTCCATTTTTTTCGTTTCATCGATGATGACATCGCAATAGAAATCTTTGTCGTTCTCATTGATATTGAGTTTTAATCCTTCTGCATACCCACCAATGAGCGAAATCGGCGTTTTTAACTCATGAGAAACATTCGAGAGCAACTCTTTTCGTGACTGCTCCACTTTTTCCTTTAACTGTATATCTTTTTTCAGCTGTTTATTGGCAATAGCCAGTTCATTGATTTTAAGATCTAATTGCTTAGAAAGGAAATTTATGTTATTGGCCAATTCACCAATTTCATCTGAAGAATCAACTGTAATTCTTTCTGAAAAATCCATTTTGGCCATTTTTGAAGTGATTCTGTTTATTTTGACAATGGGTTTTGAAATTCTGTCTGATACATAAAGCACAGCTACTGTTCCAATTACACCAACAAAGAGTGAGGTATAAAGGATAAAGTCACTCGCAGCCATCACACTGTCCTTCATGGCATCAATTGACGTACTAATCACGGTAAATCCCTTTGTTCCGTCAGGCAGTGTGATGGCTGAATAAAGGCTTAAGAATTCGGTGTTTGTTCTTCTCTCCTTCCTTGTTACAATAACGGGTTCACCGTTAAATTTATCCAAGTTGGTGCTAATCAATTCCTCATCATGCCCCATTGGAGACCTTGATTGTTGATTTTGATATTTAGCCGGGCGTTTTAATAAAGCTAATCTAAAAAAAGGTTCATACTCACTGTCAAGGATTAAAATCGTCACATTTTTATTATCTTGAAGAGCGGATAGCCTTTCTTCATAGTCCTTTTCCGTTGTTATAATTTGTTCTGTTTGGTGAAAACTCTCTTCCAACGTTTTTTTCTTATTGGACTGATAAAAATCCTCGAGGAATAATGCGCTGAAAAGCTGGATGACCGCAATAAACAGGAGGATGATACCAACCAAAATTGCAAATAACTTGCCCCTTATGGTAATTCTCATGTTTGTTCCCTCAATCTGTAACCTACACCTCTTACAGTCTCAATATAAGTCCCATACTTTCCAAGTTTGGCCCTTAACTGCTTAACATGGGTGTCAACTGTCCTTAAATCCCCATGATAGTCATAACTCCAGACCCCATTCAGGATTTTGTCTCTTGAAAGGGCTAAACCTTCATTCTTAAATAAAAACAATAGCAAATCAAATTCTTTTGGAGTTAAATCAATGCTGTTTTCATCGACATATACTCTATGCTGATTAGTATCTATTGCAATGCCACCAATATGAAGCCTGTCCGGTCCCTTTTTCCCCAATTGTTTTAACAGGTTTTCCACCCTGGCGACCAAAATGCTTGGAGAGAACGGCTTACAGACATAATCATTTGCGCCAAGTCGAAATCCGGTAAGTTGATCACTTTCCTCACCTTTGGCTGTAAGCATGATGACCGGGACTGTTGATATGCTTTTTATTTCATTCAATACCTCCCATCCGTCCATAATCGGCATCATCACATCGAGAATGATGAGATCAATCGATTCACTCAATTGCAAAAATGTGTCAAATGCCTGCTTGCCGTTTTCAGCACAAATTACTTCAAAACCAGCATTTAAAAGAAAATCAGAAACGAGCTTTCTAAGTCTTAATTCATCATCTGCAAGCAATACAAGTGGTTTTTTCAATAAGTAACACTCCCAATTACATCTTTGTTAAAAGTATTATCAGATTTCTGTGATGATTGTGTGATGGTAGCCTTACTTCCTTGTCACAAAATATTTCATTACTTCTTTTTATTTCAGGATATCAGTGATTTTAAATCTATACTCATTTGGAAGTTTATCTATTTCACGAGCAATTTGCGCCCTGAAACTCTCCCGGCCTTTAATGACTATCTCATTTTTTTTAAGAGGATTTTTCCTAAACTGTATGGAGCATACCATGTATCCAAGTTATCAATATGAACTGTACCAGATTGGTTAGAAATTAAGTCTGTAACGCGTAAACGATAATCCGCTTTCAAATCATGCTTTTTAGGAACTTGGTAAATGATTTCCGCTAAGTAATGATGATTTTGCTTAGTTGCATACGTTAGTTCTGCATTCATACCGTGGATTCTAATATGATTGATTACTTCTTCTATTTTTTCTATTTCCAAATGGTCAAAATCAGCAATAAGCCGCAGCCCCTCACACATACTCTCAAACACCATTTTGGCTTTTCCTTCTTCATCCATTAACAAATATTTGGATAAATCTAAAGTGGAATGTTTCTTTAGTTTTAAAATCTTTATACTTAATGAGAAATCTCATTAAAAGAACTCCTTTTAGTTCGAATAATGTCTTGTTACTAAGGGGAGTTGTCAGTTAAAATCTCCACATATCCCCGGGTTCCATCCACCCGTATCCGCTGCCCATCTTGAATGAGTCTGGTTGCCTCGTCTACTCCTGCTACAGCTGGAATGCCATATTCTCTGGCGACAATAGAGCCGTGGGTCATCAGGCCGCCTACTTCTGCCACCAACGCCCCGGCAGACTGAAACAGCGGCGTCCAGCCTGGATCTGTATGCGGTGCGACCAGGATTTCTCCTTCGTTCAAATGGGCTGTTTCCGGAGACAGCACCACTCGTGCAATTCCTTCTACAACTCCTGGTGAAATCGGGCTGCCAATGAGTGCGCCGTCTGGATATTCTCCCTTTTTGGGAGACCCTGTAATGATTTCTCCCTCACTTGTCAGCACACGCGGCTGCTTTAAAGTCTGGAACCATTTAAATTGGCTTTTACGCTCACTTACCAGGTGCGGCACATGCGCTTGAAACGTTCCATTTGCAACCTGAATCAGTTCCTCCAGCGTCAAATAATACACATCTTCAACTTCTTGCAGAACTCCTGCGTCCACCAATGCCTGTGCTTCTTTTATGATGGCTTGTTTACATAAGTCCAGAATAATAGTTAATAGATGCTTATGATGCTCCCGCAATCCGCCCATATACCGATATACATCAATCAGCCGTTTCGTCTTTCTGTATTGGTAACGGCGATACTCCGTTTTCGCAAAGATTCTTGCCTTTGCTTCCTCCACTTCTTTTTGTCCCTTTGCAAAATTGTGACGGTATTCGCCATCCGTTAGGTTTTTGACATCTCCCAATATGCTCGCCGCAATTAAAGTCGGCTGTTCTCTCCAACGCGGTTTTGTAATATCAATTTCACCGGGGCATCTCATTCCATACGTTTCTATAAAAGATTGGAAAATTTTCGCGAATTCTGTTCCGCCTGCTAGATTTTCCAGTCCTTCATAAAACGTTTCGTCCTTTGCTGTCTGGAGATAGGATTCTACGTCCGGGTGCTTTCGTACGAAATCAGCTAAGCCGCCGAGTTGCAATCCCATTTCGCTCATTATGTTTCCAGGCAGCGACTTGGTTAAAACATGAATTTCATAATCAGACCCCATAATGTGGGTTAGCTGCTTCTTTAGGAGCAGCGCTGCCGCCAGAAACGTTACTGGATTCGCAAAAATCTTCAATATTTCTTGCGGGACCTGCCCTAAATAGCGCTGAATGGTTTCCAAGCGCTTTGTTCCGTTTAAAGACTCTAAATCTTTTTGCACCTTGGAAGAAAATTCTCTCATCACCTCTTCCGTCCTTTCTTTTGCCAGAGAAGGATCATAGATAAAAAGATTTTTCAGCACTTGCTTTGCGACAGGCAGAAATGCTTTAGCAACCAGTATAATGGATTGTTTCTTATAGCGGCTCTTCTTAAACTCAGGGCGCTGCACAACGTCTGCAAGAGCGCGGCTAATGGATTCATCCATGTTGCGTAGGATCTGGATGATGATTTTTTGTCCTGCTTTTAAGTGAAGAAAATCTGTCAAATCAAAGAACATCCGCCCGCCTGCAGTTTTTAATATACTTTTGGGCATAATGGTTTGGAACACGGACAAGCCGAGCGGTTTCAAGGCATCTGTCATCACTTGAATATGGCCAACTGAAATCATAATGCGCAACGGATCACTCGGCATGTCAGGCAAGGGGTACAAAGACGTAATGGGCCGGCTTTGTACGATGAATATGTCTCCGTTTTCAATACAAAACTCAATATCTTGTGCAGTTCCGAAATGTTGTTCCACCTTTTTGCCCAATTCAGCTAACTGCAAAATTTGCTGATTTGTCAATGCTTGCATGGTTCGTTGCTTCAAAGGCACCTCTTTTTTGGCTGTCCCCCCTTCCGGCAGCGGGAAGACGGCTAGCCTTTTCTCGGAAATATTTTTCTCGATAACCTTCCCCTCCTTTACCTTATACAGGTCAGCGGAGACAATGCCGGATACTAATGCTTCCCCCATCCCAAAACTTGCATCAATCGTAATTACTTTACGATGGCCTGTGAGGGGATCAGCTGTAAACATAATGCCCGATAGCTCAGGGTGTACCATTCGCTGCACGATAACAGATACATACACCTGCCGATGGTCAAAATGGTTTTTTGCCCTGTATGAAATCGCTCGATCTGTAAAAAGGGAAGCCCAGCACTGTTGGATATGAGAAAGCAATGACTCCTCGCCTTTTACGTTTAGGTATGTATCCTGCTGGCCTGCAAAGGAAGCGGTCGGCAAATCTTCAGCCGTGGCACTGGAACGGACTGCGTATGCATACTGCGAACCCGTTGCCTTCCAAGCCGCTATGATTTCATTCTTTAATTTGGTTGGGATATGCAATTGGAGAAGGTGGGTGCGAATTCTCTCCCCCAGTAATCGCAATTGAGTGAAGTCGTTGGAGTCCAAACGGTTCAGTTCTTGCAGCAAAGAACCCATTTCCGGATTGGAAGCAACAAAGCCCCGATAGGCCTGTGTTGTCACGCAAAATCCGCTAGGCACTGGGAATCCTGCCTTGCTTAGTTCTCCCAAGTTGGCTCCTTTCCCTCCTACAAGCGGAAGGCTAGTGCGGTTAATTTGGCTAAAAAACAGAACAGATGAATTCATGAATGAAAACCCCTTTCTTCATCCCCAAATACATGCAAGCATCAAATGCTCCGTCAATCACAAAAATAAAAGTCTCAAAGGAAGCTACATATGTCATCCTTGCTACTGGTGCAATAACAGAGATTGCTGAAACAATCGGCGTTCGTACTAAAACGGGAACAGAGCCGAGAATCTGAGGAACACTCAGTTACGCCAATCAACAGACAAAGAGTAACTCGAGAGTAGAGTTACTCCTTGTCTGTTCTTTTAATATAACATCCTGCATCAAAACCCCTATCATCTTATCAACGTAAGGCTATATCCAGTTACCTATCTTCCGCAACACTTCTTGTATTTTTTCCCGCTCCCACAAGGACACGGATCATTTCGTCCTATCTTTTTTCCGGTTTTCATATCTATAACATTATCTTTACTAGCCGGCAATGGCATTAACAATTGTTTCTCTTGTTCATGCAGTTCTGCAGATGTATATCCTTTTAGGAACCATTCTCTTGTATTATTCATGAGATGGACAATTCTTTCCATAAATGCTCGCAGAGTATCCATACTATCGAATTCTAGTCGGCTTTGCAAATATGTAAGGATATCGTTAGGCCCTTTCCCTATTCTAGTGGCATACACGCATTCTTCCACGATGCCATCTGCTTCCTCCCTGTTGATGTCATAATGTTGCATAATAAAATTAACGAACTTTACATAGCTTTCGTTCCGTTCCACATATTCAGGCTCGCCTGCTTTGAGCAGCTGCTCCTTAGAAAAAGGAAAGAAAGAAAGGTTTTTCCTTATTTTATGCTCCTCTTTTACTCTTTTTGGATCAAACACCCTGCTATTGGAAAAGCCGTAGCTATCAATGTGAATCTCCCGATAATATGAAGCTGCATTTTTAATGATTTCTAGGTATTCTGTTAGATTTAATTGTTCATTTGTGTATGTTTCTAGCATTTCTGTTAACGTTGTTAAACTTAAAGTTCCATAATAGTAAAGAAGTCCTTGGGTAAGCTTGATCCATTCTGTATTTCGGCGGACAATCGCATTTGTTTTGGGGCTAGCATCTAAATGCAAAAATTGCTCAATCATTTCCTGCGGCATTGCTAATATTTTTTTTTCCTTATAAATACCTGTAAATATAATGCCAATTGAGCGGAGGTATTCCATTTGGTTTTGTTTTAAACTGGGCGCTGCTATATAGCCGCCATTACGGGCTATTTTTCTTACTATGTTGTAACGTTCCTTGTCCAGCTGCAAACATATTGTTTCAAGAGAACTCGGTATTCTTTCTTGAAATAATGAAATAAGTTCTGCTTTTTTTAAGCTGCTTGCACTCTCTACCTCCAGTTGTCTCAGTATCGCATGCAGTTCATCTTTTGTCAGTCTGGCAAGGCCATCATGTAGTGTAAAAGGAATAGAAATATCGCCCCAAATTCTTTTATCCTTTCTTTGTTGCGATTGCCTCTGCGTTTCTTTTAACATTCCTAAAGCCTCGAATAATTGTGCATATGTCTTGCTATCTATGTTATGATTCATATGTTCACCTCTATATCCACTTATAAACAAATAATCTCCCCGCCGCTATTAAAACAAAAATCCATATACAAATAATGATAGTACCTGCCAACCAGTTTTTAGGTTTGCTTTTAAGGGGATTCTCTTCCATTTTCCGTTTGGAGTCATGTAAAACTTCACTTGGAATCAGCTTGAGAGCAAAGGAGACACCTAATGGCACAAGAATCAAATCATCAAGGTAACCTAAAACTGGAATGAAATCCGGAATAAGATCAACAGGGCTAAAGGCATACGCAACAATGAGAATTGTTAACAATTTAGCGTGCCAAGGCACTCTTTCATCCTGGTATGCTACATACAAAACAAATAGCTGCTTCTTTAGGCGCTTTGCCCATCTTTTTACTTTTTGGATTATTGATAATTTCTTTTCTATGTGTACAGTTTGCTTTTGATCCAAAACACTTTCTCCTCACTGCAGCAAACTGCATTTCTTAAGATATGTGATTACAGCCGCTGCTTTTTCATGTATGGCTATTTGATTTCCTTGTGTACCGCTTGTTACAAATAGCGCATCTTCCTTCCCCAGTATTTTGGCTGCCAATGCTTCCAGGCGATTTACGGTAGGGTCTTCGCCATACACATCATCGCCCACCTCAGCGTGTAGCATTGCCCGTCTCATCTCTTGCGTTGGTTTTGTGACTGTATCGCTTCGAAAATCGATAAACTCCATGCCGCTTCTCTCCCTTTATAAATCTTGATGATGCTTTTTATTTTATCATTATGAAACGCTTGTTGGATATCTCTTACATCCTAATATTCATAAAATACTTAATAGTAGGCATAAAAATAGGCACCTATACCAATGAGTTAGGCGCCCAAAGTTTCACATCTTATTTCTTTAAATCCTTTTTTGTTGCTTCGCTTCTAATATTTACATCTTTTGCAAATTCAGTGTCCTGCTTGAGGTTATTGGGATATTTGTTTTTACGCTCGCGATTATCGTTGCGATTTGTCATTTTATAGTCTCCTCCTACTTTAGATTCGTACCTATTTTGTGCTAAAGGGACTAATTCATGCGGATTAACAGCAATATTTTTTTCAATTATCTGGATATGATAAAGGATGAGGTGACTGTTATGAAGAATAAAATATTAGAATTAGTGCCGGAGCCGGTAAAAAAGCTGCTCCAAAAAGAAATTGCTGGTAAAAGCCAACCCCTCATAGATTTAGTTTTCGGGGAGGCAGCCGCTTATGAATTTGAGCCGGATCAAGTGGTACCCTGCATTATGGCTGCTTATTATGTTTACGAATCTACGGCTTATCCTGATGAAATGGAGGAAGATTCAAAGCTAAGCTTAGTTTTTTATTCGTCTATTCGTTCAGCGCTGAAGCTTCTATCTTATGGCAAGTATAAGGCGGCACCGTCAGAGGGCGGATGGATGAGATATACGAATCCATAAAGTGAAAACGCGATTTAGGACTATTAGCGGGAAATGAATAGTAAAATATTGTATATACTATATTTAACGTTAGATTGATGGAGGTGATAGTTATGGATGGAAAACCGATTCATTATGATGGCAGCGCACACAATCATGATTATGCAAATTCTGATTCAACTGTAAAAGAGCCTTTTACATTGACTGATGAAATGAGAAGCAATATTAGCGGTAACCCTTTCGTAATTGGAAATGCTGAATAATATAATATAAAAGCAGCATATCCCATGCTGCTTTATTTTTTTGGCTACCCCAAAAGTTGCTCATTTTTGATAACCCTTAATTATATCTATGGAATGTAATTTTTATCCATCGCGGCGCTATTCGCAATAGCATCAATGTTGATTTTGATATCAGTCTGTACATCACGGCTATGCAGAATCAATCGTACCCTGCACTCATATTCTCCCTTTGGTTTTTCCTTTGGACGAGGCAGAGTTAGGCCTTGACCGTTACTACACACGGCTGGGAGCACTCTCCACCTCCAAAGAGAAGGGGGATTTATCAACACTAACGTTTCACACATCCTATTTTTTAGAAGTATTTATTTTTGCACCAGTTCCAAAACGACAGGGCAATGATCGCTTCCCATTACATGGGCATGAATTTGGGCATCTTGGATCGACTTCTTCAATGTATCCGACACAATAAAATAATCGATTCTCCACCCTATATTTCGCTCCCTTGCTTGGTTCATATATGACCACCACGTATATGCGCCTTCTTTGTCGGGATATAAATAGCGAAACGTATCAATAAACCCGAATTTTAGCAACTGCGTCATTTTTTCCCGTTCTTCTTCTGTAAATCCGGAGTTTCCTTTATTGGGCTTTGGGTTTTTTAAGTCGATTTCTTGATGTGCTACGTTCAAATCGCCGCATAAAATGACTGGCTTACGGTTATCCAAATCTTTCAGATAACTGCGGATATTATCTTCCCAGGAAAGCCGATAATCCAGCCTTGCCAAATCTCGTTGTGAATTCGGTGTATATACATTCACAAGATAAAACCTCTCGAATTCTAATGTGATAATACGGCCTTCTGGCTCTGTTTCCTCCGGCCCTACACCGTACGTAACCGATAATGGCTGTTTCTTTGTAAATACAGCTGTACCGGAATATCCCTTTTTTACTGCATAATTCCAATATTGAAAGTAATTTTCTAGTTCAAGCCGAATTTGACCTTCTTGTAATTTTGTTTCTTGTATGCAGAATATATCCGCATCCATTTCTTCAAAGTACTGCAAAAAACCTTTGCGCACACAAGCTCTAATACCATTTACGTTCCAAGAAATCAGCTTCATGACATTCTCCTTATCCTTCTAGTTGCCTTAATTATTAATTATAAATTTAGGTATTGTACGATGCCAATAAAAAGAACCCGCGTTTTAGTTGCGGATTCCCGTTCATTTATGTGTTTAGCTCAGATTTAATAACGCGGAGAGTTTTTCTTTATCAAACCCCATCACAACTTCATGGCCGGCGCTTGTATGAATTACCGTTACCGGTGTAGCGCTTGCCCCAAGCTGCAGCGCTTCTTCCAAGTAAGCCGGATTTTTGCGGATATCTCTTTCTTCAAATGAAATATTGTTATCTTGCAGCCATGCTTTTTCTGCGTGGCAAGGACCGCATGTTTCTTGTGTGTAAATGATTACTTTATGTTCCATGATACAATACCTCCATACACTGCTGTTTAAGCACGATACCGATTTTTTCTTCGCTCCATTCTCGTTTGTCCGCGGGGCGGCTCGGGCTCGCTTGTTTGCTCCATGTTTACAGTTTTAATATGTTCTTCATAAGCCGGTTCATGCGGACGGATTTTCTGAGGCGCAGAAGATTTTCGCCCGAATTTCCATATTTTTATTTTCAATTTTGGAAGGCTAGGCATCGGGATTGTAAGTTTTCGGCTTTTTTTCTTCCTTTTTGCTTTATTTGCTTTTTCCCGCCACTCCTTAGGGGTTGTAATGTTTCCAAGCCAGCCGCCAAGCAAAAAGCCGGACGCCAAGGCGAATACATATAGCCGTTCCGTCGGGATTGTATGCATCATGCGCTGCAAAACGGCCAATGATTGGGCCTCCTTTACATCCCATAATACAGCGCCCCATAATCCAAGCAGCCCGATTGTGATTGCATAGGTACGGAAGCGGAATAAAAAGGGAACAGCAGCAATGCAGGCAGCGACTTTAACATTTGCGACAAGAGAATCTGTTGTTACATACTGGTTCCACAGCGACAGCAAAAATACAATAAATGCTGTATAGGCCGCCCAACTGAAAATTCGCGAATTCATACGTTTAGCAAAGTAGCTGCCGAAACTTGTTATAAACAATAACCCTCCCATAAATAATGATAACTGCAGAGGGATTTGGTTCATGATACCGGCAACAGGAAACAACAAGCTAAGCAGCATGAGCAGTACATCTAGTTTTTTCACAACTCTTTATCCTTTCTATTGCTGTTCTTGCTTCTATATCTTAAAGGATATCTTTGGATTTTTCTATAAAAAAGATGTAGGCTGCCGGCAGATTGTTTTATAATTTTCTGGCGTATCGACATCATAAAACCATTTTGGGTCCTCATATGAAAGAAGTTTGCCTGTTATGAAAGGGTTGTTAAAAATAGAACGGGCCCCTTGATCGCCCTGCAGCTGTTTGAGAAGCGAGAATACGCTGCGCGATAATAAAACAGGCGGTCTCGGAATACCTTGGTGGCAGGATGCTATATAGGCGTTTTCCGGTTCACGCCTATAATTATGTAAAATATCATTAATTATCTGTTTTGGAATGAACGGCTGATCCGCCAGCATAACTAATACTGCGTCAGCTTGCAAGCTTTCGGCTTTCTCTAAGCCGCAGCGCAGGGAATACGCTTGGCCGAGAGATGCCTGTTCACAAGAAAGAATGATAAGCCGCTCCCCGTAAAAATGGGGCAGCAGCCAATCTGTTTCATTCGTCACAACAATAATAGAAGAAAGCTGGGAAGAAAAAGCAGTTTGCAAGGCAATACTCCCCAGTGGCTTGTCGCCTACAGGAAGGCAGAGCTTGTGTACAGCCGTTTTCATTCGCTTCCCAGCCCCTGCTGCAAGATAGAGGCCGATAATATTCATATTTTTACGTCCTTAATACTTGAATCATTTCCGCAACAATGCTTACCGCGATTTCATTCGGGCCCCGGGCGCCAATCGGAAGGCCGACCGGGGCAAACACGTTGTCCGGTATTGTTCCTCCGCATAAACGCTGCGTTCGTTGCCGTGCTCCCAAAATGCCTAAATAACGAAGCGATTGCTTATTTAATAGTTCCCATAATTCTTGGTCTCTTTGAAAATGATGTGTCATAATCACAACAAAATCATTTGAAGCAAGAGACAAAACAGGAACAATTTCTTTTGGAAATCCGATGATGCACGCATCAGCTTCAGGAAAGCGCAGCTGGGTGCACCATTGTTCTCTCCAGTCGCATACAGTGACGGAAAAGCCGACCGTTTTTGCCAAGCAGACAAGCGGCTTTGCATCTTCTCCTGCGCCAAATATATAGAGCCGAGGTTTTGGCGGAATATATTGCTCATAGATGTCCCCATGCTTGTTCGGCAAGTTTCCAAACGCCTGCCCGCTATCGCTGATAAAATAAGCATGATTATTAGAAAGGTCTTTTATAACTCGAACTCCGTAGCCTTTTTGAAATTCTTTTACGACAGCATTAAGCTGCTCCAAGCATTGTGTATGCACTTGCTCCAGCAACACGCGAATTTGCCCGTTGCAGCCGACAGTCCATAAAAAGTCTTGTTCGTCCGATGTGTCATATTCACAAATCAGCCATCCGCCAGCTTGCAGCTCTTTCGCTCGGCAAAGCAAGTCTTCTTCGATACAGCCGGCGCTTAGCATTCCCAGCCGCGCGCCATCCTCCCACATCGCCATCACCGCGCCTTCTTTTTGGTATGAAGAACCAACTGTTTGTATAATAGTTGCCATCACACAAGGCTCATTGCGGGATGCGACAGCTTCCCATACTTCGTATACAGATGTCACTGGCCATCACCCTGTTTATGCAACACATCTTTTACAGCTTGTTCAATTTCCTGGTAGCTTGTGCAACGGCAAATATTGGATTGCAGCCATTGTTTTATTACTTGATCGTTCGCGTTAGGATGCCTGTTGACGAGAGCGTGGCAATTGATAATGAAACCGGGTGTACAATAGCCGCATTGAAATGCCCATTTTTCAATGAACGCTTGTTGAATAGGAACTCCTCCTAACCCTTCAGCGGTTGTGATGCGCTTTCCATCTCCCTCTACGGCAAGCATGATACATGACTTAAGCGGCACTTCGTCTACTAGTACCGTACAGGCGCCGCAATCTCCGTTTTCACAGCCGCGCTTTGCTCCGGTCAATCCAAGCTCATCCCGTAGCATATCAAGGAGGGTGTCTGCCATTCTGGCCACAACAGCCCGCGTTTCTCCGTTAACATATAGATTCAGCTTCGCAATCATACCTCCACCCCTTCTAGCTCTGTTAAAGCATCTTGCAGCATATTCCGCAATACAAACAAACGGTATTCCCGAGAACCGCGAATATCATTGCGCACAGAATTAGGGATAGAAGCAACAGCCCGCTCAATTCTTTGCTCTCTTGGAATATTCTTGTTATTCAATTGCCTATCCATTTTCTCTGAACAAAATGGAAATTCACATAATCCGCTATAAGCAGTTCGAATATTAAAATCGGTCTTGATCGCAGCAAGCGTAATGAGAGGGTAGTCAATTTCTTCGTTTTTCCGTTTCTTTACGCTATAAAAAGGAGCATTCGCATATTCGGCAGGCGTAGCAATTTGCACGAGAAATTCCCCGGGATATAGCTGCAGTTGTCCCTGAAATGCTTTCTTGGCAGGAACGTAACGAATTCCGCCCATTCCGGCGATGACGAAGGTACTATTTGTCAATAAAAAGGGCAGAACAGCTTCACGATACGGAATGTCTCCAGCAATATTCCCCCCTAATGTAATTTTATTTCGCGCTGTATGATCGGCTATGCGGGAGGCTGTAGTGCTTAGTAGCGGAAATGCGTTCATATCGGATATTTGTGTTAAAGTAAGAGCAGCACCGAGAATCAAAAAACCTTGCTGAGATCCGTACGTATGACAGGCAGGGATATATTTAATATCGATGACAGCTTCTGTAGAAACAAGATTCAGCCGAGCATATGTAATAATTTCCGTGCCCCCGCTGTAGTACAGCGGCTTTTTCCCTTCTTTATATAATTTGCTAAAAAGTTGGACTGCTTCTTCAATAGAAGCTGGGCGATAATACTCAAAATCGAATGGAATCATAGTGAAGCTCCTTCCTGTTGGAGCCTTGTTTTCCAAATTAATTCCGGCGTAATCGGCAAATGATGCAGCGAAGTGTTTGCCGCCGTTGAAAGGCTATTGGCTAGAGCGGCAGGCATGCCGAGGATGCCATGTTCGCCGAGAGCGCGTGACTTAAAGGCGGACCCATCATGGGGAACTTCAATGAAATCGACAACATATTCTGGATGTTGTCCATAATGGGTGACCTTATAGGAACGAAATTGTGTGTTTAAGATGCGGCTCTTTTCGTCGTATTGGTGCCCTTCCCGCGATGCAAAGCTTAGTCCCATACTCATCGCGCCCATTACCTGCCCTTTTGCGCCCTTCTCATTTAAAATCTTGCCGGCATCTGCTACACTCACAGCCCGGATAAGTTCGTATGTGCAGTCTCTCATATCAAACTCTACCTCTACTGCTTGGGCAATGATGCCCCATTCCGGTCCATGCCTGCCCTTGCCAGTCTCAGGGTCATTTTCTGTTAATCCTTCTAGCATATAAGCGCCCGTTCCGATAACTTGCGGACCGATTGCCGTTCCATCTTCAGCTACGTAGCCGTGTACAATTTCGCTAAAATCAACTCCGGTCTCTTTTTGGCTTTTTTTGTACACTCTTTTATCTGCAACCTCTAAATCTTCTTCCGGAATGCCAAGCAGCTCTGATGCCCGCTCCTTTAGCTGCCTCAACGCCTCTTCTGCCGCTGCAACAACAGCATTTCCTACAAGATACGTCGTACGGCTCGCCGCTGTTTTCCAGTGTTTGGGCGCCGTCTCGGTGTTCACCTCCATCTTAATGTGAATATCGTCTATTTTCATTTGAAGAATCTCTGCCGCTATTTGTGTTAATACTGTTTTTGTACCCTGCCCAATTTCGACCGCACCGCAATTAATGGAAACTGTTCCGTCTTTTGCAAATGTTAAAACAGCACCGGCTCCAGCATTTTGGGGTGTTGTCGAATTTTTCCAAGCAAACGCAATTCCTTTTGCTCTTACTTTACGGCCAGAAACAGGAATGCGCTCTCCTTCTTCCCAGTGAATGAGCTCCTTTAATTTTATTAAACATTGTGCGGCATCGCCTGTATTGCTTCTTGTAACCGGCACTTGCGTCGGCGTTGTATCCCCGGGCCGAATTGCATTTTTCAGCCGAAATTCAAGCGGGCACATATTCAGCCGTTTTGCTAATATATCAATAGTTCGTTCCACGGCAAACGTATACTCACAATGCCCAAACCCCCGAAAGGCTGTGGCGTACGGATGGTTTGTATACATACAAAGCGAGTCGCATGAAACATGTTCAATAGCGTACGGTCCGGTACAATCCAATCCGGCCGCTTTACTGACAACGACAGCCCGTTCCCCATAGGCGCCGCCATCAAATAAATACAACAGCTCTGCTGCTTGTAGCTTGCCACCTTGTGTACAACCGAGCCGGACTCTTGCTTGCAAGCCGATATGCACAGGCGCTGTCGCGGAATCCTCTTCCCGGCTGCAGCGCAGTTTTACCCGTCTGCCGCCTGTAGCCCTAGAAGCGAGATATGCCAAAATTTCTAGCTGGACATGTGTTTTTCCGCCATAAGCTCCCCCTACTAACGGTACATGGACGGCTATATTGGATTCATCTATCTGGAAAACTTCGCTAAGCTGTTCTCGAATTTCAAAAGGTGCCTGAGAGGTTGAATACACAATCACCTCTCCGCTCGGCCGAATTTCAACTTCTGCACATCTTGTTTCAAGCGCTGCATGAAGAGATTGAGGAAAAGAGAAATATTCGTCGACAATCACATCGCTTTTAGCAAACCCCGCTTGAATATTACCTTTTCTGATTTTTGTCCGGTTGGCAATGTTTGTTCCTGGCTCCGGTCTAGCTTCCTCAATGATTTTGTATTCTCCGAGTTTCTCATGGATGAGAGGAGCATTTGGTTGATATGCCTGTAAAGGGGTATGTACGACAGGAAGTTCCCGGTACGTTACGCGAACAGAAAAAGCCGCTTTTCTCGCAATCGCTTCCGTATCCGCAATCACAATGGCAACCGGTTCGCCAAAATAGCGAACTTTTTCAAAAGCAAGCGGCGGCCGGTCAACAATACTGGAACCAACAAGCTGCGGAAAATCCAGCCCTGTCACGATAGCTTGTACACCTGCTATTTTCCGTGCTTCGCTAATATCAATTTGTTCTATATAAGCATGCGCATTTGGGCTTGTCACTAGCTTTGCATGCAGCGTACCTGCTTCATTTTGGTCATCAATATATTTTGCTCTCCCTGTTACTTTATCCCATCCTTCTTTTCTTGGAATGCTTTTGCCGATTATACGATACTCGCTCATTTTATTTTTTCCTCTCCTGTTTTTGTACAAATATATGGTTTATATACCCTATTTAGTACAGCAGCAAAAGGATAAATTAGTTAGTGCCGCTTTAAGAAAGTCAACAGCAGGTCCTAAACGCAAATACTGCCCATTAACCGAAAAAGGAGAACAAGAGCTAAATCGATTCATTAAACGCTGGGAACATTTAAGTGTTGCTGTAAACAATGATTATAAGTGTTGATTGAATAAAAACAACAGGCCGTTTGTTATGTAACAAACGGCCTGCCTTCGTCCATTTATTCCCCTAAGTCCACATTATGGTACACTTGTTGGACATCTTCTAAATCTTCCAATGCATCAATCAGTTTTTCGAATTGCAATTTGGCATCTTCTGGAAGTGTCACTTCATTTTGCGCAAGCATCGTTAGCTCCGCAACTGTAAATTCAGTGATGCCAGCATTCTTGAACGCTTCTTGTATAGCATGGAATTGGTCAGGTTCAGCATATACAATAACCGCTTCATCCTCTTCTACAATATCACGCGCATCTACATCGGCTTCCATTAATATTTCAAGCGCTTCATCTGCTGTTTTGCCTTCAATGCCAATAACAGCTGTTGCATCAAACATATAAGAGACAGATCCGCTTACTCCCATGTTTCCGCCGTTTTTATTAAATGCAGCCCGGACCTCTGCTGCAGTACGATTCACGTTGTTTGTTAATGCATCTATAATTACCGCTGCCCCGTTCGGCCCAAAGCCTTCGTAGCGAAGCTCATCATAGTTTTCGTCTGCACTGCCTTTCGCTTTTTCAATCGCACGGTCAATAATCGTTTTTGGTACACTGTATGTTTTGGCGCGCTCAAGGACAAATTTTAAAGCTTGGTTTGCTTCCGGATCAGGATCTCCTTGCTTTGCCGCTACATAAATCTTGCGTCCGAACTTTGCGTATATACGGCTTGTATTTGCGTCTTTTGACGCTTTTTTGTCCTTAATGTTGTTCCATTTACGACCCATACTAAACACTCGCTTTCAATCTTGAATCTTCATAAAATAAGGCACGTGAAATAAATAGCTTCTTCAACTTTTTTAGAATAATTATAAAAGTCCTTTTGCATTATATAATACTGATAAAAATATAAATTGAAGAGGCTATATTTATTCACCACATTATATTATACCTCAATTGTATCATTTTTCACGAGTTTAATAACCAAAAACAAGCCAGCCTCCTATGCATTTATAGACTTATTTATTGTTTGCAAACATTCAAAGTACTTCCTTTTGAATTGTTTTCACTTTCCATTTAAATCTAATTAGCTGCAATCTTTCTTTTTACGCACTGACCTCTCCAGTCCATATGATAGTATATATAAGACGGATTGTTATTTTATAGAGGGAGGCGGTAGTCTTTATGAAGCATTGGCTAAAACATTTTCTAAATGGGATTTTAACAATCGTTCCTATTTTGCTTATCGTATATGTTTTATTTACTGTATTTACATTTTTAGATGGACTTTTAGGGAATGCTATTAAAAGCTATGTTGGAGAAGCGTATGTACCCGGAATTGGAATCTTGGTCACCATCGTGTTTTTGACTTTTCTCGGCTGGCTATCAAAGCATTATATGATAAACGGAATTTTGAGGATAATAGACCGGCTGTTTCGCAAGGTTCCTCTTGTAAAAACACTGTATACCTCCATCCAGGATATTTTACAATCTTTGTTGGGAGAAAAACGTTCATTTTCTAAAGTCGTGCTTGTAACTATTCCCGGAACGAGCATGAAGAGCCTTGGATTTGTGACATCGGAAGAGTTGCATACGCTATATGAACCGCTGCAGGAGTATGTCGCTGTGTTTATTCCGCAGACGTTTCAGGTGGCGGGCATAACGTTTCTTGTTCCAAAAAGCGATATTGAGGTGCTTGATATCAAGCCGGAAGACGCAATGAAATTTATTTTATCTGCGGGCATGACCAATCAATCTGAATAAACGAAACAGCCATCTTTCTCACTCGCAACGAAAGATGGCTGTTTTTCATTCTAAAACTGCTGGTTCTGCCATAGTAACGGGAAATGGATGATCGGCCGGGTTCGTTGAAAAAGCTTTTCTAAGCGAAAGAAGCAATTCGCATGTCTATATCCCCTTTATATAGATTTGGTTTATTTTTACTAAGGCATTTATGCAATATATGTCAGTGCATTTTCTGCTGTTATTTTCCACCTTTTGTAAACGCTTAGTTTGAAAAGATATTTGAAGCTAAGCGCATACTATATGTGCTGGAGGTGATATTACATGGGCAATAATCAAAATCCCCATATGATAAAGAAAAAGCACGCTGATGGCAATTATGACCGGCATGCTGTTTCTATCGATGACAATGGCTACTTTGCACCTAAAAAATCTAATGCTGAAGTGATTAAAGATCAAAAAAGCAAATAACAAAGATAGCTTCTAATTGAATAGCATCAATCATCCTTACATGGGGATTGAGTGATGCTTTAGGATATCACTCAATCCCCAAGCAAAATCTCCACATACCCTTCTTTCTCCTATATTCCTTCCACTTACGAAGTGCCAGCAAAGCTTGTATATCACAGCAAGTATAATTTCGCTCCATTATTTCATTAAATTATTTGTACATTTGGTGAAATACCTTGTATTTTGATTCATATATTATACAATTTAGGAATTAAGAAATCATACTTGCAGAGGTGAACAGCATGAATTCAATACATCATAAAGGAAAAGGTTATTTTATGATGGCCGTTTTATGGTTAGCATATGTAACCTTTGCGATGAACTGGGTAGCAGGCTCTTCATTAACGCCGCAAATAACGCAAACTTTTTTCGGCGGCCCCGTTGACCCTGTTATCTCCCAGCTTGTCAATTATTCGATTACAACCGCCCGTGTTTTTGCTAATATTTTAGCAGCGGTTTTATTAATGAAAATAGGGCCTAAAAAGGCGGCTGGTTTAGCTATTGGCCTTTTGATGATGGCGCTTGTGGCCATTTACCTCCCTAATTACTGGGCTTATACTGCAGCGAGGATGGTTATGGCTGTCGGGGGATCTATGGTTATTGTTTATATGAATCCTGTAGTTGCCCGTTACGTATCAAATCCGAATGAAAAATTGCGCATTAATGCAGCCAATACGGTTTCCTATAATGTCGGCGCCTTTATTGTTGCCGTTTTGT
This sequence comes from Ectobacillus sp., assembly GCA_048976805.1. Classification (GTDB taxonomy): domain Bacteria; phylum Bacillota; class Bacilli; order Bacillales; family Bacillaceae_G; genus Ectobacillus. The sequence goes on along the minus strand of JBHGUR010000035.1, from coordinate 6,805 downwards.
TTACCCTCTTTGCTTCTCAAATGACAGAAAATTGGCGTTTAACATTAACATTTTTCGCTTCGTTAACTTTGCTATGTTTTATCGCTTGGCTATGGAAAGCGGAGAGCTTTGAAATGCAAGAAGCGAACGGCAAGCAGAATGTGCAATATGGATACAAAAACGCATTGAAAGATCCATTTCTTTGGCGGTATGGGCTGGCGTTTGCATCCTTTTTAACGCTATATGTATTATCGCTTGTGAGCTTTAAAGCAATTTTTGACGAGTATACCCAATTAAATGGATCGGTAACAAATTTATTAATTTCCGGATTCGGCATTCTTGGAACCTTTGCAGGTATTGCGATTGGCAATAGGGATGTTGCCCGTAAACCAACGCTTGTTACAGTAGGAATCATTATGGTCGGCACCTTTGCTGCAGCTCTGTTTTTTGCTAATACACTCCCGCTTCTTGCATATGTACTGATAGCTGTATCTGGTTTTTCTATGTTTATCCAATATCCGATTTTCTTAAATCTCCCGCATGAACTAAAAGGAATGAATCCACAGAGGCTGACTGTAATGTTTGGTTTATTCTGGGCATTGGCTTATGCAGGACAAACAATTGCTACTATAGCATGGAGCTACATTTTAGGTTCGGCTGGCTATGTTCCTGCAATGATTTTCTTTATCAGTGTTTCCAGCTTGTATATCTTTTTGGTTGCTACCTTCCCTGAGACAAAGCAAAATACTGCAGAAAGAAAAGCAGCATAACTATAAGGATGATATAAAAATTGTGGTGTTTTAAAGAAGATGCTTGATGAATCAAGTATCTTCTTTTTGATTACAATGCTCGCTAAGTGATGAGGAAAAAGCAAAACGGGAAAATCAGCACTATGATTTGCATGTCTGGGTGTGGAAGGGAAATCCGAGCGGACTCTTTGCACCGTTTAACCCGAAAGTGAAAGATAAAGCAAAATAGACGGTGTACTAGCTTATGTTGGTGTTCTCTATTAAGTAGGCAAAGTTCTTGTTTCAAAACCTTCATCATATATCAACATTCTTGATTATTTCATTTGGGGAGATTTCCACTTTTCGGATCTCCCCTTTCTATTTATATGTTTTTTATATTTTTCTAAATACCAGCGTAGCATTGTGGCCGCCAAATCCTAAAGAGTTGGATAACGCGACATTAACATTTGCCGTTCTTGCAGCATTCGGAATATAATCCAAATCAAGCTCTTCATCCGGTGTTTCATAATTAATGGTTGGAGGGAGAATGCCTTCCTTGATAGCTAATAGACAAAAGATTGCCTCAATGGCCCCTGCCGCCCCTAATAAATGTCCAGTCATGGATTTTGTAGAACTAACAGCAAGGCGATATGCATGCTCTCCAAACACTTCTTTAATTGCTTTTGTTTCGTACAAATCATTATAAGGTGTAGAAGTGCCGTGGGCATTAATATAATCAACTTGTTCATAGGAAATGCCGGCATCTTGTAACGCTAATGCAATAGCACGTTGTCCGCCTTCGCCATCCGGGGCAGGAGTTGTAATATGATATGCATCGCCAGTGGCCCCATAGCCAATCAATTCCCCGTAAATGTTGGCACCGCGAGCTAACGCATGCTCTAATTCTTCTAAAATTACAATTCCCGCACCTTCTGCAATAACAAATCCATCCCGATTTTTATCAAACGGGCGGCTTGCTGTGTTTGGATCAGGATTTGTAGAAAGGGCTGTCATGTTAGAAAATCCAGCAACTGTCATTTCTGTAATGGCCGCTTCCGCACCGCCTGTAATCATAATATCTGCAATCCCATTCTGAATCACACGAAAGGCATCGCCGATTGAATTGGCACCGGAGGCACATGCGGTAACAGAGCAATTGTTGATTCCCTTCGCTCCTAATTCAATAGATACACGCCCTGAAGCCATATCCGGTATAAACATTGGAATAATGAAGGGGCTTACGCGCTTTGGACCCTTTTGCAAAAATCGTTTATGTTGCTCTTCAAACTCGTCTAACCCGCCAATTCCCGAGCCGATCCATACTCCAACACGTTCCGGGTTAACATTTTCCCCAATTTGAAGCTTTGCATCATTTACAGCCATCTTGCTTGCGGCAACAGCAAATTGGGTAAAACGGGCCATTCTTTTTGCTTCTTTGCCGTCCATAAATTCTTCTGGGGCGAAGCCTTTTACTTCTCCTGCTACCTTCACTTTAAACTGTTCTGTATTGATTCGCGTAATAGGGGCAATTCCCGATACTCCATTTTTAATATTTTCCCACGTAGTATGAACATCATTCCCTAAAGGTGTGATTGCTCCAACTCCTGTAATAACTACCCGTCTTTTCATACTTTGTTCCTCCTCTTGTATATGTGAAATTATTTACCCCATTTTAAACATACAGAACCCCATGTTAATCCGCCTCCGAAGCCAACGATTACAATTACATCCCCATCCTGAATGTTTCCATTTTCGATTTCAGTAAATAAAGCTAACGGAATAGAAGCAGCCGAGGTATTTCCATGCTTCGTTACAGCTGTAGATACTTTTTCTCTCGCAAGGCCAAGTCTTTCCCGTGCTGCATCAATAATGCGAATGTTTGCTTGATGGGGGATGAGAAAGTCGACATCCTCTGCATGAAGGACCGCTTTTTTTACAACATTCAAGCTAGATTCAGGCATTTGCCGAACTGCAAATTTAAAAACTTCTTTGCCATTCATCGCAACATAGTTCGTTTTATTATCAACGAATAGATGGTTTCCCCCAGTTCCATCTGCGCCTAATTCAAAAGATAAAATTCCTTTTCCTTCAGATACTTCACCAAGTACAACAGCGCCAGCTCCGTCACCAAACAGGACACAAGTATTTCTATCTGACCAATCAACAATTTTTGAAAATTTTTCGCTGCCAATGACTAAAATATTTTTATACGTATTGGTATCAATAAATTGTTTAGCAGTTACTAAAGCATATACAAACCCTGAACAAGCCGCGCTTAAATCCATCGCCGGTACATGCTTTATGCCAAGTGCTTCTTGCACCATACAAGCAACGGAAGGAAAAGGATAATCAGGTGTTGCTGTAGCGACCAAAATTAAATCAATATCGCTAGCATCTAAAGAAGCATCTAAAAGTGCATTTTTGGCAGCAATGATTGCCATATGTGATGCATCCATATCATCGTCGGCGATCCTCCTTTCTTCAATCCCTGTTCTAGTGCGGATCCATTCATCGTTTGTGTCTACCTTTTGTTCTAAATCGCAATTTTTCACAACATTATCCGGAATATACGTACCGATACCAATGATACCAACACATTTCATTAAACCACCCTAACTCTTATGTTATTACCAACTCATAATATCTGCTATATGTTTTATTATTTTACAGTAAATTCTTATGAAAAAAAAGGATGTAAAAGCAAAAATTCATGGGGTATTAGCGCCCCATGAATTTTTATGCCCTTATAATAGTGTATTGTAAAAATCTAATTCTTTTTAGTGTACGAGGAATTGGATTTTTATATTTACATTTTGTTGACGGATTCCTATATAGATTGCGCGTACCGTTCATCTGGAATACTGTTTAGCACAACATATAAGCTTGTGTTTCTGTCTCCATCATTTACAAAAGCCAACTCCTCCTCGCCTGTACAAAGGATTGTATCACGCTGCTTTGCTTTTACTCCTGTGCCGTTAATTTTAAATGTGCCTTCTCCTTCTAATACAAGCAGGTGAACATTCGTACCTGGGTGCTTGTGGGCAGGCAACTCCTGGCCCGGTTTAAAATTCAGCATAAATACGACACTGCCACCTTCTTTAAAAATAATCCGCTTTGTAAATTTAGCTTCGCTGTACTCCATAAACTCGTTAATGTTATACTGCTTCATTGTTTACACACCTCTTTTTAATTCATGGCTCTGTTAAAGGCTCATGTTGATTTGGAACGAAAGGCGGCCCCGCCCGCGGAAAGCGTCCGCCTACCAACAATCAAGTTTAACAGAGCCTAATTTATATACAATGTAGCATGTACGCTGGTCATCTTATTATACATAGAGTTTATATGTCTTTTATACTGTATAGCTATTTCTGCTTTTCTTTTCTTCTGTTAAAATAAAACAATAATTACCTATAGGCAAAGAAGGAATTTGAATAACTCTCATTAAAGGATGGGGAAAACAATGGGAAATGGATTAAAAGGGAAAAAAATTGCGATTGCCGGTTCACGCAAAACAGATGAAATGTGTGCATTGATTGAAAAGCAAGGAGGGGTTGCAGTTGTTCGCCCTCTTCAAGGAACAGTCTTTTTGGCAGAACAGGAAGTCGAACCTGGATTAAAGAAGTTTTCTAGGGAAAGTGCAGATTGGGCTATTTTCACTACGGGAATTGGCGTAGAAACACTTTTGGATTTAGCAGAAAAAGTTGGGATTCGAGATGAATTTTTGGCAGCAGCTCGTCAAGCTAAAGTTGCTTCAAGAGGTTATAAAACCTATGCGGCTTTGAAAAAGCTTGATATTCAACCAACAGCAACAGACGATGATGGGACGACCCGGGGGTTAATCCGCTCCTTACAATTTTTTAATTTCTCAGGGCAACGAGTAATGGTGCAGCTTCATGGAGAAACGGCACCTGCATTGATTCAGTTTCTTGAAAATAACGGGGCTGCAGTACTGCAGCTTCTCCCCTACCAGCATATCCCCCCTGAATCTGATACGGTGGAAACGCTATGTCAAGAACTGATTACTAACCAATTGGATGCTGTATGTTTTACAACGGCGATTCAAGTACGCAGTCTTTTTGACTTTGCTAAAAAACAGGGGTATTTAGATGACATTTTACGTGCTTTTAATGAAGATATATTAGCTGCAGCAGTTGGAAAAATTACCGCTGAAGCACTGGAAGAGGAAGGAGTTAAGCGAATAGTGTCTCCGAAAAACGAACGGATGGGAGCGATGGTGGTTGAATTATCCCGTTATTATGAAACTTTTTAAGGCTGGATAGAAACGTTTGGCAGAACAAAGTATCTATAGTTTATATATAAATACCCATTTTTTGTGAAAGAGTTTTATCCAAAAAGAGGTATTTATGTGTTTTGTATAAATATAAGTGTTATGAATATAAAATAATTTCGATATGTGAAATTTATGAACTGCCATTGAACAGTTTTCCGCAAAGAATACAACGCCCCCTGCTTTAATCGGCGGAATCCGGTGTACAGGGGGCAAATTCAACTTACAGCTTTTCGTTATTTAGTGAATTAAGAATGGGATAAAGCTCTTCTAGATGGCGAATTTCATAATCAGGGAGTACTTCGTTTCGTTCCTTATTATGACGATTAATCCAAACAGATTTGATTCCTGCGCGAGATGCGCCGAGAATATCTGTCATTAAGTTATCTCCTACCATAATAACTTCATCTTTATTCAGCTGCATAAGCGACAGTGCGTGCTCAAAAATAGAAGGATCTGGTTTCCCTTTGCCGAATGCGCCAGAAATTACAATATGATCAAAATAAGGAACGAGCTCGGGAGTTATACCTAGCTTCGTATTTTGCAAATCCGGTGATCCGTTCGTTAAAAGGAGGAGTTGATACTTTCCGTTTAATTCATCAAGCACTTTGAACGTTTCCTCGTATACGAATGGATTTTGGCGGCGCTCTGCGGGAAAACGCTCCGCTAATTCACTGCCAAATTCAGGATCATCAATTCCAAGCGCTTTTAACCCCCTTGTCCATGCTTCTCGTCGATATGTAGGCACAATAGCTTTCATTTTGCGAAAATGCTCATGGTCATCCAAAAAATTTCCCCATAGCCCTTCAAACGGATTAATTCCAATCATTTGTGTAAAAGGATATGTTTCATAAGAAGCGTACAGCTCCTTCGCTTGCGCGCGAACAGCTTCTTCTAGCAGTTCCGGGTCAACTCCGTATTTTTGCTGTGCTACTCGACAAGTTGCCACAAATGCTTCCTTTACGCTTTTTTGATCCCAAAGCAATGTATCGTCAAGATCAAAAAAGATTGCTTTAATCATAATAGCAGCCTCCGTTTTCCTCTTTAATATATTGTTTTATTATACAAAAGGTTACAGGGAATTTACTCATAAGTAAACAAAAAATTCTTAATTTACCTATTAATCGAAAGCTATCCCCCATCATAACGTTTAAAGATCAGGCAAATATTTACCTGATCTCTTTCATCCCCGCTTTAGAAAGTAAGATCTATTAAAACCTTACTTTTGAAGTGAATGTCCGATTTGTCCAAAAAGCAACGGGAGTATTCTAAAAATATGAAGATATTGCGAGCGGAGCAAAATCCTCAAGAACGGGACTTGATGAAGCACTTGCCTATTTACGAGAGGGAGATACATTGGTGGTCTGAAGCTGGATCGGCTTGGAAGAGCACTTAAACATTTAATTGGGGTCCCGCCCACATTTTAACGAAAATATACGCTAAGCAGATTTCGACATAAAACAAGCCGATTTTTTTACTCTAAGGAAAAATCGGCTTGTTTTTTTAGAACTTTCTCCTTTTGACCTCGACAGATTTTGCTATTTTTATGAGCTCCTCTTTAGACAATCGTTTTATTCCTGTATATTCAAGCTCTAATTCTAATTTCTCTTTTTCCTCTCTCCAAAACAATAGTTGTTTTGCATCCTTATTTTGATAGTAATAATTCGTACTATATATATCCAATTTATGATTTGGACATATACATCGCGGCTAAGTAGAACAAATAGCACCTTGTACTTGCTTCCTCTCTCTGGTTTTCCATCGCATGGGGCAGGAATAGGTTTTGACCGCTTCTATGCATAGCCGGATG
>JBHGUR010000034.1:0-14434 GCA_048976805.1 Ectobacillus sp. | reverse complement strand
CGCAACCTCATATCTTCAGTTTTCAAAGAACAACTTGTACATGTATATTTTACCATGCAAACAAGTGTTTTGCTACGCAAAAACCGAAATTCATCCCCCACTTATTTCTGGGCTACGCCCTTCACGAAATGGAAGTAGGGGTGTTCTTTCGGTAAATCTTGATAAATGATACTTATGGCCATAAATATGGAGATTTAATACTTAAAAGCATTTCGGACGTACTTTTAAATAGCGCTAGGGATGCTGACATTATAGCAAGATGGGGAGGGGATGAATTTCTAATTATTTCCCCCTGCACGGATCAAGCGGGAACAGAAGCAGTGCTTAAGCCATTGAAAAGGGTCTGCAGGAGCTATCCGAAAAGACGGGGAAAAGCATCTCGGCTTCCGCTGGAGTTGCGGTTTACCCTAATGATAGTAAGGATATAGACAATTTAATTAAAATTGCAGATAAAAATATGTATAAATTAAAAGTCTTTGGGAAAAAGATTTACTTTAAATAAGGCTGTTTAACATTCATGCCTAGCTTTGGAGGTTTCAGGCCAAGTTCTCTTCCGGCAGACTTTTGCGATTTCTTTGCACCGGGGACGGCCGCTGGGCAAAGGGAGGTGAAACCCGAATGGCACTTGTTCACCGTATATGTTTATGATACATTTAATATAATTGAAGGTGTCTTTATAGGAGGTTCATCACGTGCAAACGTTTATTTCGGTCTTATTGATTATCGTATCAATTGTATTGGTTATCCTTGTACTATTGCAATCCAGCAAAAGCGCGGGCCTTTCCGGAGCGATTTCCGGGGGCGCGGAGCAGCTTTTCGGAAAACAAAAAGCGCGCGGCTTTGAAGCGGTATTGCACCGCTTAACGATTGTGTTTGCGGTATTGTTCTTTTTGTTAGCTATTGCTGTTACGTATGTGAATCTATAATGAACAAGAGGTGTTGCCAAGGGGCGGTGCATAGCGCTGCCCTGTGGCGCACCTTTTTTTATATTTTGGCTGCATGAAACGTTAGTGTTGATATTATAACCTCTTTTTTAGAAGGGAAGAATGGTTCCAGCTGTGTGTAGCAACGGTCAGGGCCCAGTTTTGTACTTTAAGAAAAGCGCTGTTAAAAGCTAATGTTGATTTTGATTGATTTATTGATTTGGAACGAAAGGCGGCTCGGCCCCGCCCGGGGAAAGCGTCCGCCTGTAGTGGAAAATCAACAATCAAGTTTAACAGAGCCTTAAGAAAATATAAATTGGCAGCGAAGAAAATCATGCGACGTAGTGGCCAATTTTAAGAATAAAGTATAAGGGCAGCCGCGCCTCTGTCTTCGCTCCGTCTGCCAGCCGGCGAGTTTTCTTTGCCTTGTCCAAAGGAAAAGCAGAGAGAGGATAGAAATAAAGCGTAAGTGCAATCCGGCATGTTCCGCTCTTCTCGTTAGATTAATTATAAGCAACTATGATACACTAATACTATTCACACAAGGGATGACAACATATAGAAAGAGGAGAAATTGCAATGAAGATGATATTGCCAAAGCCGTTCACGTTTGAGGGCGGAGAGCGCGCCGTATTGTTGCTGCACGGCTTTACCGGGCATTCCGGCGATGTGCGCATGCTTGGGCGCTATTTAGAAAAAAGGGGCTACACATGCCATGCACCAATTTATAAAGGACACGGCGTACCGCCGGAGCAGCTGGTCCATACAGGCCCTGAGGACTGGTGGAAGGATGTTATGGAGGCCTACCAGTTTTTAAAGGATATAGGTCATGATAAAATCGCCGCGGTCGGGTTATCGCTTGGCGGCGTATTCTCTTTAAAGCTTGCTTACACCGTTCCGATTGTCGGGGCTGTGCCGATGTGCGCGCCGATGTACATTAAGAGCGAGGAAACGATGTATAAAGGAGTTTTGGCATATGCCAGAGAATATAAACGGCGCGAAGGCAAAACGCCGGAGCAGATTGAAGAGGAAATGTTTGCGTTCAAGCAAACGCCGATGAATACATTGCGCGCCCTGCAAGAATTGATTCGCGATGTACGCAACAATATCGATATGATTTATGCGCCGACATTTGTTGTCCAGGCGCGCCATGATGAAATGATCAACACGGACAGCGCCAATATTATTTATAACGGCGTCGAGTCTAACTTAAAGAAAATAAAATGGTACGAGGAATCTTCCCATGTGATTACACTGGACAAGCAGCGCGATGAACTTCATGAGGATGTGTACAATTTCTTAGAGCAACTAGATTGGTAACATCTAGTTGCCTCTTTTTACCTTAGTTTATTGGAAGGAATAACCAAAATATTTTTGTATAGTAAATGAGTATTTTACGGTTATATGCAGCGCTCTTATACATACTTGTTTTTTGGGGAAAACTACATAGTACGATTGCTTGAAAAAGGAGGGAATTTTAATGGAACAAGTAAATCAGCAGCATGTTGAACGGCTGCTTGCGTTTATGAAGGAAGAAGCGTATAAGCCGCTGACGGTGCAGGAGCTCGAAGAAGCGTTCGGAATTGAGGAAGCGGCGGATTTTAAAGAGTTCGTGAAGGCGCTTGTCATGATGGAGGAGCAGGGGCTCGTTGTCCGTACCCGCAGCAATCGCTACGGGCTGCCGGAAAAAATGAATTTATTGCGCGGCACTATAATCGGCCATTCGCGTGGGTTTGCGTTTGTAAAACCGGATGAAGCGGGGATGGACGATATTTTCCTGCCGCCGGGCGAACTAAACGGCGCGATGCACGGCGACACCGTTTTAGTGCGGATTAACACGGAATCAAGCGGAAGCCGCAAAGAAGGAACGGTTGTTCGGATTGTAGAGCGCGGCACAAAAGAGGTGGTTGGCACTTATACACAATCAAAGAGCTTCGGGTTTGTCATTCCGGATGACAAACGGATTACGAGCGATATTTTTATTCCGAAAAACGCATCTATGGGTGCGGTAGAGGGCCATAAGGTTGTCGTCCGCCTGACAAGTTATCCGCAGGACCGTCTAAGTGCGGAAGGTGAAGTTGTGCACATTCTTGGTCATAAAAACGATCCGGGCGTAGATATTTTATCAATCATTCATAAGTACGGCTTGCCGCAAATGTTTCCGGCTGATGTATTGGACCATGCCAATAGCGTGCCGGAAACGATTGATGAAGCGGATTTAAAGGGCCGCCGCGACTTGCGCGGGGAAACGATTGTAACGATTGACGGCGCCGATGCCAAGGATTTGGATGACGCGGTTACTGTTACAAAGCTCCCAAATGGAAACTATAAACTCGGCGTCCATATTGCCGATGTCAGCCATTATGTGAAGGAAGGCTCGCCGATTGACCGCGAGGCAGCAGAACGGGCGACGAGCATTTACCTTGTTGACCGCGTGATTCCGATGATACCGCATCGTTTATCCAACGGCATTTGCTCGTTAAATCCGCAGGTTGACCGCCTTGTCTTGTCTTGTGAAATGGAAATTAACGAAAACGGCGAAGTTGTCAGCCATGAAATTTTTCAGGCGGTTATTAAAACGACAGAGCGGATGACGTATTATGATGTAAACCGGATTCTTGAAGATGAAGACGAAGAACTCATAAAACGTTATGAACCGCTCGTGCCGATGTTTAAAGACATGGAGGAACTTGCCTCCATCTTGCGGGAAAAGCGGATGAAGCGCGGCGCGATTGATTTTGATTTTAAAGAAGCAAAGGTGCTTGTCGATGAAGACGGCCACCCGACCGATGTTGTACTGCGCGAGCGCTCTACTGCGGAAAAGCTGATTGAAGAGTTTATGCTTGCCGCAAACGAAACAGTGGCCGAGCACTTCCACTGGCTGAATGTGCCGTTTATGTACCGCGTCCACGAAGACCCGAAGGAAGATAAATTGGAGCGTTTCTTCCAGTTTATTACGAACTTTGGCTATGTTGTAAAAGGGAAAGCGAACGACATTCACCCGCGCGCCCTCCAGCAAGTGCTGGAAATGGTGCAGGGCCAGCCGGAAGAGATGGTGATTTCAACCGTCATGCTTCGTTCAATGAAGCAGGCGCGCTATGATGCGGAAAGCCTTGGGCATTTCGGGTTGTCTACGGAGTTTTATACTCACTTTACATCGCCAATTCGACGCTATCCCGATACAATCGTCCACCGTTTAATCCGCACATATTTAATTGAAGGAAAGATGGACGAAGAAACACAAGCGTTATGGCGCGAAAAGCTCCCGCAAATTGCGGAGCATTCTTCCAACATGGAGCGCCGCGCTGTCGAAGCGGAGCGGGAAACAGATGAATTGAAAAAAGCAGAATTTATGTTGGATAAAATCGGCGAGGAATATGACGGCATTATTAGCTCCGTCACGAATTTCGGGTTATTTGTCGAGCTTCCGAATACAATTGAGGGCATGGTGCACGTCAGCTATTTGACCGACGATTATTATCATTATGATGAGCGGCAGTATGCGATGATTGGCGAGCGCACTGGCAATGTGTTCCGCATTGGCGATGAAATTACGGTTCGCGTCATAAATGTCAATAAAGATGAACGTTCGATTGATTTTGAGGTTGTCGGCATGAAGGGAAGCAGGCCGCGCGACCGCAAGCCGCGCCCGATGGTAATTGAGCAGCCGGGCGGGCGCCGCAAGAAAAACGGCGATAAGGACCGGGAGCAAGGAAAGGGCAGGGGCGAAGGCGGCAAAAAGCCCCGCAAAAAGAAAGCGTTCTTTGAAAATGCGCCTGCGGCAAAACGCAAGAAAAAGAAGAAACGTTGAAATAGTACGATATTTACGATAATATATAGACATGAATAAAAAGCTGCTAGGGGTGCCCATGAGCATGGGCTGAGAGGAAAACGCGAGGAAGTTTTCTAACTCTAAGTACCTGATCTGGATCATGCCAGCGGAGGGAAGTAGTGTTACGGTGTCTATTCCTTTGTATGTATAAGCCAGGTCCGGTGCGGGTCTGGCTTTTTGTGTTTTTTAAAAAAGGGTTCTGTTAAACGATATTGTTGATATATATAAAACTTTTTTTAGAGGGGGAAGAGAGCATCTAGCCATGCATAGAAGCGGTCAAACCCTATTTCTGCCCCATGCGACGGAAAACCAAAGAGAAGGAGCGGGTGCAGGCTGCGGTTTGTTTTGCATGCCTTGATACGCATGGAACGCTAAAAATCAACAATAGTCTTTAACATGGCCTAAAAAAAGGGGAGACAACATGAACAAAACGTATCAGTTGACGGTGATGGCGTTGCTTATCGCAATCGGCACATTGAGCTCGCATATCCTATGGTTTCCAGCCGGAATTGCCAAGGCATATCCGGTGCAGCATGCCGTTAACGTTATCGCTGCAGTATTATTAGGCCCGATTCCGGCGGTCGGGGTCGCATTTGGCATCGGGTTGCTGCGCAATCTATTGGGATTAGGGACGCTGCTGGCCTTTCCAGGTGGGATGATCGGCGCGTTTTTGGCCGGCTATTTGTACCGGAAAATCAAGCGGCCATGGGGCGCCGCGCTTGGCGAGGTAATCGGGACGGGGATTATCGCCTCCCTGCTTGCGGTGCCTTTTGCAAAGGTCGTGATGGGCGCGGCGTTTGGGGCGTTCTTCTTTGTTCCGCCGTTTATTGTCAGCAGTTTAGCTGGCGCAGGCATCGGCTGGGTGCTTGTAGCGCGTTTGCGAAAAGCAAAAGGATTAAAACTAGACAAGGGGAAGCTGCATATATAGAATGAATTTACAATTAATTCAGCCGAACTTGCAATTAATTCGACCAAACTTGCAATTAATTCGGCCGAAATTGTAATTAATTCAATTATTAGCCCGAATTTTTCAGCCCGCGCAAATAGGTTTCTAACAGTCGCTTTAAACTCTCATCGCAGTCAAGCGGGAGCCCGAAGCTTTGCTTAAGCTCGAGCGAAGCGAAGCCGTGGACGATGCTGCGCAGGCCGCGCACAGCATGAAGCGCGTCTTCTTCTGTGAATTCATACGCGCCAAGCACGCGCAGCAGCAGCTCCACAATTTCGGCGCCTGCTTTTTCGATATTCTCGTCCATAATAGAGGAAGACGGGAATGTTGCTTCGTAAAGGCCGGGATGCTTGCGGACAAACGCCACATACGCGCTGCCGATGGAGAACAATGCCTGGTCGCCGGACATTCCGATGGCAGCTTGGATCAGCTGCTCCTTTAGTTTGCGGAGGCCAAGCAGCGCCAGTTCCTTGCGCAGCCCGTTCATGCCATTGATATGATTGTATAAAGAAGGCGTTTTGATGCCGAGCTCCTGCGCCAATGCCGCAAGCGTTACTTGCTCGAGGCCGTCCCGGTCCGCAAGCCGGACGGCCGTTTCTAAAACAGTTGCTTTATCGATGGATTTTCTCGCCATGATGCTTTCTCTCCCATTCTGCTTTTGCCTCCCTGATTGCTTGATCCATGCCTTTAAGCGGATTTGCCAGCATGAGCCCGTGGCCTGTCGCCAGCAATGCCGGGGATAGATTGCGCAATTTCTGCGCGCTTTCGATAGCCAATTCCGCGTTCCATGTCCCAAATGCCGGAAACGGAAACCACATGTTCACCTTACCCGCCACCGCGATGCCGCCGCGTGTTTGAAAGGCGTCGCCGGCAATGAGGAATTGGTTTCTCGTATCTAAAAATGCCATAGAACCAGGCGTATGTCCAGGTGCGGAAATAGCCGTAAGCGAGCCGATTGTATCGCCATCAGCAAGCAAAACATCCGGGCGCGTTTGCAAGTTTTTCGGAACCCCGCCTTTAATTGGCGTTTGCGGTTCGTGCGGCTCTAACGATTGGTCATGATTCATCAGTTTTGCATCGCGCTCTGATATATACACCTTTGCTTCGGGAAGCGCCTGTTTTAACGTATCCAACGAACCGACATGGTCTTCATGGGCGTGGGTCAGTACAATGCGGGTAATCGGCTTTCCGATGGTTTGCACTGCTTGTAAAATCGCTCTATGGCTGTATGGCAGGGCGGCATCTACCAAGGTTAATTCTTCATCCTCCTCGACAAGGTAACAATTGACTGGAAACAAATTCGGCAAAAAGCTAAGCTGATACAATTCGTTTTGCTTGCGTAAACGCATCATACATCTCTCCTTTTATCAAAACTAATTTCATTAGTATTATAGTTAATAATATTAGTTTTGTTCCTGTAAAATTCCTTCTTTTTAGAAAATTTAACATTAGACGAAGCGCTGGCTAAGATTTATACTAATTCTAAGAAACAAGGGGGATGAGGAAATGGAACAAGAATTAAAAACTGAACTGCAACATATTCGTGACAATGGCTACGCTGTGCCGGACGATGCGGATGCGTATCCGTATGCACAATGGATGCTTGATGCTGTCGGCTCGCCTGATTTCGAACGGCAAGACGAACTGATTTATGATACGCTCGCGCATTGGATTGACCGCGGCGAATTTCGGGCGAAGGAGCTGCGCGGCCTGCTGCTTCAAGTACTTAGCCCCGGTTATTTATTTTGGGGCATCGGGGAGAAGGGAACAGATTCTGTATTGAAACGCGCTTTTTCAGTGCGGATTGTAGCGCTTATGCTTGCTGCCCATGAGAGGGAACCATTTTTATCATATGAGCAGCTGATGAGTGTTGCCGAAGAGGTGATTCAATATGTATATGAAGAACAAGATGCAAGAGGATTGGCTTATGGAGCAAACGCTCTAGATGCTTTAGTGAGGGTACTGGAAGATGTAGGGTTTGCCCAGGCCGCGCTTATCGCAATCCGCCGCAAGATTGGCCAAGCAGATTTTGAATGCGAGAGGCTTGTTATGACGCTTTGGGATAAGGAATTGCTGACAGAAGCGCAGTGGAGGAGCTGGTTTTCCGTTTTTGCAGAATCTGGAAAGCCGTTTTTAAGAAGGCTATACTCCAGCGTGCGTCAAACGCATCCCGCATGCGCGGCGCTTGTTTTGGAGACACTAGAACAGTTGGGCGAGTTTGAATAAAATTGAGAAGCGGCTGTTTTTTTGCTACAATAGGAGGACTAGAGGAGGGACAAACGTATGCCAAAAGGACATGGAAAAGTTCTTGCACAAAACAAAAAAGCATATCACGACTATTTTATAGAAGAAACGTACGAGGCCGGGATTGTCCTTCAAGGAACTGAAATTAAGTCAATCCGCAACGGCCGCGTGAACTTAAAGGACGCCTACGCTCGCATCCAAAACGGGGAAGTATGGATTTTCGGCATGCATATCAGCCCGTACGAGCAAGGCAACCGCTATAACCATGACCCGCTCCGTACGCGAAAATTATTGTTGCACCGCAAAGAAATTTTAAAGCTCATCGGTTATACAAAGGAAACGGGCTATACACTCGTGCCGCTTAAAATTTATTTGCAAAACGGCTTTGCGAAAATGCAGCTTGGTTTGGCGAAGGGCAAGAAAAACTACGATAAGCGAGAGGATTTGAAGAAGAAAGAAGCCAAACGCGATATTGAGCGCGCCTTCCGCGAACGCCAAAAAATGTAATACAATAATTTACAATTGCAAAGTACAAAGCATATGCTATAATAAGTAATGTAATCGCCAGTTGGTTCTTTGAAAAACAGCTCATACAGCTGTCTCGTAATTTTCCTATATGGGGACGTTACGGATTCGACAGGGGTAGTTCGAGCTTAAGTTGCGAGTCGAGGGGATCGGCCTCGTTAAAACGTCACAGCCAATAACTGGCAATCAAAAATTAGCTTTAGCTGCCTAATTAACGCAGCTGCTCCTCCCTCCATTGCCTGTGTGGTAGGGTAAGGGGCTCACTCTTAGCAGGCTACGCCGGAGCCCGCCGTCTGAGGGCGAAGGAAGAGAATAACCAGGCTAGCTGCCCGGAAGCCTGTCGATAGGCCGGGGGGTACGCGAAACGCCAATATATCGACTACACTCGTAGAAGCTTAAGTGCCGATATTTCTGGACGTGGGTTCGACTCCCACCGTCTCCACCAATACATACTGTTGGTGGTTTTTTTATTTTTTGGCTATGTTAAAGCTTGTTGTTGATTTTTGTGCCAACAGTGCGCTCATGTGCATCAAGGTTAAGTAGAACAGATAGCCGCCTGCTCCCGCTTCTTGCTTTTGGTTTTTCTTTGGACGAGGCAAAGTTAGGCCCTGACCGTTACTACACACGGCTAGGAGCACTCTCCCCTCTAAAAAAGGGGTTTATTTATCAACACTAACGTTTAACACAGTCTATTTTTTATATGACGTAAAGCATAAAATGTCCGTATGGAAACTTTATGCTTGATTGAAACTTTCTTGTTCCTGTGGTTGCTTTTTTGTCTCAAACATTTATTTCTATTTTGAAAATAATATAATGGGAATATTTAGTATGATAAGTGGAGCACTATTAAAGAAAGGCAAAACATAGATGTTTTTCATTTCGGACGATTTAAAACGAAAAATAATTGTATTCGCAATTAAAAAATATTGATAAGGGCAGTACATTTATGAATGGGGAAAGAGCCAAAATATACTTGAATTGCATAAAAGCTTGTATATTTTAGGCTCTTGGATTATTCTTTATGCGCGTTAAAGCGCACGTTACATTAAGTACATTCGTTCACAATGAAGAACGATGATTTTAGCTTCTCATCCTTCCAATATAAGGATAAATAGGGTCCTTTAATTGAAATTCATACGTCACGCCATCAACAATTCCAACTACTTTTTCGCTATCGTATAGATTAAGCATAAAGCCAGCCATTTCTTTAGCTGTATGGTATTTTGGAAGAAGCCCTTCTAATTTCACATTTTCCTCTAAGTCATTTGATACTTTTGCAAATTCCGTTTCTGTTGCAGCAGGAGCTAATACTTTTGCTTGCATGTTTGCACCTTGTTCCTTTAACTCATGTGCAAGACCTTCAGTAAAGGCGCTAACATAAAATTTAGTAGCACAATAGGTGATTGCATTTCCAACAATCGTATAACCTCCACCTGATGACACGTTAATTAATTGTGTTCCTTCAACAGTTGAATAGTCACGCACGTAAAGAGAAGATAAAATCGTTAAAGCTTCAATATTTAAATGAAGCATCGTCTCAATTTTAGCTAAATTCTGGTCTCCGACGGATGCGAAATTACCAAACCCTGCATTATTGATCCAAGTTTCAATTTCGTATTCCTTTAATTCTTCATATAATTTATACGCATTTTTCGAAATAGATAAATCCATTGTTTTTATTACGACATCTAATTCAGCATTGACAGTGGCAATTTCTGATTTTAGTTTTTCAAGCTCCTCTGTTCTACGTGCCACAATCACTAAGTTTTTTCCACGCTCAGCAAAAGCAAGAGCTGTTTCATACCCAATCCCAGAACTTGCACCTGTAATAACTGTGTATTTCTTCATTTCATTTCCTCCTAAAAATTGCTTATTTAATTGATACGCTTTATTATATCGGTTAGAGTAAACTCTAAGGCAACCTTGTTTTACAATGATTAGTATGGTTAATTTTGAAGGTTTTTTATGTATAAAATTGGAGAAGTGGCACAACTACTAGGAGTCAGCCCGCATACATTACGGTACTATGAAGAAGAGCAAATTATTCTTCCAGATCGGAATGAACATGGGGAAAGAAAATATTCAAAATCCCATCTAGAATGGCTAAAGTTTGTTTTAAGATTAAAAGAGACGCAAATGCCGATTACAAAAATTAAAGAATATGCCCTCTTGTATAAGGAAGGAGAACATACAGCAATAAATCGATTAAAACTATTAGAAGAACATAAACGTTCAATCGAAAACCAGTTAAAGACATTGGAAGAAACTAATAAAATGTTAGAACATAAAATTACTTCATATAAAGAAATGGTTCTAAAAAGAGTACGTATTTGAGAGAGTACATACCTATGATGACGGAACAGGTAAACAGTTTGATGCTGATTTCGGTATAGCAAGGGCTTGGGTTAGGATGGAACAAGGAATCCATCACTCAAATGACTTAAGATTATTAGACCATGAATACTTTGAATCAAGATTTGAAGGGATTTTTAAGACAGACTATAAAACAGCCCACAACAGAACTATAGATTCTGGTCGTACTTGGGAGGCACCAGAGACAGAACCTATGGACCCTCTGGACAAACATCTTAAGATACCTTTAGACAAAGCATATAATTGGAGGGAATAAAGGATGGCACGATATACAACGATAGAAATACGAAAAGAATTAGAAGATACAGAAAAATTTATATATAGCTTCGGTCCTGATGATGAGTCATGTAAGCAATATCCCGAAAGATATCAGAGATGGCGTTTTCAAGTATTAAAAAATGAAACTAGTGTTGAAGAGGCATTTGAATTAATGAATCCAATGCCTCAAGAACATTTACAGCTTTTCGTTAGATGTACATTAAAGGTATATGATGAGATTGAAAAACAAGGCGGAGTACAGAATTTAAAGAGTATTGATTTTCCAAATAAAATAGTTTTTGCTTAAACATAAAGAAGTCACCTATAAGTTGATTAAGGGTGGCTTCTTTATATAATTTAAATTAAAATTTACAATAAATTTATGTTTACTCAAATGGAGATTTGTGAAAAACCCATATGTAAAAGCATCGGATTGGGGCTGGCAAATTGACCCTGTCGGATTAAGATATTCGTTAAATCAATTATATGAAAGATATGAGCTCCCTCTTTTTATTGTAGAAAACGGCTTTGGCGCGATTGATGTGAAGGAAGAGGCCGGCACTTGCAACGACGATTATCGAATTGATTATTTGGGCGCGCATATTAAAGAAATGAAGAAAGCCGTTGAATTAGACGGGGTTGATTTAATGGGCTATACTCCTTGGGGATGCATTGATTGTGTGTCCTTTACAACAGGGGAAATGAAAAAGCGGTACGGCTTTATTTACGTTGATAGAGATAATGAAGGGAACGGCACCTTGGAACGTTCTAAAAAGAAATCGTTTGAATGGTATAAGAAGGTTATTGCATCAAATGGGGAAGAAATTTAGATGGACGATAAGGTATAATGAAAGGAGGCGGAGTGTGATGCGGTTGGCCGGATTATTGCTAAAAACGGCCGGATTATTCTCAAAAACCGCCGGATTATGAGCCAAATCGGCTGAATTATTTTAAAAGGAGTGAGAATATGATTAAAAAAGAGTGTGAAGTGCCTCTTAAAATCAAAAAATTGGAGGCTTTACTGAGGCGTTTGCCCGGGGATCATCCACAACGCAAGGAAATTGAGGGCGATCTTGCCAAAAATAGGGCTGGTTACAAAGGAGAACAGTCCCTCGATTATTATTTGAGCTTTCTTCCCCATCAAGATTACTTCATTTTCCACGATTTAAGGCTTCCTCATCAAAATCATTTTTTTCAACTAGATGTATTGCTCCTCTCATCAAAATTCTTTCTCATTATGGAAGTGAAACATATTTCGGGTGCTGTACTTTTTGACCATGCATTTCATCAGCTTATTCGAACCGCAAATGAAAGCGAGACAGTATTTCCTGATCCGATTCTTCAAGCGGAGCGCCAAGCAGCGCAGCTTACAGAGTGGCTAAAGCAGCATAAATGTCCGCTCATTCCTGTTGAATTTTTAGTTGTAATGACAAATTCCTCTACACTTATTAAAAGTTCCCCGCCTCATTCAAGAAGTATGCAGAAAGTGGTGCGCAGCACAAATCTTGCGCCAAAGATTGCTGCTTTGCAAAGTGTACATAGCGAAGAGAGGCTGAATAAAAGAGAGCTTCGGAGGGTATGTTCGCTATTGCTAAAATATAATACTCCTCATGACTTAGATATCCTTGAACGATTCAACATTTCCAAAAGTAAAATTATAAAAGGTGTCCACTGTCCGAGCTGTTATAGTCTTCCGATGGAAAGGAAACAGAGGAAGTGGAACTGTTCATATTGCTCCTTTTCATCGAAAGATGCACATGTTTCTTCCTTGCAGGATTACGCCCTTATTTTTGGAAGAACTATCACCAATCGGCAGTTACGGGATTTTTTGCAGCTTTCCTCAGACTCTACTGCCAGGAAGTTGCTTGCTGCGATGAATATGCCTTATACAGGTACAACAAAGGGGAGGGAATATCATTTGCCAATTGAGTAGATTGTACGATTGGCCGGATTATTGCTAAAAATGGCCGGATTGTGAGCCGAATCGGCCGGATTATTGCCAAAATCGGCCGGATTATGCTGAAAGAACGCTTGGCAGGGCCAAGCGTTCCGCAGTTTTATGGATTAGTAGACCATAATCCAGCTGTTTTGATGAAGATGCGAGGGTGCAGTTTTAGTTGTGCTACCATAAATTCTGCCAAGTCCTCTGGCTGCATCACTTTCTCCGGATTGCCGTCAGTCAAGTTCGTCTCAATTGCCAAATCAGTCGCAACTGTGCTTGGGGTTAGTGCGCTTACGCGAATATTGTGTTTTCTTACTTCAAGCATAAGCGATTCTGTCAATCCGAGAACACCAAACTTAGAGGCGCTATAGGCGCTTGTAACCGGTGCGCCTTTTTGTCCGGCCGTGGAAGAAATGTTGATGATGTCGCCTGATTTTCTTTCAATCATGCCCGGCAACACTGCTCTTGTTACATTGTAGACGCCCATCAAGTTCACGCGGATGATGTTTTCCCACTCTTCAGGAGTTAAATCAAGAAATCCGCCGAATTTCGCAGTGCCGGCATTGTTAATTAAAATGTCGATAGCGCCTAATTCTTCGGTAATATGCGCAACCGCATGCGTCACCGCTTCTAAGTCGGCTACATCCGCAGCAGCAGCTGAAACTTCTACATTATATTGCGCAAGCTCTGCCGCAAGCTTTTCCAGGTTGTCCATCGTGCGGCCCAAAAGCCCTAAGTTCACGCCTTCTTTTGCAAGAGCGATGGCAGCAGCCCGGCCGATGCCTCTTCCTGCGCCGGTGACTAACGCTGTTTTACCTTTTAATGATTGCATTGTAACACCCCTTGTATGTATCATGTATTGCACAATAGTCATTATATCCAATGAACGGCAGAAGTAATAGCGAGAAGCATTATCTTAATTATTTACAGCTATTGTTGCACTATAATAGATGCGGGACAAGACATTTAACTGTGAAAAAGAATTAACGCTGTCTGTAATTGGAGGCAAATGGAAGATGCTGATTTTATGGCATTTAGGAAAAGAAGGAACGAAGCGGTTTGGGGAATTGAAGGCTCTCATTCCGGGCATTAAAACGGCCAAACCCTCTTCCTGCCCCATGCGATGGAAAACCAGAGAGAGGAAGCAAGTACAAGGTGCTGTTTGTTCTACTTAGCCGCGATGTATATGTCCAAATCATAAATTGGATATATATAGAATGATTCCCGTCCGAAAAATTCCACACAAACAATTTAACATATTCCGAAAGAAGTCTCCCTCTTCAATCGTGTGAAGGGCGTAGCCCAACGATAAGGGGGAGATGAATTTCGGTAGGCGACAGCCTACCCATTGTCTCATATCCCATATCTTGGTATAATGAACATATGTTCTT
>JBHGUR010000033.1:0-39516 GCA_048976805.1 Ectobacillus sp. | reverse complement strand
TCGCAGCCTGCACTCATGTTCTCCCTCTGGTTTTCCTTTGGACGAGGCCAAACTAGGTCCTGACCGTTACTGCACACGGCTGGGAGCACTCTCCCCCTTTAAAAAAGGGTTATATATCAACACTAGCGTTTAACATAGCCTATAAATAAAGCCTTCTCCAGCATTTGTACAAATGCTGGAGAAGGCTTTACCGCCCATCCAAAAAAATCGGGCTATTATGCGTATTTAATTTTTTGCTTTCACTTTGCCTGTCCAAGTTTTAAATCCGCCTTGCAGCTGGTACAGATTCGTATAGCCGTGTTTCTTTAAGAATTGGCCGGCGCGCCCTGTGCGCAATCCGTTTTGGCAATACATATAAACAGGCTGATCCGGGCGAATTTCCTTATATCTCATTCGCAGCTGGGAAAGCGGAATATTTCTTGCACCTAAAATATGGCCGGCATTATATTCATCCGGCTCGCGAATATCAATAAGCTGGGCCTTGCGATATCCGGCGCGAAATTCTTCTTCTGAAAGTGATTTCACAAGTTTGCGTTGATAGAAGTACATGGCAACAGAGTACGCAATAAACGCAAGAATAATCCCCAGGAAGATAATGATGTTAGTTGACACGATTGCATCGACCCCTTTTTTCTATTCCTACCATTCATATTATAATGCCCTTGTTGGTTTATGCAATAACACAATAGAATTTTCGTATCTTTTCACAATTTTTATCGGATTTGGTAGACTAAAGCATGTACGAAAAAATTTTTATTGGCATGAGGTGTAGAATGGAGAAGGAAAGATGGTGCTATATTAATTCTGGGGCATGCTCTCCAGCATATAATATGGCTTTGGACGAGTGTTTGCTAAGCTGGCAAAGCGAAAGGAAAATGCCTCCTGTTATCCGGTTTTACCAATGGGATGTTCCGACGCTGTCGATAGGGTATTTTCAACGTGCAGAAAAGGAAATTGATATAGAAGAGGTGAAACGGCGCGGCTTTGGCTTTGTGCGCCGCCAAACGGGAGGGCGCAGCGTTCTTCATGACCGCGAGCTTACGTATAGCGTAATTGTGCCGGAGGAGCATGAAAAAATGCCTAAAACAGTGACTGAAGCGTACCGCGTTATTTCACAAGGGCTGCTTGAGGGCTTTAAATTTCTCGGGCTTGATGCATATTTTGCGGTGCCAAAAACAGAACAGGATCGCGAAGCTTTAAAAAATCCGCGTTCGGCAGTTTGCTTTGACGCTCCTTCTTGGTATGAAATTGTAGTAGAAGGCCGCAAAATCGCGGGCAGCGCGCAGACGCGCCAAAAAGGGGTTATTTTACAGCATGGCTCAATTCCGCTAGAAATTGATTTAGATACATTATATGATTTATTTATTTTCCCGAATGAACGCATTAAGGAACGAATGAAAAATATGTTTTCCACAAAAGCGGTTGCTATTAATGAATTAACCAATCGGATGTTTACAATCGAGCAGTTGATTGAAGCGTTCAAGGTCGGTTTTGAGAGGGGCTTGAACATTGACTTAGTACCTTATGAGTTAACGAAGGAGCAGCAGGAGCAGGTAGAGCAGCTTGCGCGCGAAAAATACGAAAATGATGAGTGGAATTTTAAAAAGTAGGATATGTTAAACGCTGTAATATATCCCGGATTTGACGCACGAATGCGCTAAAAACAGCGTGATATGCTATGGAATAAAAATGACCGAGTGCGGTATCTTTCCTGCACTCGGTCATTTTACAACTCGTTCTAGATAAGATTCATTATTTTTTCAATTTGAATTCCTTTTGCTTTTAATGACCGCAGTTGTTCAATAGCTTTCATAAATTCAGGATCCAGGTCGATTTTTAAGCCTTGCGCTTCCAGTTCTGCTTTCAAACCTTCGATAGAATCGTCTACATCCATTCCAAGTTCATAGTCTTGGCAAACTGCAATTGCCTTTTTGCAGAGGCGGTCATATTTGTCTTGAAGTTCGGGAACTTCGGCAACTATCGGTGCAGCATGCTTGCGTTCCGTTTCAACCGGTCGCAGTACTGCTTTCTTTTCTTCAGCTGGAGCTGTTGGCGGCGATGGAACGGGGGCAGCTTGCTTTTTTGGCTCCAATTTAATAGCTGGCGCTTCCGTTTTAGGCTGTTCTTTTTGTGCCGGCACCATAGTATGTAAAAGTTCCGGTTCACTTTTTTCTGCCTCTTTAATCGGTTCTTCATCTTGTTTGCCTTTACTCCACATAACCCGCTCAATTTGTAATGTAACGTTATTTTTCTTCATATCAACAAGCATGGCTTTGCCTACTTCGGCCTTGCCGGAAAAGTCGACAATTTTATAAATAACGCTTTGGTTCCAATCCACGTTACCGCTTAAAAATAATTCTTCATTAGACTTTGGAGCAAGTCCCTCTATCTTAATTTCTTCATTAACGTTGTTATTGCTGTATACCATAATTAGCGAAGCGGTTACATCTTTATCTGCTAACATTAGCTCACGAACCATTTTGCCGGTACGTACTTCTGTTTTTTTCTTCAGCGACATTCCATTTCCCCTCTCATCTGTTCGTAATAAGGTCCTGTTTTCAAAATGCTCACAAAGAAATATGATACCGATAACAAAAGAGGTGAGTCAACTATTTACTCTCTTATTTTGGATTTTTACCATGTATTTATGTCGAAAATGCATTTGTAAATTTAGACAGCTACATAGAAGTCGTGTAAACGGCACGAATAGAAGGCAAAGAAACCCCCTCATCGTACAATCGTTTTGCCAGTAAAAATTTTGCTTCTTGTGCTGCGCTTAAGTAATGAACATCATGTACAGTTGCCACGATGGAAAATTTAAAGCCGTACGGCGAGGCGTCTAGGGAAGACATTCCCCAGTAATGGTAAGCTTCTACAGGTTCTCCGTGCGGGTGGCGAAGCAAATACTCATCGTGCAGGGAATTTAGTTCTTCACACACTTCTTCTAGTATTAGCTTAATGCGGGACGGATCTTCTTTAAAATCAACAATGACGCTTTCAAAAATGCGGCGGTGATGTACATTGCCGTTTACAACCTTTCGCACTTCCCCGTTAGATACCGTCATCAGCTTTCCGTCCATCAGGCGAATGCTTACAACGCGAAATCCTAGATCCTCGACGGTTCCAGCTTGTTCATTGTTAATAGTAACAAAATCCCCCTTTTTTAATTGCCCTTCAAATAGAAAGAAAAAGCCGTACAAAAAGTCCCTAATGGCAGACTGCGCGCCAAAACCTACAATAATCCCGATTACGCCTCCGGCAACGAGAATTTGTTTTAAATCTATAAACGGTTTGACGGCAACAAGAATGACAATAATGAGAGTCGCATAGCGGGAGGTGTTTTTAACGACTGTTTCGATTGTCTGTTCTTTTTTCTCTTCAATAAAGCTTGTGCGCTGAAAGAATTGATGCAAGGAATAGCGAATCAGCATAAAGCCGAAGTATGAAATAAGGAATGCTGTAATAAGCGATAGTATGTACGTTTTTATCTCTTTGAAATCCAAAGAAGCAATTGTTTCCAGCATATGTTTTCCTCCTTAAGTTTAGTTTCTCCAATCATATAGGATTACAAAGAAAAAGATCTTTGGCAAGAACTTTTTTGAAAATTGCATTTTTCGTCATGGGAATTATTAAGCCTAGCCTCTTATGAAATCATAGGGTTCGTTTATACTACAAAGAATGCCGTTATATAAATGCAAATTGAGTATGTCTAAATAAAGGTGCAAAGTTTTATACGTTATCTCCTCCTTGTCACCATACTCT
The DNA here is from genome assembly GCA_048976805.1 of Ectobacillus sp. Lineage (GTDB taxonomy): Bacteria > Bacillota > Bacilli > Bacillales > Bacillaceae_G > Ectobacillus. Next base: position 35,754 of record JBHGUR010000033.1, on the reverse strand, counting down.
TTCTGTTGTATGATTTTATTGATTGTTTAGAACGGAAACGGGTAAAGAAAACTAATTGGATGGAGGAAACCAATGCCAACTCCTAGCATGGAAGATTATATAGAACAAATTTATTTATTAATTGAAGAAAAAGGATACGCGCGCGTTTCTGATATAGCAGAAGCCTTAAGCGTACACCCTTCCTCTGTAACAAAAATGGTTCAAAAGCTCGATAAGGATGAATATTTAATTTACGAAAAATATAGGGGGCTCGTGTTAACTGCCAAAGGAAAGAAGATTGGAAAACGCCTTGTATATCGCCATGATCTTCTTGAGCAGTTTATGCGCATTATTGGTGTTGATGAAAGTAAAATTTATGAAGATGTGGAAGGGATTGAGCATCACCTAAGCTGGGAGGCAATTGACCGTATCGGGGATCTTGTTCAATATTTTGAAGAGGATGCTTCTCGGGTAGAGACGCTTCGCGGTGTGCAAAAAGCAAATGAAGAACAAAACCAATAGACGGAAAGCTGAGCGGTAGCCGTCAGCTTTTTTTATTTGAGGAAGCATTGTTTTCATGTATATTGATAATAATGTTATGAACAGGAAGAAGAGAGTGGTTTCAAATGGGGCAAGGAAATTTTGTTTGTATATAGTGAAAAAACAATAGGATTAAAAAAGAATATAAGGGAAAGGCTTGGACGCATTGCAGTCTGCATGCTTCTTCCAAAACGGCGCTTGTATTAGATATGTATCGTGCGATATATGGAAATTCTGATGAGATATAAAGTAAGGGGTTGCAAAAAGAAAAACCGCGCTAAAAGGAGGCGCGGTGTTTCTTTTTTCCTTTTTTTCCTTCGATAACTGTCAGATGTGTTTGCTTTCTTTTTCTTTTTAAGGATGTGTTGCCTTTTTTGATTTGCGTGTCTGTTGGAGTTTTTTTTGTGAAGCTGCTGCTTAGATGGGTTATATTTGGCTTTGCATTTGTATTTGCTTTCCCATTTGATTTTCCATACTTTTTCTTGGATTGCTTAACAGCTCGATTATAGGAAGAACGGGGATTAGCGGATGAACTTGAACTTGTGAACAGCTTATACAGCAAATAAATTGCACCAATAACAATCGCGAATGTTAAAAGATTTTTTACCAATCCGGCAGGGTTCTGTACTGCAAAGCTGACGAGCTGGAATGAGGCCAGCCCAATCACAATAAAAAACAGGACAAAGGTAAAAGAACGGCCGTTCACGATAAACACCTCCTAAAAAGACACTTTATTAATCTTATTACTGGCAACAACAGGAATTGATGAGAAAATAAAAATTCATGCCTGCTTTCCTTCTAGACGAAGCAATTCGTTAAATGATGCAATGGCAACTTCCACTTGTTCGTCTGTCGGCTCTTTTGTTGTTAAAAGCTGGAGCCAAAGGCCGGGGTATCCGAGGAACCGTAATACCGGGACTGTGCGCAGGAGATTGGTAAGCTGTAAAACCTCAAAAGATATACCGAGGACAACCGGGATTAATAGAATTCGATTTATAACGCGAGCCCATAGCGGCTCTGTCGGTACAAGCAAATATATAAACATTCCAATAATAACTGTGAACAGAATGAAGCTGCTGCCGCATCGATAGTGAAGCCGTGTTTGCTTTTGGACATTTTCAATTGTTAAAGGAAGGGAATTCTCGTAAGCGTTAATAACCTTATGTTCGGCCCCGTGGTATTGAAAGACTCGCTTAATAAGCGGAGTAAGCGAAACGAAATAAATGTAGCCCAGCAGCAAAATAAGCTTGATAATGCTTTCTACTAAGACTTGGGCCGTATCAGATGAAAAAATCGGCCTCGTCAAGTCTGCTAAGAGGGCGGGTGTCGCTGTGAAAATGACTTTTCCGAATATAAAAGACAGTACGCCAACCGCTGCTACACTAAGCGCCATTGTAAGTTTAGATTGTTCATCCTTTTTCTTGGCGAGTTTGGCATCTTCATTGGGATTGACGTCAAATCGTTCTGACGAGAAATTTAAATGCTTTGCGCCGTTAGCGCTGGCATTCACAATAGCTGCAATACCACGTAAAAACGGAATTCTTTTTAATATATCTAATGTTTTATTACGAACTCGCGGCAATCGGTAATATTCTATTGAAGCATCTTTCCTGCGAATGGCTGTAACAGTATATTCTCTGCCGCCAAACATAACTCCTTCTATAACCGCTTGACCGCCATATATTTGTTTATTCTCCTCTGACATATAAACACCAACCTGTACCCTTTTTCTTTATTGTATCGGGAAAGGTTGCCATATGACAAGGAAAACAGCGAGGTTGGCGCATATTTCCCTGTATACGTTATAGCCAGCATTGCTCCTTTTTAAACAGAAAGGGAATGAACATGATTTCTATGCTTTCGGACATACTAACAAGCGGAGGTGTAGAAATTGGAAAAGAAACAACAAAAAGAGCAGCCGCAGTCATTTATGAAGAAAGTGATGGGAATTGGAATATTTGGCGGTTTATTTTGGGCGGGCGTTTGGTATTTTCTACATATATTTTCCTTTAGTGAAGTCGGTCCAAATTATTTTATTCTCCCGTTTGCATTTGGAGATTGGAAGCAGGGCGTTTGGGGAAATATACTCGGCATTATAGTAATGGGAGTTTTATCGCTTGGGGTTGCGGTTTTATATGGCGCGTTATTTAAAAAATTTCAGGGAGTTATACCGGGAATTTTATACGGTCTTGTTTGGTGGGGGATTTTGTTTTTAGCAGTCGGTTTTCTGTCTCCCGTTGTTAAGCACGCGCTTGAATTCCCAAGGAGCACCTTAGTGACTACAATTTGTATTTTTGTTCTATATGGTGTGTTCATCACATATTCTGTGTCCTATGAAGCGATGGAAGAGAATCTGCTTAGAGGTAAAAAGGAGGCTAACTATTCAAATAAGTAACGATTATGATAGAATGTTCTATGAACATTCTTTTTTAGTAAGGAGTCAGTATATTATGAAAAAACTTCTCCTCATAAATGGACCGAATTTAAATCGCCTCGGGGTGCGCGAAGTAGGTGTGTATGGAACAAGCACGCTGCAGTCTTTAGAGAATGAATTGATCGGTTATGCAAATGGTCTGGGGGCGGAGCTGGAATGCTTCCAGTCCAATCATGAAGGTGCTATCATTGATAAGCTTCATGAGGCAGACGGAATCTTTGAAGGGGTTGTTATCAATCCAGGCGCGTATACCCATTATAGCTATGCGATACGAGATGCGATTGCCAGTATTGATCTTCCGGTCATAGAGGTGCATATTTCAAATATTCATAAGCGGGAACCGTTTCGCCATGTTTCGGTTACAGCGCCTGTAACGGCCGGACAAATTGTGGGATTCGGATTTTTTGGCTATAAGCTGGCTCTTTTGGCGTTACTTGAGAAAATAGGGGAGGCGTAATATGGAAAAGCTACAGAAGCTTAGAGGATTATTCGAACAATCCGATATCGATGGATTGCTCATTACGAGCGCTTATAATCGTACATATATGACGAATTTTACCGGCAGCGCCGGCGTTGTCTTAATTTCCAGCGAAAAAGCGCTGTTTATTACAGATTTTCGTTACGTGGAACAGGCACAAAAGCAGGCGCAAGGCTATGAGATTGTTCAACATACTGGTTCTATTGCAGAAGAAGCGGCAAAGCAGGCACAAGCTTTAGGTATTAAAAGGCTCGGTTTTGAACAAGACAGTCTTACATATGGAGAATATAAGATTTATGAAGAAAAGGTGCAAGCAGAGTTTGTGCCGACTTCCGGCTTAATCGAAAAGTTGCGCTTGATTAAGACAGACGCTGAGATTAAGATATTAAAGGAAGCTGCGCAAATTGCGGATGCGGCCTTTACGCATATTTTATCTTTGATTCGTCCTGGCGTGTCCGAACTTGCGGTTTCAAACGAGCTGGAGTTTTTTATGAGAAAACAAGGCGCCGCGTCTTCTTCTTTTGATATTATCGTTGCTTCCGGTTATCGTTCCGCACTGCCGCACGGAGTAGCCTCTGAAAAATTGATAGAGCAGGGCGATTTTGTTACACTAGATTTTGGCGCCTATTACAAAGGATATGTTTCCGATATTACTCGTACAATAGCGGTAGGCGAACCTGCCGCTGAATTGAAGAACATATATGATATTGTGCTTGAGGCCCAACTGCGCGGTGTTCGCGGCATTAAAGCCGGCATAACGGGACGCGATGCGGATGCTTTAACTCGTGATTACATAACAGAAAAGGGATATGGACAATATTTCGGCCATTCTACAGGCCATGGAATTGGACTGGAAGTTCATGAAGGCCCTGCCCTTTCCGTACGTTCGGATGTAGAGCTTCAGCCAGGAATGGTTGTAACGGTAGAACCGGGGATTTATGTTCCGAAATTAGGCGGCGTTCGTATAGAGGACGATGTTCTTGTAACCGAAAAAGGCAATGAAGTTTTAACTCATTCCCCGAAAGAACTTATTATTTTATAATACAGGAGGATTTTTTGGCATGATTTCAGTAAACGATTTTCGTACAGGATTAACAATTGAAGTGGATGGCGGAATTTGGCAGGTTATTGAATTCCAGCATGTAAAGCCGGGAAAAGGGGCGGCGTTCGTTCGTTCTAAGCTTCGTAACCTTCGCACAGGCTCGATTCAAGAAAAAACGTTCCGTGCCGGCGAAAAAGTGGAGAAGGCGCATATTGAAAATCGCCGTATGCAATACTTATATGCAATGGGGGATTCCCACGTATTCATGGACAATGAAAGCTATGAGCAGATTGAACTTCCATCTAAACAAATTGAACGTGAGTTAAAGTTTTTAAAAGAAAATATGGAAGTATTTATTATGACGTTTCAAGGAGAAGTGCTTGGCGTAGAGCTTCCGAATACAGTTGAGTTGAAAGTTGTCGAAACGGAGCCCGGCATCAAAGGTGATACAGCTTCCAACGTGACGAAGCCTGCAACGCTTGAAACAGGCCTTGTTGTACAAGTTCCGATTTTCATTAATGAAGGCGATATGCTAATTATCAATACAGCAGAAGCAAAATATGTGTCCCGCGCGTAAGCTGGATATTCATAAAAACACCCGCAAAACATTTTGCGGGTGTTTTTTTATTTGTAAACTTTTTTGATTCTGAAAGGGACAAACCGCGCATATGGTTGTACAAAACGCATTCTTTTCGTTCCGTTCATAGGAGCGGGATGTTATACAGCGGGAGAAGGTGAAACAGTGAAGCAATGGCTTTCGGTTGTAGAAGCATCTGTGTTGGCAATGGCGGTGCTTCGCCTCATATCGGGAAGCATAGAAGTGCTTGCCGCGCTGGTGATGCTCTATTACAACGATGCGAAAAAAGCGCTTGTTATTAACGGCTTGCTTGCTTTTGTCGGCCCAACGATTTTGATTTTGACAATGTCAATCGGGATCATGAGCGTTGCAAATGAAATCTCATCCGGAAAGCTGCTCTTTCTTATTGTTGGGGTAGGGTGCATTTTAATTGCAGTTTTTAAATGAATACGGGGAGATGTGTATGAAGGAAGTATTGGATATTTTGCCAAAAGAGATGCAGCTTTTATTTCAATCCATGCCGCTAGAGGAGTTGGAAGAAATCCGCATTCGCATACAAAGGCCGCTTGAGTGCATTGTGCGGGGGACACCGCACTTCTCTAAGTATATTGTGACGCCGGATGATGCGCTGTATTTGCTGAATAAACTGAGTCAGTACTCGCTGTATACGTTAGAGGAGGAGCTAAAAAGAGGATATGTTACATTGCGCGGGGGACATCGTGTAGGACTGGCTGGAAAAGTGATTACGGAGAACGGGGAGGTAAAGATGATTCGGGATATTGCCTCCTTTAATATCCGCATCGCCAAACAAAAAATCGGGATTGCCACGCCGCTGCTTCCGTATTTATATCAAAACCGCTGGCTCAATACGGTGATTATCGGCCCTCCGCAAACGGGAAAAACGACATTGCTGCGCGATTTTGCTCGAATTATGAGCACGGGCATGAATCATATCCCCTCTTGTAAAGTTGGAATTGTAGATGAACGTTCCGAAATCGCCGGCAGTGTAAAGGGGATTCCGCAGTATGAACTTGGGAATCGTATCGATGTCCTAGATGCTTGTCCAAAGGCGGAAGGGATGATGATGATGATTCGTTCCATGAGCCCCGATGTGCTAATTGTCGATGAAATCGGCCGCCTTGAAGATAGCGAGGCGATTTTAGAGGCGGTGAATGCCGGCGTCCAGCTATTTGTAACCGCCCATGGCTATGAATATGGAGATTTAGTAAAACGCCCTTCTATCCGCCAGCTAATAGACCTTGAAGTGTTTGAACGCTTTATCGAGCTGTCCCGTATGAAAGGGCCAGGAACGGTACTAAATGTAAAAGATGGCACGGGACAATCTATCCTGCGAAAAGCGAGCGTGAGGAGTTCATGATGAAATTGATTGGCGCTGCTTTCATTGTCGCCGCTACAACGTGGATCGGTTTTCAATTTGCCAAGAAGGTAAGTGAACGGCCGCGGCAGCTGCGGCTGTTAAAAACTGCATTACAGTCATTAGAAGCGGAAATTATGTATGGGCATACCCCGCTAAACGAGGTGGCAAAGCGGCTGACAAAACAGATGCCCAAGCCGCTTTCCTGGTTGTTTCAAAGCTTCTCTGAACAGCTAGAACAAGGAGATAAAACAGTGCGTGAAGCCTGGATAGATAGTTTAAAGGACATATGGGGCTTTACTGCTTTAAAGCAAACGGAATACGAGATATTGCAGCAATTTGGCGAAACGCTCGGCCAACATGACCGCATCTCGCAGCAAAAGCATATCCGTCTTTGCATCGCCCATTTGGAGAGGGAAGAAGGAGAAGCAAAGGATATCCAGCTTCGCTATGAAAGGATGATGAAAAGCCTTGGCTTTTTAACAGGGTTGCTGATTGTAATCTTATTGCTGTAGGAGGGAAAAGCATGTCCATTGATGTCGGGCTCATCTTTCAAATTGCCGGAATTGGCATTATTTTAGCTTTTATTCATACAGTGCTAAAAGAATTAAAGCGCGAGGATATTGCAAACTGGGTAATCCTTGTCGGGTTTGTTGTCATTCTTTTTCACGTTGCCTTTTTGATTAACAACTTATTCGACAAGATTAAAAGTGTATTTTTGTTTCAATAGGGGGCGATCTCCATCGAAATTTTACAAATTGTCGGCTTAGGATTGATTGCCACCTTTTTGGCAGCGGTGCTGAATCAGCATAAATCCAGTCTTACATCTTTATTTATTGTTTTTGTCGGCAGCGTCATGTTTCTTATTTTAATTGACCAAATTAGCGCTGTTTTAAAAATGATTGAAAGAGTTGCCGCCGAAGCGAAAGTAAGCAATGTTTATGTAGAAACATTGCTAAAAATAATCGGGATTGCTTACATAGCTGAGTTTGGTGCGCAAGTAACGAAAGATGCTGGACAAGGGGCAATTGCCTCTAAGATTGAATTAGCCGGAAAAATATTAATTCTCGTTATGGCGATTCCTATTTTAACGGTTATCATTGAAACTATTCTTGGCTTCTTGCCGAACGGGTAAAAAGGGGGGTGGGCTGATGATTCGAAAAAGAGGTGCGTCTCTTCTCTTTTTTCTTCTTTTCTTTTTTTCTCTGCCGCTTGTCGTACAAGCTTCTCCACCCCAACAGGAAATCGTGAATGAACAGCTAGAGAAGCTTGGGGTAGAGGATATAAAAAAGTATTGGGACGAGCTTGTAACGGAATATGGAGGCTACTTGCCGGAAAGTCAGAAAGGGAGCTTTATAGAATTTGTTAAAGGGGAAAAACAATTTTCTATTAAAGAGTGGTTTATCGGGCTTATCAAATATTTATTTCATGAACTTATTGCCAACGGAAAGCTGTTGGGTACGCTCATTATGCTAACAGTTTTTAGCGCGCTGCTGCAATCGCTGCAATCCGCATTTGATAAGAGCACCGTCAGTAAAATTGCAGATGCGGTTGTATATATGGTATTAATGATTTTTGCGTTAAACAGTTTTTATGTTGTGATGGCATATGCAAGAGAAACAATCCAAATGATGATTGATTTTATTTTGGCATTATTGCCTATTTTGTTGGCGCTTATCGCGGCGGGAGGGGGAGTTGTATCGGTTTCCTTTTTTCACCCTATCATCGTATTTTTAATGAATACGAGCGGGATGCTGATGAACTATATTGTGCTTCCGCTGCTGTTTTTGGCTACTATTTTAAGCATTGTAAGTACATTAAGCGATCAGTATAAAGTAACGAAACTGGCAAGGTTGCTGCAAAACGTGAGTGTTGGAATCATCGGTATTTTTCTGACCATTTTTCTTGGTGTTTTGTCAGTACAAGGAACCGCCACTGCGGTCGCGGACGGAATCGCAGTAAAAACAGCCAAATTCGTAACGGGCAACTTTATTCCGGTAGTTGGACGAATGTTTACGGAGGCGGCTGATACTGTGCTGAGTGCTTCTGCTCTTTTAAAAAATACAGTAGGTATCGCCGGCGTAGTGATTTTGCTTCTTATTGTTGCTTTTCCAGCTCTCAAAATATTCGCAATCGCATTTATTTATAAGTTTGCAGCTGCCGTGCTGCAGCCTATAGGCGGAGGGGCAATCATCCAATGCCTCGATATTATCGGCAAGAGCATTATCTATGTATTCGCTTGTTTAGCCATTGTTTCGTTTATGTTTTTTCTTAGTATTACAATTATCATCGCAGCTGGAAACGTGACCCTTATGATGCGGTAGGGGGGCAGGGAAAATGGAGTTTATAACAGAGTGGGTTCGGAATATTATTGTGTTTCTTTTGCTTGCCACTGTACTTCATATGATTTTGCCAAATTCATCGCTTCAAAAATATGTAAAATTCGTGGTAAGTTTGCTGTTAATTGTACTTATTTTAACCCCGCTATTTCAATTGTTGCAAATGGACATACATCAAGTGATTGCAAAGTTTGACCAAAACAAATATTTGCAAAATAATCAGGCAGAAAATGCAATTAATGCAAAGAAAAAAGAAATACAAGCCTCACAGCGTGCATATATTTTAGAACAGATGGCTGTCCAAATGAAAAAACAAATTGGAAAAGAGCTGGAGACGCGATACGGTGTTAAAGTTGTTAACCTTGAAGTTATTGTTCCAAAAGAAAAGCAGGAAATTAAGTCACAGCACGACATTCAAAGCGTCACAGTGCTGATGGAAAAGGTAGATCCGCAGCGGCCGGAAACGGTAGAAGCAATTAAGCCGATCGAAATCAATACGAGCGCGCCGTATCAATCCAGCATGGACAATCAGGCATCCGAAGATATTCAACAGTTTCTTGCACAAGAGTGGCAACTAGAAGAAGGACAGATACAGTTGGAAATGAAAGGGGGGACAGAAAGAACGAATGAGCGATAATAAACGAAACATCTTCCAAAAGCTATTTAACGGAAGCGAGGGGGATGAACGGGAAAAAAAAAAGCTAGCGCCAAAGCTTGTACTTCCACTGCTTATATTAGGGATTATGCTTATGTTCTCCAGCAACTTGTTTCAAGGGAAAAAGGAAGAGGTTCCCGTCTTTCAGCAGGTTAGCAGCAATGAACAAAAGGATGTTCCTGCTTTTGCCCAAAAAAGCAACAGCTCTTCTACCGTGCAAAAATATGAAAAACAATATGAAGAGCGGCTCAAAAGTGCGCTTGAGAATGTTGTAGGCATTAAGGATGTTACTGTAGTGGTGAATTTGGAATCAACAGAATCGAAGGTACTGGAAAAAGATAGGGTGACCCGTTCGCAAGTAACGGATGAAACAGACCGCGAAGGTGGAAAGCGTAACGTGGAAGACCAGTCTGTTGATGAAAAGGTAGTCATTGTGCGCCAAGGAGATAAAGAAGCGCCTATCGTTTTGAGAAAGCAAAAGCCAGACGTGCGCGGTGTGCTGATTGTGGCGAAAGGAGTAGACAACATAGAGGTGAAAAGGATGGTAATTGAGGCGGTTACGCGTACGCTCGGTGTGCCGAGCCATCGTGTATCTGTTTTACCAAAAAAGAATTAAGGAGGAAGCCGAGTGGTGAAAAAGCAAACGGTTTGGTTATTAACGATGCTAAGCTTGGTGGTGGTATTATCTGTATATTATGTAACAACGCCGGATAACCAAAAATCAAATATGGTAAATAGTCCGGTTGAACAAATGATGAAGGAACAGGGCGCAAACGAGAAAGAAATGGCTGCTAAAGGAAATGAGGAAACGGTAAAATCTTCCGGTGATGAGCGCTTCGTGCAGCTTCGCCTTGACATGGAAGATAATCGAAATGAGGCGAAAGAACAGTTGCAAGAGGTTATGACATCGGCGAACACATCTGCGGAGGAGAAAAGCAAAGCGATGGATCGATTGCAGGAAATAAATGATTTGGCTGCAAAAGAAGCGTTGCTAGAAACGCTTATTAAATCCGAAGGCTATAAAGACGCTCTCGTTCGCGCCGAAGGTACGGAAGTTCGCATTACAGTGAAATCCGATAAGCATTCTGCCAAAGAAGCAAACAAAATTATTCAACTCGTCAAGGGAGAAATTGGAGCAAAGCAAGTAGCAGTGAAGTTTGAGCCAGCTAAATAAAGGAAATCGCCCGGCAGCGGGGGCTGGAAGCCCCGCTGCCGCTTTTTGTGCCGTTATGTTAAAGGGTTTGTTAATAAAGTGCGCTTTCGGTTCATTCGCATTAAACATTCTTGATGAAACAGCCAGTGTTGTAGATTTAAGCAGAAAATCATTAACTTTTGAGAGCTATAATTGTACAAGGCTTATTCACCGGAAATAATAGATCTTGAGACCATATGAAAAATGACCGATAAAACCGGAAAGCATTTACGAATATATGCAACCTATTTGAGATATAATAAAAATCTACATACTTATTTGCTAAAATTTCTTCAAGGCTTGTTCTTGCCAATTTTGTATAACGGCTGATATTATTACTAGGTATTAAAAAATTTTTTTTGCATAAGAAATAAGGTAAGAGTATAAAAATAATTGGAATTTTTAAAAATTTTGTCGTAAGATGTAAATGTAAACAAGTTTATGGGAGTGGATGGGACATGTTTAAGATTCAAGAAGTTCGCGAATTAATTAAGTTAATTGACAATTCAAACATTGATGAGTTTGAGTATGAAAACAATGGCGCTACAATTAAGATGAAAAAACAAGCCAATACTGTCGTTACATACCAAGCGGCTCCAGTTGCGCCTGCTGCAGAAGAAAGAGTCGCAGCTGCGTCAGTACCGGTACAAGAGCCAGCTCCAGCAGCTGCAGCGCCACAAACGGAAGTTGTAAAAGCAGCAGAGCCGAAAAAAGCAGAAGATGAAAATCTTCATAAAATTATATCGCCGATGGTTGGAACATTTTATGCTTCCCCGTCTCCGGATGCACCTCCTTATGTTAGCGTAGGAGATCGAATCAATGAAGATACAGTTGTTTGTATTGTAGAAGCAATGAAATTGTTCAACGAGATTGAAGCGGAAGTAAGCGGAGAAATCGTCGAAGTATTAGTGAAGAACGGACAGCTTGTAGAATACGGACAACCATTATTTCTTGTGCGATAAAAGGCTTTTTCTTCGCATATAAAAAGCCGGTGCCAGACAAGGAATCTGGCCCGGTCGTGTTTCTTTATAAAAGCGAAATAAGGAGAATTGCCGTATGATAAAAAAAGTATTGATTGCAAACCGAGGCGAAATTGCCGTGCGCATTATTCGCGCTTGCAAAGAAATGGATATTGAAACGGTTGCTATTTATTCAGAGGCTGACAAGGAAGCTTTGCATGTTCAGCTGGCAGACGAGGCATATTGCGTCGGACCTACTGCATCGAAGGAGAGCTACTTGAATTTAACGAATATTATTAGTGTGGCGAAGCTCACAGGGTGCGATGCCATTCACCCTGGCTACGGATTTTTGGCGGAGAATGCCGATTTTGCAGAGCTTTGCAGGGAGTGCAACTTGATTTTCATCGGGCCGAGCCCGGAAGCTATTTCAAAAATGGGTACAAAAGACGTTGCTCGTGATACAATGAAACAAGCAGGGGTTCCGATTGTTCCGGGATCGCAAGGTATTATTCAAAGCACGGATGAGGCGATTGAACTTGCAAATGAAATGGGTTATCCTGTTATTATTAAGGCAACTGCCGGCGGCGGCGGAAAAGGAATTCGTGTGGCCCGCAACGAACAGGAGCTTGTAAAAGGCATTCAAATTACACAGCAGGAGGCTAGCACAGCTTTTGGGAATCCGGGCGTGTATATTGAAAAATATATTGAGGATTTCCGCCATGTTGAAATTCAAGTAATGGCGGATACGTACGGAAACGTCATCCATTTGGGAGAGCGTGATTGTACGATTCAGCGCCGTTTGCAAAAGCTGTTGGAAGAAACGCCTTCTCCTGCATTGGATGAGGAAACTCGTCAAGCGATGGGGCAAGCGGCTGTCAAAGCAGCTCAAGCAGTGGATTATACTGGAGCAGGTACTGTAGAATTCATTTACGAATATAAGCAGAAAAAATTCTATTTCATGGAAATGAATACAAGGATTCAGGTAGAGCATCCTGTTACAGAGATGGTAACGGGTGTAGACTTGATTAAAGAGCAAATCCGTGTAGCATCGGGAGAGAAACTATCTCTTACACAAGAAGAGGTACAATTTAACGGTTGGGCTATTGAATGTCGTATCAACGCGGAAAACCCTGCCAAAAACTTTATGCCATCCCCTGGAAAAGTACAAATGTACTTGCCGCCAGGCGGATACGGTGTACGCGTAGACTCTGCTGTTTATCCGGGATATATGATTCCGCCGTATTATGATTCCATGGTGGCGAAGCTCATCACATACGGAAAAACAAGAGAAGAGGCAATTGCGAAAATGAAGCGGGCATTAAGTGAATTTATCATCGATGGAGTACATACAACGATTCCGTTTCATTTACAGCTCTTGGAGCATCCTGATTTTGTGAAGGGCGAATTCAATACGAAATTTCTTGAACAGCACGAGCTCGTAACGCAGTAATTAGGAATTGAAGGAGGTTGTGCACATGGCTGAAAATATGCTGGAAATGGGACAAGAAACAACACTTGGCAAAGTGGAAATTGCTCCTGAAGTTATCGAAGTCATTGCAGGTATTGCTTCTACAGAAGTTGAAGGGGTCGCGGCAATGCGCGGCAACTTTGCGACGGGAGTCGTAGAGCGTCTTGGCAAGAAAAATCACGGCAAGGGTGTAAAAGTTGAGCTAGCCAATGATGGAATTATTGTCGATGTATATGTACAAATGTACTTTGGTGTTTCAATTCCAAACGTTGCTCAAAACATTCAGGATAACATACGCCAAGCGCTGCTTACAATGACAGGATTGGAGTTAAAAGAAGTGAATGTGCACGTTGTAGGAGTCACTTTTGACGCTCCAAAGCAGGAAGTAGACTCAATTTAAGAGTAAAACGCCGAAGGAATGTTCCTTTCGGCGTTTTTATCATTCCAGTCCGTAAGCCACTTTCTTCACTCGTGTTAAAAATAAAGTTTAGAAACGATATTGGACCCTCATTTTAAACGGTGTTGGCTGATAAATAAAGGAAGCCCAAACTGCTAGGAACATAAGATGGCGATCGTTGTTTCGTTTCTCTTTGTCCTTATTAGTTAGAAAAGTATATAAGCTTCAGAACATCAATACCATAAGTTCTTCATCTACGTAATGGGCAGTGTTAACTTTTAAGGATTGTCTTTCTATACCGTATGTTTGAAACCCGAAAGATTCATACAGCCTTTTGGCTTTTTCATTTTGGGAAACGACACGTAAATGGACTTGCTCAAGCTCTGGAAGCTGTTGGCGGATTGTATCTAAAAGAGCGCTGATTAATCTCTTCCCAATGCCGCCTCCTTGCGCTTCAGGGCTTACATATACACCCCATACGGAGCCTTTATGCATAAGCTTTACTCCTGTTTCCTGGCGAAAGCCTGCAATGCCGACCAACTGATTATTTTCATCAAATGCGCCTAAAACAAAATGATTATTTTCAACGGGGAAGCTTTCCATAACTTCTCCTAGTGGATGAGCCACAAACTCTTCATAGCTGCCGCTAAATAGTTCGGGATGTTCCTTAAGCCCGTGTAAGCGCAGCTCCCAAAAATCATTAACCTCAGTCTTTGTAATCATTCGAAACTTCATGATATTTCCTCCGTAGCGTAGAGATTACAACTATTTAATTATATGTCGACAAATAGCAAGCACTTCCTCCGGTGCGGAGGGGGAATCGGGATAATTGCTTGCAGCCTCCCGATTAATTGTTATTAGCCATCGGTGCGGAGAATGCTTTCTCCTTATGATGGTTTCACTTTATAGTATCGAAAAGGATGGAGAGCATATTCATATTTTTTCTCGTATTAGGAAAATCCGTACATTATATAGAGGTAATGAATTGGAAGTTAACTTTTTTGGGGAGTTTTCCATGCCAATGAGTGTATATAAAGAAGGAAGTATGGTATTATCATGTTATTATACAAACCGTAAGCAAATCTTACGTAATTAGCTAAGCTACAGAACACCTTATAAATTTGAATAGTATAACAAAACATAAGTATCATAACAGCAAAAGGAGAGTCATTATGAAACGCAGGACGGCTAGAGAAAGAGCAATGCAAGCATTGTACCAAATGGATATTGCAGGAGACTTAGATCCGAAAACAGCGATTGAAAATGCACTTGAAGAAGGTGAAGAAAGCAACGATTTTTTAGAGCAAATTGTACTAGGCTGCGTGGAGCATAAAGAAGAAATTGATACACTGATTAGCGATAATCTGGAAAATTGGAAAATTGACCGTGTTGGAACGGTAGACCGCAACATTTTGCGTGTGGCAGTATTTGAAATGAAATATATGGAGGATATCCCGGCAAGCGTATCGATTAACGAAGCGCTTGAGGTGGCAAAAGTGTTTGGGGATGATGAATCCCGCCGCTTCATTAACGGGGTATTATCTAAAGTCAAAGAAACTATTTAATCGTTACAAGGGGGAATTGGAGATGGCAGCAGAACTTATTAAGGGGCTAGAAATTGCCCAAAAGAAACGAATGGAAATTAAAGAAAAAGTAGAGAGCTTGAAAAAGCAAGGCGTTACGCCTGGGCTGGCTGTTGTTTTAGTAGGGGATAATCCAGCTTCACTTTCCTATGTAAAAGGAAAGAAAAAAGCGAGTGAAGAAGCAGGTATGTACTTTGAATTAATTGAATTTCCCGATACCGTTGCAGAAGAGCGAGTGCTGCAGGAGATAGACCGTTTGAACAAAGATGAAAAGATTCACGGTTTTCTTGTACAGCTTCCGTTGCCTAAGCATATTAAGGAAGAGGCCGTAATCGAAGCAATTTCCCCGGAAAAGGATGTAGACGGCTTTCATCCAATTAATATCGGTAAAATGATGATTGGCCAGGAAACGCTGCTGCCATGTACTCCCCATGGCATTATAGAGCTCGTAAAGGAAATGCAAATTGAAATTTCCGGCAAGCATGTTGTCGTTGTAGGGCGAAGCAACATCGTCGGCAAGCCTGTTGGCCAGCTTTTTCTAAACGAAGATGCAACTGTTACATATTGCCATTCCAAAACGAAAAATTTAAAAGAAATAACAAAACTAGCGGACATTTTAGTAGTAGCTGTCGGGCGCGCAAAATTTATTACAGCAGATTACGTAAAGAAGGATGCTGTTGTAATTGACGTTGGCGTAAATCGTTTGGAAACAGGAAAGCTTTGCGGTGACGTGGACTTTGAAGATGTTCTTGGGACCGCAAGCTACATTACGCCTGTCCCAAAGGGAGTAGGTCCGATGACAATCACTATGTTGCTTCATAATACGGTGACAGCGGCAGAGCGCCTCAATATGCTCTGTACAAAGTAAAGGCGATAGAATATGGAGAAAAAATATTTAACAGTATCAGCATTAACTCGCTATATAAAAGCAAAGCTGGAGCATGACCCGCATTTGCAGACAGTCCTGCTGAAAGGGGAAATATCCAATTTTAAATACCACAGCCGGGGGCATATGTATTTTACATTAAAAGATGAAAATGCGAGAATCGCGGCTGTCATGTTTGCCGGCTATAACCGAAGCATAACGTTTCGTCCGGAAGATGGGATGAAGGTATTGGTAAAAGGGCAAGTATCTCTTTATGAAGCTGGCGGCAATTATCAGCTTTATGTACATGACATGCAGCCTGATGGAATCGGCAATTTATATTTAGCGTATGAACAGCTAAAGGGCCGGCTTGAGCAGGAGGGGTTATTTTCTCCGCTGTATAAACAGGCGATTCCTGCTTATCCGAAGGCAATTGGAGTTATCACTTCCCCAACAGGAGCTGCCGTTAGAGATATTATTACAACCATCAAGCGCCGTTACCCAATTGCGCAAATTATTGTGCTGCCTGTGCTTGTACAAGGAGAGCACGCAGCTTCCTCTATCGCAAATGCTATCCAATCCGCAAATAAACGCGGCGACATTGATGTTTTAATCGTAGGGCGAGGTGGAGGCTCGATTGAGGAACTATGGGCATTTAATGAAGAAATAGTGGCGCGCGCGATTTTTGCAAGCGATATTCCAATTATTTCTGCGGTCGGACATGAAACGGACTTTACGATTGCCGACTTTGTAGCCGATTTGCGGGCGCCGACGCCGACAGGGGCAGCCGAATTGGCTGTGCCTAGCATTTTAGAGCTAGAAGAGCGGCTGCTGCAGCGCAATCTTCGGCTCCAGCGGGCGATGCGCGAGCTTGTAAACGGCAAAAAAGAGCAGCTGCGCTCTTTGCAAAAGTCGTATGCATTCCGCTATCCAAAACAGTTGTACGCCCAAAAGGAGGAGCAGCTGGACAGGTTATTTGAGCGGCTTTTGCAATCGAAGTCCCGCTATATGGAGAAAAAATATATACATGTGCAGCAGCTTATTTTAAGTGTGCAAAAGCATCATCCTGCACAAAAGATAGAACGTGCACAAGAGGTGCATGCTATGCTGCAAAAACGGCTGGAGCGGGAAATGCAGGTAATATTGCGCACAAAGCAGTCTACCTTCATAAGAATGGCAGAAAAGCTGGAGGCGCTAAATCCGCTGCGCATCATGATGCGCGGCTACAGCGTCGCATATGATGAGCAGAGCAACATCGTAAAAAGCGTAAAGCAGGTGCAGCCGGGAAGCGCTGTTAAAGTACAATTGCAAGATGGGATATTAGACTGTAATGTATGGGGCATTGAGGAGCGTGAACTAAGTAATGGCACAGAAGAACCTAAGCTTTGAAGAAGCAATCTTACAGCTTGAGCAAATTGTAGGAAAATTAGAACAGGGAGATGTTCCGCTAGAGGAGGCCATTTCATTTTTTAAAGAGGGAATGGAATTATCGAAGCTTTGTGATGAGAAGCTAAAAAATGTAGAAGAGCAGATGACAATGATATTGGGTGAAAACGGTGAACTTCGCCCGTATAGCACCGGGGGAGAAGCAGAATGAACATGACGTTTGCTTCTTTCATAAAAGAAAGCAAAGAACTCATCGATACGCAAACTGTGCAGTATGTGAAGCGGCTGGACTGCCCCGAGGCATTAAAGAATGCGATGATTTATTCTCTTGAAGCCGGTGGAAAACGGATACGCCCGCTGTTATTGTTTGCTACCCTGCATGCGTTCGGGAAGGGACGGGAAATAGGGATTCCTGCGGCATGCGCGCTTGAGATGATTCACACATATTCCCTTATTCATGATGATTTGCCATGTATGGATGATGATGATTTGCGCAGAGGAAAACCTACCAACCATAAGGTGTTCGGCGAGGCAATCGCAATTCTTGCGGGAGACGGTTTGTTGACGTATGCGTTTGAGGTAATTGCAGAGAATCCCCATCCGGATGCTACAGCTGCTATGAATTTGCGGCTTGTGGCAGAGCTTGCAAAAGCGGCGGGCCCTGCCGGCATGGTAGCGGGCCAAGTGGCGGATATGGAAGCGGAAGGGAAAGAGCTTACTCTTGCGCAGTTGGAATATGTTCATCAAAATAAAACAGGCCGTCTTTTGGAGTTCTCTGTATTGGCAGGTGCGGTGCTTGCGGGCGCTTCTAGAGAACAAATAGAGAAGCTTATGATATTTGCGAGAAATTTGGGGCTTGCTTTTCAAATTCGCGACGATATTCTTGATATTGAGGGGACGGAAGCTGAAATCGGAAAACCGGTCGGAAGCGATATGGAGAATGAAAAAAGCACATATACAACGCTTTTTTCTATTGAAAGGGCAAAGGAGATTTTACAAGAAACGATTATGCAAGCGAAAGCGGCTGTTTCTTCGCTGCAGCTTGCAGATGAATACTTGCTCGAGATTTGTGATATAGTAGCCAATCGGAAAAGTTGATTCGGTTTGCATTAAAGGGCAGCAGCGCTGTTGTTTGCGCAATCTTATACAGATACATCTGTTGTACAGAAGCTTTACATGGGCAGCTGCATTTGTTGAGCAATTTTAAGTTTTATGGTATAAATGTAAACGCAAAGGTTTTTTTAATGCAGTCATCGGTAAAACTATATAGAAGATGAATAAGCCGCCGTTATCACTTCGTGTTAGCGGCTCTTTTTTCATGTTATATTGTTTAATAGCTTTTATAAATAGACTATGTTAAACGTGATTGCTAATAAAGCATGATTTTGGCTTATTCACTTGAAACGAAAGCTTGAATGCAATGAGCAAAAATCAATACTGTTATTTAATATAGTCTATAAATAAATACTATTATCTTGCAGGAATTTTTTCTATAATAATTCGAGTGGTGTATTTTGATTATGAAATGAAAGTGAGTGATCCTTGTGGATCTAACGCAAATTCAAAATCCTGACTTTTTAAAGAATATGTCCATTTCTCAATTAGAGGAATTGAGCAGTGATATTCGGCAATTTCTAATTAAGGAGTTATCTGTAACGGGTGGACATATTGCTCCAAACCTGGGAGTAGTAGAACTGACGATTGCTTTACACAAAGTATTTAAAAGTCCAAGGGATAAATTTTTATGGGATGTAGGCCATCAGTCGTATGTACATAAAATCTTAACGGGACGTGCAAAGGATTTTGGCACGCTGCGGCAATATAAGGGATTATGCGGATTTCCGAAGCGCTGCGAGAGCGAGCATGATGTTTGGGAAACCGGACATAGCTCTACCTCTTTATCAGCGGCAATGGGAATGGCGATTGCGCGCGATTTAAAGAAAACGAAAGAATATATTGTTCCTATTATCGGAGACGGTGCGTTAACAGGCGGCATGGCATTAGAGGCATTAAATCATATCGGACATGAGAAAAAAGACATTATTGTTATTTTAAATGATAATGAAATGTCGATTGCCCCGAATGTCGGAGCGCTTCATAATGTTTTGGGACGTTTGCGCACGGCTGGTAAATACCATTGGGTTAAAGATGAATTAGAATATTTGCTGAAGAAAATTCCAGCGGTGGGCGGAAAGGTGGCCGCGACAGCGGAAAGGCTGAAGGACAGCCTAAAATATATGCTCGTTTCCGGTATCTTTTTTGAAGAGCTTGGATTTACGTATTTAGGGCCAGTAGACGGGCACAATTTTGAAGATTTAATAGAAAATCTCCATTACGCAAAGAAAACAAAGGGGCCTGTTCTTGTACATGTTATTACGAAAAAAGGAAAAGGGTACAAGCCGGCTGAGGTTGATGTCGTCGGTACGTGGCACGGTACAGGGCCGTATAAGATTGAATCTGGCGATTTTGTAAAGCCGACTACTGCAGCGCCGGCGTGGAGCAAGGTGATTAGCGAAACAGTGCGCAAGTTGGCCAAAAAAGATCCGCGTATTGTGGCAGTAACTCCGGCGATGCCTGTCGGCTCTAAATTAGAGAATTTCGCAAAAGAATTCCCGGACCGCATGTTTGATGTCGGAATTGCCGAGCAGCATGCGACGACAATGGCCGCTGGTTTGGCAACGCAAGGGATGAAGCCTTTTTTGGCTATCTATTCTACGTTTTTACAACGGGCTTATGATCAAGTTGTGCATGATGTGTGCCGCCAAAAGCTGAATGTGTTTTTCGGGATTGACCGCGCCGGCCTTGTCGGAGCGGACGGGGAAACCCATCAAGGCGTATTTGATATTGCATTTTTGCGCCATCTCCCAAATATCGTCATTATGATGCCAAAAGACGAAAATGAAGGACAGCATATGGTATATACGGCTTTATCTTACGACGATGGGCCGATAGCAGTTCGTTATCCGCGCGGAAACGGATTGGGCGTTCCGATGGATAATGAGCTGAAGGAAATTCCGATTGGAACGTGGGAAACACTTCGTGAGGGCTCTGATGCCGCGATTTTAACTTTCGGGCCGACAATCGGCATGGCGCTTGAGGCGGCGGAAATGCTCAAGAAGCAAGGGATTTCCGTTGAAGTAGTTAACGCCCGGTTTATTAAGCCGATGGACGAGGCGTATCTTCACGATTTGTTGAATAAAAACATTCCAATATTAACGATTGAAGAAGCCTGCTTAGCAGGCGGGTTTGGAAGCGGCGTGCTTGAGTACGCGCATGATAAGGGCTACCATAAGAGCGTAATTGACCGTATGGGTATTCCTGATCAGTTTATTGAACATGGCAGCGTAAGCAAGTTGTTGGAGGAAATCCATTTTACCGCAAAGGACGCGGCAGAGCGTATTCAAGCATTAATTCCATCAAAACAAAAAAGGGCGTAACATATGGGTGTAAAGAAAGAACGATTAGATGTATTGCTAGTAGAACGCGGGCTTGCCGAAACGAGGGAGAAAGCGAAGCGCGCCGTTATGGCCGGCCTCGTTTATTCGAATGAAGCGCGTCTTGATAAGCCGGGAGAGAAAGTGCCAAGCGACATCCCTCTTATTATAAAGGGACAGGTCATGCCGTATGTAAGCAGGGGCGGCTATAAGCTTGAAAAGGCGCTAAAGGAGTTTAATATCGATTTGCAAGATAAGATTATGCTGGATATTGGCGCTTCTACAGGCGGTTTTACAGATTGTGCTCTTCAAAACGGCGCAAAGCTGTCGTATGCGTTGGACGTAGGATACAATCAGCTGGCGTGGAAGCTCCGCCAGGATGAGCGGGTTGTCGTAATGGAGCGCACGAATTTTCGGTATGTGACTTCAGCTGATTTCACGCAGGGCCTGCCGCAATTTGCAAGTATCGACGTTTCCTTCATCTCATTAAGGTTGATTTTGCCTGTTTTAAAAACGGTGCTTATGCCTAATGGCGATGTGGCGGCGTTAATTAAACCGCAATTTGAAGCGGGAAGAGAACAGGTAGGGAAAAAGGGGATTGTACGCGATCGGAAGGTGCATCAAGCCGTTGTTGAAGATATTGCGGCCTTTGCGATGGAAGAAGGATTTGATGTGCAAAACCTGACATACTCTCCTATCACTGGAGGAGACGGAAATATTGAATTTTTAATTCATCTAAAATGGCGCGGCGGGCAGGAGAAAGGGGAAAATTATTCCCCTGTTTCAGCGGCAGAAGTTGTAGAGAAGGCTCATCAGTTTTTAAAGCAGAGCTCTAAAGAGGAATAGTAGATGTCATCCCTTCTTTTTCTTTGGCTCTGTTACACTTGATTGTTGATTTTCCACTATAGGCGGACGCTTTCCGCGGGCGGGGCCGAGCCGCTTTTCCTGCTGGAGTCGCTTTTCGTTCCAAATCAACATTAGCCTTTAACAGAGCCTTTCCTTTTGAAAAGGCCATGTTAAATGTTATTGTTGTAGCGCGCTTTTAGCTTTTTAAATGAACAAAGTCGTCTATTATATAAATAGGCGGCTTTTTAGTGGTTTCTTACAAATAATCCTCTTGGAATTTGGTACGTGTAACAAGTCGCTTCATATATTATAAACTGTATTTTCATGGAAATATAAATGGAAATGGCGGATATGTGCGTTATAAGCATAAAAAAAGAAAAAATATTATATTTTTGCGAAATATTATGAAAAATTATGCTGTTATCGAAAACAATTATGTACAAGCGACAATTTATACGTTAACATTAGATTGGGAAGCCAAACAAAGAAAGATTTATAGTAGAATATGCGAGGTGTTTAAAGGATGAATAAGGGTCAGCGACATATTAAAATTCGTGAAATTATTGCCAGCAAGGAAATTGAAACGCAGGATGAATTGGTTGATATTTTGCGCAACGAAGGCTTCAATGTGACGC
This sequence comes from Ectobacillus sp., assembly GCA_048976805.1. GTDB lineage: Bacteria > Bacillota > Bacilli > Bacillales > Bacillaceae_G > Ectobacillus. Next base: position 13,570 of record JBHGUR010000033.1, on the reverse strand, counting down.
AAGCAACTGTTTCCCGTGATATTAAGGAGCTTCATCTCGTTAAAGTGCCGTTACATGATGGCCGGTATAAGTATAGCCTTCCGGCAGATCAACGTTTTAATCCGTTGCAAAAGTTGAAGCGGAACTTAGTAGACGCTTTTGTAAAGTTAGATATTGCCGGCCACATGATTGTGTTGAAAACGCTTCCTGGGAATGCGAATGCGATTGGAGCGCTCATTGATCATCTGGATTGGGATGAAATCCTTGGCACAATTTGCGGTGATGATACGTGCTTAATTATTTGCAGAACACCAGAGGATACGCACAGCGTGTCTGACCGGTTTTTGAACATGCTTTAAAAGGAAGAGCGCCTTGTTCATTTTCTCTAAGAAAGGTCTGATGTCTTTTCTATTTCGGGAAACATAGAAAATGAGCAAGGTGCTTTTCTATTGTGTGCAAATGGCAATTAGTTTATGGATGCTTTCGCTTTCGGGGCAAATATGTTATCTTGATAACGAGGTGAATGAAGCGTTGTTATCGGAACTATCAATTAAAAATTTTGCTATTATTGAGGCGTTGAATATCTCCTTTCAAAAAGGCCTGACTGTATTAAGCGGCGAAACGGGAGCGGGAAAATCCATTATTATTGATGCTATCAGTTTGCTTGTCGGCGGCCGCGGCTCTTCCGAGTTTGTGCGCTACGGGACAGAGAAAGCTGAAATAGAAGGATTATTTTATTTAGATGATATAAACCATCCGTGTATCGCAAAAGCGCAGGAGTTAGACATTGATGTGTCAGATGGCATGATTATTTTAAAGCGCGATATTTCCGCAACCGGAAAAAGTGTGTGCCGCATTAATGGGAAGCTTGTAACGTTAAGTGTGCTAAAGGATATTGGCAAAACGCTTGTTGATATTCATGGCCAGCATGAGACGCAGGATTTAATGAATGAAGAGCGCCACCTGTTTATGCTGGACCATTTTGATGCCGATCAAATGTTGCGTCAGCTTGAGATTTATCGGGAATATTATGTTCAATATGAACAGATAAAAAAACAATTGAAATTATTGACAGAAAATGATCAACAAATGGCCCACCGTTTAGATTTGATCCAATTTCAGCTAGAGGAAATTAAAAAGGCTGATATAAAGCCGGGCGAGGATCAAGAGCTTATGGAGGAACGCATTAAAATTTCCAACTTTGAAAAGATTTATAAAGCTCTTGGCGATGCTTATCGTTCTCTTAGCGGAGATAACTGCGGATTAGATTGTGTAGGGAATACGATGAGCCAGCTGGAAAGCATTTCTGAATTGGATGCATCCCTGAAGGAATCATATGATACGGTAACGAATAGCTACTATTTGTTAGAGGAAGTAAGCTATGCGCTGCGGGAAAAGCTTGATGCAATGGAGTACGACCCAAGTCGTCTTGATTATATAGAAACAAGGTTGAATGAAATCCGTATGTTAAAAAGAAAATACGGAAACAGCGTAGAGGAAATTTTAGCATACGCGGAAAAAATCGAGCAAGAAATTTCTACAATTGAAAATAAGGACATGCATATTGAGGAGACGAGGAAACAGCTAAAGCGTTTGGAAGAAGCTGTTGTTAAAGAGGCGACAGTATTGAGCAGCATGCGCAAAGAGCTTGCTAGGCGTTTAACGGAAGCGATTCATCAAGAGCTGCAGGAGCTCCATATGGCAAAAACAAAATTTGAAATTATGTTAGGAAAGAATGAAGGAACAATGGATGACCCGCTTGTCGATGGCGTTCCGGTGAAGCTTACAAATGATGGATATGATAAAGTTGAATTTTATATTTCCACGAATCCCGGGGAACCGTTAAAGCCATTATCAAAAGTCGCTTCAGGCGGGGAGTTGTCCCGCATTATTTTGGCGCTTAAAAGCATTTTTTCAAAGCATCAAGGTGTTACCTCTGTTATCTTTGATGAAGTAGACACAGGCGTGAGCGGCCGGGTCGCCCAGGCGATAGCAGAAAAAATCCATCGTGTATCGATCGGTTCGCAGGTGCTTTGCATTACCCACTTGCCGCAAGTGGCCTCCATGGCCGATACGCATCTGTTCATTCGGAAGCAAATTGTTAATGAACGGACGATTACGTCGGTTGCGGTCTTAAGTGAAGAGGAAAAAGTAACGGAAATTGCCCGGATGATTTCAGGGGTAGAAATTACTGATTTAACAACCCGGCATGCCCAAGAGTTGCTGGACCAAGCTGAACATATTAAAAAAGCCCGTCGATTGGCAAACTTGTAAAGGCGAAAAGAGAGGGGCAGATGCGCTTATATTTTATTTCTAGTCTCTGTTACACTTGATTGTTGATTTTCCACTACAGGCGGACGCTTTCCGCGGGCGGGGCCGAGCCGCTTTTCCCGCTGGAGTCGCGTTTCGTTGCAAATCAACATTAGCCTTTAAAAGAGAAATCCATGCAAGAATATAACTCGCACCACGATAGATAAAAAATGTTTATTTTTTAGGGTAGGCCGATGTTGATTTTGATATCACGTACGTCTGTACATCACGGCTATGCAGACATTGCAACCCGCACTTATCTTCTCCCTCTGGTTTTCCTTTGGACGAGGCAGAACTGGGCCCTGACCGTTACGATATACGGCCGGGAGCACTCTCCCCCTCTAAAAAAAGGATTTATATATCAACACTATCGTTTAACACAGATTATTTTTTAGGGTAGCCTATAGTTAAAGTATAGGATCCAATCTAGATGAGTGTCTAGCTCTGGGCGCCCTGCACTTTTCTTAATTCGCATCAAGCTTTGCCTTTTAAGATGCGCCTGAAAAAGGCTACGACATTGTTTCAAACGCTGTTTTCGCAGCCGTATATGGCAGCCCATGCACATGTGCAACTGCTTCATATGTTACATGGCCAGCAGCTATATTCACACCTCGCAGCAAAGCCTCATTTTCCAAACATGCTTTTTTATATCCTTTATTTGCAATTTGTACCGCGTACGGCACCGTAACATTTGTCAACGCAATTGTGGAGGTGCGCGGTACTGCTCCCGGCATATTCGCCACCGCATAATGGACGATGCCATGCTTAAGGTACGTCGGATTATCATGAGTCGTTATACGGTCGGTCGTCTCGAAAATACCGCCTTGGTCAATAGCGATATCAACTACAACAGAGCCGGGCTCCATCGTTTGAATCATTTCTTCTGTTACAAGCTTTGGCGCCTTCGCACCCGGAATCAGCACCGCGCCGATGACAAGATCAGATTCCTGTACGGCTTGCGCAATATTGTAAGAATTAGATATTAACGTCGTAATTTGGTGTCCAAAAATATCATCGAGCTGCCGAAGGCGATCCGGATTTAAATCGATAATTGTAACATCAGCCCCTAAACCAGCCGCTACCTTTGCAGCGTTCGTTCCAGCTACGCCGCCGCCAATAATGGTAACTTTCCCCCGCTTTACTCCGGGAACGCCTCCTAGCAAAATACCCTTGCCCCCTTCTTGCTTTTCAAGAAATTGCGCTCCGATTTGCGCCGCCATGCGGCCGGCCACCTCGCTCATTGGCGTTAGCAGCGGCAATGAGCGATTGGCCAACTGCACGGTCTCATACGCAATCGCAGTTACGTTATGTTCCATTAATGCCTTTGTCAACGCCGGCTCCGCAGCTAAATGCAGGTAAGTAAATAATATCAGTTCTTTTCGAAAGTATTGATACTCGCTTGCTACAGGCTCCTTTACCTTCATTACCATGTCCATGGACCAAGCAGCGGCCGCTGTTTCAACAAGCTTTGCCCCCGCCTGTACATATGCTTCATCTGTAAAACCCGACCCTAAGCCAGCGCCTTTTTCCATATACACTTCATGGCCATTTTTAACAAGCTGAACGACTCCCACCGGCGTCATTGCTACACGGTTTTCATTATTCTTAATTTCCTTAGGTATACCGATGCGCATGCCTCTTCTCTCCTTTGAACGTAATGAACGCGAATATGATTCAGAAAGCTATATATTCAATTCTATTTTTGCCGATAACGGTGAATAACATCCAACCCGCCTGTTACCTCTATACAAGCACCGGTGATCATGTCGGAATTTGCCTCGCATAAAAATGAAACGACACGCGCAATATCCTCGCCCGTCCCAGAACGCCCAATCGGGGTATGGAAATCGTTATGTAAACGCGCCGCTTCAATAGAGGCCTCTTTCATGCCGCCTGCAATATCGCCGGGGCAAACCATATTTGAGGTAATACCATATTTCGCCTCTTCATACGCAATCGTTTTTGTAAGAGATACAAGCCCTACCTTTGCTGCCGCAAATGCCGATCGATAAATCCATCCCGGCGCGCTATCGGCGCCTTGAAAACCATAATTCACAATGCGCCCGAATTTCTGCTTGCGCATAATTGGCACTACGAGCTTCAGTAAATAAAATACAGAATGTAAATTTCCGTCAATTATGCTATGCCATTCCTCTTCCTCATAATCTACGAGTCGCTTCCTCTCAAATACGTACGGACCTGCATTGTTAATTAAACAGTCAATTCTGCCAAATCGGGCCATCGTCTCATCCACTACTTTATATAAGTCTTCTTTCTTCGTAACGTCTGCCTGAATAAGCTGCAGCCTTTCCTTCAGATGAGCATATTGCTCCTGCAACTGCGCTGCTGCTTCAGCGCTCCGGTATGTAACCGTGACAGAGTACCCTCTGTCAAGCAGTTCCTCTGTAACTTTTCTTCCTAATCCTTTCGAACCGGCCGTAATCAGCGCATGCCTCACACAAAATCCTCCTTTAAAAACGTCTACTTCATATGTAGCAATTTGCGACTAGAATTACAAATAAGACGACTCAAATTATTTTTTCTAAATTCTGTAACATTTCTGTTAAATTCATGTAAGCGGTTTAGATGTATAATAAATGTGTAGAAAGTTATTTCTATCGATATAGGGGGGACTCCTTCATGAAAACTAACTATCAAAATATTCTTGTGGCAGTTGATGGCTCCAAAGAAGCAGAAAAAGCGTTTAAAAAAGCAATTCAAGTAGCCAAACGCAATAACGCCAACCTTTTTATCACCCACATTGTTGACGTAAAAGCATACTCTGCTGTGGAAGCTTACAGCCGCGCGATTGCAGAACGCGCTAACCTTTTTGCGGAAGACCTGCTTGAAGATTATAAGAAAACCGCTGTGGAAGCTGATGTTGCAGCTGTCGAAACTGTACTCGAGTTCGGCAATCCGAAATCAAAAATTTCTAAAGATGTGGCTCCAAGGTATAACATCGATCTTATTGTTTGCGGCGCTACAGGTTTAAATGCGGTGGAACGCTTCTTAATCGGCAGTGTATCTGAGCATATTATCCGTTATGCAAAATGCGACGTGCTTGTCGTTCGCGGTGAAGATGAACAGGGGGAAGTGTAAGGGGCCTGTGCTGTTCATTTCATAGTCCCTATTAATAAACAAAAGCCAGATGCGCTTGCATCTGGCTTTTGTTTATATAGTCTTCTTTAATATTTCGCTCGCTTTTTGCAGAGCTTGCTCTACCTGTGTAAACCCGGTGCCGCCCGCACTGTTTCGGCGTTGCACCGCTGTATATGGCGAAAGCACTTCATATAAATCTTCCTCAAATAGCGGGCAAATCTCTTGATATGCTTCAAGCGGCAAATCCAGCAAATATATGCCTTTTTCAATGCACGCGAGCACGAGACGACCGACAATTTCATGCGCCTGGCGGAACGGAAGTCCTTTGGCCGCCAAGTAATCGGCGATTTCCGTAGCATTAGAAAAATCTTGTTTAACTGCCTGCCCCATGTTCTCCCGGTTGACCTTCATCGTTTCAATCATGCCCGCCATGACAAGCAGGCTTGCTTTAATCGTTTTTACTGTATCGAACATGCCTTCTTTATCTTCCTGCAAATCCTTGTTATAAGCAAGCGGCAGTCCCTTCATAACCGTAAGCAGGCTGAACAGATTTCCATATACACGGCCTGTTTTTCCGCGAATGAGCTCTGCCATATCCGGGTTTTTCTTTTGCGGCATGATGCTGCTTCCCGTTGCGTATTTATCGCTCATTTCAATAAACTGGAATTCTTGGCTGCTCCATAAAATTAACTCCTCGCAAAAACGGGACAAATGCATCATTAAAATGGACGAGTTACTTAAAAACTCTAAAATGAAATCGCGATCACTCACCGCGTCCATGCTATTTTCATAAATACCGTCAAATCCAAGAAGCGACGCACTATAGCTGCGGTCAATCGGAAATGTCGTTCCCGCCAATGCACCCGCGCCAAGCGGCGACAGATTGATGCGTTTTAAGGAATCTTCATATCGTTCTACATCGCGCTGCAGCATCCAAAAGTACGCAAGCAAATGATGTGCAAATGATACGGGCTGCGCGCGCTGCAAATGTGTGTAGCCCGGCATGAGCGTTTTTATATTTTGTTCTGCCTGCCCAACGAGCGCTTTTTGCACAAGCTTCAGCTTAGCAATTATATCCTTCACTTCTTTGCGTAAATATAAATGCATATCAGTCGCGACTTGATCATTACGGCTGCGCGCCGTATGCAGCTTGCCGCCAACTTCGCCGATTTGCTCAATTAGCATTTTTTCAAGATTTAAGTGGATGTCTTCATTTTCTACTGTAAACGCAAGTTCATTATTTTTCGCTTTTTCTAGCAGTACGTATAATCCTTCTTTGATTTTTTCCACATCTTCTGCAGGCAAAATGCCGCATTTTCCGAGCATCGTCACATGGGCAAGGCTTCCTTCAATATCCTCTACTACAAGCTCTTGGTCAAAGGAAATAGAAGCGCCAAACTCCTCAACCCATGCTTCTGCTGCTTCGGTAAAACGTCCTCCCCATAGCTTTTTCACGCTTTCACCTTCTTTTGGTTTACCTGGCTGTATACTTTTGTCGGCAGTCCGTACAAGGAAATAAATCCGACAGCCGCATCGTGGTCAAATTGATCCTCCGCTGTATAAGTCGCAAGCTTTTCATCGTATAAGGAATACTCGGATTTTCTTCCTTCCACAATCGCATGGCCTTTAAAGAGCTTAACGCGCACTGTTCCCGTTACATTTTTCTGTGTTTCTTTCAAGAAAGCAAGCAACGCGCCACGCAGCGGAGAGAACCAAAGACCATTATAGATAAGCTCTGTAATTTGCTTTTCAATAATCGGCTTAAAGTGCGCTACTTCTTTTACAAGTGTTAAATCCTCAAGCTCTTTATGCGCTTTAATTAACGTCATCGCCCCTGGGCACTCGTATACTTCACGGGACTTGATGCCGATAAGGCGGTTTTCTACATGGTCAATGCGCCCTACTCCGTGCTTTCCGGCCACGGCATTCAATTTTTTAATAAGATCTGCAAGCGGATAAGCGGTGCCGTTTAATGTAACCGGAACACCTGCTTCAAATCCGATTTCAATAATTTCCGGTTTATTTGGCGTATCTTCAAGCGCCAAAGTCATTTCATACGCTTCCTCCGGCGGCGCAGCCCACGGATCCTCTAAAACTCCGCATTCATTGCTGCGTCCCCATAAATTTTGGTCAATGGAAAACGGGCTGTCTAAATTAATCGGAATCGGCACGCCGTGCTCTTTTGCATATTGAATTTCCTCTTCACGGGACCATTTCCATTCGCGAACCGGTGCAATTACCTCTAAATAAGGGTTTAAAGCTTTAATCGACACTTCAAAGCGCACTTGGTCATTTCCTTTTCCTGTACAACCGTGGGCAACCGCCTCCGCTCCTTCCATTTCTGCCACTTCCACGAGCTTTTTGGCAATAAGCGGGCGGGATAAAGCGGATATAAGCGGATATTTTCCTTCATACAGAGCGTGGGCTTGCAACGCTACAAGCGCATATTCTTGCGCGTACTCCTCTTGTACGTCTAATACGTATGATTTAACCGCTCCGACCGTTAATGCTTTTTCTTTTACAAAATCCAAGTCTTTTCCTTCTCCAACATCTAAGCAGCATGCAATTACATCGTAACCTTTATCCTGTAGCCATTTAATTGCAACGGAAGTGTCCAGCCCTCCGGAATATGCTAATACAACCTTCTTGTTTGCCATTTTGAATCCTCCTGTATATAGAATAATTATTCATTATTTTTTATTTAAATACATAGTCATACTTTATCAACTTTTAAAAGAAGTTGCAACAATTATTTTATCTATATTCAAACAATTTTTTCGAAGTTCATTGCAATTTCGTATACAATAGAATCAAACAAAGGGGGAAAACAAATGAACCAATATTTCAAATTCGATGGGCGGCTTGGAATTGAAGTTCCTTATTTAAAGCAGGATTGGGAGGATATTCCTTCGGCGGAGCAACATGGGATTTTGCTGAAATGGGAAGAGATTCGCGGAAAAATTCCAGACCGCATTAAAAGCCTGGAAGCCTTGATTAATGAAAAACAGCACCAATTAAATCATGAAGGAAATTTTCATGTTTCTTGCATATTAAACAGCGAGATTGCCGAGCTTGCCTCTATCATTAACGACCTGTGGATTTGGTACCGCATAAATCAAGATATATCTGCTGAAAAGGCTCATTCTTAAAGGAAAGGCCGTGTTAAACGTTAGTGTTGCTATATAAATCCTTTTTTAGAGGGGGAGAGTGCTGCCGCCGCCTTCTTCGACATAGCCAATAGAAATGCTGAAATAGCAAATCAGTCGAATCCCCCTCTTCGCTGCCAATTTATAGCCCGCAAATTACAAAAAGCATCGGCGCGTCACACCGATGCTTTTTGTTTTTCTAGCAAGTAACGCATTTGATAAAACCGATGCGCAAATTCCGTAACATTTCGGGTAAGGCGATAGTTTACAACCGATCCGACCGCAATGCCGAGCAGCGGAATACCTTGAATCAGCTTGCGCCGCAGCGCGAAAATAGCATATGTTTTCAACAGTTGCTTTAATATGAGCTGAATGGAACCGCTATCTACTACTTCTTCATTTCCTTCATAGAAAAACGGCATATAATCAGCCTGCTCTATTTCCGCCAACAAATCGTGCCAAGCATACTTTTGCAGCCGCATCGGCATGATTGCTGCATGAAATACTTTAAGCGCCAGCATCATTTCATACGGTTTATTTACGTCATATCCGTACGTGGTCGCAATAAGCTGAACCGCCTTTAAGTTAATTACTATCACAAGCGGGAAATCGGCAGTCAACAAGAGAACCCCGCCAGATCCGGCAGCCCCTCCTTGCATGAACGAATACAGGCGATGCCGGGCAACTTGGTGCTCCGTAATATAAATAAGCTGGTCAATCGTAAGGCGCCGCATATCCTCAATATGTTCGATAGAATCATCAAAAAGACGCGCATTGGCCAAGATCCTGTTTCTCGCATCAAGCTGGGATTGGGAGCTTTGAATAAAGGCATGCAAATGAAACAGCCATTCATCGGCCTTTGTAAAAAATTCTTTCCTCTTTCCCTCGGGAAGCTGTGAAAACATACGGCTTAGCCATTTATCAAACATCATTTGAAAATCCGTAAGTTCCTGCTCGGATAATTGGTATTCCCAATTTTTAATTTCGTTCCATACCTTTTCTTCGCGTTCTGACAGCCCCATCGAAACACCCCTCGTTTTGCAGAACATTTTTCTATATTATACCATATTTTTTCTCCGGCAAAAAAAGGAAAAATAGCCTTGCAGATAAGCAAGCGAATTTATTGTTGCTATAATCCGGCTTTGCCCTATTCGTTTCAAATAACACCTTGACGCAAACAACTCAAAATCAACGCTATTCTTTAAGATAGCAAAAAACGAGGCATCTGCCTCGTTTTTTAGCTAATATGCGCCAAGCGAACTGCATCGCGGGCAATCATAACTTCTTCATTTGTCGGGATAACCATTACTTTTACAGGAGAATGCGGATAGTTAATAAACGCTTCCTCACCGCGGATTTGATTGCGTTTTGGGTCGAAGTATACACCCATAAACTCTAATCCTTCCAATACACGCTCACGGATATACGCGCTGTTCTCGCCGATACCTGCCGTAAAGATAATAGCGTCTACACCCTTCATGCGCGCTGCATACGAACCAATATATTTATGGATGCGGCTTACGAAAATATCCAAAGCTACTTTCGCGCGCTCATTTCCTTCTGCTTCCGCTTTCTCAATGTCGCGCAAGTCGCTAGAGAACCCGGAAATGCCAAGCATACCGCTCTTTTTGTTCAATACATCCACAACTTCCTCTACAGTTTGTCCTGTCTTTTCCATAATATATGGAATTAACGCAGGGTCAAGGTTTCCGGAGCGGGTACCCATTGTTACCCCCGCAAGCGGCGTGAAGCCCATGGATGTATCGATAGACTTTCCGCCTTCTACCGCTGCAATACTCGCACCGTTGCCTAGGTGGCAAGACACTAAGCGCAATTGCTCGATTGGACGGCCAAGCATCTCTGCCGCACGCTCTGTCACGTATTTATGAGATGTTCCATGGAAGCCGTACTTACGAATGCCATATTTTTCATAATACTCATACGGCAAGCTGTATAAGAAGGACTCTTCCGGCATCGTTTGGTGGAATGCTGTATCGAATACCGCCACAGCAGGTACGTTTGGAAGAGCTTCTTTGAACGCTTTTATACCTACAATATTTGCAGGGTTGTGCAATGGCGCTAAATCATTCAATTCTTCAATTTCTTGCAATACTTCATCTGTAATTAATACGGAATCGGCAAATTTTTCGCCGCCGTGTACAACCCGGTGGCCGATGCCGCTAATCTCGTCTAAAGATTGAATAATGCCTGTGCTTGTTAGTTTATCAAGAAGCATTTTAACCGCTACTGCGTGGTTCGGGATATCTAATACTTCTGTTTGCTTTTCACCGTTCACTGTAATTGTAAAAATACTGTCCTTAATGCCAATGCGCTCTACTAGTCCTTTTGTTAATACCGTTTCTTCCGGCATTTCAAACAATTGGAATTTTAAAGAAGAGCTGCCAGCATTAATTGCAATAACTTTTGCCATCTCGCATTTCGCCCCTTTTGCTCATATTCATTATGCGGAATTTCCGCTAATCTTGTCGAAAATAAAGCTCACTTTTATAATTTAAACACCGTACGCTTCATATTTCAAGAAAAAAAGTGAAACACAGCCACTAAAATTATGTTACAGTTTTTTGCACATTAACTATATCCCATTACACATAAGAATTTTATATAGATAAAAAGCAAAACTGTAATATAAAAATAGTTATTCCTGTTATAACTATTTTTTATTTTCCTCAAACCATGCTGTAATTTGGGATATAATATGTTCCATCGCCTGCATATTGGAAAACTTAGGCAACTCAACAAGCATTGCCTGTTTTGGGGCCGTGGCATTCTCACCTTTCTTCTGGAGAACAAATATACTTTTTGCATTTTTTTCATTTTTAAACATGGAAACCGGCAGTTGCAACAACCCTTGAATATAACAGCGCTCTTTCAAAAAAGTGTGCAGCTGCTTTGCTTGATCGCTTTCAAACAGGAAATTCGGAATCAATAGGAATACATAACCGCCTTCTTTTGTATGCTTTATGCTTTGTTCAATAAATAAATGGTGTGCATACGACATACCGCTTTCGGCTTTTAAAACATAATGCTGCGCGTGTTTATCATTTGGATAATAACCAACGGGAAGGTCGCATACAACACTGTCAACCGGATCAATATAAAGGGGGGCTAATGCATCCTGATAAAAAAATTCAATGCTATGCTTTTGCAGGTTTGCATTAACAAAAGCAAGACGAAGTAAAAGCTCATCCACCTCGACCCCGTATCCGTTCATGACAGTCCCGCCGGCACGGTGATTAAAAATGGTCGTAAGCAGATTGCCTGTACCTACTGCAGGGTCTAAAACCGCTATCTCCTGCTTGCCTTCAAAAAACTTGTTAAATAAATAGCTTAGAAATAACCCTACTGCATCAGGCGTCATTTCATGATTAGCCTGTATGCCCTCTTTCATCCCCTTTAAAATACTAAGCTGGAAGGCTTTGCGAATTTCTTCCCCTTTATATTGTTCTTCCTGAAATTTTCCGTATTCCCGATTCAGCCGTTCTGTCCCGGAATGGGTTAATTTTTCTTGTAAAATTTTCCCTTCAAATAAATTATCTCCCGTTTCTATTAGCGCTTCTAAATATGTAATATCCAACTCTTTGCGTAAAATAAGCGCAGAAGAATCAAAAATCGAAAACAGCTTTTCTACTTTAGAACCCACAACATAACCTCCTAAATGAAATTCACATAATTTACATCATATCATAGGAGAGACGCGAAAAAGAAGTTTCACACTCACTGCATCTGTCAGCATTGTTCTTTAGCCATAGCCATATATTTTTAAGATGCATATACATTCTCTATTCGCCATTATCCCCAGCCCCCTCTCCTTTTTCCGCCCTATTTCAGTATATTTATACAACAAATTGCGCCAACCGGAGAAAAAATCGTGAAATATTTCACAATAATATTGTTAACGCTTTCACAAAGAGATTTCCTTCACTCCTTTATTATTAAAACTGTAAGGAGAACGAAATATTAAAGGAGGCAACAGCGATGACACAGGCAATTGGCGTTCCATCCGAAGCACGGGGACTGCAAACCGTTCTGCCGAAACATCCAATCCATGTTACATCGGAAATCGGCGAACTGAAAACCGTCCTATTGAAACGTCCGGGAAACGAGTTGGAAAACTTAACTCCGGAACATCTCCAACGTTTATTATTTGATGACATCCCTTACCTTCCGGTTATCCAAAAAGAGCACGATTACTTTGCGGGCGTTCTTAAAAATCGTGGAGTTGAAGTTTTATATTTAGAGAAATTGATGGCGGAAACGCTGTACTCCGAAGAACTTCGCCATCAATTTATAGCAGAAGTATTGCAGGAAAGCAAGTCCCATGTAAATGGATCGTTCGCTAAATTACAAGAATATTTGCTTTCCTTCCCGACTGAACAGATGGTAGCAAAGGTCATGAGCGGGGTTCGAAAAAGCGAACTGGAAATTAGCAAACGGACTCATTTATATGAACTGATGGAAGATCATTATCCTTTCTATCTCGATCCGATGCCAAATCTGTATTTTACCCGCGATCCTGCGGCTGCTGTAGGGGCTGGGATTACAATTAATCAAATGCGGGAGCCAGCACGGCGCAGAGAATCGTTATTCATGCATTATATTATGAGACATCATCCAAGATTTGCAAAACATAATGTTCCGATTTGGCTGGATCGTGATTTTGAATTTCCAATTGAAGGCGGCGATGAACTCATTTTAAGCGAAGAAGTAATCGCAATCGGTGTCAGCGCCCGTACATCAGCGAAAGCAATTGAACGTCTCGCCCTCAATTTATTCAAACAAAACAGCACATTTAAAAAGGTGCTTGCCGTTGAAATTCCAAAATGCCGCGCATTTATGCACCTTGATACAGTCTTTACAATGGTCGACTATGATAAATTTACAATTCACCCGGCCATCCAAGGGCCGCAGGGCAGCTTGCGGGTATTTATTCTAGAACGTGGCGAAGACGAGCACCAGTTGAAAATTACCGAACGTAACAATTTAACGGAAGTCTTAAAAGAAGTGCTCCACTTAAG
>JBHGUR010000032.1:0-35547 GCA_048976805.1 Ectobacillus sp. | reverse complement strand
CTACTGGAGTCGCCAAGGGCTGAGAAGTCTGTATCAAAGATATAACGAATTGCGTCATACTTAGTTGAACCGCCGTATACCGAACGGTACGTACGGTGGTGTGAGAGGTCGAGGGTTAGTCACCCTCTCCTACTCGATTATGCGGTATCAAACATAGGCGAGTTTGCCGCTGTCATTTTTACAGCATTTGAATGATTCTGCGCGAAAAGGGAAAACTGTTAAGGGAGGTGTAACAATGGAAAATATACATTCATCTTACGAAAGGATGCCCGCTTACATAATCGGGGACGATAATAACATGGTATTATTGTCCCATGACGAATATAGCAATGTGTGGAGCCAAAATGGGGCATCGCCAAAAGTCGTACATAAAGGTTGGTTTTATAATACGTATGACCATGGACTAAATAACGGGCTGTTTATTGCCGAGGATTCCGCTTTTATGGCAGAAACGCGCAACGGTGCGGTTTATAGAGCTGAATAAAAATGACGTGCGTAAGAGCACGTCATTTTTATTGAATTGTTTTTAAGAGGAGCTTCTTTAACAGCGGTTTAATTTTTAATCGCAAATCTTCCGCATGATTGGCGACAAGAAAGTGATGATTATAAATATTTTTCATCAACTGATATGTTTCTTCCTTTGCTTCGCCTTCCTCAATAAAAATCCCAATAACATCGAGCCCTTGTTTGCGGGCCAATTTTACCGCTTCATGCGTATCTAAAATTCCGTCTTGGTGATAGTCAAGCGCTGACGGTTCGCCATCTGTGAAAACAAGAAGAAATTTATGCTTTTCCTGGCGCCGCGCCAGGGCTTCAGAGACAATACGAATGATATAGCCGTCGCGATTATCCTCTTCCTCGCGCAGCTGCATAATCTCAGGGCCGACACTTGGAATAATTGAGTTTTGATACGTAATGACTTCATGAATCACATTCGGCTTGTATTCTTTTTTTGCATTAGAAGCATCCTCCCAAAATCCGCTGATCGCATGTGGAATTTTTAGGGATTTTAATGCTTCATGAAACAATACAACGCTTTTTTTTGTTTCTTCCATTTTATTGTACATCGATCCCGAGCAGTCAATCAACAGGTGAAAGGCGACATCAAGTTCTTTTGATTCCTGTCCCTTCTTATAAAACATGCGCGGCTGCTTCTCGGTATAAATGCGGAGAAATTTTTTGCGAAGGCGGCCGTAAAATTTCTCTGTATGGGCATTCGTTTTATTTTCAATCGTCTTCTCAATTGTTTTTTTTAGTTCTTTTACATCTTTGTTTATAAGCGATTTTATTGTTTGGTAGGAGGCCTTTTCAGCAGGAAGCGGTTTGCGCGCCTTTTTAAATGTGTGGGCCGCTCCGATATTGTACTTTCCGTACTGCTCTTCCCCGTTTGCTGCGGCATGGGAGGCGCGGGCATCCTTTGCATCAGCTTGCTGAAAATTTGCTTGTGTACTCTTTTTTGAGTTTCCTTGTACAGAACCGAGCGCTTGGTCTTGATCTTCCGATTCGCGTGCCGTATTGCCTATTAAATTTGTCTTTGTGCCGCTCTCAAGTTCAAAGCGCAGGAAATTTTCATTCTCATTGTTTTTATTTTCGCGATGCCAAGTTGAAAACGTTTCTTCCATCTTGTTCTTTTTTTCGTCATCTTCAAGTTTTTGCATATCATCATTTGCGAGTTTTTTCGCCCGTTTTTCAGCTTCGTTTTCCGCTGATTCACTATTTAACGGCGCAAGCCCGAAGTAGTGGTTGATCATATCATCCAATGCGGCTCCTTCAAGACGATAACGAATTTTCTCTATTATATACATTGTATCTTCTGTATTGCGTGAATGAAATGCTTCATATAACAAGGAATCAATGTTTTCCAAGTATTCATTGCTAAAGTTCTCATATTTATCGCTTGTCAGCGTTAGATAACATAAGCAAAACAACATATCAGCCTGGAAATTGCGGATGCGGTTAATTTCATATTGCGATTGAAAATGGCTGCGATATATTGCTTTTCTCTTAGCGAATATAGACTTCGTTCCCGGGCGGGCAGCGATAATTTTTTCCTCAGTCCGCAAATCTTCAAGCAGCACAAACAGCTGGGTTAAAAAATTGCGGAGAGGAGATTCCTGCAGTTCTCTTGCATATTGCCGAATTAGCTGTACATCTGAATAGTGCTTATAGCCAAGCGCCTTTAAATATATTTCGCTTTTTAAGCCGACCACTTTTTCTTCTTTGCTGCGGTCATCCCAAAAACGGCTAATCACCACTTTATTCTCAAGCTCGTCATAGTAAGCTTGAAAACCGTATTCCAGGTAGGCGCCCTTTTCCTTTAAGAGAGCGTACATTAAGTTTTCCATCCGCAAAAAAAGTGAGGCATCAATTTTCTTTTCATTAAATATATGTCGCATCTTTATCCCTCAAGAAAATAGCTTTCAGCCAATTCACGAAGTGTTATTTGTTCTGTTTCATCGCTCATTTTTGCGATTATGCTGCGTTCAATAGCACGCATGACCGGAATATAGACGCTCAAGTCGCATGCGTCAATGATGCCGCGGATGCTTGCCGCTTCCTCGCTAATGCGGCCATCTTGCGCAAGGGGAATAAGGTCGCTTGAAAATTTCGCGAACTTCTCAATAATCGCCATATTCGTTTGTTTAGATTCGGATAACAGCAAGTCTTTTAAAGTGTCTCCTTGAATGTATGGCACTTCAATAATGACAAAGCGGTTTTTTAAAGCTTCATTCAATTCGCTTGTTCCGACGTAGCCCTCATTGATTGCGGCAATTACACGGTATTCTTCATCGCCGTATACGACTTCCTGCGTAAATGGATTTGTAATCATTTTGCGGTAGTCGAGCGCGCCGTGTAACAGCGGCAAGGTTTCTGGTTTTGCCATATTAATTTCATCAATGTATAGGAAATGGCCGTTTTTCATTGCTTTCATAAGCGGGCCATCTACAAACATGACTTCAGAGGCACCGTTATTTGTTTTGAGAGTGTTATATCCTAAAATTCCTTCTACATCTAAATCAACGGAGCAGTTAATGCTGTGCATCGGCTTTTGGAATAGATAAGAAAGCGTCTCTGCTAATACTGTTTTTCCGCTTCCTGTCGGCCCTTTTAGCAACACGTTTTTGCCAAGAAGCAGTGCAGTAATGGCATCTTCGATGATGCTCATATCTTGGGCTTTATAAAATTTATTTCCTATTAAAGCAGCCTCTTGCCCTGCTTTCGCTTTGTTTTTTTCGTGTATTTTTTCAAGCTGGCTTCTTAGATGTGAACTTAGCTGAAATTTCTCTAACATTGTATTACCACCATTCTTTAGATCTAATTATAAGGCTCTGTTAAACTTGATTGTTGATTTTTCGCTACAGGCGGACGCTTTCCGCAGGCGGGGCCGAGCCGCTTTTTCCGCTGGAGTCGCCGCCTTTCGTTCCAAATCAACATTAGTCTTTAACAGAGCCAATTATAAAAATGTTTTACTTACGTATCATACCGCCTTTTTGAATAGGGTGCAAAAGGAAAGAACTAGGATATGTAAAATGAAAAAGCCCCTCATAAGAAGGGCTGTATAGTTTTTGAATTAAGACAGAATGAAAGTTAAATCCACCAAAATCCGCCAAACCAAGGTCTTGGGCGCCAATATCCAAAGCCAAACCAAGGTCCAGGAAACCAAGGCCGCGGATACCAAGGGCCTGGGCCATACCACCAATGGCGTGAATCATCCATTGGAATTTGTGGAGTATTCTGTACATCAAAATTCTGATACACTGCCATTTCCTCCTTTCTACAAATACTTGCAATATCATATGTTATTCTTTGCGAAAAGGAGCAAGTACGGAAGGAAAGGCTATGATTTTGCTTTTGTGCCGTAAAGATTGATTTTTTCTACCTATATATGCGCGGAACCCGTTTTCCAATTAAACAAATAACTTCATAATTGATTGTCCCCATAAGCTCGGCAAGCCGGTCCACGGATTGAAAAGAGCGGCCGTCTCCCCCAAATAATGTAATCTCGTCACCGGGTTGGCACAGATCGGCTGTTGTTACATCAATCATTGTTTGATCCATGCAAACGCGCCCGGCAATCGGCATATATTTGCCCTTTAGCAGTACTTCACCCCGGTTTGACAGCAAGCGGGATAAGCCGTCTGCATATCCGATAGGCAAGGTGGCGATGCGGCGCTCCTGCTTTGAGACGTTAGTACAGCCGTAGCTGACAGGCTGTCCAGCAGGGATCGTTTTGACTGCTGCTACCTTTGTTTTTAAGCTCATTGCTTGTGTCAGTTGAAGCGGGTGTTTCTTTAAAGTAGAGCCTGGATATAGGCCGTACAGGGCAATGCCGACCCGCACCATATCGAGATGGAACTCCGGAAAGAGCATGGTCGCTGCGCTGTTGCAGCAATGTTTCAATGGGATATGGATGCCGCGGCTTTCCAGAAGCTCTGTAATAGATAAGAATTTGCGGAACTGCTCATATGTGTAAGCTGGATCTTCGCTGTCTGCATTAGCAAAGTGCGTGAAAATTCCTTCAAGCTGTACGAATGGGGCAGTTATTGCCTGCTTTGCAAGCTGCAGTGCTGCTTCTGCCGATGTGACGCCAATGCGGGACATACCTGTATCCACCTTTATATGGATGCGAGCTGTTTTTTGCAGGGCTGCTGCTTGCGCAATGATTTCGTTTAAAACGTCATCGTCAAATATAGTAAGCGTTAGTTGATGGGAAAGAGCAACGTTGATAGAACGGACAGGCGTATAGCCCAGTATAAGAATTGGCTCCGTGATGCCTGCTTCACGAAGTGCTATCGCTTCGTCAACGATAGCGGTCGCCAAATAATCCGCCCCGCCCCGTAAAGCGGCACGCGCAGCTTCAACAGCGCCGTGGCCATAGCCGTCCGCCTTTACAACGGCCATGAGCCGCGTTTTTGATGATATATATTCCCGGAATTTAGCCGCATTCCCCTCAAGCGCAGCTAAGGAAATTTCTGCCCATGTGTCACGATACCCCTTCATATAATCATCCCCTTTTATGAAAAACTCCCCCTCAGCTATGTATGAGGGGGAGTGTATTTGAATTATAGAGCCGCTAATTCTTTTGCAAGGGCTTTTTCGAATGGTACGTATTCGTATCCAAGGTCGCGTGCGACAGCTTCATATGTGATTTCGCCGCCAGCTACGTTCAAGCCAAGCTTCAAGGCCTCATTTTCTGCGATTGCTTTATAGACGCCTTTGTTTGCGATTTGCAGCGCGTAAGGTACAGTCACATTTGTCAGCGCGATTGTAGATGTTCTTGGAACAGCCCCCGGCATATTCGCAACGGAGTAGTGTACAACGCCGTGTTTCACAAATGTTGGGTTGTCATGCGTTGTTACATGGTCACATGTTTCTACCACGCCGCCTTGGTCGATGGCCACATCAACGATAACAGAACCCGGTTTCATCGTTTTTACCATTTCTTCCGTTACAAGCTTCGGAGCCTTAGCGCCCGGAATTAGCACAGCACTAATTAACAGGTCAGACTCCGCAACAGCTTCTGCGATGTTCAACGGATTGGACATTAATGTTTTTACTTGTGTGCCGAAAATGTCATCCAATTGGCGAAGGCGTTCTGCGCTTAGATCAATGATTGTTACATCGGCTCCGATGCCAATTGCCATTTTTGCTGCGTTTGTGCCGACGATACCGCCGCCGATAATTGTTACTTTCCCGCGCTTTACACCCGGCACGCCTGCAAGCAGGATGCCCTGGCCGCCGTTTGGTTTTTGCAGGAACTGTGCGCCGATTTGGACGGACATGCGCCCTGCGACTTCGCTCATTGGAGTAAGAAGGGGCAACGTGCGGTTTACTTCTACTGTTTCATAAGCGATTGCTGTTACGCCCTTATCCTTTAGAGCTTGTGCTAATGCCGGTTCGGCTGCAAGATGCAGGTATGTGAACAGAATTAGGCCGGGACGGAAGTATTCGTACTCGCTTGGAAGCGGCTCTTTTACTTTCATAATCATATCAGCTTCTGCCCATACTGATGAAGCGCTTCCAATAATAGCTGCGCCAGCTGCGGCATAGTCGGCGTTGCTGAAGCCGCTGCCAATTCCCGCATCTTGTTCTACTAATACTGTATGCCCGGCTTTTACGAAGGAAATGACCCCGGCTGGCGTAAGAGCCACGCGATTTTCATTGTTTTTAATTTCTTTAGGTACACCAATAATCATGTGTTCGTTCCTCCCCTTGCAACTTATGCTGTAGCTACAGTATAAGCCGGTTTCTTTATTTTTTCCTTGTGAAGAATGAAGAAAAACAGCATCGTTTTTTGGGGATTTTCACAAAAACGTCACAAAAATTTCTCTAGCTTTAAGTCTAAATACAGCAGCAGCTTCTCATTAGGATTTCTCAGATTAATATCACCAATTTCTGAAATGCGCTGCAATCTATATTTTAAGGTGTTCGCGTGCACATTTAACGCCTTGGCAGCATCATTCACACTGCTATCCTTATTTAAAAAGACTTCCAACGTTTCGATGAGGTTGCTGCCGTGCTTAGCATCGTAGGCATGAAGTTTTTGTAGAGCCCGGTTCTCGTAAGAGGTTCCTTTTCTTGTTTGCAGCACGATATCAATGAGCTGATACATCCCCATATCGGCGTAGCAATATACCCCTGCCGTTTCTTGCGGGAATTTTTCTTTTATAGAAAGGACAGTGAGTGCCTCTTGGTAAGCCTGCTTTACTTTTTCATAGTGTTCGTGCACATTGCTGCAGGCTGGACGTATAGCAGAAACGCCGAAGCGTTTTTTCATCTTTTTCATAAATGATTGGATAAAGTATTGCAATTCCTGCAGCGGCTGTTCAATATTATGCAGGGAGGCAAGCAAAATCAGCTGATTATGGTCGATTGTGTAGAGCATGATTTTTAAATGCTGCCCTGTTTGCAGAAGATAAGAGATTTGCCGCTCTTCTTCTTGCGTAATATCCTGTTCAAACTCAACTACGACAACCGCGAAGGAAGAAGCCGGACTGATTTGCAGCAGCTGAAAGTTCTCAATAATTTCCTCGCGTTCCGCTGTATGGCCAGTCAATAGCTTCCAGAAAAATTCCTGTGAACGGGCTTCCTTCTTATTTTTGCGAACCTGCAGCTGCAGCAGCTTGCTTTTTGCTGCGTCGGCAGCCCGTTTTAAGATAGCAAACTCTTGCTCTGTCAGTGTTTTGTCAATTTCCAATGCCCAGATGAAGCCCAGCACCTCGGTTTTATTCCAAATGGATACTGCAACACGATTCCCGAGCCCGATTTCATCCAATGTTTTGACGCGTACAGGCTCATTGCTGCGCAGCAGCTTAGGAATGACACCTTCACGCCATAAGCTATTAATCACTTTTTCCGGCACGCGCCGGCCGATAATAGTAGCAATGCGGGCCGGATCCGTCCGCTCGTCGTGTGTACTGTAGGCAAGCAGGCGATGGTTGGCATCTTCAATTGTAATTGGACATTGCAGCATTTCGCTGACTGCATCTGCAAATTCTTCTAATGTATCAAAAGCCGCCTTCAACGGGTCGTTGATTCTATAAGTCAAGCTAATCACATCCTTGTGAATAATATTTTTTGTATGCGTTTTCTTTTGTCGAATTTAACAAAATCATAACACATATTTCTCATAATTATACAAAAAAATCTTTTCAAAAAGGTGTTACAATATGTTCATATAATATTCAATATTTGGTATTGACACGCTACCCTTTTTGTAAGCGTTAACAAAGCGGGTCAGATCAAGGGGAGGTGTATCTTCCAGGCTAAAAAGCAGTTTCTTAGGGGAACAAAATGATGTATATTACATTTTGTAAGAAAAGTTTTTAAGCAAGCTTGGACAATATATATGCTTTTATGAAGCTAAACAGCATGTTCTACAAAGGGGGAGAAAATATATGCATGGCAAGAACAATGGGCAACAACTGCATCGCGGATTAGAGGAGAGGCACATTACGCTCATGTCGCTTGGAGCAGCAATTGGAGTTGGGCTGTTTCTCGGCTCAGCATCCGCCATTAAGCTGGCAGGGCCAGGCATCCTGCTCGCGTACGGCTTTAGCGGACTTATTATGTTTTTCATTATGCGGGCGCTTGGCGAGATGGCCATTCAAAAGCCGGTTGCAGGTTCCTTTAGTAAATATGCGCGTGACTATTTAGGACCGCTTGCTGGATATTTGACAGGCTGGAACTATTGGTTCTTGTGGGTTGTAACTTGTATGGCGGAAATTACGGCAGTCGGTGTATATATGAAGCATTGGTTCCCGGACACGCCAAGCTGGACATGGGCTCTGGCAGCACTCATTATTATGACAGCTGTAAACTTCTTGGCAGTAAAAGCATACGGGGAACTAGAATTTTGGTTTGCGCTTATTAAAATTGTTACGATTATCGCAATGATTGTCGTCAGCGTTGGCATGATTCTTTTCGGCTTTGGCAACGGCGGCGTTGCAACCGGTATTCAAAACCTATGGGAACACGGCGGCTTCTTCCCGAACGGCATTAAGGGAGTACTTCTTTCTCTGCAAATGGTTATGTTTGCTTATTTGGGCATTGAAATGATTGGCGTCACAGCCGGTGAAGTAAAAAACCCGGAAAAAACATTGTCAAAGGCGATTGACTCGGTATTTTGGCGCATTTTAATTTTCTATGTTGGAGCTTTGTTTGTTATTATGGCAATCTACCCTTGGAATGAAATTGGCACAGAGGGAAGCCCGTTTGTACTTACATTTGAGAAGTTCGGCATCTCTGGTGCTGCAGGCATTATTAACTTTGTCGTTTTGACGGCAGCGCTCTCTTCCTGCAACAGCGGCATTTTCAGTACAGGGCGCATGCTGTTCAATTTGGCGGAGCACGGCGAAGCGCCGAAGGCTTACAGCAGCTTAACAAAGAGCGGCGTACCGGGCTTGGCTATCCTCGCCTCCGCGGCGGCTTTGCTAATTGGTGTTGTGTTGAATTATGTGGTGCCGGCAAAGGTATTTACGTGGGTGACAAGTATTGCAACATTCGGGGCTATTTGGACGTGGGCGGTAATTTTGTTGGCGCAAATTAAGTACAGGAAGAGCCTGTCTCTAGAAGAACAGCGCGGATTAAAATACAAAATGCCGTTTTTCCCGTACGCATCTTATATTGCATTAGCATTTCTTGCAGGTGTAATTGCGCTTATGGCGTATAATCCAGACACAAGAATTGCGCTCTATATTGGACCGCTTTGGTTTGCTATTTTAATCGTGGTGTACTATGCAAAAGGATTCCACAAGAAAGCGCAGGAAGAGCGGGTTAAGCAAGAGAAGATTGGGTGATAGTAAAGCCGGCCGAAGGGATTCTCCCTTTGGCCGGCTTTTTTGTGAGGAAAGAAAGTAGAGGTTTTGGGGATATGTCTAGCTCTCAAAGCAGCAGCGCAGGGCTTTGTCTGTTTTTCTTAAAGGCTACCTTAAAAAATAAAAATTTTTTATCTATCGTGGTGCAAGTTATATTCTTGCATGGCTGTCTCTGTTAAACTTGATTGTTGATTTTCCACTACAGGCGGACGCTTTCCGCGGGCGGGGCCGAGCCGCTTTTCCCGCTGGAGCCGCTGCCTTTCGTTCCCAATCAACAAATGAATCCCAACCAACATTAACCTTTAACAGAGCCTTCTGATAAGACAGATGGCAAGGGTACTTTTTAGCAATGATTTTTGCTATAATGAAGAAGCATTTCTGCGTATTTTGTTCCGCGTTCAGGATATATAAATTGCCAACGAAGATGATGATTCCATATAGCGCCTAATTTTAGAATGAAGTGCAAGGGTAAGGAAGCTCCTGTCTTTTTTATAAGCTCGCCAACCGCTAAGGTTTCGTTATGGACCGCAGCAATTTATATGCCGAAATAAAAATTGAATATATAGATTGGTTATGTATAAAAACTCACTTACATTAGGGAGCATTGGTAAATGATAAAACAAAAGAAAATTGCATGGATTACCGATAGTACAGCGTCACTTTCAAAAGAATACATTCAGCGGCATAACATACATGTTGTTCCATTGGAAATTATCTTTGAGGACGCTTCCTATAAAGAAAATGTAGATATTACAGCCGAGGAATTTTATAAAAAGCTATCCCAGGCGAAAGAACTTCCAAAAACTTCTCAGCCGGCTATAGGGGAATTTATAAACTTGTATGAAGGCTTACAAAAAGAATATGAGCATGCAATTGCCATCCATGCTTCGAGCGCTTTGACAGGAACGTATCAAACTTCCGTCAGTGCAGCGCAAATGGTTGGCTATAATATAGAAATTATTGATTCTAAAATCGGTTCATATCCGTTAGGCAAAATGATTAAAAAGGGTATAGAAATGGAAGAGCAAGGAAAGTCTTACAAGGAAATTGTAGAGTATCTTCGATCGTTGCCCGAAAAGGGCCGGCTATATATTGCGCCTGGAAGTTTAGAGCAGCTTCATAAGGGCGGGCGTGTTTCAACGACTCAAGCGATTATCGGCAATTTAATTAAGTTAAAGTTAATTGTAAGATTTGAAGACGGAAAAGTGGTGTTATTTGACAAAATACGTACTGATAAGAAAGTTAAAGTTCGTTTATTTGAAATCTTTGCCGAGGAAGCCCACCTTGTTAAGGAAGCGAGCATTGTTCATGGCAATGATGAGGAAAGGGCCGAGCAGTGGAGACAGGAGCTTCAAGAGATGTATCCCCATATTACATTCACAACAACGATGTTTAGCCCGGTACCGGGAACCCATACAGGGCAAGGTACGATTGGGCTGAGCTGGTTGAACGAATAAGACGGGCAAGCATTTGCCCGTCTTATTCGTTTGGCAATTGTAGAGCGCCCGCTTGTGGAAATGAAGTATGCAACTGCGCTTGTGCCCATTTAGCAGTGTCTGTAAATAAGCTGTAACGGAAAAGAAAACTTATTGGACTTTTTTGATTGCAAAATGTCCTGTAGGATAAAAAGGCAGCCTCTTGGCAAGATGGCATTGTATCTCTATAAGAGTGTGCATAGAAATGGAGGATACTATGAAATTTTCCGTTAAGAAAAATAACGTATTAGTCGGAACAGTCATCGGTTTTGCACCGCTTGGGTTGTTTTTATTTATAGCCGGGCTTATGGGACAGGGATTTATATCATTTATGCTCATGCTTTTAGGTATTGGATTTTTAGGAGGGGGTGGCTTGCTCATTTGGTCGCTCTTTCACTCGTACCTGGAAATTACAGAGGAGCATCTTATCAATCATTTCGGCTTTTTTCAATCGCAGATTACACTTGAGCGTATAAGAGCGATTCGTTTTGTTAATGAATCGTCACCCGCTTTTGCTTGGACATTTTTGCGTATGCAAGTAGTTTTATTTCCTCATGCCCTAGTGACAGTCGCTTTGCCGGAAGATGTGGAAGGATTTTTGGCGGCCCTGGAACAAAAAGTTCCTCAGGCAGAAGTTGATAATAAAAGCATTCATTCTTTCTGAATCTCTCATGATTAAAATCACGAGTGTTCTCGGCTATTTCATAAAAATAATTTATAAAAAAGTGCATTCTATTATTGGGAATGTGCTTTTTTATATTGGCTCTGTTAAAGGCTCATGTTGATTTGGATTCATTTGTTGATTGGGAACGAAAGGCGGCGGCTCCAGCGGGAAAAGCGGCTCGGCCCCGCCTGAGGAAAGCGTCCGCCTGTAGTGAAAAATCAACAATCAAGTTTAACAGAGCCTTTATATTAAGAATATAGGAAAAATGTAGAATGAAACATGAAATTGTCAGGAATTAGGGGAATCCTTATAATATATATTATATTTATATATTCGGTTTTGAGAGGTAATGGTTATGGCATGGCGGGTAAAGGGGGTGCGCCATGGTGCTGTTCTTATTTTTTTAATAGCGCTGGCGTGCTTAGGGACATATTATAATATTACGTTATTTTTTAGTGTTGATTTTTTATTTGGAACTATTTTTACATTTTTAATTACTAGAATTTATGGGGGAAGATGGGGAATTGCTTCTGTTACTTTATCAGGGAGTTTAACCTTTTTATTATGGAATCATCCGTATGCCGTTGTTATATTTGCCGGCGAGCTGTTGTTTGTTTCCGAGCTGTACTCTGCCAAAAAAAGATACTTTGTTATATATGATTTGCTTTATTGGGTTATGATAGGCATTCCGCTGACCCTCGTATTGTATCGTCTCATTCTAGAGGTGAGTTGGTCAATGGCGGCTCTCGTTGCTTTAAAGAACGCTATTAATGGAGTGTTTAATGCACTGGTGGCTGAGTTTCTTTTGTTGGTAATTTATAAGTGGAGTAAAAGTTCGGCAGTTAAACCGGTTGGGTTTCAGGAGATTTTATTCAACCTGCTATCTACTGTTTTTTTAGTCCCTACTATCCTTGTTTTAATGTTGGAAGGGAACCGAAGTCATTGGGATACGGTAGAGGCGATTAAAAGCCAAATAGATATAACGACCAATGAGGCAAAAGAAAAAGTTTTTCATTGGTATGAAAACGAAGTTGCTTTACTGAAAGTGAAATCTGTTGATGATGAAGTACAAAGAATGGAGGATACACCAGAACTGCAAGGTGAACTAAGCCAACTGGCGCGGGCAGTTCCTGACCTAAAAGAGCTATATGTTATGGATGCTTCCCTGCATATGATAGCTGCTTATCCTGCGCAGAAGCGGACAACGCAGCTTGTGTTGGAGGGAAAGGAAATAGTTTTTGAAGATGGAACGGTTTCTGTAGTTTCTCCGTTTCAAGTAAATGCATTAAATAAGGACACGGAAATTATTATTCGCGTGCCAATTTTAAAAACAGAAGGGGGCAAACAAATTGTTTCTGGATATATAGCAGGGATTTTTTCGGTAAATCAGCTGGAGCAGCTTCTTTATACGACATTTCTTAATAAGCCGGTATTCATTAACCTCGTTGATCAAACTGGCTATCCATTAAGAAAGAACGACTTTTTGTATGAAGAGCCAATTTTTCAGTTTGTACAAAAACATCGAAAAGATTGGTTGCGCATAGAACCTGTCGCGACATATGAACCAAACCTTCCATTCATATGGCCTATGCAAAGATGGGAGCAATCGTCTTATGTCCAAGCTAAAGCTATTAAAGAATTGCCGTGGTACGTTTATATAGAAGTGCCGGTTCAAGTGTTTAAAGATGAGGTATACGAAAGGTATATCTTTATTCTTTTATTTTCTGCGGCTGCCGTTGCATTAATTATTGTAAGCTCTCTATTTGTTAGTAAATGGCTATTTTCCTCATTAACAAACCTTTCATATGCTACAAAAGATCTAACGGCGAAAATTTTGCAGCGGCAGGATATTCAATGGCCTAAAACGTTTATTAATGAAGTGGCGGTGTTGATGGATAATTTTAAAAGCGCAGAAAGGGAACTTAGGAAATTATTTGAAGATAGAATGAAAAAGCAAAAGAAGCTAGAATTTTTTGCCCATTTTGACCCTTTAACAAAGCTTCATAATCGTTATTCTTTGGCGAAAATTTTTCCGAAAGCGCTGCAGTGGGCAAAGGAAAACAACAGCTTGCTAGCTGTTTTGTTTATCGATTTGGATCGCTTCAAATTTATCAATGATATGCTTGGCCATGAAGCAGGCGACAAGGTACTGGAAAAGGTTGCGGCAGAGCTAAGACATGTGTGCGGGGAGAAAGCGATTATTGCCCGGCAAGGCGGCGATGAATTTATTATTGTGCTCCCGTATACAAAAGATATGGAAGAGGTTGAGCTTATTTGCAAGAGGATTTTAGAGCAGTTATCGCTCCCGATCAAAATAAATAGTCAAGAGGTTCTCATTACATGCAGTATTGGCGCAAGCTTTTATCCGTATAGCGGGAATGCGCTTGAAAAGCTGATTCAGAACGCTGATATGGCGATGTATGCCGCTAAAGAAAAGGGGAAAAACACATACACACTTTTTAATGAGCAATTAGGAAATGAGTTTAATGTACAAATGGAACTGGAGCAGGAACTCCGTAAAGCAATTGAGCGCTGTGAGCTGGAGTTATATTATCAGCCGCAAATATGCTTAATAAGCGGGAAAACAGTCGGGCTTGAGGCGTTAATTCGCTGGCGCCACTCTAAAAGGGGGATGATCTCACCAGCGCAATTTATTCCGCTTGCTGAGGAGACCGGCCTTATTCTTTCCATTGGTGATTGGGTCAT
The DNA here is from genome assembly GCA_048976805.1 of Ectobacillus sp. Classification (GTDB taxonomy): domain Bacteria; phylum Bacillota; class Bacilli; order Bacillales; family Bacillaceae_G; genus Ectobacillus. The sequence goes on along the minus strand of JBHGUR010000032.1, from coordinate 21,385 downwards.
CGAACAAGCATGCCGGGATATAAAAGTAATGCGGGGATTCGGATATAACGGGCTTGTCGTGTCTATAAATGTGTCGATGCAGCAATTTTTTCAAGAAAGCTTTATTGAAAAACTTCAGCAGCAGATAATTGAAGCTGATATAAGTCCTAGACAAGTAAAACTGGAGATTACTGAGAGCACAGCTGTTCACCATATGGAGGTCGTTGTAGAAAAGCTAAAACAATTAAGGGAAATAGGCATTCAAATTGCCTTAGATGATTTTGGAACCGGCTATTCTTCATTAAACCATTTAAAGCAGCTTCCAATCGACACAGTGAAGATTGACCGTTCCTTCATTAAGGATATACCAAATGACAGTGAGGATTCTCTTATTGTAAAAGCAGTTGTGGCAATTGCCCAAGGACTAAAGCTTGATGTTGTAGCCGAAGGGGTAGAAACAGAAGAACAGCTCCGTTATTTAAAAAGTGTCGGATGCCAAGAAGTGCAAGGGTATATTTATAGCCCCCCTTTGCCACTAAGTGAATTAATATATCAAGAGGTTTTGTAAAGAAGAAATTTAAGAGACGTAGACTGGGGGATGGGAAGCTTCCCCCATTTCTAATTTAAGCAAAAGCGATTGTAACAATACTGTAAAATATATTCAGGAAAGTAACAAACTTGTAACATAAGTTCAAGCCATTTTAGCAATAAGTTGCCTGATGTTTTTTAGTAAAATGCATTTAAGCTATAGTATACGTGCGTTGTTTTAGGATATTGTCTTTTCAGAATCTTTTTATTTATATATCTAAATTATGGTATTTTTTTTAAAGAGTTTGTAAAATAACTTCCCCTCAAAATATGTTATAACTAAATAAGAGAGGGGTAGAGATATGAACTTCGTAAAACGTATCCGAAATATTGTCCCGGCTTTCTGTTTATTTATTGTCGGTACAACCACTGTTCATGCTGAGTCAAACCAAGACAAGCTAAGTGATATGCAGCAACAAATACAACAGAATGATAAAGTTATACAACAAAAAGAACAAGAGAAAGATAATGTACAAAAAGAGATGCAGGCTGTACAACAGGAATTGGAAGAGATTAATAATTCAATTGCTAAAAATCAGGAAGCGCTTGCACAAATTGAGGAAAAAATTACTGATATAAAGCGATTAATTGAACAGAAGAAACAAGAGATCGTTATGCTAGAGGATAAGGTTGCAACACGTAAGGATGTTATGAAAGAGCGTATCGTATCTATACAGCATAACGATAATACAAATATATATATTGATATTCTTGTAAACTCGGAAAATCTTGCGGAGTTGCTTGAGCGAATGAGCGCGGTTTCAGCCATTTTAGATGCGGATAAGGACATTTTGAAGCTGCAGCAAGAAGATTTGGAGCGCATCGAAAGAGACAAGCAAGTTATTGATGAACAAGAAAAAGAATTGGAAACGGAACAAGAAAAGCTGGCGCAGCAGCAGGCTGAAATGGCTGCAAACATGCAGAAAAAACAGGAAGCTTTACAGGCAATTGAGGCGAAATATAATGAGCTGTCCAGCCAAATTACTCTTGCCGAACAGGAAAAGCAAAAAATTGAATCGGGCATGAAGGAGATTCAAGCGGCTATCGCGCGTGAACAGGAAGCGGCAAAAGCTGCGCAGGTGGCAAAGGCGTCTCAAACAGCACAGGCTGCGCCCGTGGAAGCAGCCCCTAATGACGGCCGCGAAATGTATGTAGTTGCTACCGCTTACAGCGCGGAAGGCAGCCCTGAAAATGAAGGCATTACCGCCGCAGGCTATAATATTAAGGAAAATCCTAACATGAAGCTAATTGCTGTTGATCCAAAGGTAATCCCGCTTGGCAAACGTGTTTGGGTAGAAGGATATGGAACAGCTATCGCCGGCGATACGGGCGGCAAGATTAAAAATCACAAAATTGATGTATTAATGCCATCCCATGCAGCAGCTTTGCAGTGGGGCGTAAAAATAGTAAAAATTAAAGTTCTAGATTAGGAAAAAGGAGCTGGCCCAAAAGTCCGCTAAAAGCGGACTTTTGGTCGGCTCTCTTTTTGTTTTTGCATATTATGTAATATCGAGGTTGAAGGGAGCCCTCATGTCCTCCCTTCCTCACGCCACGATGGACCTTTGCTGGTCCTTCGCAGCTTTTTTTGGGAGATTGTGGGCAACGCAAATAAGCCCCCACTCGACGGGAATTTTTGGGAGGCCTCGCAGTACGAAGCGGCGAAATCTGCGATTCTGTTTGATTTGCCCAAACACACTTTCAATATTAATTTTGCGCTGCCGATACAGAGGTTGTCCTCTCTCACTTTCCAGACGTTCCCGCGCTTTCTTCTTTTGCTCGTCATATACCGGATTCTATTGTGTTGTGCGGCCATACCGGGAAGGCGTGCAGTCACTGCGGAACGGGCAGCCCTCGCACTTGTGGCACTGGTATTTGTGGGTAACACTGACGTAGCCAGACTCCTCCGCACGTTCTTCCTGCACAATTCCGTCAATGTGCGAAATAAGCTGTTCCACATTGGCACGCAGTTTCTCCCGGTAGTTTTCAACGGATTTTCGCCAGACAAACGTGTAGCGGTGGGCATTCGCTTCAATCTTTGTGCCATCTTATATAGAGATTTGAGTCTATTTGTATTTTATTTTTTTTATGTAAAAAATATGGTAAAATACGAGAGATAACAACCTAAATTTAAAAAATATATATTAAGCACATGTAACAGATTTTTGTATAGAGGAGATGTTTCTTAGTATGCTTCAAAACTTTATGCTAGACCGCACAAGATATTCCTGGGAAGAGACTGCACGTTATCTTCGGGATATAAATTACGCATTGGACGAATCTTCTATCGTAGCCATTACAAATGCAGCAGGAGTTATTACGTATGTAAACGAAAAATTTTGTAAAATATCCAAATATGAGAAAGAGGAACTTATAGGGAAAAGCCACAGATTAATTAACTCAGGTTATCATTCTGCCGTATTTTTCCAGAACTTATGGACTACGATTCGAAACGGGGAAGTTTGGAGAGGAGAGATTTGCAATAAAGCTAAGGATGGTACATTGTATTGGGTCGATACTACTATTGTGCCGTTTTTGGATGCTAAAGGAAAACCGTATCAATATGTGGCAATTCGCCATGATATTACAAAACAAAAACGGGCGGAAGAGGAACTGCAAATCCAAACAAAGTTGTACCGCGGCTTGGCATTTACCGATACACTGACCGGAATCAGCAATCGCTTGTATTTTTTAAAAGAGTTGCGCCATCATGTAGACAGGGACATTCCTTTTATGCTAATCTGTGCGGATTTAGATCGTTTTAAGTTTGTAAATGATACTTTTGGGCATATGGCGGGGGACCAATTGCTCATTCAATTTGTAGAACGAATGAAAACTTTTTTAAAGGACGGAGACCTTTTCGCTAGGTTTGGCGGGGATGAATTCTTTTTTCTGCTTCCATATGTAAAGTACGATGACGCTTCAAAAATTGTGAAAGCGATGGTTGATGAAACACAGCGCCCCTTTTATATTGAAGGGCAAGAAATTCACGTATCCCTTAGCCTCGGTGTTTGTCAATTCCCAAAAGACGGCGACAATGTGGATTTATTATTAAAACATGCTGATGAAGCGATGTATTATTCAAAAGAAGATGGACGGAGCCAAGCGTGTTTTTATCAAAATATCCCGCAAACAAATTCCCAGCGCAAACGTTTTATAGAAGAAAGCTTGCAGCATGCTTTAGTCAAAGAAGAACTGTTAATTTTCTATCAGCCTATTTACCGCCTGGTTACAAATGAGGCAGTTGGAGCGGAAGTGCTTATCCGCTGGAAGATGGGGGAGGAGTGGATATCACCAGAGGAGTTAATTCCTATAGCTGAAGAAAGCGGTTTAATTGTTCCGTTAGGATATTGGATTTTAGAAAAAGCTTGCAGGGAGTTTTTACCTCTTGCTGTAGAAAATGAACTTACATTAAGTGTTAATATTTCTATTAAACAGCTGCTTCAGGAAAACTTTGCAAGGCATGTGCAGGAAATTATCGAGCGAACGAAATTTCCGGTAAAGGGCCTGGTGTTTGAGATTACTGAGAGTGTAGCAATACCGCAAAATCAATCTATTATACAAACGTTAGAACAGCTGCAAGAAGCAGGGATTCGCTGCGCGTTGGACGACTTTGGCACGGGTTACTCTTCGCTTATTTACATTATGCAGTTGCCTATCGACGTAATTAAAATAGATCAAAGGTTTACGCAAAAGCTGGGAGACTCTTCTATTGCGCGAAAGCTTGTACAGTCTGTAACCAATATTGCGCGCGACATTCAGCTTTCCGTAGTAGCCGAGGGAATAGAATCAGAGGAGCAGCGGCTTGTTCTAAAGGAGCTAGGCTGTGAATACGGCCAAGGTTACTTATTAGGGTGTCCGCAGCCTTTAGAGCTTTTTAAGAAGCACGTTTGTTAAATGCACCAAGATAAATTAAGAAAGTATAGGATCTCAATCTAGATGAGCGTCTAGCTCTGGATGCCATCGGCTCGAGGGCGTAAGCGAATCGCCTCAGAAGAAAAAAAGCACCTTCTGTCAGCGATTCGCTTACGTTTGTCGCCGATAGGCGGGTGCCTTGCGTTTTTCTTATTCATCATTCATTTCTTCTACCGGCATAATAATTGTTGAAATTTTTCTTAGCTTTTTCCCGGGTCCTGGCTTGCTAGTTTCTAATTTCCGGTGATATAATTTTCCTATTTGTCGCATTAAATCGTGAAATTCTTGATCATCCAGGTACAAGCTTAAGGAACGGTAACCTACTCCGTCTTGGAATAAATCAATCTTTTCCCGTCTTAAATATTCCCCATAATCTTGCAGAAGAGTAAAAAGGAATGTGGTAAAATAGTGCAGATGCTCTTCCTGGCTTAAGCTTTTGATTTCTTCTGGGTCTGTTTGCATTTTCTTGAGGTTGACGGCATACGTATGTTCAATACCCCCCCGCATTTGCTGAGTTTCAATTGTTTCAATAATATTATGCTTCTTGAGCATATTAATATGGCGGTATAAAGTAGCCTGGGATACATTAGGAAGCGCCTTTAGCAGTTCTTGGGCGGTACACTTTTTTTTGGCAAGCAATAATTGGACAATTTTCATTCTGGCAGGATGCAGTAAAACTTCAATGCTGTTCATCGCGAGTACTCCTCTATTAATTGTTATCAAAATTGATAATATAAAAATAACAAATACTAGATATGCTGTACCATGTTTTATTTATTGATAATAATAGCAATTTATATGTATGTCAATTGATGGGGGTTGTTATAAATATATTTAAAAAGAAAATCATATATATAAAATTTAAATTCCTCTAGTCTTTTTCTTGTTTAGGTGTTAGACTATTTCTAAAATTCTTGAAAGGGTGAATGTTTTATGGCAGGCCTCGATCTTTCTGAACTCTGGGTATATAGAAAAAGGATACAAAAAATAAAGGAGAACTTATATGAAGGCATTAGCAAAAAAGGAAGTTGTATTTATTAGTTTTATGTTATTTTCCATGTTTTTTGGTGCAGGAAACCTCATTTTTCCTCCGTTTTTAGGGCAAGCATCGGGAGAAAAGGTGTGGCTCGCTTTAGCGGGTTTTATTGTATCTGCCACAGGTTTGCCGATTTTGGGCGTAGCTGCGGTTGCTAAAGCAGGAAGCTTTCAGGAGCTGGCCAGCCGCGTTCATCCATGGTTTGCCCTTCTATTTCCGTTCCTCATTTATGTTTCTATCGGACCTGGTTTGGCCATTCCCCGTGCTGGAAGTTTAGCGTTTGAGATGGGACCAGGGCAGTTTATTCCAGAAACTTTGTCGATGCAATTGGCCTTATTCGGATATACTATTATCTTTTTTAGTATTGTTTTATGGCTTAGTTTATCGCCATCAAAGCTCGTTGACCGTTTTGGCAAGCTGTTAACGCCATTTTTATTATTTTTAATTGCTGTTATTTTTGTTAAAAGCCTTTTTGCTCCCATGGGGGCGTTTGAAACAGCGCAAGGGAATTACGATAAAAATCCTGTTTTTCAAGGTTTTTTAGACGGATACTTAACGATGGATGCATTGGCTTCTCTTGTTTTCGGCATTGTAGTAGCTAACACGATACGCGCTAAAGGAGTTGTCGATGAGAAATATGTATCGCGTTACATTATTTTAGCGGGGATAGGAGCCGGTGCTCTTCTGTCGACTATTTACATGATTTTAGGATATTTAGGTGCAGCAAGTGCTTTTCTCGGTAAAGCGGAAAATGGTGCGCAAGTATTATCAAATTTTATGAATCATTTGTTTGGACAAGGGGGTACTATCCTTTTAGGAATTGTTTTTACCGTGGCGTGTTTAAGTGTATCAATAGGCCTTGTAACATCTTGCAGCCAGTTTTTTAACAGAATTATTCCCCGTATTTCTTATAAGATGTGGGCATTGCTGCTTTGTGTACTAAGCATGGTAGTAGCGAATTTAGGTTTAACACAAATTTTAAAGGTATCTGTTCCCATTCTTGGGGCAATTTATCCGATAGCATTAGTTTTAATTATTCTTGGATTAATTCATCCTTATATAAAAGGCTATTCTTCCGTATATATTACGGCTGTTTTATTTGTTAGTGCCTTTAGCATTGCTGATATGATTAACACGACTTTCTTGGCTAACAGGTGGAGCAATGTATTGCAGCTGATTCCGCTGTATGAAAAAGGGGTAGGCTGGTTAGTGCCCGCCGTTGCCGGCATTGTATTAGGATATGTATACGGAATGCGTTTTTTGCCCGAAGAAAAAGAGAAAAAACGCAAGGTTGCTTAAGGAAAAAGCCCGTTGACGGGCTTTTTCTACTTTATAAACGTATAAATTGGTGCAAAGAGGATAATTTAATGAAAGCATATATGATTCATCTCCCGCTTATGTTGGGGCTGTTCCCTGAACAAAATGGAAGCGGGAGTCTTCACGCCTAAAAATGATAAAAACAGCTTTTAAGTTAGCTTTTCAACTTGTATTTATATAGCTCCCTGCCTAGAATTACTAATCGAAATATTTCAACTTATCTTTCTAGTATGACTATATGAGTTATTATTGACGCCGTTTTTTGTTCGTTGTTAATATTAATTATTCTTATTTTCGTTCTTAAGAAAAGGCCCTGTTAAACTTGCTTGTTGATTTTCTAATACAAGCTGACGCTTTCCGCGGACGGGGCCGAGCCGCTTCCCTCGCTGCGCTCAGTCCAGGGTCTCGGCTATCCTGCTTTTCCCGCTGGAGCCGCCGCCTTTTGTTCCAAATCAACATTGGCCTTTAACAGAGCCAATAAAAAGAATTACTTAATGAGATAGAAAGGACAGTATGTATGTTTCATTTTTCAAAACATGGTACGTCAATAAAGCAAGAAATATTAGCTGGGATTACGACATTTTTTACATTTGCGTATATTATCGTAATTAACCCGAAAATCTTATCGGATGCAGGGATTCCGTTTGACCAGGCATTTACTGCCACTGTAATTGCTGCGATTGTAGGAACGCTTGCTATGGCATTTTTAGCGAATTACCCAATCGTCATTGCTCCTGCGATGGGGATGAATGCTTATTTTGCCTATTCAGTTGTTCAAAATAGCGAAGGAGTTACATATACGGTTGCGTTTTCCGCTGTGTTTGTAACGGGAATTGTCTTCTTATTATTATCCTTGACTGCATTTCGTAAAAAGCTTATCGAGGCTATTCCGGATAGCCTAAAGCATGCAATTGCGGCAGGAATCGGTTTGTTTATCGCATTTATTGGACTTCGTTTATCGGGAATTATTGTAGACCATCCAAATAACCTTGTTACTTTAGGGGATTTCAAGTCTGTTTCTGTTGTGCTTACCCTTATTGGAATTATGATTGCCGCTATTCTTATGGTTTTAAATGTAGGCGGGGCTTTGTTTATTAGTATGATTGTAACAGCCTTAATTGCTTTTTTCACAGGGCAACTGAAGTTTGAAGAGAAGTTCGCGAAGGTTCCGCATTTGCCGGAGGGAATCATTATAGCAAATCCGATTCAAGCTGTTACGGATGTAATCCAGTACGGATTATACGGTGTTGTCTTCTCTTTCTTGCTTGTGTTATTGTTTGATACAACAGGCGCGTTGCTAGGGCTTGTCAAACAGGCGGGAATGCAGGCTGATAATTCAGAAGGGCGCTTTGGAAAAGCTTTTGTTGCAGATGCGATTGGCGGTACAGTCGGGGCTATGTTTGGGACAAGCCCAACAGCGGCAACTATTGAATCTTCCGCCGGAATTGCGGCAGGGGGAAGAACGGGTTTTACAGGAATCGTTGTGATAGTATTAACTATCATTACTGCATTTTTTAGTCCTATCATTTCTTCGCTTTCCAGTGTCGCGGCAATTACAGCTCCATCTCTTATCATTGTCGGCAGCTTAATGGCAAAAAGCATCCGCGATATCCGCTGGGATGATTTTGAGGACGCGCTTCCAGCGTTTTTAACGGTAATCGGCATTCCGTTAACCTCAAGTATTGCGAATGGCATTGCGCTTGGCTTTTTGCTATATCCGATTTTAAAGATTATAAAAGGAAAAGCGCAGGAAGTGCATGTGCTTCTTTATATATTTGCTATTTTATTTGGCCTTCATTTATTTATAGGATAAGAAGTGTAAAAACATCATCCATTTTTCGCGCGGATGATGTTTTTTTGTTGCGTTTGAAAGAAGGAGAAACCTGCAGAAGGATTAACACATTACTATACAAGTAATATGTTGGGGCATGGCAGCTTTTTGAGGAGAGGGGAATGAGTCCCCAAATCAATACCATCTTTAGCTCTGTTAAACTTGATGGTTGATTTTCCACTACAGGCGGACGCTTTCCACGAGCGGGGCCGAGCCGCTTTTCCCGTTGGAGTCGCCGCCTTTCGTTCCAAGTCAACAAATCAATCAACATCAACATTAGCCTTTAACAGAGCTTTTTTTAGGCAAAAAAATAAAAGAATCGCTCGATTTTGGTTAGAATGGAGTCACCACAACAACATTCAACACAAAAACAAGGAGCGATTCTTCTATGAAACATCAACATATTTCCTTTAAAGAGTATAGCATGGACACCCTTTCTCTGCCAACCAACTTGGCAGACCTCATTCCCCCAGACAACATGGCTCACGTGGTCCATGAGATGGTGGAGCGCATCCCGCTGGAAATCTTCCTGAAGTACTACAAAGGCGGTGGCACGTCTTCGTACCACCCAAAAATGATGACAAAAATGATCCTCTACGCCTATATCCAGAAAATGTACCATGGCCGGGAGAATGCCCGCCAACTGGAGTGCACCTTCCGCTCATGTGGCTCAGCGGGTTCCAAAAGCCGGACTTCCGCTCCATCAACCGGTTCCGCAGTGACTGCACGACTTCCCGGTATGGCCGCACAACACAATGGAGTCCGGTGTATGACGAGCAAAAGAGGAAAGTGCGGGAACGTCTGGAAAGTGAAAGAGGACAGGCCCTGTACCGGCAGCGCAAAATTGATATTGAAAGTGTGTTTGGGCAAATCAAACAGAATTGCGGATTTCGCCGCTTCGTACTGCGAGGCCTCCCCAAAATTTCCGTCGAGTGGGGGCTTATTTGTGTTGCCCACAATCTCCTGAAAAAAGCTGCGAAGGACCGGCAAAGGTCCACCGTGGCGTGAGGAAGGGAGGACATGAGGGCTATCTACAACCTCGATATTACATAATATGTAAAAACGAAAAGAGAGATGACCAAAAGTCCGCTTTTAGCGGACTTTTGGGTCAGCTCCCTTTTCTATTTACATGGAGAAGAAAATCCAAACCGTACCGACAACAGTTACAGCTGCGATAAAGAAGCTAAACGCCATCGCAATGGTTTGTGTAATGCCTTCACCTTCAGACATATGCATGAACATTACGAGTTGCAAGACAGCTTGTACAATCGCCATGGCAATAATTACTGTAAGAATTGTAGCCAATGGAAGAGATGTATATAATGCTACGTACAGCGCTCCAAAGGTTAATACTAGAGATAGAACAAAACCGAATACGTGCGACCAAGGAAATCCTTTATGATGGTGCCCTGCAGCTTGTGTATTATGCTTTGCCATAGTTACGCCACCATCCCGTTCAAGTAAACTAGTGTGTAAATAAAGATCCAAACAACATCAAGGAAGTGCCAGTATAAGCTGATGATAAATACCTTTCTTGCTGTGATTGGAGTTAATCCGCGTTGCAACAATTGAATGATAACGCAAATTGCCCAAATTAAGCCGCCTGTTACGTGCGCTCCATGCGTTCCAAGAAGAACAAAGAAGCCGGACAAGAAGCCGCTCGTTTGCATAGTAGCCCCTAAATGGACGTAATGAAGAAATTCTTCAATTTCCATGTATAAGAAGCCGGCTCCAAGAAGCAACGTAATAATAAACCATGTCAGCAATCCTTTCATATTTCCTTTGCGCATTTCATGGATTGCGATGCCGCAAGTAAAACTGCTCGTTAATAGAAGGATTGTCTCAATCATGACCGGTTTTAGTTCGAAAATTTCCCTCGGCGTCGGACCGTCGGCCGTACCGCCCGCCAATACCAGGTACGAAGCGAAAAGTGTCGCAAACAGTACGACTTCCGCTCCTAGGAAGATCCAGAACCCCAGAATATTCAAGCGGCTTTGGTGGTCTTGATATTCAAGAGGGGCATTCTTGTACTCTTCGCTAATTGCTGCCATTATGCTTCACCTCTCATGCCACAGTTTCTGTTTTTTTAATTTCTTCTAAGCTGACGTAATATCCATCGTCATAATCAAAGGAACGTAAAATCAATCCAATCAAAATGCCGATTCCGCCGATAATAGCAAGTGGAATCCATTTAAATACTAATGCAAATCCAGCGATAAAGAAGAAAATGGAAGTAATAAATGGAAGCCCTGTATTGCTTGGCATGTGAATTGGCTTCAAGTTTTTCGTATCAATATGAGATTCGCCATTTTTCTTCATGTGCCAGAATGCATCTAAAGTTTTAATTTCTGGAAGTGCAGCGAAGTTGTAGTGCTGAACTGGAGATTGAGTAGCCCACTCCAATGTTCTGCCATCCCATGGATCACCAGTTACATCGCGCTCTCCAAAGCGTGCACTCCAATAAATGTTATAGCATAGCACTAGGAAACCGATACCCATCATAACTGCGCCGGCAGAAGAAATTTGGTTTAGTCCTGTCCAGCCAAGGTCAGCCGCGTATGTGTACATACGGCGAGTCATTCCGTCTAGCCCAAGGAAATACTGCGGGAAGAAACAGATGTTAAAGCCGATCATGAATAACCAGAATGTCCATTTGCCAAGACGCTCGTTTAGCATATGGCCGAACATTTTCGGATACCAATAATGAAGGCCGGCAAACATTGCAAATACTGTACCCGCAATTAATACGTAATGGAAGTGGGCGATTAGGAAGTAGCTGTTATGATACTGATAGTCAGCTGCTGCCATTGCAAGCATAACGCCTGTAACACCGCCGATTACGAAGTTAGGAATAAATCCTAGTGTCCATAGCATTGCAGTTGTGAATCGAATTCGGCCTTTGTAAAGAGTGAATAACCAGTTAAAGATTTTTACACCCGTTGGAATCGAAATCGCCATTGTCGAAATCGAGAAGAACGAGTTAACTGCAGGGCCCGCGCCCATTGTAAAGAAGTGGTGGAGCCATACAAGGCCGCTCAGAATCGCGATTGCTACCATAGAATATACCATCGCACTATAACCGAATAGACGTTTGCGGGCAAACGTACTTACTACTTCAGAGAAAATACCGAACGCTGGCAAGATAACGATATATACTTCAGGATGTCCCCATACCCAGAAGAGGTTCGCCCAAAGCATTGGCATACCGTCGTTCGCCATTGTAAAGAAAGCTGTGTCAAACAAACGGTCAAATGTCATAAGTGCAAGAGCAACTGTTAATACAGGGAACGCAAATAGGATAATGACACATGTGATTAAGATAGACCATGTAAACATCGGCATCTTCATAAGCGTCATGCCTGGCGTTCTCATTTTTAAAATTGTAACAAGGAAGTTAACCCCGGTCATAAGTGTACCGAGACCCGAGATTTGCAACGCAATCGCGTAATAGTTATTTCCTACACCTGGGCTGAATTCCAATCCTGCAAGCGGGAAGTACATCGTCCAGCCTGCATCAGGAGAGCCGCCGATAACGAATGCAATATTAAAAAGCATTGCCCCCATAAAGAATAACCAGAAGCTAAGTGCGTTCAAGAACGGATACGCCACATCACGCGCGCCGATTTGCAGCGGAACCGCAATGTTCATCAGACCCATAACGAACGGCATGGCCATGAAGATAATCATGACTGTACCGTGTGTTGTAAATACACCGTTATAATGGTGCGCGTCTAAATATGGGGAATCCGGGAATGTCAGCTGTGCGCGAATCATAAGCCCGTCTACACCGCCGCGGAATAGCATCAGCACGGCTGAAATAATATACATAATACCAATTTTCTTATGGTCAACAGTTGTTAACCATTCGTCCCAAAGCCATTTCCACTTTTTGTACTTTGTCAGTACATAAATGATACCTAATGTCACAAGAACGATAGAAGCATCAGCTGCGTAAATAATCGGATCTCCTGTGACAAAAAATTCATCAAGCTTCACTGTTTTCACTCCAATCCGTCATTCGTATTATTTTTTGTTCTTATAATAGTTGTAGTCGCAGTATTCAAGAGACTCAGGATCTACATAGTCAAGGTGGTTGCTAGAGAATGTCATGCGTCCCACAACACCGGGCTTAATAATTTCGTTATATTTTTCTTCCGTTAATTTTTTCTCGTTTTGCTTTACCTCTTTTACCCATTCCTCGTACTCTTCCTTCGTTTGGGATACAACCTGGAATTCCATGTGCGTAAAGCCTTCTCCCGAGAAGTTTGCGCTGCGTCCTGTATACTCGCCAGGCTTGTCGGCTTGCAGGTATAAATCCATAACCATATCGTCCATTGTATATTTTTGGCCGCCGAGTTCAGGCACCCAGAAGGAGTTCATTGGGCCAACAGAAGTAAGTTTAAATTTGATTGGAACACCAGCAGGAATATTTACGTAGTTAACGGTTTCAATATTTTCTTCCGGATAACTGAAAATCCACTTCCAGTTTGCCGATGTAACATAAATCTCAATCGGTTCAATATCTTTGGATTGTTTTGGAGGTTTTTCTAGTGCATATGTTGTTTTTACTGTAGGAATTGCTAATGCAATGACAATAATAACCGGAACAAGTGTCCAAACAACCTCTAAGAGCGTGTTTCCTTCTTGTTCAGGCGGCTCATAGTCCATATTGTCAGGTCTTTCGCGATAGCGAATAAGAATAATTGTAAACAGAATAAATACAACCGCGATAATTGTTAACATCAATGCAAAAGACCAGACAATCAAGTCATATTGCTCTTTTGCAACAGGCCCCTGCGGATTTAGGACTGCCAAATTTTGGCATCCGCCAAGAAACATAATAAGTGAGAGCGGAAGAAGCGATGCTAACTTCCAAAATGCCTTCTTAAGTCGCACGGTATAAAATCTCCTTTCCTTAATGAAATAACACTATCCCAATAAAATAATATAATCTTATGATTCTATTATTTTCAAGAGGTTTGGAAAGATTGTTGAAAAATAGACACAAATTCAACTTATTTACCTTATATAACGTAAACAAGTTGACAATATTGTATAATATTTTGAACGGAATTTGTCACATTTAGATTTTTTATTAGAATTAAGTTATGGTAGAAAAGTTAGTATTATCCAGTATTGGGAGTTTGGATAAGCTGGCAGGCTGGGGTTAGTTTGCAGAATCAAGCTTTGGGCGCGGTAAAACGTTTTATAGGCGAGAAATTTTGAAGAAAAAGAAAAGTATTTTAGATGTTTTATAAGATATACGATAAAATGTTTGAATTTAATAAAAATTTAAAATTATGTATAGGTTAAAATCTGGGTTATGCATGCATTATAAAAAAGAAATACGTTTCAAGGTTGTCTATTATGAGCTTAAATACAACAACATTATAAAAACAAAATTATATTTATATAAGCAAGTGTATATAAGTGACTTATCATTTTGGCATTTTCATGCGCTAGGTCGAACAAAACTTCCTTTGGGTTTTCATGGCATGCAGCGAAAATAGAGTTTGCCCCTCCGCATCGCCAGTTCCTCTAGCTCCTATAGAGGTTAATAGAATGAAAATTTACAATTTGTTGAATTGTTTTTGTTTACATCTATTTACCCTATTTGTTTTTTCTTAATGACAGATATGCGTCGTGTTAAAATATGGAATAAACTTCAGATGACGGCAATAACGTAATGTATGATAAAATAAATATAAGCAACAGCTATGAAAAAACCTCTATAAATATATAGAGAGGCTATGTTAAAAAACAGCGCTAAATTCGATTTATTGGCGCTGAATTTTTAATTGCTGCAAAATACGCTATATTAATGATAGTATTTAACATAGCTGCGATATAAAGAGATAATGTAGGAGTAGGAGATATGTTAAAAAAAGGGAAGTATATTGCTCCGTTATTGCTTTTGCTAATGGTTGGGAGCGGATGCAGCCGAGATATAATCCAGTTTGTTGAAGAGGGGAAACAGCAGCTGCTTCAAGTAACCGGGGAGCTGCAGTTGAATTTTGCCGCACCGCTAAAAGAACAAGCAATGATAGAGGGCGTGCCTTTTATTCAGCAGCTGCCGGAACTGAGAAGGGGCTGTGAGGTTACTAGCTTGGCGATGCTTCTTCAGTACGAGGGAGTCCAAGTGGATAAAATGATGCTCGCCCGGGAAATTGACCGCGTTCCGTTTCGGCAAAACGGGCAATACGGAAATCCGAATGAAGGATTTGTTGGGAATATGTATTCTGTTAACGAGCCTGGCTATGGTGTGTACCATAAGCCTGTTTTTAAATTGGCCCAAAAATACGCGCCTAATAAGGCGATTGATTTAACGGGCCGGGATATAGAAGACATCTATAAAATTGTCGGAAAAGGCTCGCCTGTATGGGTAATTACAAATGTTGATTTTCAGCCGTTATCTGAAGAGAAATTTGAGACGTGGAATACAAATGCAGGAGAGATTAAAATTACCTATTATGAGCATAGTGTAGTCATAGTTGGATATGACAAAGAAAATGTATATGTGAATGACCCGCTTGCAAAAAAGCCGAAATCTGCACTGCCGCGCAAAGCTTTTGAAAAGGCGTGGGAGCAAATGGGGCAACAAGCCATCGCTATTTTGCCTAATTCTTAGAAGGGGCTGTCTCTACAGAGGCAGCTTCTTTAGCATAACTCTAAATTAAATTTTCGGAATTGTACATATGCTGCTCTCGAGCTATGATTTTGATAAAAGGCTTATGAATAGAAGGGGAAGGGATGAGAACGATGGTGAGGAGACAGGTAACAAAGGAACAATTAATACAGTGGAGAAGGCATCTTCATATGTATCCGGAACTTTCATTTCAAGAGGAGAAAACATCTCAATTTGTTTATGACATATTGCAGACCTTTCCTAATTTAGAAGTTTCGCGCCCAACCAAATATAGCGTGATGGCGCGGTTAATAGGAGCTAAACCCGGAAAAGTGCTTGCGATTCGTGCGGATATGGATGCCCTTGCAATTCAAGAAGAGAATAGCTTTGAGTTTGCATCTCGCACGCCGGGGGTGATGCACGCGTGCGGGCATGACGGCCATACCGCCATGCTGCTTGGAGCGGCTTGCGAGCTTGCATATTATAAGGAAAAAATTTGCGGAGAGGTACGTTTTTTATTTCAACATGCGGAAGAAAATTTTCCCGGCGGGGCGGAAGAGATGGTACAAGCGGGGGTGATGGAGGGGGTAGACTACGTTATCGGGGCGCATCTATGGTCCCCACTTGATGTCGGCAAAATCGGAATCGTATACGGTGCGGCGATGGCTGCTCCCGATGCTTTTTCAATTACGATTTTAGGAAAAGGGGGACATGCCGGCATCCCGCATGAAACAATCGATAGTATCGCAATTGGCACACAGCTTGTGAGCCAATTGCAGCAAATTGTTTCGCGGCAGACGAACCCATTGGATTCACTTGTTTTATCGGTAACAGAGTTTCATGCCGGCACTACACATAACGTAATTCCGGATAGCGCTACAATTGCCGGAACAGTGCGGAGCCTGCGTCATGAATTGCGCGAACAAACCGCCAAGCGGATAGAACAGATCGTAAAGGCAGTAACAGAGGCGTACGGCGCATCTTATACATTTCAATATAATTACGGATACCGTCCTGTAATAAATGATGAATATGTTACGCGGCGTCTGGAGGAAGCAGCCGTAAAATTGTTCGGGAAGGATAAGTTAATTCGTATGTCGCCTACAATGGCGGGAGAAGATTTTTCTGCATTTTTGCAAAAAGCGCCTGGATGCTTCTTTTTTATAGGCGCGCGCAATGAGCAAAAGGGAATTGTTTTTCCGCATCACCATCCGCGTTTTACGATTGACGAAGAGGCTTTGCCGATTGGCTCATCTTTATTTGTACAAGCAGCTTTAGATTTTTTAGGAGAGTAAGAAAAAACTGAGTGCGGATTCTCTGCGCTCAGTTTTTTCTTTTTGGCCACCCTAAAAAATAATCTGTGTTAAACGTTAGCGTTAATGTAACCCCTTCTTTTTAGAGAGGGAGAGTGCTCTCGGCCGTATATCATAACGGTCAGGGCCTAGTTCTGCCTCGTCCAAAGGAAAACCAGAGGGAGAAGATAAGTGCGGGTTGCAATGTCTGCATAGCCGTGATGTACAGACGTACGTGATATCAAAATCAACATCGGCTTCCCCTAAAAAATAACAATTTTTTATCTATCGTCGTGCAAGTTATATTCTTGCATGGGTGTCTCTGTTAAAGGCTCATGTTGATTTGTTGATTGGGAACGAAAAACGGCGACTCCAGCGGGAAAAGCGGCTCGGCCCCGCCCGCGGAAAGCGTCCGCCTGTAGTGGAACATCAACAATCAAGTTTAACAGAGCTTTCTTTTTTGTAAGGAAAGAAAGTATAAGTTTTGGGGGATGTCTAACTCCCAAAGCAGCAGACTCTGGGCTGTGCCTTCGTAGAAGGCGAAAAGCGCCTTTCACTCCGGGCTGCAAAAGGCGGGATTTTTCCGCTTTTCTTAGTAGTAAACGGACGGAAAATGCTTTATCTATCTTTAAGTATTTCTTTGGGGATAAATTCAAATAGATAACAAATCATAACGATAACAACACAAAAGGAGGATGTAAATGATGGATCAATCATTTATCCCAAGTGAGGACGTTCAAAATGCGGCCATACAAGCACTTCATACAAGAGGCGTACGGGTTGAGGATATTGCGCAGCTGACTTTTTTTCTTCAGGAGGCATATATTCCGGGCTTAACAATGGAAGATTGTATAGAAAGCGTAAGGAGCGTCTTGAAGAAGAGAGAAGTGCAAAATGCGCTGTTAACAGGTATTGAACTTGATATGCTTACAGAAAAAGAACAGCTGTCCTCCCCG
Organism: Ectobacillus sp.; assembly: GCA_048976805.1. Classification (GTDB taxonomy): domain Bacteria; phylum Bacillota; class Bacilli; order Bacillales; family Bacillaceae_G; genus Ectobacillus. The sequence continues at coordinate 3,849 of JBHGUR010000032.1, read as the reverse complement.
TTGCAGCAACTGATTCAAAAGGACGAGAGCTTATACGGGGTGGATGAAGTGCTTGCTTTATCTATATTAAATTTATATGGAAGCATTAGCTTCACGAATTACGGCCATATCGATAAGTTGAAAAAAGGAGTGCTTGAGACACTTAACGATAAATCAACTGGAGCTGTTCATGCTTTTTTAGACGATTTAGTCGGCGCCATTGCCGCTGCTGCGTCAAGCCGTTTAGCCCATCGCTATCGGGGCGAGCTGGAACATGATATACAATCGTTTTCTTGATAAGATTATGATTTATATAAATACAAATATAGAATTTTAAACTATTGAGCAGATGGTTAAGCCGTAAGACAACGCATGGAAACGGGAGGATTTTGTCTTTACATTAAGTTTACAATCTTAAAAAAACATTTACATTATTAGCTAGTTTTTTTCTCTTAGCATTTAAAAAAAAACAAAAAAATCATAAAAAATCTTGAGTTTAAGCGTATAAATCATGTTAACAATAAAATAATAAGCATAGCGTCTTGCATTTACTTAAAATTAAAAATCGCTTAACACTAACACAATATTACTACTCTACAATGAATTTGTGCTTGAGGACAGGCACGAAAACGAAGAACGTCAATAGGAAACCTAAAATTAGATGGGGGTACAAAGATGATTAAGAAGGGTTTTAAATTTACGATTGCAGCAATGATGATGACAGGTGCGCTTGCAGCTTGCGGAAAAACTGAAGAGACAGATACAAAAACAGAAACAAACAAAGAAGAAGCTAAACAAGAATTTTCTGGTACAATTACGGCTGCTGGCTCTACAGCGTTGCAACCACTTGCTGAAGAAGCTGCTAGTGAATTTATGGGTGAAAATCCTAACGTTTCTATCACAGTACAAGGCGGCGGTAGCGGAACTGGTATTAACCAAGTAGCATCCGGTGCTGTCCAAATTGGTAATTCTGATATCCCTGCAGCTGAGAAGCTAGACCCTGAAAAAGCGAAAGAGCTTGTAGATAACAAAGTAGCTGGTATTTCATTTGCGATGGTAGTGAATAAAGATGTTGATGTTGATAACTTAACAACTCAGCAAATTCAAGATATTTTTTCTGGTAAAGTTACAAACTGGAAAGAGGTTGGCGGTAAAGACGGGAAAATTAACGTAATTAACCGTCCTGCATCTTCCGGTACTCGCGTTACTTTTGAAAAGACAATTTTAAAAGGTACAAAAGCTAACGACGCCATCGGTACTACACAAGATTCTAACGGTGCAGTAGAGCAATCTGTTAACTCTACTCCTGGTTCCATTAGTTACCTTGCTATGTCTTATCTAGTTGGTGAGAAAAAAGGAGCTTTAAAGACATTAAAAATTGATGGCAGCGAACCGACTGTTGAAAATATTGCTGCTGGCAAATATCCGTTTTGGTCTTATGAATACATGGTAACGAAAGGTGAAGCAAAGGACGCTGTAAAAGGCTTCATTGATTTCGTAAGCGGAAAAGATTTCGAGAAGAAAGTGGAAGAAATGGGCTATATCCCAATGACTAAATTAAATAAATAATGGTCAAATGTGGCAGGCTGGCTGGTAAGCCAGTCTTGTTCGTTTCAATATAATTAGGTCGGGTGATTGAGATGAAGGGGAAGAAACAGATAAACTACTTCAAGAGCGAATACCTTGGAAGAACGCTCGTTACATTTTGTGGAATTTCAATTGTTATCATTACTTTGGCGATTATTGCTTTTATATGCGGCAAAGGAATTCAATCCTTTACCCAAAGCGGCATTTCCTTCGGTGAAATGTTAACTTCAACTGTTTGGAGCCCAAATAGCGAAGAACCAAAGTTTGGTGCAGTAATCTTTATAGTAGGCTCTACACTTGTCTCAATCGGTGCAGTTATTATTAGCGCCCCAATTGGTTTGGCTTTAGCGATTTTTATGAATTTAATTTCACCGAAATTTGGAAATAAAGTGTTGAAGCCTGTTTTGGAATTATTGGTAGGCATTCCTTCAGTTGTATATGGTTTATTAGGTTTAACGATTCTTATCCCTATTTTGCGCGATTGGTACGGAGGCGTAGGTTTTAGTTTAATCGCAGGCATTGTTGTCTTAAGCATCATGATTTTGCCGACGATTGCAAGCATTGCATCTGATGCAATCCGCGCTGTACCGTTTGAATACTTAGAAGCCTCTTATGGACTCGGATCGACGAAATGGCAGGCTATTAGCCGCGTTATCGTTCCGGCTGCTAAGAGCGGTGTTTTAACAGGGATTGTTCTCGGATTAGCGCGTGCTTTTGGTGAAGCGTTAGCTGTACAGATGGTTATCGGAAATACAGTAAAGCTTCCAGAAAGCTTATACAGCCCAACTGCGACCTTGACAGGCGTGCTAACAATGGATATGTCCAATACGTTAAATGGGACAGCGTGGAACAACGCGTTATGGACACTATCAATGATCCTGCTTTTAATCTCCTTCGTATTCATTCTTATTATTAGAGCAATCGGGCAAAGAGGTGAACGTTAATTATGAATGCAAGAACGGTTAATAATATATGGACAGGCATTCTATATGCCGTTGCTTGGTCAGTAGTAGCTCTTCTTTTATTTCTTGTGTATGAAATCCTATCAAGAGGATGGGGATTTTGGGATCCTGAATTCCTTTTGGGGAGACCAAGCAATACACGTCCGGGCGGTGGTATTGGACCGCAGCTAATCAACTCTTTCTATATGTTATTTTTGACGTTGGTTATTTCTATTCCTTTAGGCCTTGGAGCAGGAATTTATTTAGCGGAGTATGCAAAACAAGGGAAGTTTTTAAATTTTGTACGCTTATGTATCGAAACGATGGCTTCTTTGCCATCTATCGTAGTTGGCTTATTCGGTTTATTAGTGTTTGTTACTATGACAGGCTGGGGATATACTGTGATGGGCGGGGCCTTGGCGCTTACAATTCTTAACTTGCCGGGATTAACGCGCGTTTGTGAAAGTGCTATTAGAGATATCCACCCAAGCATTAAAGAGGCGAGCCTCGGATTAGGGGCAACAAAGTGGCAAACATTAGTAAGAGTCAGCATTCCTTCCGCATTGCCTCAAATTATTACAGGAATCATTTTAGCGGCTGGAAGGATTTTTGGGGAAGCGGCTGCCTTAATTTACACGGCTGGCCTAACAACACCATTCTTAAATTCAGCAGCTGACCTTTCCAGTCCTATGCATCCGCTGAATCCGTTCCGTCCTGCGGAAACTTTAGCAGTTCATATTTGGAAATTAAATTCGGAAGGAATTGTACCGGATGCCGGGTTAATTGCAACGAGATCAGCAGCTGTGTTGATTGTTATGGTACTTGTTTTTAATGTTTTAGCCCGTATCTTTGCAGGTGTGCTTCATAAATACCTCTCTGGAACAAAGATTCGCAAAAGCAAAAGCAAAGCAGCGGCTTAATCAGTAAACCGCCATCTTTAAAAGATGGCGGTTTACTGTGTTCGTGAATGGATTATGGAAGTATGGTGTTTGGCTCGGGTTATTAGGAATCTTAATTCCTATTGTGTTTTTTAACAGATTTTCCGGAAAGAAGTCCCCTACCTCAAGGAGTGAGAAGGGCGTAGTCCAACGAGTAGGTGGGGGATGAATTTCCGGTAGGCATAAGCCTACTTTTTGTATGGCAGATTTATCTTTTTTGCTGAAAACAGAACTTGCGTTTGGTATACTAAGTGTATGACTCCATCAAAAAACAAAGGAGGTGAAACCATGGCAAACCAAAAAGATGGAACATATATCAAGGGAACCAAAAAAGAATTACCAGAAGGTTGGACCACAGCCGGATTTCAGTTCGCTATTGTTCCAACCGAGGAACAACAACAAAA
>JBHGUR010000031.1:0-27403 GCA_048976805.1 Ectobacillus sp. | reverse complement strand
TATATAAATACAAGTTAAAAAAAGAACATAAAGCCTTTCTTTTGAAAGGGGAGAGAGCATCCGGCTATGCATAGAAGCGGTCAAAACCTATTCCTGCCCCATGCGATGGAAAACCAGAGAGAGGAAGCAAGTACAAGGTGCTATTTGTTCTACTTAGCCGCGATGTATATGTCCAAGTCATAAATTGGATATATATAGACAAGTTCAGTATAGTTTTGTTATATAAAGCTAGTGTTAATATTTAGTGAAGCTTTTGTGTAAATACAAGTTAAAAATGGATTTAAAGGCTGTTTTTTAGAGGGGAGAGAGGGGTTGTCTGGGCATAGAAGCGGTCAAACATTACTTCTGCCTCAGGCAAAGGAAAAACAGAGGGAGGGAGAGAGTGGAAGGAGTTATTTGTTCTGCATAGCCGTGATGTAGATGTTCAAATAATAGATTAAACAGAAAATGGATTTAAAGGCTGTTTTTTAGAAGGGGGAGGGGCTGCCTCATATCTGTGTTTAACTTTTTGGGGGCAGTTCAGCTGCGATATGTATGTTTAAGGCAATAAAGAAAAAGAAGATGCTTACTTCGCATCTTCTTTTTCTTTATTGTTTTCCTTAATGATTGTTTTTACTGTTCCGGTTTTAATTTTGTTGCCTTCGAAGAAGCGAAGCAGGTCGCCTTCAATGATTTTGTCGGACATATGCAGTTCGTTTTGGGCGCGGTCGATTAACGCTTTTGCTTCTTCTTCTGGAGCTTCTACCGGCTCGCCTGTTGTGCGGTCATAGAATGTGCCTTCGTGATAAATGTATTTATCTGTTACGAAGCTTCCGCTGCGCATTACCACGAATGGCTTGCGATCTTTAGCGAACAAATCATGGCCGAATTGAATTGTATTTGCAGTATCTATACCTAATAGGTGAAGAATTGTCGGCTTCACGTCGATTTGTCCAGCTGGAGCAGAAATCGTTTCACCTTTCGTTTGTCCAGGCAAGTGAATAAATAAAGGTGTGCGCTGCAAGTTCATGTGATCAAATGGCGTAATTTCTTCTTTGCCAAGATATTGCGCCATCGCACGGTTATGGTTTTCGGAAATGCCGTAATGGTCGCCGTAGAATACGATAATAGAGTTGTCATATAATCCTTCTTCTTTCAGGCGCTCAATGAAGCGTTTTAAAGCTTCGTCTTGATAACGCGCTGTAACGAAGTAACGGTCTAATACGCCGTCTCCTGAGTTGAACGGGTCAATGAATTTTGTTGTATCATCATATAGGAACGGATAGTGGTTCGTTAATGTGATAAAACGAGTGTAAAACGGCTGCTTCAACGTTTTCATCATGTCCACAGACTGTTCAAAGTACTCTTTATCCTTTAGGCCCCAGCTTAGCTTAGTTTCAGGGGTAATTGTATAATCCAGTTCATTGAAATAACGATCATAGCCTAAAGCAGGGTACATCATGTTGCGGTTCCAGAATGTTGCGTTGTTTGCATGGAACACAGCAGTGTAGTAGCCTTGCTGGCGCAAGATTTCCGGAGTCGCTACATATTCATTTCCTGCATGCGTAAAGAATACAGAACCGCGGTCCAATCCGTATAAAGAGTTATCGATAATAAACTCGGCATCGGATGTTTTACCTTGTCCTGTTTGATGGAAAAAGTTATCAAAGTAGTAGCTTTCTTTCGCAAATTGGTTTAAGAAAGGCGTAACCTCTTGTCCGTTAACAGTCGCGCCCATCAAGAACGTTTGCGTAGATTCAAGGGATACGACAATGACGTTTTTGCCTTTCGCTACACCGAACATATCTGGGTTCGGTTTTACTTCATTTGCTTTTACGTAGTTTTCTGTTTCCTGCAGCTTGCTGCCGTCAGCAAATGCTTTTTGGGAGCTTGCTTTCGCTTGCAGCCCTATATCATACACTTGGTGAACGTACAATCCTAGGTTTTTTACAAGCATAACGCGGTCAAAGGAGCGCGTTAATAATTGAGGACGCTCTGCTTCAGCAAGGCCCAAGTTTACGAAAAACACGGCTACTGTCGTTAAGAAATACAATAATTTAGCCGGTCTGGAAACACGTTCTGTTTTCGCGAAAGGTTTCTTTTTCTTTGCAAGATAGAATAAGAAGAAAATATCCGCAAATACTACGAGTACCTTTAAGCTCATTAGTTCCTTCACGCTAGAACCAAGGCTTCCGAAGTTGGATGTTTGCATCAATACCGGAAGCGTTACGAAGTCGTTAAAGAAACCGTAGAAACCTACGTTGCCGACTAAAACAATTGTCAAAAGAAAGTTAATGAAAATCGCGATGTAATTGCGTTTATTGCCAGTCGCAAACAATGCAAGCCCGACCAATAATAAAGAAGCGGCAAGCGGGCTAATGAACAGGATAAATTCCTGCATTGCGGACTCCAGCTTCAAGTCGAAGCTTACGCGTGTAATGATATATGTTTTTAGCCATACAAGCAATGCCGCCAATAAAGTAAAGCGCACATTCTCAAATTGTTTTCTTAATGCTTCCTTCATCCAGTTTCACCCTTTCTATTTCTCTCTATATAAGACTCCAAAAAAGAACAAGGAGCCTAGCAAACAAAAAAACACATAGCTTACTCTCCATGGGCGTTACTTTCAGTTGACTTTCACTCCACGTTAAGTTTTGACTATGTATTTTCAACGTTTTTTCCAATGTGTTCATCTCCATAATCAAATGAATTATCCAACATCATTTCAGTATTATACTACAGTTTGGTACAATTAGGAATATGGAATTTTATTACAATATATGTGGCACGGCACGTTTGGACTGACTAATGAACACTTTAACATTCGTTTATATGCCCGTCAACAGGTAAATATGATATGATTCCCCCTTTTTCTAACCAAAAAATGAACATTGTGGATAGAAATCCAGCTTCATATTATACGGTTAGCAGCTTTTGATTCTGCCCGTAGTTTTCCTATATAATGAAGAAAAAGAACAAAACAGGAGGAATCTGATTGGAGCAAAAGTTTTCTGTTGCAGCCTTTTGGAGCAAAATAAAGTATGCGGCTAAAAAGGCTGGTCACTTAGTCATTTATACGTGCTTATTGCTGTTTTATGTATTGCAAAAGCCAGACGTACCAAAAAAGACAAAAGTTGCCATCATTGGAGCGCTTGCTTATTTTATTGCGCCAATCGACGCAATTCCCGATATTGCTGCAGGCATCGGTTATACAGATGACTTAGGGGCGCTCGGGGCGGCACTAATTCAGGCAGCGATGTATGTTGATGAGGATGTAAAGCAAAAAGCGAAGGAGAAGCTTGCAGAATGGTTTGGCAATGATGTAGATACAGCGGAGATTGACAAGAAAATAGAAGGATAAAGCAGTTGAACGAGCTGTTTTTGCTTGCACTTAGGTAAGGGAATTGAGAAAATGATTGTTAAAGTATAGTAAAAAGGAATTAGAATATGCCTTCAGGAAGAACACATACAAGATTAAATTTAGTAGCGTTTCCCGTCCTGCTCTTTTTTCTTATTGCATACGGGTTTACAGGGGCGGGATTTTTGCTGCCGTTTGCGGGCGGATTTATGGCGGGAACGTATTTATTAAGCCCGGATTTGGATACAAACAGCGCTCCGTATCGCAAGTGGGGATTGCTGCGCATTTTTTGGTATCCCTATAAAGCAATTATGCCGCATCGCTCTATACTGACCCATACGATTATTCTTGGAGATATTATCCGCTTATTATATTTGACGCTTGTCATATCGCCGCTTTTGTACATATTAAATAAGATGGTGCTTGACGGGCAGCTTATTCCGATAGTGCGGGAGCACCGTGATGTTCTCTTTGTGCTTGTGCTTGGCGTTATTGCTGCCAGCACGCTTCACATTGCAGCGGATGTATTGAATACGCAACGAAAGCGGTTATTTCGGGGAAGAAAGCGAAGGAGATAGGATGGGGTTTTTAATTAAGGTCGTTTTCGTGTGCATACAGGAAGGGATGTAAGGAAATGAAAGACCTGTGGAACTCAGATTACATTGTGCCGGGCCAAATGGCGAGTGAGGAAGACAAAAAATTGTGGAAGCTGTATATGCAAGTGATTCATGGCGCTGGTGTTGGTGATGTAGATGCATGGGTGCAGCTTGATTTAAGCATGACGCAAATGAAAATTTTAATGCTGCTTAATGCGCATGGCAAAATGACAGTCAGTGCGCTGGCAGATCATATGCATACTTCGATGTCGAACATGACCGGCATTTTGGATCGGCTGGAAGGTTTGGGATTCGTAGAGCGCTTTCCGTCTGAGCAAGATCGTCGCTCTGTCCTTGTACAGCTGACGGAAAAGGCAAAGGCGCTGTTTCAGCGTTTGGTACAATCGAGCCATTATAAGCTGCAGCGCGCTCTGCAGTTTATGGATACGGAGGAAAGAAAGTTAGTAGAGGACGGTCTTAAAGTGTTAGCCCGCGCGCTGCAACGGGCAACGGTAGATTAAGTTCACCATAGAATAAGGTGAAACTTCTAGCGGTGGATTTGAACGGATGAGACAAGTGCCCCCAGTTCATCTCCGTCGCTATATTGGGAATTTATGAGTGGGGATAACGTGCCCGTTCGTGCAGAATCAACCGGTTGAGGAAACTCAACCGGTTTGTTTTTGCCCTTTAAGAAGGGGCACAAGAGGCTTTGCTAATCTATATTTAAAAATTGACAATGATACAAAAAGGTGTATGATAAAATTAGTTAATTTAGAATGAATTATTCATTTAAAAAGAACTAAAATGAGGTGGAGGAATGTGGAAAATACGCAAACCAATCAGCGCTGGTCTATTATTTTATTTGCAGTTGGCGTATTTATGGCAGCGCTTGATAACGGAATTATTAGTTCAGCGCTTACAACGATTAACCGGAGCTTTGATGTTTCTGCGTCGTGGGGGGCTTGGGGCATTACTTTATATACGCTCGGCCTTTCTGTTAGTGTGCCGATTGTTGGGAAGCTATCGGACCGTTACGGGCGAAAAAAACTATTTATCATTGAAGTTGCCCTGTTTGGAATCGGTTCTTTGCTCGTGGCGTTAAGTACATCATTTACGATGTTTCTTGCAGCGCGTTTGGTTCAATCATTAGGGGGTGGCGGAATTTTTATTATTGGAAGTTCCCATATTTTGAGCACACTACCAAAGGAGCAGCAAGGTAAGGCGTTAGGAGCCCTTGGCGGCATGAATGGAATTGCCGCTGTGCTCGGACCGAATATTGGCAGCTTTTTACTGGATTGGACGGGAAGCTGGCACTGGCTATTTTTAATCAATCTTCCAATCGCTGCAACGCTTATCGTGTTGGCATTCCGTTTTATTTCAGAAACAAAAGATCCGAAAGATGTACCGCTTGATGTAAAAGGGACGATGTTGTTGGCTTTATCTATTTTAAGTATTATGTATGGAATTACTAATTTAGATGGTACCGATTTGTCAAAAAGTATAACCTCTCCGGATTTTTACGGATTTCTGTTAGGCGGTATCGGTTTATTTATGCTATTGCTGCTGTTGGAAAACCGTTTAGAACAACATGGAGGCGATCCGGTGCTGCCGTTTTCTTTGCTGCGCAGTCCGGTATATTTATGGACGCTTCTTATTGGGATATTTTCCGGCGCTTTAATTGCTGCTATTATTTTTGTTCCAGCATTTGTAGAGCAATATCTTGGCGTTGCTCCGGACCGTTCTGGCTATTGGATGACGCCGCTTGCCCTTATTTCTGGTGTCGGCGCAGGGATTGGCGGTATGCTCACAGATAAAAAAGGCCCTGTTTTTGCGATTGTGGTATCGAGTATGATTTCATTTCTCGGTTTTGCCTTGTTCCCATTTTGGGTGGAAGCAAAATGGCAATTTATTATCGCAAGCTGTTTTGCCGGTTTTGGATTTGGCATGACACTCGGCGCTCCAGTCAATGTATTGGCGACAGAAGGGGCAGGAAAAGAGAAAGGTTCAGCGCTTGGAACATTATCCCTTGCGCGCCAAATTGGGCTAACAATCGCTCCGACAATTTATGCTGGGTTTTTAACGAGAAACTTTCAAACGATTGGAGATAAAGTTGTCGAAAATTTACAGGCAGCAGGAGTAAATATGCAAATGTTGCCCCACGCCGTTTTCAAAGGTTTTTCTGAAAATATGAACATCGGTGAAGTAACACAAGAAATCGGCAAACTTCCTGACCCGACAGTAAAGGGCATTATAATAAAGACTATTCATGATGTTGTCGGCAGTGCGTTTGGGTCATTGTTTCTTTCCGCAGCGGTCATTTCTTTTCTCATGTTGATAGCTATTTTTGTGATTAGCATGATTCGCGGTAAGGAAAAACAGGGAAAAGCTGAAGAAAACTAGCAGTTAATATAGCGCATTTTGTAATGAAACTATGCGGGAAAGCAATTGGATGATAGAAATGCAGAGCTTGGGGAATGTTCTTAAGCTCTTTTTTGCATATATTATGGGTAATAAGTGGAAAGTGGGGAGTGGTGTAGTAATTAAAATTTGTGTATTATATCACAAAAATAAAAAATAAAAATATAATAAATTTGTCGAAAATACTGTCTAATTTGTGAAGATTATGTTACATTATAACTAGCATATCAAAACGGACAAAATGAAAGCGTTTTATAAGCTTAAGCTGTCCGGAGGGGGATACAAGGGGGGAAGCAGTATAAAGGTTAAAAATTTTTGTTGTTCCATGTAAACGTTTACGAAAACGCTTTATTTTTTACAGCAAAAGGTATGATGACCGGATTAACATTTCATCTGCTCATATGCAAATGAAATCAACTTAGTTTATATTTTGAGATTAATAGCAAAGGAGATGGAAGTATGGAAACTTGGACACAGGTCTATGACCCGATGGGCAATATTTGGCTTTCTGCGGCAATTGCACTTATTCCAATTGTATTTTTCTTCTTGGCGCTCGCTGTATTTCGCATGAAAGGCTATGTTGCAGGTCTAATTACAGTATTGCTTACAGTAACAATCGCCCTTATTGTCTATAAAATGCCGGTTACGATGGCGGCTATGGCAACGGTATACGGCTTCGGCTACGGTTTATGGCCGATTGCATGGATTATTATAACGTCTGTATTCTTGTATAAAGTCTCTGTAAAAACAGGGCAGTTTGATATTATTCGTTCTTCCGTTCTTTCTATTACAAATGACCACCGTTTACTTGTAATCTTAATCGGTTTCTCCTTCGGTGCGTTCCTTGAAGGTGCGGCGGGTTTCGGCGCCCCGGTTGCAATTACGGCAGCTCTATTAGTAGGTCTTGGCTTAAATCCACTATATGCAGCAGGGTTATGTTTAATTGCGAACACTGCTCCGGTAGCATTCGGCGCCATGGGGATTCCAATTCTTGTGGCAGGGCAGGTAACAGGCATTGACGCGCATAAAATTGGGCAAATGGCAGGGCACCAATTGCCGTTTTTATCCTTATTCGTTCCATTCTTCATTGTTTTCTTGATGGATGGATTAAAGGGTGTAAGACAAACTTGGCCAGCTCTGTTAGTAGCGGGAGGTTCCTTCGCTGTTACACAGTTTTTGACAGCAACTTACCTTGGGCCTGAGCTTCCGGACATTACATCTGCGTTAGTCAGCTTAATCAGCTTAGCGTTATTCTTGAAGGTTTGGCAGCCAAAGCATATTTACCGCACAAATAACGGCAACACAGAAGCTGCAGCAGCAGTAGAAGCAGGTACAATACGCAACTTAACTGCCGGGAAAATCTTTAAAGCATGGTCTCCGTTCATCATTCTTACAATTATGGTAGTCATTTGGAGCCAAAAAGCATTTAAAGCGTTATTCTTGCCGGGCGGCGCATTAGAGAAATGGGTATTTAAATTCCATGTAGCGGGCTTAGATATGCAGGTTATTAAAGATGCGCCAATTGTAAAACAACCGACTCCATATGAAGCGATTTATAAGCTTGATTTAGTGTCAGCAACCGGTACAGCTATTTTAATCGCAGCTATCCTGTCTGTTGTATTCTTAAAAATGAGTGCAAAGGAAGCGGTAGCAACATTTGGCGAAACTTTAAAAGAATTGCGTTTCCCAATTTTATCTATCGGTTTAGTGCTAGGATTTGCGTTCATCGCAAACTACTCTGGCCTTTCTTCTACACTTGCGTTAGCATTATCGAAAACAGGCAGCTTGTTCCCGTTCTTCTCTCCATTCCTTGGATGGCTGGGCGTATTCTTAACAGGTTCCGATACATCTGCGAACGCTTTATTCGGAAGTTTGCAAGCGATTACAGCGCAGCAGGTAGGCGTGAGCGAAGTATTGCTTGTAGCAGCTAATACGACTGGCGGCGTAACAGGCAAAATGATTTCTCCTCAATCTATCGCGATTGCATGTGCGGCTGTAGGGTTAGTAGGCAAAGAATCTGACTTGTTCCGCTTTACGGTAAAACACAGCTTATTCTTTGTCGTAATCGTAGGCATTATGACGTATGTACAGGCTTACTTTTTAACTTGGATGATTCCGTAAGCCATCATATAAAGAAGGTGTTCCAAAAAAATGGAACACCTTCTTTTCTTTCCATGGAATCTGGCAACTTTTATTTGCATCATGTCACGATTCCTCTTTTCCGCTCCGGATAAATGTCCGGTCCTTGAGGAACAAATTCCAGAAGAAAATAAAGCCCGGCAACAAAATGGCGACGCCAACCGCATACAAGATGAGCAAGGTGTAGAACGTTTCTTTTTTCGTAAAGCTTGTATATACCGTAACTTCAGGGAAAACGATGTACGGAAGATGTGCCGCTCCGTATGCATAGCTTGCCAGCGCATACTGGGCGATTACTGCCAAAATAGCGATGCGCGGCCAACCAAGCGAGCTATGTGCGCGATTGCTCCACCAGAGGGAGGAATAGCCGATGACAAATAATCCGAGTGAAGCGGCAAACCATGGAATATACTGAACTAAGTTTTCCAAAAGCCAGCTTGTGTCTGGATTGGTTGCTACAAGTGCAAGAATGGCTGTCAGCAATGTTGCCGGCCCGAGTACAATCGCATTTCTTCTATAAACCACATACGTTTCTTCTGATCCTTGTTCGCGGGAGAAATCGGCAAGGAAAAGCGAAGATAGAAATAGCTCTGAAGTTAACCCGAATAACATGTAAAAGTATACGGTCGGACTAGAAAGAAGCTTGCCGTACAGCAGCTTTTCCGTTTCGCCGGAAAAATCGACGAACGCCCCTTCCGTTACCGGCAATACGGTAATTAGGAGCGCAGGGATAAGCAGCCCTGTAATGCCGGATATAATCCGCAGCGTTTTTTCGTAGCGCGGCAGCGAATAGGCGAACACCATAAATGTACTGCGGATGGCAATTAGTATGAGAATGAGCGTAACCGGAACAAACATAACGGTCGCCAGCGTATAAGCGGCATGCGGAAAAAAGCCGATAAAGGCAACAACAACAAATACGAGAACAGTGTTCGTGAGTTCCCACGTCGGTGATAAATAGCGGGTGGCCAGCTTGCCGGCCAGCGTCTTGTGATTGGCGTAAACCATCGCCCAAAAGCCGGCGCCAAAGTCAATCGAGCCTAAAATGCTGTAGGCGAAGACGATGGCCCATAATATTAAAATAGCAATACTTTCTTCATGCATGCGATTTTCCTCCATATGCTTCAAGATCATTTACGAGAGGATTCTTTTTGAAGAAGGTGCGCAATACGATAACAGTCAGGGCACCTAAAAATATATACAATACAATAAACAGCATAAATAACGGCCCGACAAAGTCAGCCCGTGTTGCCGCTTCCGTCGTTTTTTGAAAGCCGTAAATTGTCCATGGCTGCCGGCCGCTGCAGCTGAAAATCCAGCCGAATTCAATGCCGAGCATGGAAACCGGCCCGATAGAGACAGTAAGCCAAAGCAGCCATTTCGGGAGCTTGCCGTTTTGTTTTCGGTAAATAAAGTACCAATATATGAGCGCGAGCGCGGATACGCCAAATGAGACGACGGCAGAGCCGACCATTAAATTAAAAAACGTATGCGTGTAAAATGGCGGCCATGTTTCCGGAGGGAATTCATTTAACCCTTTTACGACCGTGTCCGGCGTGAAGCCAGCCAATATACTGAGCAGCCACGGAATTTCCAGGCCGTATTTCACTTCATGCGTATCGGGATCAACGAATCCGCCGATTGCAAGCGGCGCATGCGATTGCGTTTCAAACAGCGCTTCTGCCGCCGCGAGCTTTTCGGGAGAATGCTCATGCAAATTTACTGCGGATGAATGCCCTGACATCCACATGAGCGCTCCTGTAATAAACGTAACGAGCAGGCTGATAAACAACCCTTTTTTATGATAAGCGATTTCGCTGCTGCGTTTATTGCGCTTTAACAATTTATAGCCGGCAACAGAGGCGACTACCGCGGCGCCGGTTGCAAAGGCGGTAATGACAACATGAAAAGAAGCAGTGGCGAAGCTTGGGTTAAAGAATGCTTTCCACGGATTTACGTCATAAATCGTGCCGTCTGGTTTCATAGAGAAGCCTGCGGGCGTGTTCATCCATGTGTTAGCCGATGTAATCAAGACAGCAGAGGCGGTCGCGCCAATCATTACAAAAAATAAGGAAAGCACCCGCAAAAACGGGGATAGCTTATCGGCGGCATATACGTAAATGGACATAAATAAAGCTTCTAAAAAAAATGCGAAAATTTCAATTTGGAAGGGAACGGAAATTACTTGGCCGACAATTTTCGCAAAGCCTGGCCACAGCAAGGAAATCTGGACGCCGACAATGGTGCCGGACGGAATGGCGACACCGAGCAAAATCGCAAACGCCTTCGTCCAGCGCTTCGCTGCTACAGCGTAGTCGGCGTCTTTTTTCCACTGATAGATGACTTCAAAAATGAAAATCATCAGCGACAGTCCAATGCCTAAAGTGGCAAAGATAATATGAAACGCCAAAGACGTTCCGAAAAACGCCCGTGATAAAGTAACTGTATCCATTTGTACCTTCTCCTTAGATTTTTACCAGTATTTTCTTACACGGGGAGGGGAATTATTCAAAAATCGCCCAAGTTTCCATATGTATATAAAAGGGCAAGTATGGTATTTTGATATTGTAATGTTTTGAAAAATCAAAAATGATAAACTTTTTTGCGAAAATATTGCATTTGTGGATAAACTGTTCTATAATGAGGTACGAACATAGGTTCTTTTTTCAACTAAGAGGGTAAAGGAGGCTTTTTATGTATCCGGAAGTCATCAATAAAATGGGTTTTTCAAGAGAGCATAAAGAATTGCTATTGAAGTTATATAATAAAGAGATTACAAGGAAGGAATATGACCGTCTTGTACAGGCTTTGTACATACCTTCCAAGGAGGAGCCATTGTATAAGGAGATGAATTCATAGCGTGAATCAGCAAAGAATGGAGGGTTTCAGAAGGCGAGGAAATCCTTTTTTTGCCTTAGGCGATAGCGCTGAAGCTTTAATGAAAGCTGCTGTTGCTTAGTTTGGAAAATATTTCTTTTTTAAAATATATATGTTTTTCCCCATTTTTTTTATATAATTATTCTTAATAGAGAACATAATTATCTTACCTTTTTTATGCTATAGGCTCTGTTAAAGGCTAATGTTGATTTGGACGAAAGGCGGCGGCTCCAGCGGGAAAAGCGGGATAGCCGAGACCATGGACTGGGCGCAGCGAGGGAAGCGGCCGCCTGCAGTGGAAAATCAACAATCAAGTGTAACAGAGCCATGCTATATATAAGTGAATTAAAAAACCGACTTTGTATAGGGATAGAGCATCTGGCGGTGCCTTATTTCTGCCACGTACGATGGAAAAGCAAAGAGAGGACATGAGTGCTGTTTTGTTCGACATAACCTATGGCAATGTTGAAATAATAAGTCATTTATATATAGATACGTCTTTATAGGATATTTAATAGGTTGTCATTGTTTCGGATAACCGGCTTTGCTTGGCGGCAATCTACATATCGGAGGCGTAATGCTAAAAAGAAAAGTTTTATGTCATGTTTAATATATCTATATAAGGGGTTATAACGATGAAAAAGTTGCTGCTTATCTTATTGGTATTCTATCTATGTGTTCCAGCTTCTGTAGCCGGAGCCGCCGCCAAATCTTCAAGCCCTAAGGTGTTGATCCTTTACAGCGCAAAAGATGAAGACAGCATTACTCAGGTTCGAATTTTGGATATGCTTGTCGGCCATTTCACGAACGACATTACCATTATACGTGATGTTGATTTTAGCGCATCTAAAAAGAAATATACGCATCTATTTTACATGGGAGAAGAAAAAACAGACCTTTCTGAACAGCTTCGTTCATACATAGATAACTTTCGCGGGCCATTGTTCTTTATTGGGAACAATATTGAACAATTAAAAGAACGATATTCCTTTTTGCGTGTTCAAGAGAGGAGCGAAGAAGATAAACTATATGCCCAAGAGATTCATTATCCGGACGCGAATATGGCAACACGCATACCGGATGATGAGGGTGATGGCAAGCCGGTTGGTATTTTCTTATTCGATGTCATACAAGAGCAGGGAGGCAAATCCTTATTGTACGGGAAAGCGGGCGGTGAGATGAAGCCGCTGCTAATTGTAAAAGGAAACAGCTATTATTTCGCTTCCAATATGTTATTTGACCCATATGGAAGATATATGGGGGAAGTATTATTCACGTTTTTTCAAAAGCTTCCTAATGAAGGAAAGCGGCCTGCGTACTTGCGTTTAGAAGATGTCCATCCGTTATCCGATCCGGATAAATTAATGGAAGTTGCGCAAGTCTTAAAGGAAAGGAATATTCCTTATGTAGTTTGCGTAATTCCGGTATATACAAATTTCAAGAAAAACATAGAATACCATTTTTCTGATTCTCCTAAAGTAGTAAAGGCGCTGCGGTATATGCAGGATAATGGGGGCAGCATTATTTTGCACGGCTATACGCATCAATATCGCGATAGCGAAACAGGAGAAGGGTATGAGTTTTGGGATATCGAAAACAATAGCCCGGTGTTTCAGCCGAAAACGGCCAAAAAGGGAAGAGAAGATTTTCAAACAGAGGAAGAGTTTGCGGCTTATGTAAAGAAAGGAAAAAAATATGAAGAAGCATATACGCGCGACAAAATCGTAAAAGGCGTGCAAGAACTCGTTTCGCATGGCTTATATCCAGTTGCCTTTGAGGCGCCGCATTATGCGATGTCGCAAGAAGGCTATAAAATTGCCTCTGAATACTTTTCTACGTATCTCGGGCAATTGCAAATTAGCAATAAAACAGCGGATAGCACATATGCGCCGCCTTATGAGACATATCCGTCCTTTTTGCACGGCATGAGGCTATTGCCGGAAACAGTCGGCTTTTATGATACCAGCATGAGAGGGAAAAATCCGATTGCGGAAATAGGCAAGCAGGCAGAGGAATACGCAAGGTTTTCTGACGGTTATATAGCTGGATTTTATCATCCGTATTTAGGCGCAGAGCACCTTTCTCTTCTTATTAAAGAACTGGAGAAGATTCCGGGCCTGCAATGGATTGATTTGAAAAAACAGCATAATACCGTGAAGGTGCCGAAAGTTACGATTGAAACCGGGCCAGACGGCATTCAGGTGAAGGAGAGGCTATTAGCAACAAAGTACAAACTGCATTATGAAGCCGCACGGGTGAGCAGAGGTATCATGAAAGGGATTGTTATCATAGCCGGTGCAGCGGTGCTGCTGTTTGCATTAGGGATTATCTATCTTTCGATTAAAGGAAAAAGGCGAAATGAACCTAAGTCTGGACATTTCTTTTTGAAGCACTGATGAGAGGGAATACATATTATGGGAAAATGTATAATAATACGTATTCTCTGCCTTATGATTCACGGCTGTCCTTTTTGCGCGGCATGAGGCTGCTGCCGGAAAGGAAGCGGCTATATCAAATTTGATGACGGTTTAGTTGCCGGGTTGTATCACCCGAGTTTGGGAATAGAGCACCTGTGTGTTCTTATTAGAGAACTGAAGGCAGAAGGCAGTCTGTGATGGATTGATTTAAAGAAAGAAAAGAATACAGCGGCAGTTCCGCATGTAGGCATCCGAACAGGACTGGACGGCATTCAAGTAAGGGAAACGCTGTTTTTTACCAAGTATAAGCTGAGCTACGAATTGAAAAAGGCGAAGCGCGCTTCGATGCTTGGCATCATGGTGATTGCAGTTGCCGCAATATGTGTTTTTGTTTCCAGCATCGCGTATTTAGGCATTAACAGGAGGGGATTGCGTGGCCGAGGTTTTATTTTTAGGATCGTTTTATATTATTTGGTTCATTTTGTTGTATTACATTTTTTTAATGCAGGGCGGTTTTTTGCATTCCTTAAGATACAAAAGGATTGAAAAGGACTGGAGCTTTATTCAGGCACGCGTGCTTCCGAAAGTAAGCGTGCTCATTCCAGCCCATAATGAAGAAGTGGTAATCCGCCAAACGCTGACAGCGATGTCAAAGCTGAAATACCTGAAATCCGAGCTTGAGGTTATTGTAATTAATGATAATTCCTCTGACCGCACGGGAGAAATCTGCGAGGAATTTATGGAGAAGTACCCGTTTATCAAGCTGGTTACAACAGTGCCTCCATTTGCCGGACGTGGAAAGTCAAGTGCGCTCAATCAAGGCTTCGCCCAAGCAACCGGCGATTATATTGTTGTATATGATGCAGACAATGAGCCGGAGCCGGATGCAGTATATGAGCTTGTGATGGCGCTTATTCATGATGAAAAGGCGGGAGCGGTTGTTGGAAAGTTCCGCGTAATCAATGCGGCTAAAAACTTGCTGACGCGTTTTATTAATATTGAAACCATCTGTTTTCAATGGATGGCACAGGCTGGGCGCTGGTATTGGCTGAAGCTTTGCACGATTCCAGGCACAAACTTTATTATTCGCCGTGAAGTGCTGGAAAAGCTGGGAGGATGGGATCCGGATGCGCTATCAGAGGATACGGAGCTAAGCATGCGGGTGTATGATATGGGATACCATATCCGGTTTCACCCCGGGGCTGTCACGTGGGAGCAGGAGCCTGAGGATTTTAAGGTATGGTGGAAGCAGCGTACGCGTTGGGCGCGCGGCAACCAGTATGTGTTATTTAAATATTTGCGGCATTTTCGGGAGCTGCAGACGAAAAAACTATATTTTGATTTAGCATTTCTGTTCTTTACGTACGTTGTGTTTCTTGTCGGAATTCTTTTGTCGCATAGCTTGTTCGTACTAAATCTCATTTTTGATCTCGGGCTGCCAAATGGCGAGGTGACCTTATGGCTTATGGTTTTGGCGTATTTATTGTTTATAGCCGAGGCGGCGCTGACGGTTGCGATTGAGAAGGGGCAGTTGACGATTGCGAACTTTTTTACGATTATGCTGATGTATTTTACGTATTCGCAAGTATGGATTGGCCTTGTGCTGTATGCAGCATATTTGGAAATGAAACGCATTTTGTTTAAACAGGAAATCAAGTGGTATAAAACAAGCCGATATCAGCAAACGAAAGATATGTAAGAGGTCGTGCGCGGCCTCTTTTTTCTAGGCTACCCTAAAAAATAATCTGTGTGAAACGTTAGTGTTGATATATAAACCCCTTCTTTTAGAGGGGGGAAAGTGCTCCCAGCCGTGTGTAGTAACGGTCAGGGCCTAGTTCTGCCTCGTCCAAAGGAAAACCAGAGGGAGAAGATAAGTGCGGGTTGCAATGTCTGCATAGCCGTGATGTACAGAGGTATGTGATATAAAAATCAACATCGGCCTACCCTAAAAAATAAAAATTTTTTATCTATCGTGGTGCAAGTTATATTCTTGCATGGATGTCTGTGTTAAACGTTAGTTTTGCTATATACATCCTTTTTAGAGGGGAGAGTGGTACCGGCCGTATATCGTAATGGCCAGAGCCTAGTTTTGTCTCGTCCAATGGAAAACCAGGGCGAGGAAGTGAGTGCGGGTTGCAATGTCTGCATAGCCGTGATGTACAGACGTACGTTATAAAAATCAACATTGGCCTTTAACAGAGCCTTTTTATTAAACAGCCGAAAACACTCGTGGCTTTAGCCATGAGAGGTTCAGAAGGGGGAAACCGTCATACGCAGATTATTTGTGGGAATTATGATGTTAAGCTTCTTGCTGTGCATTATTCTGATGATGCAGGAAAAAACGGGGGTAAAGCAGTTGTATAAAACGGAAAGCTTCATAAAAAAGCATATGATAAACCGGAACGGGACATTGGCGACATACCGATTGCGCGGCCGCGCAATGGATGAGGATGAAGTTGCGGGGCGGGAAGCGCTATCAGAATCCTCTGGGCTTTGGCTGGAATATTTATTAAAAAAAGGCGACAAAGCGGCTTTTGACCAACATATACAGGCAGTGTACCGTTACCTTGCCGACGATTCCGGCTTCATATTGTGGAAGGCTTCGGAAAACGGCAAAGAAAAGGCAAGTACAAACGCGCTTATTGATGATTTGCGGATTATTGAGCAGCTATACCGCGCATATGATATGTATGGAGATGAGGCGTATAGGCAAGAGGCCGGGCGGATAAGCAAAGCGGTGCTTTCCTATAATCGGGACGCTTTGTTTTATGTGGATTATTATGATGTGAGGCTAAAGAAAAGCGGAAACACCCTTACTGTTTCTTATATAAATCCCGCGCCTTTTCGAATGATGAAGGAGCATGGTGTAATTGTCGAACAGCAGTATCGCGAAATTGTAGCTTTCCTGCAGGAATTGCCGCAAAAGGGTTGGGCGTTTCCGAAAACATACCGAAACGGAATATATCAATACGATGCGGAAATTAACATGATTGACCAGTCATACGTTGCGTACCACCGGAGTTTGGCCGGGATACTGTCGCCGGAATATACCGCCTTTTTAAAGAAGCAGTTTGAACGGGAAGGAAAGTTATATGGACGTTATAACCTGCAGACAGGAAAACCGGCTGTTTCTTTTGAGTCGCCAGCATTATACGGTTTGACGATTTTATATTTGTTAGAAACGGGAGAAGGGGAATTTGCCGAACAATTGTATAAACGGATGAAACAGTTTTGCAACGTAAATCCATTAAGCCAATTTCATGGAGGATATATGAGCGGCAGAAATACGCATATTTTTGATAACTTGCTTCCGTTATTGGCAGAACAAAAGCGAACTCCCGGGTGAAATCACCACGGGAGCTGCTTTGTTGAAAGAGTTGAAGAAAGCATAGAATCTTAATCCAGATGAGTGTCTAGTTCTGGGCGCCCTGCGCTTTTCTTAATGGAACGCTATTTTTTCGCTTTTTGTGTAAGCGGGAAAAAGGATAGTTCCGGAAATTTGACCGCAAGCTTTACAGCAGGTCCGGTTATCATATGACCAAATGGCACCATGCTAAGCAAAACGATTGTCGAAATCGATAATAGCACCGTTACGCCAAACAGCACCAGGCTGTAAACGAGCGAATTATTTGGAATATTAAAGATGTTTAAAAGCTTCGCGCTTATATGAAGGAAGAAAAAGTGGGCCAAGTAAGCGCCGTATGTGAATCTTCCAATAAACTGCAGAACTTTATATACAAACGTTCTGCTGTGGACGATGGTCATTGCCAGTGCGTACAGCAGCAAAATTTCACTGATGATGTAAAGGAACATAGACGGCTTTAAATATGTGGAAGCCTGTAAGTGAATGTCCTGTACCCCCTCGAAGGATAATAGCTCATAGCCGACGACGACAAACATAGCCAGGAAGATAAACGTATTGAGCGGCACTTGTTTCAGAATAAACCTGCGCCACTTTGGCAATGTTAAAGCGGCGATTCCGCCTAAGATGAAATAAAATGAGTATGAGATAAAGGCCCGGTCGGTATATTGTAAAACTGTTGAATCGGTTAGAACGTTTCCGTTAAAGATGAAATGAGAAGAAAGCCACATTAAGGCCATGTAAGCAAGTGCAAACACGCTAACAATTTTATACAAGCCAGCTTGTGTACGCACGCGTTTGCGGAACCAATGGAATAGAACGAACAAAACCGGAAACAGCAGATGGATTTGGAACATCATTACAACGTACCACATATGCGGTGCTGCCGACCCGGTGAGGATAGCCTTTAAGGCATTCATTACGGTGCCGTCAGATAAGAACGGGAGCTGATGCGCCATCGTTAAGTAGACCGCTGACCAAAATACGTACGGTACGATAAGCTCCGCTACTTTTCCAAAAATATACGTTTGGTAATGGACTTGCTGATCGTGATGGTACAGCAAGGTAAATCCGACGATAAAAATAAAGGCCGGCGCCGAAAATTTTGCAAAGTTAAAGAACATCCCTATCATAACCGCTTGCTCGGGCGCGATGTCCGGCTGGTTAATGGTGTATATAAGGGCGCTTTGCAAAACGACGGCAAGAAAAGCCAAGCTTTGCAAAATTCTAAGCTCTGGTACTTGTTTTTTGCATGAAGCATGCGTTGTCATTTCAATCATCTCCCGTATATTGTACAACTATGATTATAGTACGGTTTTTCTTTTCATGAAATGGAAAGTTTGTGAAATTTGTAACGCTTTTTCAGAAAAGTGAAAAAGGAACCTTCCTGTTTATTTGATTCAGAAATATGCACAATAGCAAAATAACCTGTAACCATTTTGGACAGGTATGCATTTAATATATTAAGTATGAATGGGAAAAAGCAGCATGTATTGTTGCTAATAAAAAGGATGGGACATATGAATAATCGCAAAGAATGCAAAAAGCAGCATGCCAAAAAGTGCTATAGTTGTTGGGATCCCCATTTAGGAGAGAAATGCGAACCATGTCATAAACATTCTAAAAAGAAGCGCTGTTGGAATTGCAAATCCCCGTATCTTGGCGGAGTCAATTGGCTGCAGTTAAAAGAGATGAAACGGCGCAAGTATGGTTCTTAAAGAAAAACAGCTTCACAAGCTTAGTCTTGTAAAGCTGTTTTCATAAGCGCGCATCATGCCAAAAATTTACTTCCGTATGCGAGTATGGATTATACGCTTTTAAAGTATATCCTTGTTCCGTTAAATAATCGATAATTTTGGGAAGTGCTTGAACAGTGATTTCGCAGTCATGCATTAAAATCACTTCTGTATTCCGTTTTGCTGTCATCATGACTTGCTGCAAAACCGAAGCGGGTGTGCTTGTTTTGCGCCAGTCTCCTGTATCGACTGTCCAGTCCCAAAGTTTAAAATTTGCTTGCGCAAGTGCATTGCGATATGCATCGGTTAAATAGGGCTTGCTTCCGTACGGAACGCGTATTAATTGGGTGCGGAATCCCGATGTGGCTTGCACGGCCCGTTTTGTTTCCTCCATTTCTGCAATGAGAATGTGCGGGTCGCCGCTATACAAATATTGTGCATTATGAGACATGCTATGTAGTCCTACGTAATGTCCTTCATCTGTAATTTGTTTCATGATTTGCGGCGAACGGGCGATATGAATACCGATAACAAAAAATGTAGCCTTCACCCCTTTTTCGCGCAAAATGTTCATAATTTGCGGCGTATACCGGTTAGGCCCGTCATCAAAGGTTAAATATGCCACTTTTTGGACAGAGGATGGCTGCATATGCAGGCAATCAGGTGTAAGGCAGAGCTGTTCGTTCATAGAAAGCATGTTATAGCTTGTATTTGTGTGAACAGGCGAAGAGGCATGAGCTTTTGCTGGCAGTAAAGAGGGTGACAATAGAAAAATGACCATGGTTAAAAGGAACAAGCTAACTACAGTTTTATGTGCCATAACGTTCACCTTGCCCAGAAGTATGTTGTAATTTTAGGATATACAAATGCAAGCAACATAATCAAAGCATATTATGGAAAAGAAAAGCGGAATCGGCTCGTTCAGCTCCGGAAGGCCGAGCCACTTCCCTCGCTGCGCTCAGTCCAGGGTCTCGGATGTCCCGCTTTTCCTGCTGGAGTCGCCGCTTCGTACTGCGAGGGCTCCCTACAACCTCGATATTACATAATATGTAAAAACGAAAAAGAGCTGACCAAAAGTCCGCTCCTTTTTGAAATGGTAATTGAATTGTGTATTAATAATTGTCTTGCCGACCCGTTACCTTCTTATAGAAGGTTAAAATTGGCCTATACCGTTCATGGACGAGGCCGATGCCTTCTGCTAAAATTTCTGTAACTAAAATTAGCCCGAATATAATGAAAATGGACATCCAAAGCGTCGAACTTTCAAAAATCAAAGCAATCAAGCTGAAAAAGATACCGAAAGCGTAAATCAGCAGCACCGTTGTCCGGTGGGAAAATCCAATTGCCAACAAGCGATGGTGCAAGTGCGATTTATCAGGCGCTGAAATCGGTTTTTTATTTACGATTCTTCGGATAATAGCGAACGTCGTATCAAATACCGGAACGCCTAAAATGATAATCGGCACGATAAAACTAAATAGTGTAACGCTTTTGTAAAGGCCAAGCAATGATAAAACAGAAATACAATAGCCTAAAAATAAAGCTCCCGTATCACCCATGAAAATCTTTGCTGGGTGGAAATTGAAGAACAAAAATCCGATTGTGCTTGCGATTACAATAACCGCGATGGTTAAAATAAGGAACGTATTTTGCTGCGCGGCCATAAATGCAATTGTCGCAAGCGCGATTGTGGAAATGCCTGCAGAAAGTCCGTCCAGTCCGTCTATTAGGTTGATGGCGTTTGTAATGCCGACAATCCAAAGAATTGTAATCGGATAGGACCATATTCCTAAATCGAAATATCCTTCAACCAATGGAATGCTAAGAATTTGTATCGTTAAGCCGCTCTTTACGATGAGTACAGCCACTGTTACTTGTCCGAGAAGCTTCCATTTTGGGGAAAGCTCATATATATCATCCAAAATGCCCACGATTACAATAATAACCGCTCCTGCTGCAATCGTCATCATGCGCTCCTGATATAATCCGCTTGCCAAATATCCGGCGATTACCCCGATGAAAATCGCCAATCCCCCGAGGCGCGGCACGATTCTTGTATGCACCTTTCTGGCATTCGGTTTATCAACGGCCCCAATCTTAAACGCAAGCTTGATAACGAAAGGGGTAACGACTAACACTGTAACGAGGGATGCAAAAAATCCATAAATGATTTGCGAGTTCACCAATACCCCACCTCTAAGTATAGTTTCAGGCGTATAAATAAAACTATGTGTAGGTTCAAATCCATATTTTTCAACTCTTAAGATATCGTAACATAAAAAAAGTAGAATTCAATCTTTTTTTCATGTAAATTTGATTACTAAAGTGTGAAACATGTTACAATTTGTCATTATTCTTTTCGCTGTAAAACCGGATTATGCATGTGTAATAGTCAAAAAAAGGGGAAATATGGTATAATAACGGTGTTTTAATCATAAAAAATGTATTTTTAAAAGCGGTTATATTATACATGCGGATGTGGAACCAGGAGGGGTAAAGTTGAAGAAAATTCGCAAGGCAATTATTCCTGCTGCCGGTCTAGGGACGCGGTTTTTGCCGGCTACAAAGGCGATGCCAAAGGAAATGTTGCCGATTTTGGACAAGCCGACTATTCAATACATAGTAGAAGAAGCAATCGCTTCTGGAATTGAAGATATTATTATCGTGACGGGAAAAGGAAAGCGGGCGATTGAAGATCATTTTGACCACGCCTTTGAATTAGAACAAAACTTACTTGAAAAGGGAAAATATGATTTGCTTGAGAAGGTTCAGGAATCATCCCAGATGGCAAATATTCATTATATCCGCCAAAAGGAACCGAAAGGGCTTGGCCATGCGGTATGGTGCGCTCGAAACTTCGTCGGAAACGAGCCGTTCGCCATTTTGCTTGGAGACGACATTGTCCAGGCGGAAACGCCATGTTTGCGCCAGCTAATGGATGAATACGAAAGAACACTTTCCTCTGTTATTGGCGTAATGAAGGTAGGGGATGACGAAACGCACCGCTATGGTGTAATTGACCCGATTGAGCAAACGGGACGCCGCTATCAAGTGCGCCAATTTGTAGAAAAGCCGGCTCCGGGAACAGCGCCTTCCAATTTAGCGATTATTGGAAGGTACATTTTAACGCCGGAAATTTTTATGTTTTTAGAAAAGCAAAGCATTGGCGCGGGCGGAGAGATCCAACTCACCGATGCCATTGAAAACTTAAATGGCATCCAGCGCGTATTTGCTTACGAATTTGAAGGCAAACGGTATGATGTCGGAGAGAAGCTTGGTTTTGTGGAAACGACGCTTGAATTTGCGCTGCAAAGCGAGGAACTTCGTCCTGCCTTAATCGAGTTTATGGAGAAAAAATTGATCGAATACGGCAAATAAGATGATATATAAGGGCACGGTATGCATCCTATCATTTGCGTTGCAGAGTGCCCTTTTTCTATTGAATGAAAAGCCGTATAATGAATCAGAGAGAAATTGGCAGCAAATAATCATGCCAATCGGTAAATTTTCTTAAAAATTTTTTAGGTAAAGTGGTGGACTATGTCAACGAAACGCAAGCTTTTATCGAATTTTATTTCTTTAGCCATTTTGCAAGGCTTAAATTACATACTGCCGCTTATTACAGTGCCGTATTTGACAAGGGTGCTTGGCGGCGGAAATCAAGGCTTGATTTTTACAGGGCAGGCGATGAACGTTATTTTTGTTACAGTAACGGATTATGGTTTTAATTTAATTGCGACGAAGCAAATCGCGATTGCCCGGGAAGATAAAGAAAAAGTCAGGAAGATTCACAGCACCGTTTTGACGGTAAAGCTGCTGCTTGCGCTTATCAGCTTTCTTGTATTGCTGGCCATATGTTTTACAATACCAAAATATCGAGAGCACTTTTTATTTTTTGTGCTGTTTTTCGGAATAACGGTCGGTACGGTATTGTTTCCGGTTTATTTTTTTCAGGGTATGGAGGAAATGAAGTATATTACGATATTTAGCGCAATCTCCAAAATTATTTTTACTGTGGGGATTTTTATATTTATTCAAGGGCCGGAAGACTTGTTGTATTCCCCGATTCTCTTATCGGCGGGGCACTTGGCGGTCGGAGCCGTATCGCTCTTTATTGTACGGTATAAATTCGGCATTCGCTGGATGCAGCCGCGCTGGCAGGATATGAAGGAGCAGCTGCAAAAGGGATGGAGCGTATTCGTGTCGAATGCGGCAGTCAGCGCGTTTACAGCCGGGAATACGGTTGTGCTCGGGTTGTTCACAAATAAAACGCAAGTCTTTTATTTTGGCGGTGCTGAAAAGCTCATCAACGCGGCGGTCAGTGTTGTGAATCCGGTAGCGGGCGCGTTGTTTCCGCATATTAGCTCGCTCGCCCATAAATCGAAAGAAGAGGCGATTGCATTTTTGCGAAAATCGCTTTGGGCTGTGCTGCTGGTGACAGTGCCGATTACAGCTGTAACAATCGGGCTTGCTGATTTTATCGTTACTATTTTCTTTGGGCGGCATTATGAAGAAATTGTTTTAGCTTTGCGGGTTGTTTCGTTTTTGCCAATTATTATCGGATTGAATAATTTGCTTGGCGTCCAAACGATGGTAACGTTCGGATATGAAAAAGAATTTATGCGCATTATGCTTGTTACAGTTGTTATTAATCTTGCGTTAGCGTTTGTACTTGTGCCGCAATTTGGCTATGTTGGAACGGCGATTACGGTGCTGCTTACAGAGCTGAGCATCGGGGTGCGGCAATATATTGTACTGCGCCAAAAAGGCATTCGCATTTTTTAAGGAGGGAGGGCAATAATGAAAATTTTGCATGTTTGTGAAGCGCTTGATAAAGGGGGACTGGAAGAGGTTATTTATAATCTCGTTAAAAATACGAAGGATGATAGATTCGATGTGCGCGTCGCTTATTTTCGCGGCGGCCAGGTAGCGGAGCGGCTGGCGGATAAGGGGGTTGTTTCTTATGAATTGGCGGGCGCTACGAAACGCGAGCGCATCGGCAAGCTGGTAGAACTTATCAAGCGCGAGGGATTCGATATTGTGCAGACGCATTTTTGTTTTGAAGCCATCTCAGCTGCGAAAAAGTGCGGTGTAAAGGTAATTGAAACGGTTCATAATACATATGGCTTTTTCGTAAATCCGTGGGGCAAGCTCAAATATAGCTATTACTTAAATAAAGCGGATGCAATCGTAGCTGTTTCTGGCGCGGTAAAGGATTTTACGGAGAAGCATTTTACGATTTTTCAAAAGAACAAATGCAGCACCATCCGCAATTCCATTGAACCGGAGCGGCTTGTCCGTTCATCCCGCACGCCTGAAGAAATTAAGGAAGAGCTCGGTATTCCGCAGGATGCAACTGTAATTAGCACGCTTTCCCGTCTTGACGTGCAGAAGGGGCTCGAATATTTTATTGATGCGGCCCGAAAATTGAATGAGCGGTTTGAGCATGTTGCGTTTGTCATTCCGGGTGAAGGGGAAGCGGCGTATACGAAGCAATTGCATGCATATGCCGCCGATTTGAAAAATGTCTATTTTATCGGCCATATTCCAAACATTAGTGATTTGTTTGCGATTATGGATATTTATGTCATGTCTTCGCTTTGGGAGGGCGGGCAGCTAACCCTGCTGGAGGCGATGGCATATGAAAAGCCGATTGTGACGACAAAAGCCGGCTTTGGCGCGGAGGTTATCCGGGATGGCCAAAGCGGCTATGTGGTAGATATAAAGGATGCCCGGGCGCTGGCGGAACGTATCTGGGAACTGCTGGAGGATGAGCAAAAACGGCTGCGGATGGCCAAAGAAGCGCACCGCGATTTTTATAAGAACTTCAGCAACGATGTGATGATTAACAGCTATAAACAGCTGTACATGAGACTTTAGCCTTATGTTTAATCAAATATTTGATTAAATCTGCGCTTCGTTTGAAGCGGGGATGTCCCGCTGAAAAATGATAACTTATTTTTCTTGGTATTGTTCTGCTTCGAACGAAGATTGCAGCTTGCTTACATATAAGAAAAACAGCCCGGCTGCGAGAAAACTTAGGCCTCGCCAATATGTGTCCCAATGGAATCCCATTAAGAATATGATGCTGATAACAAAGCATAGTATCGCATAAAAATTGTACATAATTTTACGAGCTTTATAGCGTTGCTCTTTCTCTTTTGCCATGTTTCTTTCCCCCTTAATCTATTCATACGAAAAACAAATAAACTCCCTAGTTTTTATCATTTACCATATAATGGTTTTTATACGTGGTTTTGCGTAATTTTAAGCTGGAAAACAAAGATTGTGTTAGGGGGATTCTGGAATCTTATTAACATTTATTTTACAAATATGTAAAGAATAACCTAAAATTGATCTCTATAATAAAATATACATTCTTTATTTGGCCTGTGTTAAACGTTAGTGTTGGTATATATCCCCTTCTTTTTAGGGGGGAGAGAGCATCTAGCCATGCATAGAAGCGGCTAAAACCTATGTCTGCCCCATGCGGCGGAAAACTAGAGAGAGGAAGTGAGTGCGGGCTGCCGCCAGGTTCTACATAGCCGTGATATGCAGGCCTAAGTTATAGATCATGTGATTTTCAACATCAGTCTTTAACAGAGCCTATTATTTGGGGCAAGCAGGCAGCGGACAGTTTAAGCTGCAGTTGAAAAGTTGAAGAGATGGCCGAATTGCTATAAGGTAAAAGCAAAAAGCTAATAAAGAGGTGCTTCGATGAAAATAACGGTTGTCGGAACGGGCTATGTCGGGCTTGTCACCGGAGTTGGGCTGGCGCATATTGGCCACTCTGTTACTTGCCTGGACATTGATGAAAGAAAAATTGGGCAGCTGCAAAAAGGAATCGTGACCATTTATGAACCGGGGTTGGAGGAATTGCTGCAGGAAGCGATTGCATGCGGACGCCTTTCGTTTACGAGTGAGCCGGAGCAAGCTTATAAGCAGGCAGAGGTTATTTTTGTTGCGGTAGGAACGCCCCAAAATATGGATGGTTCTGCCAACTTATCATATATTGAAATGGCATGCCGGCAAATTGGCCGGTATGCAAGGTGCAACATAATCGTAGTGACAAAAAGCACTGTGCCGGTAGGAACGAATGACTATATGAAGGAGCTTATACAGCAGCATGCACATGCGGATATTACAGTGGATATAGCATCAAATCCGGAGTTTCTCCGGGAGGGCTCGGGCGTGTACGACTTTTTTCAAGGGGATCGCATCATTGTCGGAGCGGAGCGCGAAGAGGTGGCGAATATTATAGAAGAAATTTTTCAGCCATTGCGTATTCCTGTATTTAAAACGGATGTGCGCAGCGCGGAGATGATTAAATACGCTTCCAATGCGTTTTTAGCTACAAAAATCAGCTTCATTAATGAGATTTCAACCATATGCGAAAAAACAAACGCAAATATTGAAGAAGTTGCATTTGGCATGGGATTGGATAAAAGGATTGGAAGCCAGTTTTTGCAAGCAGGCATCGGCTACGGGGGCTCGTGCTTTCCGAAAGATACAAATGCGCTTGTACAAATTGCCGGAAACGTTCAACATGATTTCCAATTGTTAAAGGCGGTTATTGAAGTGAATAATAAGCAGCAGGCTTCCCTCGTCAAAAAGGCGGAGAGTGTCATGGATTTAGGCGGAAAGAAAGCAGCGCTGCTTGGATTGACGTTTAAGCCGAATACTGATGATATGCGGGAGGCTCCATCCATTGTGATTGCAAACCAGCTGCTTGAAGCGGGAGCGCATATTGTAGCTTATGACCCGCAGGCGGCAGAAAACGCCAAGCGCATTCTTCCTCCGGAGGTTCGTTATGCACGCAGCATTGATGAGGCGATAACGGGAGCGGATGCAGCATTTTTGGTGACGGATTGGGAATGCATTAAGGCATACCCGCTTGTGAGATACGCCGAGCTTATGAGACAGCCCGTTATATTTGATGGGCGAAATTGCTATGATTTAGATGATGTGAAGCAGCATAAGCTTGACTACTATTCAATCGGCAGGGCAGCGGTTTTGCAAAAGGGAGTATCGGTATAGCCTTCGGATGGCACAGGTCTCCTTTTGGCCTGGTCCATTTTCGCTGTTTAGCAACCAATACCTAAAAAGGAATATCTGATTATGGGGCAGGCATTAAAAGGATGGAAAGAGGGAAATGAAGCGAGAGAACGAATCAAAGTGATGACAATATTCGGTACAAGGCCGGAAGCAATTAAGATGGCGCCTCTTGTGCTTGAGCTGCAAAAGCATCCGGAACCGATTGAATCCATTGTGGCCGTAACCGCCCAGCATCGCCAAATCCTAATCAAGTACTGCATATTTTTTAACAGGCTACCCTAAAAATAATCTGTGTTAAACGTTAGTGTTGATGGAACCCCTTCTTTTTCTCCCAGCCGTATATCGTAACGGTCAGGTCCTAGTTCTGCCTCGTCCAAAGGAAAACCAGAGGGAGAAGATAAGAGCGGGTTGCAATGTCTGCATAGCCGTGATGTACAGACGTACGTGATATAAAAATCAACATCGGC
>JBHGUR010000030.1:0-44885 GCA_048976805.1 Ectobacillus sp. | reverse complement strand
TAGGAACACCGCGAATGTAAGGCTCTGGACATGAACTCTTACGTTTGTGAGCGAAGGAGCAATAAAAGAAGAAGACGATCTTTCGGTCTTTGGAAGCCCCCACTTCAAGCGGTGTCAGCCGCTAAGTGGTGGGTAGTTCACTGGGGAGGCTTGCGCTGTGAAGAATATGTGTGTGCTGGTGGGAATTTGCTTTGATGACAGTGCGGGGATTGCTGATGACAATGAAGGCTTCAATCGGCATAGAGGGGCATTTATGGCTTTGGAGTCACTGTTGTAGCTGCTGCTTTTGGCGCGTGATTTGCATAATCGGGTCGGGAAATGCTTCTTCTTTGCCGTCGATTGTGCGAATAAGCTGGTGAAATGCTGTATCAAAGAAAATGGTGCCGGCAATATTTTTGGCTTCGATGATGAGGATGAATGCTTTCGTGAGGATGAGGGTATCAATCTGAAAGTAGCGGCCGTTCTCTTTTAGCCTTAGGTCATGCAGAATCAGCTGCTGTTTTGGGGGGAGAAAGCTTAAATAATAATCAAGCGACTGCTCGCCGCGGTAGCCGGATAGACTTTTGGCAAGATTTTCTTCAATTTCCTTCTGTTTTGGATGCTGCGGCGGGAGCCTGCGCAGCAACGCCTCCAATTTTTGGATTTTCACTGGTTTTTTTCGTTCTTTTACAATCATGAGGACACCTCCTGGATGAAATGTTCCCCATAGGATGCCGGAATCCTGCCCGTTCTGTAAATTATTAACACGAATTTATAATTAATTCGACCCAATTTACAATTAATTCAACCAAACTCGGCAATAATTCAACCTGTATTCTGTTTCGTCACATTTCGACATTCAATCCTTCAAATTTCGACACAATTATAGTACACTTAAGTATATGAATCTTACCTTATTCCGTGCTTAGGAAGGGAATTTTATGAAAATATGTAAAATTGGTGTATTTATCATCAACTTGCTTGTCGTTATTGTCTTATTCGGCATTTTGTTTTGGAAGCAGCGGCGGGAGCGTTGCGCGCAGGAGGAAAAAATCGAAACGGGCGAGCGCCGGTACCAGCAGCTGATAGAAATGAGCCCGAATCCGATCATTATTCAAATGCATAATAAAATTGTTTATATTAACGAAGCGGGGCTCCGTATGTTAGGAGCGGGCTGCCCGGAGCAGGTGCTCGGGATGAGTATGTTTGGGCTGATTGTGCCGTCTTTATGGAAGATAGCCTGGAGGGAGTTCCAAAAACAGCGTAAAAACGACTATGTCCAATTTTTTGAAACAGAGATTATTCGCTTCGATAAAACGCGGATTACAGTAGAGGTATTGGGAATGGATACGGAGTACCAAGGAGAGGCCGCAGTGCAATTTATCTTCCGCGATATTACTGCGCAGCGTGCCGCACAGCACGAGCTCATTGAAGCAAAAGAGAAATTAGAAGCGTTTTTTAAAAATTCGGCAGACCCGATGTATATTTTAAATATGGACCGGACTGTCGTGCAGGTGAATACAGCGTTTGAGCAGCTGCTTCATATAAAAGAGGAAGAAATACGGGGGCGCGTGATTACAGATGTGATGGAGATTAGTGAAGAAGAGCGCCACAATTTGATTGAACGGGTGCGAAACGGCGAGATTGTCAAAGGGGTGGAGACGTCCGTGCGCAAAAGCGATGGCAGCACGAGCCCAATTAGCTTAACGTTATCCCCGATTCATGATGCGGATGGCAATATTGTCATGATTTCTGGCGTTATGCGCGACATTACGCCGCAAAAGCAGTATGAGCAAATGCTCAAGGAAAGCGAACTGCGTTACCGGATGATTGCCGAGCATTCGAGCGATTATATTTTCTTGCTTTCTAGCAATATGATCGTTACGTACGCTTCTCCGGCCATTAAGCGGGTGATGGGCTATATCCCGGAGGAAATTATCGGCGGCCACTTCTATACGGGCATCCATGAAGAGGATTTGCCGAAGGTTTGCCCTTTAGTAGAACGCATGCTGCTGAAGCGCGATACGATTACACTCGATTATCGTGTCCAAAGCAAGACCGGCGACTGGATTTGGATTGAAGCGCGCATGATACCTGTGTTGGACGTAGAACAAAATATTGATTATATTATCGTATCGACAAATGATGTCCGTGAGCGCAAGGTGTATGAAGCGCAGCTTAAAAGGTTCGCATATGTCGATTCGCTCACGGGACTTGCGAACCGCCGCGCGTTCGAGGAGCGACTGCAAGCCATGCTTGAGCAGGAGCAGCCATTTGCCCTATGCTATTTGGATTTTGATAAATTTAAATGGATCAATGATTCATTTTCACATACAGGCGGAGATAGGTTCCTTACAGAAGTTGGGCAACGTTTGCAAAACGCAATTCGAGGCTCGGATATGGCCGCGCGCCTTGGCGGCGATGAGTTTGTTCTGCTGATTCCAAAAGCGCAGGAAGAAGAAATGAAGATAGTGGCGAAGCGGATTGTCGGCGCATTTCAAGAGCCGTTTGTATATGACGGGCAAACGATTCAATCCACCGTTTCAATCGGAATCGCGCTATATCCGCGCGATGGGTCGGATCAGGAGACATTAATGCGCCGCGCTGATGAAGCGATGTATTACGTAAAAGAAAATGGCCGCAATAATTATTGCTTCTACTGCGGAGCGAGCTAAAGATAGGAGCCCGAAACCCACGGGAACGTTAGTTGAACAAGTTATAAATACAGGGAATAGCTCAGTTCATATTGGACTGGGCATTTTGTTTTTGCAAAATTTGATAGACATTTTTAGTGTAAATTAACGTTTTGCGATAGGAAGCGAAACCCGTTAGCCTGAAACAGGGCTTAAGTAAAACCGGTTTCCTCTATATGATTATTTTGTTAATTTTTCAATAATTTGTTGTTTATATTTGGAAAAAAATTTATAATTATATAATATACATATATTACTATAGTGAAGGAGAAAGCACATGCAATCCGAAATGGTACAAACTCCGAAGCGAAAAAAGAAGTGGATGATTACAGGGATCATCGCTAGCGTCGCGCTAGTAGCTGGCATCAACATCGCTGTAATGCAAAGCAAAAAGAACGATGCGGCGGAAGATTTGAAGTTTACTAGTGTACAAGAGCGGACGTTAAGCAATACGAAGCTCGTTTCCGGGCAGGTTGCGCCTGGGAATATGGAAGCTTTTTATGCGGACGCGGCGAAGGGGAAAGTAAAGGATATTTTCGTGCAGGAAGGCGAAGAGGTGCAGCAAGGCCAAAAATTATTTTCCTACGAAAATACTGAGCTTTCTTTGCAAATGCAGCAGCTAGAATTAGAGAAAAAAATAGCGGCCATGCGTTATGAGCAAGGAAAGGAAAAAATAAAGTCTTTAAAAAATGATATTAAAAAAGCGAAGGACGCCGATGCGGATGATACGGTGCTGCAGCCGCTTGAGGCGCAGCTGAAGGAAGCTGAATTTCAGCAAAAAACGGCAGATTTAGAGAATGAGAAAATTCAGCTGCAAATACAGGAATTGCAGAAAAAGCAAAACGATCTAACTGTTTACAGCAAATCGGGCGGCATTGTGCAAGCGCTTGATAAAGAAGCGGCGCAGTCCAATGTGGTGTTGGGGCAAGCGAAGCCGATTATGCAAATCGCTTCAAAGGACCCTTTTCAAATTAAAGGAACGCTGACAGAGCTGCAAAAAGCGCAAATCCAAAAAGACCAAACCGTTAAGGTGACGGCAAAGGCTGTTCCGAATAAAACGTGGACAGGAAAAATCATTGAAGTAAGCGAATATCCGGCAGCGAACGAGAATAGCCAGGCTGCCTCTATGCAAGGGCAGCAAATGATTTCCTATTATTCGTATACCGCATCCCTTGATTCCCAAGATGGCTTGGCTCCCGGCTACCACGTATCCCTTCAGGTGAATTTATCGTCGCAAAAAATTGTCGCTGTCCCAAGAAGCAGCATCGTAGAAGAGGATGATTCTTCTTACGTATTCATAAAGGACGGCAAGCAGCTTGATAAGCGAAAGGTAACAACCGGGATGGGCGACGGCGAGTGGGTTGAAGTGCTAGAAGGGGTGAAGCAAGGAGATAAGGTCGTGAAAAATCCGTCCTCCAAGCTGCGCGACGGAATGGACGTGACGGGCAAATGATCAGCCTAAAGCACATTTATAAAACATATAAGCAAGGGCCGCTTGAGGTGCCTGTGCTGCATGATATTAGCGTCAATATTGAAGACGGCGAGTTCGTTTCCATTATGGGCCCTTCCGGCTCGGGGAAATCGACGCTGATGAATATTATCGGCTGTCTTGACCGCCCGACTCAAGGAGAGTATACGTTAAATGGTGTAAACGTATTGCAAGCGGACGAAGTGCATCTGGCCTTGCTGCGCAACCGCTATATCGGCTTCGTTTTTCAGCACTTTCATTTATTGCCGCGCTTGACAGCGGCAGAAAATGTAGAGTTGCCGCTTATTTACGGCGGCGTGGGAAAAAAGGAGCGGCGGGATCGCGCGCTTGAAGCGCTGCAAAAGGTGGGGCTTGGCGACCGGGTGGGCCATTTGCCAAACCAGCTTTCCGGCGGGCAGAAGCAGCGCGTGGCGATTGCGCGCTCGATTGCCAATAATCCGACGTTCATTCTTGCCGACGAACCGACCGGCGCGCTCG
This sequence comes from Ectobacillus sp., assembly GCA_048976805.1. GTDB lineage: Bacteria > Bacillota > Bacilli > Bacillales > Bacillaceae_G > Ectobacillus. The sequence continues at coordinate 40,247 of JBHGUR010000030.1, read as the reverse complement.
ATTCGAAATCAGGCGAGCAGGTGATGGAGATTTTTACGCAGCTGAATAAGGAAGGCACAACGGTGATTATGGTTACGCATGAGGATGAAGTCGCAGCGTATACGAAACGGCGCATTATTTTGCGCGACGGACGCATTACAGAGGATAGGAGAGGTGCCATATGAGCTTACTGGACAGCATAAAAATAGCACTTTCTTCGATTCTCGCGCATAAGCTGCGCTCGGCGCTCACAATGCTTGGCATTATTATCGGCGTCGGTTCGATTATTACTGTCGTGGCAATTGGGCAGGGCGGAGAGGCAGCGTTAAAGTCGCAGCTTGTCGGAGATGGCAACAATACAATCAATCTGCAATTTAAGCCAGATGACCAAAGCGCGTTTGCAATGTGGGACGGCCCGCCAACCTTTACGCAGGAAACGTTGTTTCAAATTGAAAGCATTCCGGAGGTGGCGCATGTCATCCCGGTTAATACATCGTTTGAAACGATGGAGTATGGCGACAAAAAGTCATCTCTGCAGGTGCTCGGCATTACCGATGATTATTTTGCGGTGAATAAAGTGAAGCTCACAAGAGGGCGTTTATTAAATAAAAGTGATTTTTCGCAGTCCAATAACGTAATTATGATTAATGAACGGGCGGCGAAGGAACTGTTTAAAAAAGAAAATCCAGTCGGGAAAATTTTGGAGCTAAAAGGGCAGCCGTTTCAAATTATCGGCGTCTTTAAAGCAAATGATGAGTTTTTTGGGCTCGGTTTTCCGTATATGCTCATGCCGCTTTCGATTTGGCCTGTGCTGTACGGAAGCGATGAAATCCAGTCGGTTACAATTCAGGCGAAGGATGTAAATCAGATGGAGGAGGCTGGGGAAAAGGCAGCTGATTTTCTGAATTACAATAAAGCACCTGACTTAGAAGGAAAGTATGAAGTGCAAAACATTGAAGAAATCCGCCAAAGCATTTCTAAGGTGACGAATATTATGACGATGATTATTGGCGGCATTGCGGGCATTTCCTTGCTTGTCGGCGGTATCGGCGTTATGAACATTATGCTTGTGTCGGTAACGGAACGGACGCGTGAAATCGGGATTCGCAAGGCGCTCGGGGCGACCCGCAGCAAAATTTTGCTTCAATTTTTAATTGAAGCGATGATGCTTACTTTGCTTGGCGGATTAATCGGCATCGGGCTTGGCGTTGGCGGCGCTTATGCCGTATCGGCGTTTGCCAAATGGCCGCCGCTTGTGTCGATTGAGGTCATTATCGGAGGCGTGCTGTTTTCGATGACGCTTGGCATCATTTTCGGCTTAATTCCGGCGAATAAAGCCGCAAAGCTTGATCCGATTGAAGCGCTGCGTTATGAGTAAGCTAATACACATAAGAGGAGAGGATTAGTTATGGAAACGAATGTAGGAATGTTGCAACAAGCGAAAAAGCCGTCTTTGTTCGGGATGATTGCCTCCCCATCCGTACAATTTGAGCGGATGAAAGGCAAGACTTCACTTGCCTTGCCGATGGTAGTGATGCTTATTTTGCAAGCAATCTTGGGCGGCGCGATTGCGTATTTAGCGTCTAAGGATCCAGCGGTTTTGGAAATGCAAAAGGATTTGCCGAGCGATTTTGAAGTGCCTGTCGCGGTAACGGTCGGCTTTGGCGCGGGCGGTGCGGCGGTTGCAGCGCTGGTTATGTATTTTATTATGGCGGCGTTTTATAAAATTATGATGGTGTTTATGGGTAATGACACGCCTTACGGTAAACTGCTGGCAATTAGTGTGTACACAAGCATTATCGGCGTGGTAGGGATAGCAATCAATATTTTGCTTATGTTCGCATTCGGCGGCTATGAGCCTACATACACAAGCCTTGCTCCTTTATTTGAAAAAGGAACAGTGCTATACGGCATCGCTTCCGCGTTCGAGGTGTTCTCGATTTGGAGCCTTGTCGTTACAGCGCTTGGTTTGCGCATTGTTGCCGGATTAAGCAACAAGCAGGCAACGACGGTTGTAATCGTAATCTTCTTAATTACGCTTGCCTTTACAAGCGCGTCCAGCTTTATCCCGCAGCCGTAAGGACGGCTGGCCAAGGCCCCGGCAATCGCCGGGGCTTTTGATATTTTGCGGCTTTGTCTTTCTTCGCTGGGGAAAATTCAATTTTGCTGGAGTGAAATTTGAATTTTGGCATGTATTTTTTCAACTGCATGGAAGTGAGCATAGCGGCGGCTTTTTGTAAGGTAAAGGTACCGCGGAATTTCAGAAAAAGGCGCGTCTTTTGGAAAGGGCGTTTCATGAAGCCTCATACCTTTGAAGAAGCTTTACGGCTATATGAAAAAATGATTAAAAACCAAATGAAAAAGCTATCGTTATACCGCGATTATGATGAATATTATCAATGCGGCATAATCGCATTATGGCGGGCGTATATGCAATTTGAGGAAGGAAAAGGCGACTTTTCCGCATATGCAATGCGGACGGTGCGGGGCTATTTGCTCGTCCGGCTTAATAAGGAAAATAAGCTGCAAAGCCGGTCGGCGGCTTGGAATCCGGAGTATATGGAAGGAATCGCCTTAGATGATAAGGAAGAGGATTTTGAAGTGTACATGGATTTGCTGGATGAACGGCGCAGCTATGTACTGCGGGAGTGCTTTCAAGGAGGAAAAAAGCTGACGGGCATAGCGAGAGAGCTTGGCATTACATACGATCAAGCACGCTATTTGTATCGCAGCGCATTGGCAATCTTAAAAAAGCGGACATAAAGGAAGGAGGGCGCTCCAAAAAAGCGGAACGCCTTCCCCAGCTCCTCTATATTTCAGCGGTAAGATTGAAGTGGGAGAGAATGTGGGCAGCTTTGAGAAGCTGTTGCTTTGTGCGGTATGTACTGGCGTTAACGAGAAGCTTTTCCCCGTTTCGGAAAAGCACATATGTTTGATCGTGATGCCTTTGTACTTTGCGGACGTGGGCATAAAAATACCAAACGCATTCCCACTTTTGTGGGGAGGTGGACGGAATAGCGCAAATGCCTTTCGCGTAACTGATTGGAATCGGAATAGCGTGCTTGAGGTGCAACAGCGCTTTTACGGCATCGCGTTTGCCCTGGTAGCTCGAGCCTGTCCGCAGGCATGCCTCTTGAAGAAGCTGCATGCAGGTAAGGCTGGAATAGAATATGCCCCTTTCATCCCAAATTTTCGTTTGGTACAAAGGATGGGCGTACGGCTGCAATGCCATTGTTGTAGAAGTGATTCGTTCGTTCACTGACATTTCCTCCTCATTTTAAGTAGTAATCTATAATTTTATTATATATGGTAATATATGGTTTTTGTTAAACTAGCTTAAAAAAGTTTGTAAAAAATGTAAAAATATGTTTTGGCATGGCGATAAACCAGGTATTTAACTAGAATGTCCGGAAGAATCGGCAAAATAAAAAGTGATATAAAAGCATTTTTTAAGAGGGAGATAGCGATTGTAAGCTGCTGCTCGTTTTGCATAGCCGCGATGTACATGACCAAATAATAAATTGAACATGTATGTTTTCGAACATATTCACTAACCGGGGGTTGGGGCTTGGGACAAGAAACGGATGATACACGAGGCTTTTTTTGCAGGGAAATATATAACTAAGAGTTTACAAAATTAATGTAAAAGCGGATTTGTTTTCTATTTCCATATCTGTTAATATAAAAACAGCATAATTTTAAGTTGGTGTTCTTTATATGAAACGTTATAGTGCTATAATAAGAATATAGCAGGTGCAGAAAATAAAGTGGTAAGGAGACAGAAACTATGAATGACAAGAAGAAGCAACTAATTCGAAATGTAACAGCAGGTGTTATTGTTGTGCTAACAGTAGCAGTTATCTTATGGGGTAACATTCATTTTAAAGAACAAGTGAAGAATGCTACAAAGATACAAGGCACTGTAGAAGTAAACGGAGGTACGACTGGTGAATGAAAAGAAAAAGCAATGGATTCAAAATTTAATTGCAGCGGGATTTATAGCTGTTACAGCAGGCGTAATCCTAATAGGAAATACATCCTTTAAAACTAGAATGGAAGCTGCAACGAAAAATGAAGTGCAGGAGAATACGGCAGCTTCGGCAGCACCGTCTGCTTATCAAAACTATATGAGGAACTTACCGGGTGCCATTCAGGAAAAAATCAAAACAGCAGTTGAAACAAAAAAGCCGCTTCAGCTTATCATTGCCGGCGATGAAGCGACGGGCGGGTGGCCGGAAATATTAGAAAAGCAGCTTAACAAAGCATACGGCAAAGATGTCTTCAAGGTTATGGTCAAGTCTTATCCGCAAAAAACGACCGAGCAATGGGTGAAGGAACATATCCACGCCGAGATCGCCGCGTTGCATCCCGATATTTTGCTATTTGAGCCGGCGCTATTGCTAGACGGCGGAGTTGTAGAAAAGGCCGCATCAGTTACAAATACACAGTTAATTTTAGAGGAAATTCAAAAGCGAAACCCGGAAGCTGTACTTCTCGTCCAGCCGCCAAATCCGCTTTACGGAGCGAAGCATTATCCGGAGACAGTGCAAATGGTGAAGCAGGGGATAGAAGAAAAGGGATATACATATGTGGACCATTGGACAGCGTGGCCGCAGGATGAAACGCTGCAGCAGTATTTAGAAAGCCCAGACGGATTCGCGAACGACAAGGGAAGGCAGCTATGGGCGCAGTATATGGTGAACTATTTTACAGCAAAATCAGCAGAGTAATGTTTAATCAAATGTTTGATTAAATGGATATTATGATTTTTTGGAATATTTCGTATATATTGACTTGGATTGTATTTCCTCCTACCATAAATATTAGGTGATGACGAGCGAGATAGGGGGCGCAAGGGGCAATGAAGGATTTTTTGCGACGCAACAAGAAAATGTCGTTTTTGCTATTAATCATTCGGCTGTATTTAGGCATTATATGGTTTACGCACGGCTGGGAGAAAATTTCCGGAAAAACATTCGATGCGACCGGCTTTTTTAAGGAAGCCATCCAAAAGTCGGCCGGGGATGGTGCGATTGTCCAGGGCTGGTGGGCTTTGGTTGTGCAGCTGCTGTTTCTTCCGAACGTGGAAGTTATTAATTATCTTATACCGCTAGGGGAATTTTTTGTCGGACTGGCTCTGCTGTTAGGGGCATTTACAAGTACAGCGCTGTATATCGCGGTTTTTCTGAATTTCTCCTACTTATTGAGCGGTTCGGTCGATATTAACCCGCAAATGATTTTATGGTCGTTGCTTTTGTTGGGGGCGAAGGATAACGCGGGAAGAATCGGCATGGATGGCTGGGTTTTCAATACGATTAAAAAGAAAATGAATCCGCCGGCAAAGCCGGCGGGAGCGAAGCCTCCGATGTAAGCAGCCGCATTTGCGGCTGCTTGTTTTATTTTTTGTTGTTTTTTCATATGTATAGAAAAGGGATCTTAAAAAAAGGACGAGGTGTAAGCGGATGAGATGGAGATATGTAGGGCTTGCGTTTGTTATTGGGGTGCTGTTGTATTTAGCCAATACGAACCCGGAGAAGGGGGATTATACAAGTTGGGCGGCGAAGGAATTGATTACGCGCAGCGATGTTCATGAAGCGATGACAAAAACAGAGCAGGAAAATCCAGAAGGGCTGCTTGGGGAGTTGGCCGCAATCGGCAAGCAGTTGACGGAAAAGTATGTCCAGCCCCAGGTCGGGCTTGTGATTGACGAGTATACAGTGCAGGAGGATTATATCTTTTTTTCAACCTACAAAACGGAATTTACGCTTGGCAGCACGACATACAAATATGTTACGCTTGGCATCGCCGACCGGTTCGTGCCGTTAGAGGCGCCAAAGAAATAGAAAGGAAGGAGCTGATCTGCTCCTCCCTTTTTATTTATACTGGAATTTCAATGTCTGTTACAGTGCGGTCGATGAAACGGGCCCCTTTTTTGCGGGAATTCGGGCCGAGCGTACGGAAAATGCCGGACGCCAAAATTTTATCCATGGCCGCATTCACAGCCGCCGGATCAACCGGCTGCTTCGGGCTGTCCACCGTAAACGCGGCGGTTTTGCCGTCATCCTTTAAAAATTGCAGTTCCAATACTTGCATATGTTATCCCTCCTTTTCATTATGCGTTAATTACGTCAGTTGTGCTCATCATGTTAATCGCTTCTAGCGTGTAGGTTTGCAAGGAAGCGAGCGCAGTCGCCGCTTCATGAATTTGTTCCGGCGCGGCATCAACCTTTACAAATTTGTACACCTTGTTTTTTAGCATCGTTTTGCCGTTTTCATCCTTGCCGGCGTTTAGCACCAGGCGAAGGCTCATATCTGTTACCGCTGCTTGAATTGCCATATCTCCCACCCCCTTTCGCCCTATATATAAAGGCGGGGGAGCGAAATTGGCGGAGAGTTTCTTACAAATTTATGGTACACTGTCAAAAGAATAGAGTTAGATAGGGGAGCTCGTATGAAACACATGAATAAAATTGCATTTTTAGTGCTGGCGTGGGTAGGAATGATTTTTTACTCTTCCTCACAGCCGTACCAAAAGCAGGACATGCGCCCGCTTTTAGGGGAATATATTGATCCGGCGCTTGCGGCGAAGCTGTTTTCGTGGGTGAATTTTTCCTACGCGGGACGCGAAATCAGCATCGCATACTTGGGCGTGCCCGGATTTATCGAGTTTTTTATACGCAAGGGGGCGCATTTTAGCGTTTATTTTGTGCTTGGCTTTTTAGTATGCTGGGCGCTTGCGGCGTACCGGCTGCCAGCGGGCAGAAAGTTTTGGTACGCATTGCTGTTTGTCGCCGGATATGCGGCATTCGATGAATTCCACCAATCCTTTAACGGCGACCGGACGCCTTTATGGCAGGATTCTGTGCTCGATACAATCGGCGGCATCACCGGAATCGCCGCCTTCCATATATGGCGCGGCTGGAAAGAAAGAGAATCCAGCCGAAACTGATAATAATCCGGCCGAAGTTGGCAATAATCCGGCCAAAATTGATAATAATCCGGCCAAAGTTGGCAATAATCCGGCCAAAGCGGCCGATATCAATACATCTAAATTTAGAGATGGAAAATTTTAGGTTGAGCCTCCTTTTGCCCCACAGTACAATAGTAATAGAATTTTGTGCGCAAGGGGGGAAAGCATAGTGCCGCAATACGTAACAATTCAATTGGAGAACCGTGAAGCATTTTTTCTATCCAGGCTGATGAATATGCAAGAAATGCCCAGGTTTTCCAATCCGCACATTAAGGATTGGGCAGAAGTTAAGCAGCAGCTCGTTGCGGACGGACTTCTTATTGAAGACGGGGGCGAGCTTATTATCGACCGGACCGCCTGTTCGATGCTGCAAACGTGCAAGCTAAGCTCTTTTGTTGCGCGTTTATACTTGGAGGGGCACGGCGCGGTATCCGAAATCTATTATTATCTTACATCCGAAAGCATCATTGAACTGGAAAAGCAGGCGGACATATCGCTGCTAACAGCCGTAGGCGGGATGGATGACTATATGAACATTATCGGAAACCGGCTTGAGGCCGCAGAGGATACAACCGATATGAGGGCTTCTGTCAGCGCTGCAACCTATGAGCAGCTCGCGAAAGAACTTGCGGGCTCATCGGAAGAACGGGTGGCGCGCATGTTAATAGAAAAAGAGAAGATGCTGCCTTTTGTTGCTAAAGCGTTTGCGCATTCATGGAAGAACGCAGCGTTTTCGGGGGAATATAAAATGCTGGCGAAGGCAAAGGATGGCTGGGAAAGCAAAAGCATGCGCTTTATTACAAGCGAAAGCGGCAACTGGCTCCTGCTGCCGCATAAGCAGCGGTTTGAAATCTTTAACGTCAGCGACATGGAGCTGGTTGAAGCGATGTTTCTGTTGACGGTTTCTGTGTTGCAGCCCGATTAAAAGGAGAATGTGGTATAACGATTCAGGTGGAAAATAACAAGACTTTTAAAATAGTGTATGGAGCTGCACCGCTATTATTATTTAAAAAGATATTTGCAAGAGAGCTAACTATAGAGATAGAAATAGGGGAAAGGCGGTATTTAGAAATTGGGGAAAATTATTGTGTCGCAGGATCACTTAGCCGGTATCACAAAAGACTTGCAGCAGGTTGTATCGCAAATCCGGGAAATGGACAGCCGTTTGCAACAAACGTTGAACAGCCTGCCGTGGGAATCGCGGAGCCGCGGCGAGGTAACGGAGATTTTTGCGTCGTATCAGGCAAAAATGAAAATGATGAACAAGCAGCTTGAAGAACTTTCCAGATTCGTAGATAAGACGCGGCAGGAGTTTGCAGCGCAAGATGAAAAGGAGCTGGTATTTCTGGGGATGACCGGCTTTAACGCGAAGGCCCCGATTGACGGTGCCGGAAATACATTTGGGACTGTTACGGGGGCATTAGCTGTGGCCGGAGTTGCTTACAGAGTAAGAAACGGCTATATGGTAAAAAGGGAGCTCAATAAACGGACGCCGCGCGTACTGGTGCGCGACAGCTATGCGGCCGGAGATGCGAATAGAAGACTAAAGGGCAGAGATTATAAGATTCACTATTTACGGGATATTGAAAAGCAAATCGCAAACGGAACCGCTTCCGGCAAAATAAAAGAAATCGCGGCTATGGTAAAGCCGGGCTATGCGGTGAAAACAGCGCTAAAGGATAAGCTTGGCTGGGCGAGCGTGGCAATCGACGCGTATACGGATACAAAAGACAATTTGAAGGAAAACGCATCAGGAGATAAAATCGCCGGAGATATTATCGGCAATGTCGTGGTTGGAGGAGCGACAACCGCAGCCGCAGCAGCTATTACGGTAGCAGCGCTTCCTGCTGCGGTGCCGGCGCTTGGCGTTGCGGCCGTTGGCTTCGGCGTTTCTGTCGGGCTGACATATGTGGCAGAAGGAATTAAATGGAACATCGATACAGATGGCGACGGTGAAGATGATAGCATAAAGGATATGGTAAAAACAGGAGCGAAGCAGGTGTGCTCTACAGTGGCAGGGTGGTTTAAATAATATGAAAAAAAGTACAGAGTTCAACAAAGCATCCTTTCAAAATTATATGGCGCTATACCGTGCAGATGATATAAGGTGGACGGTGTTTACGCTCGTCTTTTTGCTGGCGGATATATTCGTGCTGCTGCTGGCGTTCGCACCGCCTTTTCAGCCGCTGTACGCATGTATAGTCGCGCCGCCCGTGCTGTTTCTCAATGTATGGGCATTGTGGATTATGATGAATCCGCAAAAACGGCGGCTGCAGTACACGTTATTCCGCGGTGTGTACGGAATTATCGTTTCGTTAGGCCTTATGGTCGTTGTGCAAAAATTCGCCTACGGCAGCTTGGGATTGCAGTCGCCGCTGTTTTTTATCTTATCTTTTGGAGCTTATGGTTTTGCTTTCTATCATTATTATAAAAACCACATCAAAAAGCTGAAGCAGCCTCCGCAAAGGCCTAGGGCTTCTAAAGGGATGAACGTCAGCCTATCCGCTGCTGTAGCGCTCGGCTATCTCGCAGCGCAAATCAGCCTTGGCTTTGTGACAGACCAAATAGTAGCCGTTGTGTTGATGTGCGTGCTGTCCATGCTGGCGTTTGTGTTGTTTCACTTTATCATGGAGTTGCACCGCTACTATTATCTAAGACAATACTTAAGCGAACGGGAGTTTGGTAACTGTAATTAAATGTATATACAAACATAATCATTTGTGATTTAATATATTTATGGATAAAATTTACAAACCGAAAGAATTTGCAAAACCTACTAGGAGTTACTGTCTTGACGTTACAAAGTTGGGACAATGAAGGAAAACTAATTGCATACCGAACCCCTAAGGGAAGGAGATTTTATACTCATAAACAATATGAGGATTATATGGGGATATCTAAAAATAAAGTAGGTAAAGTGGTGCTATACGCAAGAGTTTCCAATCGTGGACAACAAGAGGATTTAAAAAATCAAACATCGTTTTTTCGTTAATACGTGAATGCAAAAGGTGTAATTGTAGATGAAGTAATAGAGGATATTGGAAGTGGTTTAAATTACAAACGAAAAAAATGGAATCGCTTATTAGATGATGTAATGAATCAAGAAGTTTCTCAAATTTATATTACTCACAAAGACCGATTCATTCGTTTTGGATTCGACTGGTTTCAAACACTAACTAAAAAGTTTGGCGCCGAAATCATCATCGTAAATCAAGAAGACTCATCCCCACAGGAGGAACTCATACAAGACTTAATCGCGATCATTCATGTGTTTTCTTGCCGTATTTACGGACTTCGTAAATATTAAGAAAAAGATTAAAGAGGATGACTCGTTATGAAAAAATCTTTTAAAACAGAGATTCGTCCTACAGAAAGCCAGCATTCAACTATTCATCAAACGATTGGGGTATGTCGCTTCCTTTATAATCGATTTCTTGCTTACAATCGTGAACATTACGAGCAATATAAGCAAGGAAAGCAAGAACATGGTTATGTAAGTGGCATGGATTTTGACAAGTATGTAAACAACGACTTATCAAAACAAGACGGTTTTGAGTGGATAAAGCAAGCAGGAAGTAAAGCGCGCAAGAAAGCCATTATGAATGTACATACGGCTTTTCAACGCTTTTTTAAAGGGCAATCAAAATTCCCGCGCTTTAAGAAGAAGAAAAATCAAGATGTTAAGGCATACTTCCCTAAGAACAATAAAGGTGATTGGACAGTGGAACGCCATCGAATTAAGATACCAACAATAGGGTGGGTGCTCTTAAAAGAATGCGGATACATTCCGACGACTATGCGAGTGATAAGCGGTACAGTCAGCCATAAAGCAGGGCGATATTATGTATCCGTTCTTTGCGAAGTTGCATGTTCTGCTAAAAAGGAACAAGTTGCACAAGAAGGTATCGGTATCGACTTAGGTATCAAAACGTTTGCCGTTTGCAGTTACGGCGCTGCATTCCCTAACATCAACAAGACGATTCACGTTCGTAAACTGGAAAAGAAGCTACGAAGAGAGCAGCGCTCCTTATCACGCAAATACGAATCACACAAAAAGATAAAAAAGAAAGGTGGTGAAGCTGCTACGAAACGTGCCAACCTACAGAAGAATATCCTTCGAGTACAAAAGCTTCATCAGCGCCTAGCGAATATTCGCCAAGAGTACGTCAAATCAGTTGTACATCAGGTGGTCAAAACCAAGCCATCTTATATTACAATTGAAGACTTGAATATCAAAGGCATGATGAAAAATAAGCACTTATCGAAAGCGATTGCTAAGCAATGCTTTTATGAGTTTATTAAGTGGCTTGAAGCAAAATGTCGCGAGCATGGTATTGAATTGCGACAAGTGAATCGATTCTATCCCTCAAGCAAAACATGTAGCCAATGCGGGCAGATCAAAGAACATTTACAACTAAAAGACCGAGTATTTACATGTTCTTGTGGCCACACAATGGATCGAGATAAAAACGCTTCAATAAATTTGGCAAAAGCGAAGGAATACATGGTATTAACCTAAATAATCCATGTATATGTAGGGTGGGCTACATCCGAATTTACGCCTGTGGAGAGCTATATCAACGAAAGTAGCTGACTACTCGAAGAGTAGGGCAAAATCGGGTTCGGAGAAGCAGGAAATTTCTAGATGTATATATTTGTATACGTTTTTAGTAGCAGTGAGCATATGGAGTTCTCGAAGGAAAAATTATTGCCGAACGGTTCCATCGTCCGGTTAAAAGAAGGAGAAAAACGCCTCGTTATTTACGGCCGAAAGCAGCTGCTGATGAAAAGCGAGCCTGTTATGTACGACTACCTTGGCTGTCTATATCCGGAGGGCTACATGAATCCGGATTACACATTCGTGTTCAATCATGAAGACATTGAGGAAATTGTGTTCGTTGGCTTCGTTGATGAGCAGGAAGAAAAGTTTGCGGAGCTTTTGCAATTGGGATAAAAACAAGCCGGCAGACGGGTTCCTGCCGGCTTGTTTTTATTGCCGCTTCTTTGCATAAATGCATGTATCGCGCAGTTCGCTGCCGTCTACTGATACATCGTCATTCTCCAAAATGCCTTCCAGCTTAAAGCCTAGCCTTTCCGGGATGGCGCGGCTTCTCGCATTTTTCGCGTCGCAGCGGATTTCCAAACGGTTTGCCCCGAGTTCGGTAAAGGCAAATTCCGCAATTCCCGCAACCGCTTCAGTCATGTAGCCTTTTTTGCTAAAGCGGGAACGAATCCAATAGCCGATTTCAAACTTTGGCACGTCCCAGTTGATGCGGTGCAGCCCGGAGGAGGCGACCAATTCTCCCGTTTCCTTTAGAAAAACAAGCAAGCGCAAATCCTCGCGCCGCAAAAATTTGATGTGCGCGTCCCGAATATTTGCTTCGACTTCCTGCTCGGTTTGTTCCTTGTGGGCAAACGGCATCCACGGCTTTAGTTCTTCAATCGATTCATTGATCGCTTCATATACGGCTTTTCCATCACCCGGCAACGGCATCCGTATGAATAGCCTTTCAGTGTGAAATTCAGAAGGAAAATCCAGCAGCAACGGTTCCATGCGAAACACCCCTTATCCCTGCTTTTTAATATATAGTATCCGGGTAAGGCTGTTTTGTAAATATATTTTTAATTTTCAAATTGGAAAATGAATTTGTCCCCGCTTCCCAGAGCATAAATATTGTTCGTTATAGATTTGGAAAATCCCGCCATATCGGCTGATCATAATGCAGCTGCAGCGGGAGATTTGTAGGATTTATTATTTTATGATCAAAGCCTTTCCATCGTTGTATTATATCCTAAAAACGCACAAAATTGGTTCTATAAACCAATTTTGTGCGTTTTGTATCGCTATCATCTTGTTTATCATTTGGAAGGAACTTTTTGGGAGCGAGATCAATATAATGGGCGGCTGCTTGCGGATGTGCCGTTCTATTTAAGCGTTTTCAAAGAGGGGCGTTTCAATTCTCGCCGCCCCGCGTTTATATAGTTCGTGAAGCAAATTCATATATTCTATGATAGATAATTCACCGCCGGAATAAATTTCTTGAAGATAATGCAATAGCTCGTTAGCGTGCGCTGGCTTTCGCTTGCGAATGAGAATGAATTGGTGTATTAAGTCTTTCAAAATCATAGATGTTAAGCCTCCATATGTTTATAATCCGTTTTTATTTGCTAGAAAAATAATAACATGAAATCGATTTCAACGGTAGGGTGATTAAAACCCAAAATTATGACAATTTTTGGAGCGGAATACCGTTATTTTGCTCCTTTTTGCAAAAACGTGAAAAAAATCTCCTTTTATCTGAAGCAGACAGAAGGAGATTTTTCTATGCTTTCTCCCGCCTTCGCGGGAGAAAGGCTGCGGGACTGTTATATGTAACGATTCCACATTATTTAGCTGCGCTCTACGACTGTTGCTACCCCTTGTCCGCCGCCGATGCAAAGCGTTGCAAGGCCTGTGCGGCTGTCGCGTTTTAGCATTTCGTGGATGAGAGTAACCAAGATGCGGGCTCCGCTGGCGCCGATTGGGTGCCCGAGCGCAATTGCTCCGCCATTTACGTTTAATTTTTCTTTATTAAAACGAAGTTCGCGGTCTACAGCGATGGATTGGGCCGCAAACGCTTCATTCGCTTCGATTAAATCGATGTCTTCCAAGGAAACAGCCGCTTTTTCTAAAACCTTTTTAACCGCTTGAACAGGGCCGATTCCCATAATGCTTGGATCTACGCCTGCGCTTGCATTCGCTTTAATTGTTACCAATGGCTTAATGCCGAGCTCGTCTGCTTTTTTGCGGCTCATGATGACGAATGCGGCAGCGCCGTCGTTAATTCCGGAAGCGTTGGCAGCTGTTACGGAGCCGTCCTTTTTGAATGCCGGGCGAAGCTTTTGCAATCCTTCAGCAGTTGTGCCAAAGCGAGGGAACTCGTCTTGCGCGAAAATCGTTACTTGCCCTTTGCGTCCCGGTACTTCAACGGGAACGATTTCATCAGCGAAGCGATTTGATTCAATTGCCGCTTGTGCCTTTTGTTGGCTGGAAGCCGCGAATTCATCTTGTTCTTCACGGGAAATAGCATATTTTTCACAAAGGTTTTCAGCGGTAATCCCCATATGATAGTCGTTGAAGGCGCACCATAATCCATCGTGAATCATGCTGTCTACCAATTTTTGATCGCCCATTTTAAAACCGTCGCGGGCGCCTTTTAATAAGTAAGGAGCTTGGCTCATATTTTCCATTCCGCCGGCAACGACGATTTCCGCATCGCCTGCAAGAATAGCCTGTGTTGCTAAATGAACCGCTTTAAGCCCTGATCCGCATACTTTGTTAATTGTCATCGCGGATACTTCTTGAGGTAAGCCTGCAGCAAGAGCAGCTTGTCTTGCCGGGTTTTGGCCAAGGCCGGCTTGCAGAACGTTCCCCATGATGACTTCATCTACTTGGTTTGCATCTACTCCCGCTTTTTCAAGAGCGCCTTTAATAACTACTCCGCCTAGTGAAGGCGCGGAAACGTCTTTTAGGCTGCCTCCAAAGTTTCCGATTGCTGTTCTCACAGCGCTTACAATTACAACTTCCGTTTGAGCCATGATGAAACCTCCCTTTACATTTGCAACTGTTGATTGATTGCCTCAACATAAAATATAAGGGAGAAAAAATGAAAATGTTGTCGGAATTTGAAATCGTTTATAAAAAATTCTGTTTTTTTTGCGAATTTTCGCAGACCGCAGCATTGTAGAGATTTTTATTCAAGACGGCGAAGCGGTATTTACATCGCGTGTGTTCCCGCTTGCCGAATCTGCAGGCATTAAGCTGTTTAGCGACGGGCAGATGAAATATTCCTATGATTTGTATGAACTATCCAGAGGGATTTCTTTATAGAATATAATAAAAACTCAGGTGCGCGGACTGCAAAACACCTGAGTTTTTTGTTGCTAGACTGTGTTAAATGTCAGTGTTGATATATAAGGGGAGAGTGCTCCCAGCCGTGTGCAGTAACGGTCAAAGCCTAGTTTTGTACTTTAAGAAAATATAAATTGGCAGCGAAGAAAATCATGCGACGTAGTAGCCAATTTTAAAAATAAAGTATCAGGACAACTACGCCTCTGTCTTCGCCTCGTCTGCCAGTCGGCGAGTTTTCTTTACCTCGTCCGAAGGAAAAACCAGAGGGAGAACATGAGTGCAGGCTGCCATTGGTTCTGCGTAGCCGTGATGCACAGGCGTACGTTATATTAAAAATCAACATTGGCCTTTAACAGAGCCTGCTGCTAAAAGGTATGAGCCATATCTTTTGCACGCGCGATTGCCTGTTCTTTAATTTCCTGCGCTTTTTCCGGCATAGCGTTATGGCCTTCGACAAAGAGGCCTTCGAATGAAGGAACGCCAAAGAAGCTCATGATTACGCCGAGATACCGGTGGCCCATTTCCATTTCTGCTGCAGGGCCTGTTGAATAAACGCCGCCGCGGGATTGGATATGCAGCGCCTTTTTGTTTGTTAACAGGCCGACCGGGCCTTGTTCGGTATATTTAAAGGTTTTTCCCGCCACCGCAACAGAATCGATGTATGCCTTCATCACAGGAGGGAAGGAGAAGTTCCAAAGCGGTGTTACAAACACATATTTATCAGCAGAAACGAATTGGTCGCTCAGTTCTCCAAGGCGGCCTACTTTCGCTTGCTCTTCCGGCGAGAGTTCGGCAAAGCCTGTTCCGGATTGGAGCTTGCCCCAGCCGCTGAAAACGTCAGCATCAATTTGGGGAATGTTCTCTTTGTAGAGGTCAATGTGAACGATTTCGTCATTGGGATTTGCTTCTTTATAAGTGTCAATAAAAGCTTTTCCGACAGCCATGCTGTAGGATTGTGTTTCATTATGCGGATGTGCCGTAATGTATAAAACTTTCGCCATGTTCAATCACCTTTCTTATGTAAATTATAAGACATTATATTTTTGGCATAAACATGGCGATATTATGCGAAAAAGCCGAATCCGAAAAAATTCCGGGTGCGGCTTTTTCGCTATATTGCGCTATTGGTCTGCTTGACGGAATTTCGTTGCCGTTTGCTTAAGTTTTGTGCTGGCATCTGCTAAGCCTTGCAGGTAAGCATTCAAAGCTTGCGTGCATTGCTGCAGCTGCTCTAAAAATTGCTGTTGCTTGTTTCCTTCCCAGTTGCCGATTGTATGGGCGCGCATTTCATATAGCTTTTGGGCGATGCGTTGCCCTTCTTCACTTGCAGCTGTAAATTGGCGAGCCGCCTTTTCCAGCTCGTCCGGTACGACATGAAGCCGGCTCATAGCCTTTCCCCCTCATTCTATCTATGTTTCATTTGTTATAGCCTTGCTATGCACGCGCGTGCGGCATAGCCCAAAATAACAATATCATAGAAAGGAACATATGAACATAATCTTATCCGTTATTTGTTGGCTGGCTGGACGATGCGATCTGGAATGTTATCGTTGTTTTCGTCAACCGCCAGTACCGGTGCGGCATCTGCGCCGACTTGCAGGGCGGCCGTTCCGCCTGTTGGCACAGTTACATTTTCAAAGCGGATTGTTTGTACAATTTCGTTTTGGGCGTTATATTTTTCAATCGTAAAACGGAGCGGCTCATTGCCTGTTTGTTTTAGTACAGCTTTGTAGGAACCGTCCGCTAGAAAAATCGTATTCTCAATTCCATTATCGTAGTACATGCTGTTTGGGATTTTTTCTTCATAGTATCCCGCAGCCGGCAGCTTTCCGGTATGGTTGCTTTGCGCGTCAAAGGCGTGCACTTCGGCGGAGCGGCTTACGGTCAGCTTCAGCTCTCCTTGCTCCTGCACCGGTTGTTTGCGCAGTATATCTTTCTTTGAATTTAGCAAAATATGAACAATTTGTTTGGCGACATTGACATCTGTTACCATGCCCGAATGGCCGGCATCCGTATAATATGTTTTGTTTTTATTTACGGCTGCGCTTTGGACCGGTACAGTTCCGTCACCAGATATGCGTTTGACGACAGATGCAGCTTGTACCGTGCTTTGATTTGGCGCTTGTATATAGGATTTGCGGATTTTTCCGATCGTTTCCTGCTTGTCCCCGACAATGAAATATGTTTTGTCTTTGATGGCGTTAAGCGTTGCAGCTACGTTCGTAGATTTTTCAAATGCCGCTGTTTTATCGAGGTGGAAGCCGGTTTTGGCAAGGCTTGGGCCATCTTTTGTTAGAATCGGCCACTGCTGCTGGCGCAGGAACGCTTGTGTTTCGATGTACCCTTTTATGTCGCGGACCGCAGAATCGGCAGATGTGTAAGTTTCTATATAAGAGTTATTGACTGCGGTGAAATAGTTTCTTGTTGGAAGAAGCTCATAGGAGGAGGTCATTTTTCTGGATAGATTCGCCAAGTATTGGTTCATTTCAAAGCTTTGTGCGCCGCCGTTAAAGAATTGGCCCGTTTCCATAACCCATAATGTTTTGGCTGTCCCAAAAAACGGCGTTCCAAGCGCGATAAATGTATTCACTTTGTCGCGGTTTTCAGCTTTTGCCATGTAGTTTGCCGCGACTAGACCGCCCATGCTGTGGGCGATAACGGAGAATTTCTTTAAGCCTTTTGCGGCAATGAATGCTTCGAGCTGCTTTGCGCTCTCAGCATTATCCAAGCGCCAATCATACGGAAATACATGAACTTTGTAGCCGCCGGAGCTTAAGGTTTGCGCGAGCAGCTTGTAAGACTCGGTTACATTGGATGGGACAATGCCGGGAAGGCCGGCGCCTTCAGCGGTTACGTCCACCAAGCCAAGCTGTGTTTTTAAGGTAGCAGGATCTTGCGTGTTCGGGGGCCAGATCGTTTGTCCGTTAAGCGTAAGCTCGCTTCCGGAGATTCCCGGAATTAACACGATATCGCTGCCAAGCTGCGCCTGCGTTTGCGATTTCTTTGCTGCCTCTGCGGCAGGCTGAAGCGGCGCGGGAATTGCAAGGCCTAGCAGAGAAGCGGCGGTGGCGGTTGTAATCCATTTTTTCAATGTACTCTCCTCCTTTTATGTACAAGAAATATCCCTTCAAATAGTAATTTTATCAAATGTTCAGAAAAAATAATAACACTATAAGTGACAGTTATGAAAATATTAAGATATTTTATTTTGAGTACTATACGACAAGGGAAGAGGGAAGAGTTTGTTGAAGTAATGTAAGATGGAAAGGATGGGGTAAAATGCATGAGGATAAATCGTTGCGGGCATTGCAGGACGAGCTAATTAAAAGCGCACTTTATAACTAAAAGTAAGGCTCCGTTAAACTTGATTGTTGATTTTCCACTATAGGCGGACGCTTTCCGCGGGCGGGACCGAGCCGCTTTTCGTTCCCAATCAACATGAGCCTTTAACAGAGCCAAAAGCAAAAGAGGGGAGGCCCCCCTCTTTACTTTTATCAGAACCCGGCCGATTTCGGCAATAATCCGGCCGAACCCGGCAATAATCCAGCCGATTTCGGCAATAATCCGGCCGAACCCGGCGATAATCCAGCCAACTGCCTAAGTGCGCTTATCTTCCGAGCAGCTCCTGCAATTCCTCGGTTGTCAGTTCCGTAATCCAGTTATCGCTTGTGATGATCGCGTTGTTGAGCGACTGCTTTCTTTCCAGCATTTCATCGATTTTTTCCTCAAGCGTGCCGGTCGTAATTAGCTTATGCACATGGACGAACCGTTTTTGCCCGATGCGGTAGGCGCGGTCGGTTGCCTGGTTTTCAACAGCGGGGTTCCACCAGCGGTCGTAATGGATGACATGGTTGGCGGCTGTCAAATTGAGGCCGGTTCCGCCTGCTTTTAACGATAAAATAAAGATTTTATAACGGCCGCTTTGGAATTGCTCGATCATCTGGTCGCGCTCTGCTTTGCGGACGCTGCCGTTTAGGAAAAGAACAGGCTCGCCTGTTTGCTCCTGCAGCAGCTTTTTCAGCATATCGCCCATGCGAATGTATTGCGTAAAGATGAGGACACTTTCATCCCGCTCGCGAATATTTTCAATCAGCTCAAGCAACTTCTCTACCTTCATGGAGCGGCCGATTATATTTGCCGCTTCCGTTTCCTTTAAGTAAAGGGCAGGGTGGTTGCAAATTTGTTTAAGCTTGTTGAGCATTAACAAAATAAAGCCGCGGCGTTCGATGCCGGATAGGTTCCGGACGTTGGCGAGCGTGTCCTGAACCAACTGCTCGTACAAGGAAGCCTGCTCGGCGGTGAGCGGGCAATATTTCTTTTGTTCCTGCTTGTCTGGAAGATTTAACGCTACGTCCGGGTCCTGCTTCGTGCGGCGCAGCAAAAACGGCGCAATGAGGCGCTGCAGTTGCTGGATTTTCATTTCGTCGCGGTCTTTTTCAATCGGCGTGACGAATTTGCGCTGAAATTGCGGCATGCTTCCCAAGTAGCCGCGGTTTAGAAAATCGAAAATGGACCATAGCTCCAAGAGGCGGTTTTCCATCGGCGTCCCTGTCAGCGCGATTTTATGCCAGGCATCCAAATGGCGCACAGCGCGCGATTGCTTCGTTTGTGCATTTTTGATGTTTTGCGCCTCATCAAGGACGATGGCGCTCCATTTATAAGACGACAGCTCTTCTTCGTCGAGGTGGGCAAGAGCGTATGATGTTAAAATGACATCTTTGCCTTGCATGGAGGGGAGAAATTGTTCCCCTTTTGCGCGGCTGCTGCCGTAATGGAGGCCGACGCGCAGGCTGGGCGCGAACCGCTCCAGCTCCTTTTGCCAGTTGCCCAAGACGGACGTCGGGGCAACGATTAAAGCGGGCCCGTCCATTTCGTTGTGTTCTTTTATATATAAAAAGTACGCGATGGTTTGCAGCGTCTATGACGATAGGTAAGCCTTTGAAGTCATCTCCGGCTTTTCCCCCGTCCCACACCGTGCATGCACCTTTCAATGCACACGGCGTTCCATCGATAAAGCCCTACTCTCCTAGCAGTTTTCTCTGAGGATTTCGATTTTAGTTTAGAGCTCACGCTCTAAACCAAAAAGTTAGTTAGTAGTTTCTTTTGCTAATTGCTTTTGAAACTTGGATACTTTTTCCATGCTCGCTTTCGTTCCTGCATTCGGTCTTAATCCATGTATCTTCTCATGGCAGTATACGCAAACTGATGCGAGATTCACTACTTTGTTAACTTTGTCCAGTGGTAACCACGGTTTTATGTGGTGACAATGGATATTCTTCGGACTAAGCTGTATTCCACAACATCTGCATTTTCCTCTATCTCTGTTAAAGGCATACTCTCGGTTCATGATATACTCGAAGTTATATTTGGGATTAATTTGTTTATGAATGAGTCCGATTCTTCTTATAGGAAGTGTATCTGTATTATAAATAGTGCCTCGTTCTTTGAGCCATTTTCCTTTGTTCTTCTTCTCGAGATATATCCTGCCTTTGAAGGTATAAGGTGATATTCCTTGCTTCCAACGGTGAGGGATTGTTGAAGGAGTAAACTGGAACTTTGTTAGACCAATTTTTAATCCTTCAACTTCTAAGTAGAAAATTCTGTCGTTACGTTTTTCGTGCCTATTCGGTCTGTTGTTGACCTCCTTGGCAGGGATAACGAAATTTTCCCATCTAACCTTCTGTCCGCCGTTCAACTTACACCATTTCTTATATGCCGTTTGATAGAGTTTTTGGTCCTGACTCTTTATGATATGAGCCGAGGTACAGGTTTTGTAGAATTCTGCTAATCCAACAATTTTTGCATTGACTTTTTCAAGTATGCACACGTTGTCCATTGAATCCCTTAAACTGTTAATTTTTCGTAGTTCCTTTGCTATCTCGCGTACTTTCTCTTTCAGTCTGCTTATGTCGGGAAGACTCTTACAACTGTACGGATATCGTTTAGATGGAGTGGCTTCAAGGAAAAATTCGTAACCTAGAAATTTCATCCTTTTTTCCCTAAGGTCTGTTATTAACGTCTTTTCTTCTGATAATTCAAGTTTTAGCACATGTTTCAAGTATTTCCTGCATTGTGTCAGTAACTGATTTGCTTGTTCTCTATCTTCGCAAAAGATAACCCAATCATCAGCATAGCGAATGATTTGGCATTTCTTGTGATAACGATGAACATGTCGCAAGTCTTTCAGAGCTACCAAATTCCTTGCAGGGTGTGCTTGAAACTTCTTTGCTATCATCCAGTCAAAGTTATTTAGATAGATGTTGGCCAGCAGCGGGGAGATAATTCCACCTTGTGGCGTTCCCATTTCTGTTTTCTCGGTCTTACCTTCCTCAAGAACACCGGCTTTCAGCATTTTCTTGATTAACGTTAGAAAACGTTTATTTTTTATGCCCATGCTCCACATCATCTCAAGTAGCTTATTGTGATTAATGTGGTCAAAGAATCCTTTAATATCCCCTTCAATGGCGATATACATCTGACTTTTGGTCACTCTGTCAAGGATTTCTCTCTGAGCATGTTCAATGCTTCGGCTTGGTCGGAATCCAAAGCTGTATTCATAGAATTTAGCTTCAGCGATTGGTTCTAGAACAATTCGTGTAAGTTCTTGAATAATTCTATCTAGTATCGTTGGAATTCCGAGTGGTCTTTTCTTACCGTCTCTTTTTGGAATATAGACTCTTCTAACACGTCTCGGGAAGTAATTATCTAGACAGTTTCTGACTGTTTTCAGCAGTTTACTCTCATCCATCTGAAGATAAGCGTTAATATCCTTTTCATCTACACCAACAGTTTTACTCCCACGATTTGACTTGATATTATGGATCGCGGTAATAATTGTTTCCCGATTCTTCATGATTTCGATTAATCCGAATTGAGGTTCGTTATTTTTAGAGCTTTGGTAAAGTCCATCGAGAGTTTTTCTTAATTCTCTCTCTGAATCGATTCTACGTTTAGAAACCACCACTGTTTCATATAACCTCCCTGTTTTGGAATTTGGTTATCAGTGATTTAGCTGTTTTACTCCCACGTTCTGAGGAACGGTTCGTTTGCGTAGAATCTACTAACTGTCTTTGCTTTACCGACTAGTACCCTTCGCTAGGACAGTTTTTCTGCTCCGTAACACTTCCACAGCATTTCATCTGCTTTATAGTTACATCAACGCCTGTCCGTCATTGCTACTATGGTACTGCTGACTTCCGATTAGCTTCTTAGTCCCTTTCAACTCCACTAACCGAATCTCAAACGTTCCGTATCATCTATCCCTTCTTTTTCATCCCTTAGATGCCCTCTATACACCGGAGCTACTTCGTTCAAGGTAGATTGACTCAAACTTCTTGAACCATCATAGCGGCTTAGGCAAAGCCCGCTATGAAGAGTTGTGACATTAGGGAAGTGTCCCAACGTTTCACTCAAACCATCCTTTGACCTACGTAAGATGGCTATGGGTTACGATGCGTACATGTCGAGGGTTCGACTTCGCTCATCATAGGATGTTTTTAAAGACCACCGCCACATATCCGAGAATGTAGGTTCTCTTCAGTTGACGACTTCACCTGGCTCTCACACATCCCTCAGTAAAGGCTGATTGATGCATGCAGGAGGATTATGGATAGAGCATGTGAGTCATTTACTCTATCTGGGGATTTCACCCAGAAATTCGACGATACAGTTAGGATAAGTTTACTTATCCCCGCAATTTCGTGTTTATGCTACACTTATATGCGAACGTTTCGCACTGCCCAATCCCATATCATCGGCCAGCAGCGCCCCAAAGCCGAGCTCGCGCAAATATAACAGCCACTCCAGCCCCTTTTGCTGATAAGGGCGGAGCGCTGCCTGCAGCCCGCTTGGCGCTTTGCGCTCTGGCACGCTGCCGATTTCTGTCAAACGATTAAACAAGCTTTCGTAATAATCATCAAGCTCGATTTCAATTTCGGAAAACGGATGATCTTCTTCTGCGGTTTGCTCCGGCTGTGCGGAGCGAAGCAGCTCCTGCTGGAGGAGATCCTTCATTTCCAAGCCGTATTTATCTGCTTTATCCATCAGCTTTTTCACATGCTCAATGAATTCCGGGTCAAGACGGATCCATTGGCCGTTAATATTGATCAGTCGCCGGTTCTGGTCGATGAGGCGCTGAAATTCCTCTTCGGACAGCTCGATGCCTTCTGTTGCGATGCGCCAATCAAAGCTAATCAATGTGTTCATGCCAAAAAACGATTGGCCGCCGCGCGTGTGGCTGTTTCCTTTTACTTTGGCGCGCAGCGAGAGCTTGTTCGCTTTTAGTGCCTGCCACCATGATGGCAATAAAATGTCAACGCCTGCCGCAAGCAGTTCATTGCTTGCTTCCGTTAGAAATCGCCATGCTTCCTGTTCGTACAGTTCATGGCGCAGCTGTCCGTCCTCAACGAGCCACGGCACAAGTTTTTCCCAGCCTTCATACGCCTGCAGGATACGGTTGTTGTAGGCTTGCCAGCGCTTTGGCAACGATTTCTCATCTTTATAAACGTATGTGCGCTGTGCTCCGCGTTTTGGCAGGAGAATCGTTTCCAGCTGCCACGGTGCAAAGTCTTCCTGCGGCTCCAATAGGCGCAGCCCAATTGTAAACGGTGTATCGTCTTCTAAGTAGCCGATTTTTTTTAGCCAGTCTTCCTCATTCACAGCAGTGCTAAGCAGCTTAATGGAAGAGCTACGGTGCTCATATAAGCGCAGCGCTTTTTCCCAAGCGGCATTTGCCGAAGGTTCTGCAGCCAGCGCATAATTGACAGCTTCTGAAAATAATGTTTGCAAAAGAGGGTCGCCAAGATGGGTGTGTTCCGGCTTCCAAGCGGCTTCTTCAGACCAGCGGTTCATATCCGGCAAAAATGCTCCGTCCTGATATTCATTCCATGCTTGCTTCATAAGCGGAAATGCCGCCTGCAAATCCTGGCTATAGCGCAGCTCGGCGAAAGAGTTTGCCGGACGGGCCGCGACGAACTCCAACGCTTGCTTCGGCGTGAGGGAAATGCCGCTTGTCCCTTTATACGTGCCCTCTGTTAAAAAGGTGCCGTGAAAGGATGACGTATGCCACAAAAATGCGTGCTGCCGCCAATGCTCCGGCGAAACCGCCGTGCCCATTTCATCTTCTCCAAAAAGCATCCAGCCATTTCCGACTCGTTCCAGCCGCAGGGTAATGTCACTTTGTAGCTTCATCAATCAACTTTCCTTTCCGTAATTCTTCTTGCAAGGCGCGCAAGCGGGAGAAAGAGGAGGAAAGCGCAGCAATGAATCTGTCCCAATCTTCCGTCCGCTTCAGCTTTTTATAATGTGTGCGCAGCTTTTTTAAATAGCGGACAGCAAGGCGGTAGGATTGCCGGTTTTTCCCGCCGATCGCTTGCATGGCCGCGTGATGGTACAGCGGCAGCAACGCTTCCCGGTCTTCTTTCTCGATTTCCTTAATAGCTTCCCGAAAGCCTTCGAGCGAGTCAAAGCCGATAAATAGCTGCAGCTCGACCCAGGTTCGATATTGCTTTTTCGCAAGCAAATATTGGTTGTATTCAAAAAAGCTGTAAGGAAGCAATTCCTGGACGACCATTTCGTAGCCGGCTTGTTCATTCGCATGCTCTGCGTAATACAGGTAAGAAGAGAGATAGAGACGGACGATATCGCGTTTGAAAAAATGGTCTCCTTCGCCGGCAAGATAGCGTTTCAAATGCTTATAAGAGAACGATAGCCAGCTTTGCATGCGTTCCCACTCCATCGCGGCGCCTAATTCTTCAATCCAATAAAAGTAAAGCCCTACAAGTATGTCCGGCACCTCCTCTAACAGCTTCATCGCCTCTTGGTCTTTGGACTGCAAAAAGAGCAGGTGCGCCTTTGCCAAATGGCAAATCAGCGGCTGCAGCTGCCCCGTAATGCGCTGTTCTTCTTCTTGCAGCCAAGCCGGGCGATTTAACAGCTCAGTCCATATATAGCGGTATACGAAATAGCGCTCTTGCAGGCAAAGTGAATGGGAGAATAACAATTGATGCGCGGCATGGCCTAATTCCTTGAGCAAATCATCAAATTCTATCGGAAACAGGCCGGCCGTTAGTTTGTTGACTAAAATTTCGGCTTCTTCAATAAAACGTTGGGCTACTGCCATCGGTTTATAGTAGGAGTATATTTTTTTCTCCTCAAATTCCCGCGCCATTTCTAGCAGTTTGCCTAAACAAAACAGCGCGGCGGCAAGCTCAAACAGCTCGCCCAGTACAGCGCTGCGCGGCGCTTTGCGGGTGAGCTTCATGTAAAGCTCTTCATATATGTTCAGGAGCGCGTAGGATTGCCGAAAAGAATAGCGGCTTTGCGCGGAAGTGAAGCTATCGTATTCTCTTTCGAAATACCGAATCCAGCTGGCATAATCCGTATCTTCATAGGAAGAGCTTTGCAGGAGCTGCTTTGCGGTTTTGAGCTTTGGAATGATATCCTTCGGTTTTCCTTTTTCTTTAAATCGCTTCATCATTTCCCCGACCTGCCCAAAGCTTGCGCCCGCATAAAAGAGCATAGCCATCATATGCTCGCAATAGCCGGTTTCGAAGCAATCGCAGTGGCTTGCATGGATATTCCTAAGCGGTATAGAGACGCTATGAATCCGCCCTTCGTCTTCTGTTGTTCCTTCTAATATGAAGCCATCAAAGGAGACATTGTATACACGCCCTTCCCGATACAGCTGCAGCCCCCTTGCCATGCGGGCGCGGTCTTGTTCGGACTGCGGGTCGAGCTGTTCAATCAGCTGATCGGCCAACTGTAAAATATTTTCTTTTCCTAGCGAATGTTGCAGCATACAAGCCCTCCGTACAAAAGAATTCTATTTTATTTATTATAAAGGAAAGATGGGAAAAAGGAAAAAAACGTCTTTTTCAATTTTCACCTTCTTTTACGAATGGCAAAGAAATAGAAAAAACAGATTTAATAGATATCCAAACAAGGGAAGAGGTGGAACACGCGGACAATAAAAGGGGGAAAGTACAGGCAGGTTTATTGATTGATGTAACTAATGTATTAACGCTTCATCCATTTCTTTTAAAATATTGAAAAAGGAGGAGGCCCAAGAGCAGACTATAGTTATTAGAAGAAGCCTAAAAATAGCTTTAGGCTTCTTTTTGCGCTACCGTATTGAATTGTTGTTATAAGCTTTTGCTTGGTTTCTTCCCTCTCTCTTAGCTATATATATCCAATTTATGATTTGGACATATACATCGCGGCTAAGTAGAACAAACAGCACCTTGTACTTGCTTCCTCTCTCATGGGGCAGGAATAGGTTTTGACCGCTTCTATGCATTGCCGGATACTCTCTCCCCTTTCAAAAGAAAGGTTTTATGTTCTTTTTTTAACTTGTATTTATATAAATATAACGCTTTATCTGCAAAGCTGATTAAATCCTCTGGCGTATATTTGTTGTTTGGAGTAAGGGGTGCATATCCTGCACTAATCGTTACATATTTATCAATCTTCGATTTTTCATGAGGGATTTTCAGCGCTCTTATATTATTTTGTAAAGATGTTGCAACAGCTAGCGCGCCATGCTCGCTTGTTTCAGGCAATAAAATAACAAATTCTTCGCCGCCATACCGGGCGACAAGGTCCCTCGGCCGTTTTGCGGTTTCTTTCAATGTTTTTGCTACCCGTTGTAAACAATCATCCCCTGCTAGATGGCCGTAAATGTCGTTAAACTGCTTAAAAAAGTCAATATCAATCATAATCATTGATAAAGGTGTACCTTGGCGTTTGTTTCGTTTCCATTCTTTTTCCAGAATTTCTTCAAAGTAACGGCGGTTTGAAATGCCTGTAAGGCTATCTATGTTTTTCTTCCTTTTTGATACATCTGTTGAGACAGCTAAAATGGATTCAAGGTCGCCTTTTTCATTCCGCAGCGTTCTGCTGATAGTTTCAAGCCAAATATAAACGCCATCTTTGCCAGCCGAATAAGGATAAGCAAATCTTACAAAAAGGAAGCAACATACGGATCCTGTAAAATCGCTTCAATCAGCGGAATCGTTTCATTTTTAAACGTATATCCCGTATCGATAATAAACGGCTTTTGCGCGCCGGGCTTTGTTCCGTATTGTTTAATTTCATAGGTGGTATTGCTGCGGCCGTTTTGGCTAACGGTCTGCATAATTAACTTATAGCGGTTGTCATCCTGTTCCAGCGTGAAGTCGACCGACATTGAGAAATGCTGCGCCCTGTTTTCTTCATAAGAGTGGCGGCGGGGCGTGCCAATCCAATCGATTTTGGCTTGAGTGTCCATTGTAATTTCCCTCCTTGCCCTCCATTGTATAGAAAAAGGGATGCCCCATTCAAATGAGATGTGTTTATATACGTTTCTTTTAAAATCAGAATTAAAAATATATTGACAATGATAATCGTTTTCATTAATCTAGTACTATAAATGATAATGATTATCAAAATCAAATTAAGGAATTCGTTTATATACGGAGTTTGGTTATCTGTTCGAAATGAAGCAAAAGGAAGGTGCTTCCAAAGCAACAGTTAAATATGAAGTGGAAAAGGGGAGAGAAGAATGCCGCGTTCATTGCTTGTTATAGGCGGAGATGATTTGGGGGTTATTCCGGAAAAATTATCATCTGCCGGTTTTCAAGAAGTGCTGCACATTAGCGGGCGCAAAGAAAAAATGGTGAAAAAAGGGATACCGAAGAACATTGATATGATTCTCGTGTTAACCGATTTTGTAAACCATAATTTATCAACTGTCGTAAAACAAAGAGCGAAAAGCCAATCGATACCTATTTTTTTTGCGAAAAGGTCTTGGCCATCGATTCATCAAGCTTTGAATAAAATTTGCTGCCTATAATTGAGAATAATAATCATTTTTACGAAAGAGGTGCTATTATGTCTAAAATTATTATGATTTTTGCAAGCATGAGCGGAAATACGGAAGAAATGGCCGACGCCATTGCACAAGGAATTGCGGAAGCAGGCAATGCAGATTTTGAAAAAATTGATATTATGTCGGGGCCTGAAGCCTCCGTTCTTGAAGAGTACGACGGTATCTTATTAGGGGCATACACGTGGGGAGACGGAGAGCTGCCGGATGATTTTTTAGATTTTTACGATGAAATGGATGAGGTTGATTTAACCGGAAAGAAGGCTGCGGTATTCGGTTCCTGCGATTCGGCTTATCCGCAGTATGGCGCGGCTGTTGATATTTTAATTGAAAAGCTGCGGGAACGGGGCGCCGAAATTGTGTTGGAGGGGTTAAAGGTTGAACTGACTCCGGGCGCCGGGGACATTGAAGTATGCCGGAACTTCGGGAAAGGCTTTGCTTCTTCCCTATAGAACTAGACAGGTTATGCGAAAAGGAAGGTGAGGGGAATGCCGGATAGAGGCCGTCTGATTTCCATTGCTACGTTAACGGATTACCATTTGCAGGATTTTATCATATGCCCTTATCAAAAAAACTGCGAAAAGGGCATTGGGATAGGAGAGGCAGCATCTGCGTTCAAAACGAACAGTTTATTTTATCAATAGAAAGGCGGTACGGAACAAATGAGTACCGCCTTTCTCCATAATCCGGATGTTTATGTGCTTGCGCCCCTGTAGATTAGCCGATAGTGCGCCTGGCGCTTGGCGAACGTTCAACACGCTTGTGTTTATAATTGTCGCCGCATACGCCGAAGAGGCAAAGCAGCCTAAGCCGAGTGCCATCATCGCGGCCGTTTGCATTGCTTTTTTCATTTTGGAAGAAAAAAATGTAATTATTTGTATTTTAATGGTTGCATATTATTGTAAAATAGGATAAAATCATCCTTGTAAACGGTTACAAAAATAGAGCGGCGGGAGACGCATCTATTCATCTTTTAGCGGCTTATAAAGTAGAAACAGAGAGAAGATTTGTATAACAAAATCTCCATGATAGGGGGAGGAGTTAAAGCAGTATGAAAAAATACGAGCGGAAATGGAAACAAATTTGCTTGAAGCGTTCTGCAATGACGAATCGGACTAATCAATTACAATCTTTACATAAGGAGCCAAAGCTGGAGCAGGAACGGGAGAAGCCTGCAGCAAATGCATAGGGGTATAATTTTTATATAAGGAAGAAGCGGAGATTGGGGGATCTCTGCTTCTTTTTTTAAACCTAAAAGCGAATTATTAACACGAATTTACAATTAATTCGACCCAATTTACAATTAATTCCACCTAATTCACAATTAATTCGGCCGATTCCGGCAATAATGAATCCGAACTAAAAAAGATGTTGACAGTTTCGGCCTAATAGGATACATTTTATATGTAAACGGTTACATGGAATGGAGAGAATGTACATTGAGTACAATTAAAGATGTCGCAAAGCTGGCGGGTGTGTCAGTTGCAACAGTTTCCAGAGTATTGAATAAAAACGGTTACGTACATGAAGATACTTTGAAAAAGGTAGAACGGGCGATTGAGCTTCTTAATTATAAGCCAAGCACTGTAGCAAGATCGCTTTATAATAAGAGCTCCCGGTTGATCGGCCTTGTCGTGCCGAACATTTTAAACCCGTTCTTCCCAGAAATCGCGCGTGCCGTTGAAGATGTTGCATATAAAGAAGGCTACACTGTCGTGCTTTGCAACTCTGATGAAGGATTAGAAAAGGAAAAGCAATATATTGATGTGCTGCTAAGAAATAATGTTGACGGCTTCATCGTAGCGACAAATCCGCAAAACAGCGCCAATTACATGGGGCTCGATGTACCGGTTATCGCAATTGACCGGGTGTTCAATGACCATATCCCGACCGTCTATGCTGATAACTACAAAGGCAGCAAGATGGCGGCAGAGCTGCTATTGCAAAAGGGCTGTTCACATTTGGCGCACATTCGCGGGCCGCGTAACATCAGTACCGCAAATGAGCGTTATGAAGGTTTTTTGCAAGCGGTAACAAAAACGCAGATTTCTTACGTGGTAGCAGAAAGCCCGTTTGAATTGGTGGCAAGCGAACAAGTAGCGGCGCGGCTGCTAGAAGAGCATCCGGAAATAGACGGAATTGTGGCTGGAAACGATTTAATCGCTGTTTCTGCTGTAAAGGCGGCGCTGCAAAAAGGAATCCGCATCCCGGATGAACTGCAAGTTATCGGATTTGACGGCATTTCTTTTACAGAAATGATGTTTCCATCAATTACAACAGTAGCGCAGCCCATCTATGAAATGGGAGAAAAAGCGACCAAGCTTTTGATTCAGCACATTGAACACGGCGGCGGCAGCAAAGAACACCATTGCCTGCCGGTTAACATTATCGAACGAAATACAACAAAGTAAGGAGAGGGCAGAATGGCAAGCATCGCAGTAGTAGGAAGCAGTTCCATAGATTTAGTTGCAGTATCCGATAAGCGTCCAAAGGCGGGCGAAACGGTAATCGGTTCCGCCTTCCATACGGTTCCCGGCGGAAAAGGAGCGAACCAAGCAGTCGCGGCCGCGCGCCTGGGCGCCCGCGTTGCCATGGTCGGAGCGGTCGGGGAAGACGCATACGGAAAAGCAATTTTAGAGAACTTTGAGCGCGAGCGTGTTTTTATTCCGTATGTGGTACCGGTTACAGGTACGACGACAGGAACGGCCCATATTGTACTAGCGGAAGGAGATAACAGCATTGTTGTTGTCCCGGGCGCCAACGGCCTTGTTGACCGCCATATGGTAGACCGGGCAAAGCAGGTTTTAATAGAAGCGGACATCGTATTGGTCCAGCTTGAGATTCCGCTTGATACGGTACAGTATGTATTGGATGTATGTGACGAGCATCATGTACCGGTGGTGCTGAATCCAGCTCCGGCGCAAGCGCTGCCGGCAGATATGATTGAAAAAGCGGCATATTTAACGCCGAATGAGCATGAGTGCCGCGTTATCTTTAACGACTTTGAAACGCCGCTTGAAGAATTGCTCGCAAAATATCCAAACAAGCTGCTCATGACAGAAGGCGAGCAAGGCGTGCGTTTTCATAATGGAACGGACATTGTCCGCGTACCGGGCATTTCGGTTGAGGTAGTGGATACAACCGGCGCCGGGGATACGTTCAATGGCGCTTTGGCGGTGGCCTTAGCGGAAGGGAAAGCATTGCCGGAAGCGATTGCTTTTGCAAACCGGGCAGCCGGCATTTCCGTAACGAAGCTCGGGGCGCAGGGCGGCATGCCGACAAGAGAGACATTACACGAATTGCAGGTGATATTAGGTGAAGAAACACGGAATGCTTAACAGTGAAATTGCGGGGGTGCTCGCACAGCTTGGACATACAGATACAATTGTCATCGCCGATTGCGGCCTTCCGATTCCGGATGATGTCAAGCGCATCGATTTGGCGTTAGAGCTTGGCACACCATCCTTTTTGCAGGTGCTGCAGGCGGTAGTAAATGATATGGCGGTCGAAAAAATAACGCTTGCCGAGGAAATTTGCACCCATAATGAACAGGTTCGAAGCGAAACGGAAGCAATGCTTTCGCAAGCAGTATGCGAATACGTGCCGCATGAGCGGTTCAAGGAGCTGACAAAAGGGGCAAAAGCAGTTATCCGCACAGGCGAAGCAACTCCTTACGCCAATATTATTTTGCACGCCGGAGTGATTTTCTAGAAAAGAGGTGGCATGGACATGCATATTCAAATGCAGAGCATCTCCAAAGCATTTAATGGCAATCCGGTTTTAAAGGACGTACAGTTTTCCTTGCAAGCCGGCGAGGTTCACGCGCTCATGGGCGAGAACGGGGCAGGAAAATCAACATTAATGAAAATTTTAACAGGTGTATATGAGAAAGACAGCGGCCGCATTTTAATCGACGGCAAGGAGCAAAGCTTTAAAAGCGCGAAGGAAGCGGAAGATAACGGCATTGCTTTTATCCATCAGGAGCTTAACATTTTGCCGAATTTGACAGTCGCGGAGAATATGTTTCTCGGCAAAGAGCTGAAATACGGCAGAACGGGAATTTTGCGGACGCGGGAAATGAATGAAAAAGCAGAGCAGCAATTGCAAAGCCTCGGACTTCATGTAAAAGGCTCCAAGCTTGCCGGCGAATTGTCTGTCGGGCAGCAGCAGCTGATTGAAATCGGCAAAGCGCTCATGACAAACGCAAAAGTCATCATTATGGACGAGCCGACAGCAGCTTTGACGGATCGGGAAATTGAAACATTGTTTGCGGTTATTAACAAGCTGCGCAAGGAAAACGTTTCGTTTGTGTATATTTCACACAGAATGGAAGAGATTTTTAGCATTTGCGATGCGATTACCATTTTGCGCGACGGCGAATATGTCGGCACGCGCTTAATTCCGGAAACATCCTTTGATGAGGTTGTGAGCATGATGGTAGGCCGCAGCATCGGCGAGCGTTATCCGGAACGGACGGCGCAGCCGGGGGAGGTTATTTTCGAGCTGCGCAATGGAACGAAAAAGGGAAAATTTGAAAGCGTTTCCTTTACACTTCGCAAAGGGGAAATCCTTGGTGTAGCCGGCCTGATGGGAGCGGGGCGCACGGAGATTATGAAGGCGATTTTCGGCTATGACAGGCTTGATGAAGGGCAAATTTTCATTAACGGAAAGGAAACGAAAATCAAGAGCCCAATCGATGCAATTGCCAACAAGATTGCCTTTATTACGGAGGACCGGAAATCGGAAGGGCTGATTCTTGATTTTTCGATTCGGGAAAATCTTGCTTTGCCAAACTTAAAGCGCATTTCCAAGAGTGGGATTTTGCAGGGCGGCAAGGAAGCGGAGTTTGTTTCCAATATGATCAGCAAGCTCAACGTGAAAGCGGCAAGCGGCGAGCAGCCGGTGAAATCCCTCTCCGGGGGAAATCAGCAAAAGGTCGTTTTGGCGAAATGGCTAGGAATCCAACCGGATATTTTAATTTTGGACGAGCCGACGCGCGGTGTCGATGTCGGGGCCAAAAAGGAAATTTATTCGATTATGAATGAACTGACAGAGCAGGGAGTTGCGATTATTATGGTTTCTTCGGAGCTTCCGGAAATTTTGGGAATGAGCGACCGTGTTCTCGTCATTCATGAAGGAAAAGCAGGCGGTATATTAGAGCGCAGCGCGGCAACACAAGAATCTATTATGGCATTGGCGACAGGAGGGGAATAAAGATGGCGGCTTTCGCACAAAAATTGCAAAAACGGGCTAACATTCTTCAGCAGGTAGGCTCGCTCATCGGATTGGTGCTAATTGTGGTAGTCATTTCGGTTTTAAATCCATCCTTTTTAGCACCGACAAACTTATTTAATATTTTGCGTCAAGTATCCATTAACGCCTTAATCGCATTTGGAATGACTTTCGTTATTTTAACCGGCGGCATTGATTTATCAGTTGGTTCGATTTTGGCCCTATCAAGCGCGCTTGTGGCCGGCATGCTTGCAAGCGGGATGGATGCAACATTGGCAATTGGCGCAGGCTTGCTTGCAGGATTAGTAATGGGAATTCTAAACGGGGTAATTATCGCAAAAGGAAAAGTGGCGCCGTTTATCGCGACGTTGGCGACGATGACAATTTTCCGCGGACTTACGCTTGTCTATATGGATGGCCGTCCGATTACCGGACTTGGCGATAATTTGATGTTCCAAATGCTTGGCCGCGGCTATTTCTTCGGCATTCCGGTGCCGGCTGTAACGATGTTGATTACGTTTGCGATTTTATATTTCATCTTAAAGAAAACAGCGTTTGGCCGCCGCACATTCGCAATCGGTGGAAATGAAGAAGCGGCTTTGCTTTCCGGCATTAATGTAAACCGCATGAAAGTAATGATTTATGGCATTTCCGGTTTATTGGCAGCATTTGCAGGAATTATTTTAGCTTCCCGCCTTGATTCAGCACAGCCGACTGCCGGCACATCGTATGAGCTTGACGCAATCGCGGCTGTGGTGCTGGGCGGAACAAGCCTTTCCGGCGGCAAGGGCTGGATTGTCGGCACGTTGATTGGCGCCCTTATTATCGGGGTATTGAATAACGGTTTGAACCTATTAGGAGTATCTTCCTTCTTCCAGCAGGTTGTAAAAGGGTTGGTCATTTTACTGGCAGTACTATTAGATCGCAAAAAACAAGCATAAGGAGAGATTTGTATGAAAAAATGGCTTATGTTGGCAGTGGCAATTATCATGATATTTACGGCCGGTTGTTCTATGCAGGCTCCGGGAGCAGATAAGGCTTCTGAGAAAAAAGACGGTAAAGATGGCTTGAAAGTCGGGCTTTCTGTTTCCACTTTAAATAACCCGTTCTTTGTAACGCTTAAAAAGGGCGCTGAAGCAAAAGCGAAAGAGCTTGGCATTGAGTTAATTGCAGTTGATGCGCAAAATGATGCAGCAAAGCAAACGAGCGATGTGGAAGATTTAATTCAAAAAGGCGTTGATTTAATCGTTATTAACCCGACGGATTCCGATGCGGTAACAGCAGCGGTAACAGCAGCAAATGATGCAGGCATTCCGGTTATTACAGTGGACCGCAGCGCAAAAGGCGGAGATGTAGTGGCGCATATCGCTTCCAATAACGTCGAAGGCGGTAAGATGGCCGGCGAATATTTGCTTGAATTGGCAGGAAAAGATGCAAAGGTTGTAGAGCTTGAAGGTATTCCTGGTTCTTCTGCGGCCCGCGAGCGCGGCGAAGGGTTCCATAAAGCGGTGGACGGCAAAGTGAACATCGTTGCAAAGCAAGCGGCAAACTTTGACCGCGCGCAAGGATTGTCTGTTATGGAAAACATTCTTCAATCCAACAGCGATGTAAAAGCGGTATTTGCCCATAATGATGAAATGGCGCTTGGCGCATTAGAAGCATTAAAATCTGCGGGTAAAACAGATGTAATAGTGGTCGGCTTTGATGCGACAGACGATGCTGTAAAAGCGGTAGAAGGCGGAGAAATGGCAGGAACCGTTGCGCAAAAGCCGGAATTAATCGGGCAAATGGCAATGGAAACAGCGAAAAAGGTAACAGAAGGAACGAAAGTGGACAAGTTTATTCCGGTTGAATTGGAGCTTGTAAAGAAAAAATAAAGGGTATAATAAGAAAGCTGGTCCCTTGCGGCTGGCTTTCGTCTTGTGAACTACCCGCCACTTAGCTTTGCTTGAAGTGGGGGCTTCTTCTCAGCTCCACGACGAAAGTATCCTTTCATCTCCCTGAGCGTTACTTCCCGCAGTCCTTGCGGTAGATGTCCAACGAAATGGAGGTTCTTTCGTTACCTTGATTATTTTACGAGCGGAAGGAATTAGCTTGGTTTTCGCATATGGTTTGTCCGTTCAACCTTATATAATCACTTATCAAAGAATGTGTCATAGGATTATTTTGCTATTAGGAACATTTATTTACAAATGCTTTAGGCTATCGCCTAACCGAAATTCATCTCCCCCTTACCGTTGGGCTGCGCCCTTCACACGCTTGAAGAGGGAGACTTCTTTCGGAATATGTTAAAAGGAGGAATAGGGAATGAAATTTTTTATTGATACGGCAAATGTACAGGAAATTCAGGAAGCGCATGATTTAGGTATTTTAGCGGGTGTAACAACGAACCCGTCGCTTGTGGCAAAAGAGGGCGTGAATTTCCACGACCGCATCCGGGAAATTTGCAAAATTACCGATGGGCCGGTAAGTGCGGAGGTTATTAGCCTGCAAGCTGATGAAATGGTGCAAGAAGGGAAAATGCTAGCAGAAATCGCACCGAATGTTGTCATTAAGGTACCGATGACACCAGACGGCTTAAAGGCTGTAAAAGCTTTTAAGGATATGGGCATTAAGACGAACGTCACATTGATTTTCTCCGCGCCGCAAGCGTTGCTGGCAGCGCGCGCCGGCGCGACTTACGTATCGCCGTTTTTAGGGCGCCTTGATGATATTGGCCATAACGGCATGGATTTAATCCGCCAAATAGCTGACATCTTTATTCTTCATGATATCGACACGGAAATTATCGCAGCTTCCGTGCGCCACCCGGTTCATGTAACAGAAGCGGCTTTACACGGCGCGCATATCGCGACAATTCCGTCCAAGGTAATCCACCAATTAATGAAGCATCCGCTAACGGATCAAGGGATTGAGAAGTTTTTAGCGGACTGGAACAGCTCGCAGCATGTTTAATCAAACGTTTGTTTAAACATTATTGTTGCTAGAGAAACCCCTTCTTTGTAGAGGGGAGAGCGCTCCCGGCCGTGTACGGTAACGGTCAGGGCCTAGTTTTGTACTTTAAGAAAATATAAATTGGCAGCGAAGAAGATTGTGCGACGTAGTAGCCAATTTTAAGAATAAGGCTACCCTAAAAAATAATCTGCGTTAAACGTTAGTGTTGATGTAACCCCTTCTTTTAGAGGGGGAGAGTGCTCCCGGCCGTATATCGTAACGGTCAGGGCCTAGTTCTGCCTCGTCCAAAGGAAAACCAGAGGGAGAAGATAAGTGCGGGTTGCAATTCCTGCATAGCCGTGATGTACAGACGTACGTGATATAAAAATAAACATCGGCCTACCCTAAAAAATTTTTATTTTTTAGGGTAGCCAATAAAAAAGAGGAGAGCGGACACTCTCCTCTTTTTTTATGGAATGCGGCGGGTTTAGCCTATAACCCGGCCTAATAAGGCTTCGCATACCCTAAGAAATGATTTTTCCAATACGATGAGCTTAAGGAAGCAATCGCAACGCCGTTGTCTCCCGCTTGAATAAAGGAGCCGTTTCCAAGGTAAACGCCGACGTGGGACGGGCCTGGTTTATACGTGTTTTGGAAGAAAATCAAATCGCCCGGCTGCGGGTTGGATGTCTTTGCCAAGCTGTTCCAGTAGCCCGCAACACTTGTGCGCCCGAAGGAATAGCCGAACTTGCTGTAGACATGGTAAATATAGCCGCTGCAATCAAAGCCGCGCGGTGTCGTGCCGCCCCATACGTACGGAACGCCGGCTAACGATTTCGCGTAAGATATAAGCGCTGCCATATTAGATGAAGCTGCTGCTTGCTGGGATGGCTGTTCAGCCTGCTGCGTTGCAGGAGCCACTAATGTTTTGGACAAAAATTGCGTCGCGACATAGCCGATTTTGCCGTTATAGTTAATTTTGCTCCAGCCGGATTCCTCGCCGGAAACCTGAACCTTTTGTCCGTGCGTAACGACACCGATAACGCCGTGCTGTGTACCTGCTCCGCTTCTTACATTTAGGGCGCTGACGTTCACATAATAGTCTTGGACAGGAGCTGCTGGCGCCGCGTCGCCTTGTACGAATTTTACATATTGCGCGCTGACGTAGCCAGTTGTGCCGTTTCGGTCAATTTTATACCAATCCCCAGAAACGCCAGTAACCTTGAGCGCTTGTCCCTGCAGCACGCCGCCGATAACCGGATAATACGTACCCGGGCCTGTGCGCACGCGCAAGGAGGAAACGTCTACTACATATGTACCGTCCTGCCGTACAGGAGCGGCGGATAATGCTGGTGCTGGGGTTTCCGGGTTTCCGTGCGATATATAATCTTTGCTGACATAAGCGGTACGTCCGTTATAGTCAATTTTATACCAATCTTGCACTTCTCCTATAACCTTCACAGCTTGCCCTTTGTGGACAGTCCCGATGATGCCGTGTGACGTGCTCGGGCCTGTGCGTACGCGCAAGGAGGAAACATCAACTGTGTAGCCGCCTGTTGCTTGCACTTGTGTTGTTGTTGCATTTACGAACTCCTTGCTGACATAAGCTGTGCTTCCGTTAAATTGAATTTTGTACCAACCGTCAACTTCCCCTATAACCTGCAATGTTTGCCCTTGTTTCACAAGCCCGAGAATGCCGTGTGATGTGCCTGGGCCTGTGCGTACGCGAAGGGCGTCTGCATTTACCGAATAGCTCGCAGCTTGCGTCTCGTTTTGTACTGCCGCTTCAGAGGTCTGCGTTGCTTGCTGTGCTTGATCAGGAGCAGCTTGGACAGTTCCGGCAGCAGTTCCGCCCGCAACCGATACTGCTGCAATACTAGCGAGAACTTTTTTCATACCTATGAATCTCCTTCTATAAAAATTTTAGTTGATAAAATTTACCAACCTTCAAAAATACTAAAATAGCTGTCGAAGCATGTCAATACAAATTGGGAAATTCGCATATAAGGAACCGGCTGAAATGTTTTGGATTTACATAAAAGGCGGACACTTGTCCTAAACTTATATAGACCATCTTAAAAAGGAGCAGCAGCGATTATGAAAAGGACATGGATTGTTATCTTTTTTCTTGCAATAAGTGTATTTCCTTCATGCTATGCGGCGGCGGAAGAGCCGCAGAAGGCGATTGGCATTATTGGACCGATGGAGGAAGAAATCATGTATTTGCTGCAAAAAATGCAAGTGCATGAAACGAGGAAAATTGCGGGAATGAAATTTTATAAAGGAAGCTTGCACGGCAAGGAAATTGTCATTGTAAGCTCAGGGATTGGAAAAGTGAATGCGGCAGCGTGCGCACAAGCCTTGATTGATCACTATAAAGTTACAGCGATTATTAATTCGGGCATTGCGGCCACGCTGACGGGTAAATACAAATCGGGAGATATTATTATTTCCGCGGATGTAGTGCAGCATGATGTAGACGCGAGCGGAATCGGAGAAGAGCCCGGTACAATCGCACGGATGAATATAAAGTATTTTCAAGCGGATAAAAAGCTAATTCAGGCTGCGAAGCAAGCAGGAGAAAAAATTGAAAATTATGGCGTGTATGTTGGCCATATTGCATCCGGCGACCAGTTTGTCGAGAACCATGATTTTAAAGCGCGCATTCGCCGCCAATTCGCCGCCGATGCTGTAGAAATGGAAGGAGCGGCTATCGGCCATGTTGCATATTTAAACCGTGTTCCTTTTGTCGTGATTCGCGCGATTGCCGATGACGCGACAGGAGTAGAGGAAGCGGCTTACAACAAGCTTATTCATTTTGCCGCCCGGCAAGCGAGCCTGTTAACAGAAGAAATGTTAAAAAATAAAAAATTGAATCGAAAAGAGGGATAAAGATGAAAAGGCTTTTCACACTGCTTATTACATTGCTGTTGTTATTTACATATATCGTTCCCCAAGCCTTGGCAGCGGAGGGGGGACAGCCCAAAAAGCCTCTGACAATTGGCATTATTGGGCCGATGGAGAAGGAAATTGAAATTATTCGTTCAAAAATGGATATTGAGAGTGTAGAAAAGCTGGCCCATTTTACATTTTATAAAGGGAAGCTGGATGATATAGATGTTGTGCTCGTCCGTTCTGGTATCGGCAAGGTAAATTCGGCTGTCGCGGCACAAATTTTAATTACATTATACAAGGTGAGTTTTATTATTAATTCCGGAGTAGCAGGGGCGTTAAATCCAAAGCTTAAGGTAGGGGAAATTGTGATTTCGAAGGATTCGGTGCAGCATGATGTAGACCAGACAGCAATCGACCAGCCGCCTGGGAAGTTTGAGGATTCTGACGTAATTTACTATAAGGCAGATGAGCGCCTGATTCGCTTGGCCCAAGAAGCGGCGAAAGGGCTGGAGGGTGTGAGAGTGTTCATCGGCCGCGTTGCAAGCGGCGACCAATTTGTCGCGGATGATAAGCGGCGCAAGGAGATTATTGATACATTCCAGGCGGATGCAGTGGAAATGGAAGGAGCGGCCATTGGCCAAGTGGCTTATTTGAACGGTGTGCCGTATGTGATTATCCGCTCGATTTCCGATTCGGCGGTAGGGTCCGGGGAGGATTACGAGAAGTTTGCAAATTTGGCTGCCAAAAACGCGAGCTATATGATTGAGGAAATGGTAAAGCGCATTCCGAGCGATAGATAATGCAGATATTTTGCAAAGGGAGATATAAGCTAAATGGGAGCCGGCTTCGCATTGGATGCGGGTCGGTCCTGTTTTTTTAAAAGATGGCTACCCTAAAAAATAATCTGTGTTAAACGTTAGTGTTGATATATACATCTTTTTTTAGAGGGGGAGAGTGCTCCCGGCCATATATCGTAACGGTCAGGGCCTAGTTCTGCCTCGTCCAAAGGAAAACCAGAGGGAGAAGAAAAGTGCGGGTTGCCGCTAAGTTCTGCATAGCCGTGAT
Organism: Ectobacillus sp.; assembly: GCA_048976805.1. Taxonomy (GTDB): domain Bacteria; phylum Bacillota; class Bacilli; order Bacillales; family Bacillaceae_G; genus Ectobacillus. Next base: position 419 of record JBHGUR010000030.1, on the reverse strand, counting down.
GTACAGACGTACGTGATATAAAAATCAACATCGGCCTATCCTAAAAAATAAAAATTTTTTATCTATCGTGGTGCAAGTTATATTCTTTCATGGATGTCTGTGTTAAACGTTAGTGTTGATATATACATCTTTTTTTAGAGGGGGAGAGTGCTCCCGGCCGTATATCGTAACGGTCAGGGCCTAGTTCTGCCTTGTCCAAAGGAAAACCAGAGGGAGAAGAAAAGTGCGGGTTGCCGCTAAGTTCTACATAACCGTGATGTGCAGGCCCGAGTTATAGATCATATGATTTTGATGTGAAAATCAATATTGTTCTTTAATAGAGTCTAAAAGATTAAGAAATTATAAGTTTTGGGGAGTATGTCTAGCCCCCAAAAGCAGCAGACTCCGGGCTGTGGCGCGGGTCAACCGCCCAACCCGCG
>JBHGUR010000029.1:0-32619 GCA_048976805.1 Ectobacillus sp. | reverse complement strand
GCAAAGGATTGCAAATGTCGGGCAATCGAGATGGCAAATAGCCATTTCTTGTCCGAGGGCGATTCATCCCCCACCTATCGCTGGGCTTCGCCCTTCACGCGATTGAGGAGGGGGTGTTCTCGCCTATTTTTTCGATAAAATAACTTCGCAGGTTATTGTTCTAATTTCCATTAGCAAAACAAAAACCAAACATCGCATGCTTCTGACAAAGACTATGCATATCATAAAGAAAGAGGAATCCATATTCATTTGTTCGTCCGGAAATTTGAGAAAATGCACGAGATAACGCTGCCATTTACATATCTCAGCGAAGCAGATTATGTATCAAGCCATGGCCATAAAACGATGAGCATCAAATGGCGCTTGCCTCATCCCGGATTAGAAGACTTATATACCGACCTTATCCGTTAACAACGCATCAACCGTCGGAATATCTGCGGGTGCCCACTCTAATGAGCGCAGCTCTCTAAGGGGCACCCATCGCAACTCGGCATGCTCCTTCGCTTTTGGCGTACCATCTACGATTTTCGTGCGATATGTAAGCAAGTTTACAATTATATTCGGGTATTCATATGTCGCATCTTCGATTTGTTCATATACCTCAACCGTGCATCCCAATTCCTCTTGAATTTCGCGAATTAATGTTTCTTCAGGCTGCTCCCCTTCTTCCATCTTGCCGCCCGGAAATTCCCACAAATTCGGCAACGGCATCTCCGGCGAACGCAAGGCGCACAAAATGTCGCCGTTTTCGTTACATGCCACTGCCCCTACTACTTTCACTGTTTTTTTCATCAAATCATACCTCCATCCGTTAACATACATGCCTAGTCTCTATTTTACCATATAGCAGGTACGATTTATCGCGGCTATGCTGAACAAATAGCAGCCCGTATTCATTTTCTCCCTCTGGTTTTCCATCATATGTGGGAGGCGCTTCTACACACCTCCAGCTCCACTACATACTTCACATGCCCGACTTGTTCCAAAAAGGAAGAATTAAGATGGGAAACGAGCGCAGCAACGTACAAACCAACCTCTTTCTTCAAGCAAGCTTTGCCGCTCTTTTTCAGGTGCCACATTCCGCTCAAGTTCCCGGCACTTTTGCAAAAACTCCGCTGCTTCTTCAAATTGGGCGGGTATTGCCTCGGCCTCCAGCCCGGTTTCAAGAACCATCTCCTATTCCGGAGTCGCATAAATGCAGCTATGCCTCGCTTTTTCACAGGTAAGCAAGTAATAAGTAATTTGGATAAACTATATTGGCTCTGTTAAACTTGATTGTTGATTTTCCACTGCAGGGGGACACTTTCCGCGGGCGGGGCCGAGCCGCTTTTCCCGCTGGAGTCGCCGCCTTTCGTTCCCAATCAACAAATCAATCAAAATCAACATTAACCTTTAACAGAGTCACCCATGCTATTGCGAATAGCACCACGATGGATAAAAGTTACATTTTATGGTATAATTAAAGGTTGCCAAAAACGAGTAACTTTTAGGGTAGCCATTATATTAGTAAAGATTACCCTACCACATTTCTAAATTTTCTGAAATAATATTGTAATTTCATATAAGTATTTTATATAATAACTATAAAAATCCCCGAAATACGGAATTCTAATTCCGTATTTCGGAACAAGATAGAGGTGTTCCATGCAGAACCAAAATAAAACAGTGCTGAAATCGCTGCAAATTTTAAATCTATTTTTAGACCACGAACAGCTCAGCTTCCAAGAAATCGTACAGCTTTCCAGACTGCCGAAAACGTCTGCGCACCGAATGGTTTCATCTCTTGAAGATATGGGCTTTCTTTCAAGAAATATGGACGGGAAATATGAGCTTGGCTTGCTGTTTTTACAATTTGGCCACCTTGTCGCAGAGCGATTGAATATTCGCAAGGTAGCTTTGCCGATCATGCGGCGCCTCAAGGAGGAAACCGGCGAAGCGGTGAACCTCGTGGTGCGTGACGACAATGAAGCAATTTATATTGAAAAAGTAGACACAACCGAGCGGCTGCGTGTGTATACGCAAATCGGGCGTAGAGCCCCTTTGTACGGCGGCGCTTGCCCGCGCATTTTGTTGGCGTTTCTTCCCGAACAAGAGCGCGAGCGTTATATCGAGCAGACAGAACTTATTTCTTATGCAAACCAGACCATCACAGATAAACAAGTGCTGCGCGACGTTTTGCGGGATTGCCGGAAGAACGGGTTTTCCATTAGCCATTCCGAACTTGAAAACGATTCATCCGCAATCGGCGCGCCAATCTTCAATTATGAAAGCAGAGCCGTTGCTGGTATTAGTGTCGTCGGAGCTGAAATTCGCTTCCGGAATGAACAATACGCGCAAAACCTTGTTGCAAAAGTTACCGAAGCCGCACGGGATATATCATATTTGTTAGGATGGAAGCCCAGTCAGTAAGGAGGTTGCATATATATATTGAACTATACATTGCATCCGCTCGCCGACAATGCCGTCATCGTGCAATTCGGTGAGTATATTGAAGAACAAGTGTATGAACGGGTACAAGCATTTTCCAAATATTTAGAACATCAGCCGCTTCCTTGGATGGTTGAATATATCCCTGCATTTACAACCGTCACGCTGTTTTATGACCCGATGTTTTATTATCGTCACGCTTCTCCCTATGAAGTAGTTTGCCACAACTTAGAATCTATACTCCAAACGCTTGAAAATACGCAGGCACAAGAGAAAAAAATTGTTGAAATTCCCGTCTGCTACGGAGGCGAGTTCGGGCCTGACCTTGAATTTGTCGCGCGCCATAACAAACTTTCGCCCCAACAGGTGATAGATATCCACCAAAATGGAACATATCTTGTGTATATGATTGGATTTGCCCCAGGCTTTCCTTATATGGGCGGCATGGACGAACGAATTGCCGCTCCCCGGAAACAGTCGCCAAGCTTGGCAATTCCAGCTGGCTCCGTCGGCATCGCCGGCAAACAAACAGGCATTTATCCGATTGAAACGCCGGGCGGCTGGCAAATTATCGGCAAAACGCCGCTCCCGCTCTTCCGTCCAGATCACAAAAATCCGAGCTTATTGCAAGCAGGAGACGAAATCCGCTTTGTTTCAATTACACCGCAGCAGTTCCAAACAATAAAGGAGGCGGGAACATGGCATTAACAGTCATTCGTCCGGGGCTCTTGACGACGATACAGGATTTAGGAAGATTCGGCTTCCAAAAATACGGCGTCATTGCAAGCGGCGCGATGGATCCGCTTTCACACCGCATCGCCAATCTGTTAGTCGGCAATCCGGAACAGGAAGCAACGTTGGAAATTACGATGGTTGGGCCGCTCATCGAATTTTCTGTCCCGACCTTAATTGCTATTTGCGGCGGCGACCTCTCCCCTGCTCTCGACGGCGTTTCCATCCCGATGTACAAGCCCGTCTTAGCAGAAAAAGGAAGCCGGCTTAGCTTCGGAAAAGCGCGGAACGGCTGCCGCACGTATCTCGCAGTTGCCGGTGGATTTTCCATCGCGCCTACTATGAACAGCAAATCGACGTACTTGCGGGCAGGCATTGGCGGCTATAACGGACGGGCGCTGCAAGCAGGCGACATCATCCCTTGCAAAGAATGGACAAAGCGGGTGCCTCTTCCCGCAAACTGGGGCGCTTCAAGGGTGTTTCGTATCAAACAAGGACCAATCCGCGCAATAAAAGGAAAAGAGTTTCCGCTATTTAGCGCTAAAAGCCAAACGGATTTCTTTTCACAGCCATTTTCGGTCACGCTAAACTCTGACCGGATGGGTTACCGGCTTTCCGGACCGAAGCTTACGCTGCAAAAGCCAACCGAATTGGTTTCAGAAGCGGTTTCGTTCGGGACCATTCAAGTTCCATCCGACGGCAACCCGATTGCGCTGCTTGCCGACCGGCAAACGACAGGGGGCTATCCGAGAATCGCCGCCATCATTTCGGTTGATTTACCAAACATCGCACAAGCTAAACCAAGAGATACGATTTCTTTTCAGGAAATCCCGCTTGCTAAAGCACAGCAGCTTTATATAAAGCAGGAACTCGATATAAAGGAATTAAAGGCACGGCTTTCGTTAATATACAAGTAGGAGGGATAGCACTTGCATTATGTAGATTTAAATTGTGATTTAGGAGAAAGCTTCGGCGCCTATCAAATCGGCAACGATGAGGAAATTTTACGGTATGTTACATCGGCCAATATCGCCTGTGGCTTTCATGCCGGCGACCCAGGCATAATGAGAAAAACGGTACAGCTCGCCTTGCACCATAATGTAGCCATCGGCGCACATCCCGGACTTCCGGATTTACAAGGCTTCGGGAGAAGAAGCATCGATATTACACCGCAGGAAGCTTTCGACCTTGTCGTTTATCAAATCGGGGCGTTATCTGGATTTGTCAAAGCCGAAGGTGCCGTCATGAAGCACGTAAAGCCGCATGGTGCATTATACAATATGGCTGCCAAAAACAGAGCGTTGGCTGAAGCGATTGCAGAGGCTGTGTATAAAGTAAATCCGGAGCTCATCCTGTTCGGGCTGGCCGAAAGCGAGCTCATTAAAGCCGGGCAGAAAATCGGGCTGCAAACTGCCCAAGAGGTATTTGCGGACCGAACGTACCAGGCGGACGGCTCCCTCACGCCGAGACGGCAACAGGATGCGTTAATTACCGATGATAAACAAGCCGTCGCCCAAGTCATTCAAATGGTAAGGGAGGGGACTGTCCGTTCGCAGCAAGGTACGATTATTCCAATTCAAGCGGATACAGTATGCATTCACGGCGATGGTGCCCACGCCCTTTCGTTCGCGAAGCTCATTCGCAGCGAACTGGCGGCCGCGCACATTCAAGTACGTTCCATTTAATACAAAGGCTATGTAAAAAACTATGTTGGTTTTGCCCGCTCACGCTTTATCAACAATAGCATTTAAAATAGCTACTAAAAAGGAGGCACTGCAATGGGGGCAGAAAAAATAAAAGAAACAAAGCAACCATCATCTAAAACACCGAAATCAAATCGAAGCTTATTGCTTGGAGCTGCGTTTTTAATGGCAACCTCAGCAATCGGCCCGGGCTTTTTAACACAAACAACCGTATTTACGCAAGCACTTGCGGCAAGCTTCGGGTTTGTTATCTTAGTTTCCGTCATCTTAGATATCGGGGCACAAATGAATGTATGGAGAATTTTGGCGGTTTCCGAGAAACGGGCACAAGATGTGGCCAATATGGTATTTCCGGGACTCGGCTATGTGCTCGCGTTTCTAATCGTCTTAGGCGGCATTGCCTTTAACATCGGCAACATCGGCGGCGCCGGCCTTGGCATGAACGTATTGTTGGGCATATCTCCGACGACAGGAGCGATTATCAGCGCAGCAATTGCTATTATGATTTTCCTCGTTAAAGAAGCCGGCAAGCTGATGGATCGTTTTACGCAGCTGCTCGGTTTTGTCATGATTGGCTTAACTTTATATGTTGTGTTTACGGCACAACCGCCGGTCGGGGAAGCGGTAATCAAAACATTCGCGCCTGATAAAATTGATATACTCGCCATCGTTACGCTTGTTGGCGGAACAGTCGGCGGATATATTACCTTCGCCGGTGCGCACCGTCTGCTTGACGCGGGCGTAAAAGGCACCCACGCCCTGCCGGAAATCACGAAAAGCTCTGTATCGGCAATCGGCATTGCCTCGATTATGCGTATCGTGTTGTTTTTGGCAGCGCTTGGCGTTGTCGCACAAGGGCTTGCTATAGATAGCGCCAACCCGCCGGCATCCGTTTTTAAGCTTGCGGCTGGCAATATCGGCTATAAATTGTTTGGCATCGTTATGTGGGCAGCCGCTATCACATCCGTAGTCGGCGCGGCGTATACGTCTGTATCGTTCATCCGTACGTTCAGCCCTGCTTTAGAAAAAAATTATAAAACTATCATTATTATGTTCATTATTATTTCAACGGCTATTTTCGTAACGATTGGAAAACCGGTGAAGATGCTCATTCTCGCCGGTGCGCTAAATGGGCTTATTTTGCCGCTCGCCCTTAGCGTACTGTTAATTGCAGCTTACAAAAAATCGATTGTCGGCGACTATAAACACCCGCTCTGGCTCACCGCTTTTGGCGGCATTGTCGTCGTTCTTATGACTTATATGGGAGCTATTACGTTAATACGGGAATTGCCAAAATTGTTCCAATAATACAAAAGGGCCGCAAGCAATACTGCTTGCAGCCTTTTTTCATAATTTAAGCACTCTCCTTCTTCCTTTTTAGCCACTTCTTCACAACTTCCTTTCCTACAAGCAGCGTGCCCATCCAAAAAAACACTTCCCCTGCCACAACCAGCGCTGCCCCTAAAGCCGCCTTCTGCCCGCCGCCCATCGGCAAAAACGGCACCGCTAAAATCATAGCCCATAATAAAACCGACAAAACAATCAACAAAATGCCCGCTTTTTTCTTCATGTTCTCCCCCCTCTCCCTTCTCCATCATATCTTAGCCAAAAGCGATATTAAACGTTATTGTTGATATATCGCTGTCATAACTCTTTCATATTTTTATCCTGCTGTTATGTTTGTAAAACAGCTGGTCCTTATGCGAAAAAAGTATAACAAAACCATCACAATTGGATAACACCCCCTATTTTTCCAGTTTTTCTTGATATGCTGTATACAAGCAACACCTACCTTAAACATAAAAAATTTATGAAGGAGAGTGTTTGATTATGTTTGAAAACTTAATGGCAAAATTAGGACACGGCGCAGCCGAGGTAGCACTGTATTTACCAAAGGATACGTATAAAGCGGGCGAAACGCTGCGCGGCACATTGATTGTCCAAGGCGGCAAAGTAGCTCAAACGATTCAATCCATTACTGTAACATTAGTAAGACCAGCAACTTCTATAAATCTCGGTGGTGATATAGAAATGAAAACATTCCCGGTTACAGCTGGTTCCTTCCAAATTCGCGAAAACGAAACAAAAACCTTTCCATTTTCCTCTTCAATTCCATCCGATTTGCAAATTGATAGGGCGAAGGAAGAATATCATCTCGTCACAAGGCTAGAAATTGAGTCCGCCGTTAACGACCATGATAAGAGAAGAATTTACATCATTTCGGAAAATACGCCGACCGATGGCGAATATAGGCATTCGGAAGACGCAGCCCCAGAAGATTCGCATTTATATCCGCCGCTTGATCCGTACGGACGAAAATTTTTGTAATAAGCAAACGCCTGCATGGATTACCCCACGCAGGCTTATTCTGCCATTCTCGTATTCACATAGCAGGGCAATATAACATAGCCGGTAATCATGAGCGGAAAAATAAATTGCGCGTCGGGATGGTTGATGGGCAAGCCGATGATGGCAGCAACTCCAACGATTGCATTATATGCACCCGCCAATTTCGCAAGCTTCTCCTTATCCTTTACCCGCCATTCGTTATATCCTGATAACAGCCACGTTTGTTTTTTCACACCGATTAAACAAGCGAGCAAAAAAGAAATGATTTCCAAAAACAGCAAGCCCCCAGCGAGTTCCCCTTGCATCATCGCCCTCCCATTTTAAAAGCTTTTTAATCTTCGTATACCGCACGCGATTTGAAAAACCTGCTTCTATTTTCATAATAAAAGACAGGGACAAGCCTATGTCGTGTATAATAGAAACAACAGGATATCTCACAACGAGGAAAGGGGAACATGCATGGAATTATTTCTTAACTTTTTAGCGTATGCGGGTATTGGCGTACTGCTATTGTTTGTTGGCCTTCTTATGTTTGAAATCACAACAAAAACGAAGGAATTTCAGTTAATCGGGCAAGGAAACCAAGCAGCTGCGATGTCGATTGGCGGAAAGCTGCTCGGGCTGGCGTTTGTATTAGGATCGGCGATTGCCAATTCCGTTTCACTAACCGATATGCTGCTTTGGGGCATCGTTGGAATTGTCGCACAAATTATCTTCTTTTATTTGGCAGAGCTTGTAACAATCCGTTTTAGCATTAAGGACGCGATTGAAGCGGACAATAAGGCGGTCGGCATTATGGTGTTATTGCTGTCATTATCGGTCGGTTGGGTGCTCGCCCAATGTTTGACATACTAAGAAACACACGCGCAATCCGCGTGTGTTTTACTTTTCCTCGCCTTGCATAAGCGACCGGAATTCCTTCATCTCTTCATCTACCTTCGGCGTAGCGTGATACGGGTTTTTTTGCTGCTTCGGTAGCGTCGGGTCGATATCAACACGTACCCCCATCTGCCCCCCGCCGGTTGGCAAATTATCATTAACCGGCCCCTCATACCTTGCGTCCTGCTGGCGATTGAATTCATGCTGATACATATTTCTGTTTTTCATATACAACGCCTCCTCGGTTGTACAATTTGCTAGCACTCCCCGTTCTATGCATCCGGATTTTTCCTTCTATATCCGCATAATATAAAAGCAATTTGGCAACCATAAGATGAGGATTTTTCTTCATACAGGATATAACAAAACAAGGAGCAAAAACATATGGATTTTTATAATGAACATCATGATAAAGAAGAATACTCCGCGGAAATTTCGCCCGGCTACCGACAAGATGTCCGCAAAGAAGAGGGGCACCGCATGTCCCCCTTCCTTGCCGCTTTTGTCATCTTCGCTTTTGTGCTGCTTCTATTTCTCGCTTCCTATTTTCAATAGGCATTTCCTATCTGCAAACACGTGATTGCCGCCCGCTTAATGACGGAGCGCGTGCGAACCTAACGATTTATGGGAGTTTTTGCATTATAAAAAGACGGCGCGCCGCCGTTTTTCCTTATCGGTGTTTGTTCACTGTTGCATTCCCCTTACATGCTCACTTCTATTACAAAATATTGCGGTTATTACAGCCGGTTTTGTCTACACTAAAAGCAAGAAAGGAGCAGATAACGATGAAAGATTCGACAATTTTAACAAACGCCCCAGTAGAAAAAACAATCGGAACTACTTCCGCCCTCAATACAAAACAGCCGTATAAAAGTGAAAAACTCTATCCGGGAGACTCTGTTGACGAGCATAAAAAGCTAGAAAACGCGAATCGCATTTTAAATGAGGGAGCATTGCGCCAGCAAAACGAAAGCTTGTAACAGGTTACACGCGAAAAGGAGCAAACCTTTAGGCCGGCCCCTTTTCGTTCTTTATTATCATTTTGTTTCAGATAGCATCTGCAAATTATCATAATAAATGCTCGGCCCTTGCCAGTGCTTATATTTTTCTGGAATGGCTTGCTCTTCCATTCCTTCGCCCCACGCCTTCCAAATTCGCGCCGTACGCTGAAGATCCGAAAAATACTCCCTCATCTCCTCCACCTGCTGCGCTAGGGCAATTTCACCGTGCCCCGGAACGATAATATCCGCCTCTAGGCTTGATAGCCGCTTCAGGCTTTGCATCCATTGCTCTATATTTCCGTTTTTCAAGGCGGGATGAAAACAATGAGATATAAGATCTCCGGCAAATACAATACCGTCTTCCGGTAAGTAGAGAACAACATCTTCCTCTGAATGGCATCTGCCCATATTCATAATGACAGCGCTGCGAAGCGTCCCGTATAAACATAAATCATGCTGAACCGTCATATTGGGCAAAGTCAACTCTAAATCATCAATATGGTCTGCTAGGTGCTGGGCATCACTCGCGCTTTGCAGCAACTCTTTCCGTTTTTGATAATCATTTGTCGCGCTCGCTTCTTTCTTCAACAAAACCGGGTAGCGACGATTATGCTGTACCGTTTGCAAAAAATTAGGAACAAGCTCCCGCATTGCCTCTCTTGTCGTTGCCGTGCTAATAATGCTGCTTTCCCGAAACACTTGGTTGCCAAGTACATGGTCAAAATGCCAATGGCTATTAACCACAAAGGACGGCGCTTTTCCTGTAATCGCTTTAGCAGCATCCTTTAGAAGTGCAGCAGCCACAGGGGATTGAAACGTATCAAAAATAAGCGTATGGTTCCCTAAATCGACAATACCTGCATTGCCGAGGGCACCTGCGCCGTCGACAGCTACTGCGGCATACACCCCTTTTTTTGCTTGATATAACGTAAAATAGCTAGAACGATAGAGCGCTTCATAATTCATCCCCTTCTCCCCTTTACCGCCGTTTTTTCAATGGCTCTGTTAAAAGCTAATGTTGATTTGGAACGAAAGGCGGCGACTCCAGCAAGGAAAAGCGGGATAGCCGAGACCCTAGACTGAGCGCAGCGAGGGAAGCGGCTCAGCCCCGCCCGCGGAAAGCGTCCGCCTGTAGTGGAAAATCAACAATCAAGTTTAATAGAGCCTTTTCAATAAAATAAGTCAAATGTACAAGCTATTTCTCGCTACAAACATATACTTATATTGGACATAGTTCTTTTTCAACCCTCTCCAGTCCAGATGTTGACGCAGCTGCAGCCTTGCAGCTGCACTTTTTTATCTAGCTTTAGGCGATTTCTTATGCACTTTTTGGCGTTATTTCGCTTCCTGTATGTCCAACAGATGCTGGACGCTTCGCAAAAACATTTTAACCCCTATCGCAAGCGCGTCTTCATCAAGGTCGAACCGCGGATGATGATGTGGATAAGTTGTTTCTTTTTGAATATTTCCGGAACCGACCTTAAAAAAACAGCCAGGCACTTTTTGCAAAAAAGCGGAAAAGTCCTCTCCTCCCATAGACGGCGGTACATATACGACCGCATCCTTCCCGAACAGCTCGACTGCGCTTTGCTCCACCACTGCCGTAATTTCGTCCGTATTAATTACCGGGCGATAGCCGTAGCGGTACTGATATGAGTAAGCAGCGCCATGCGCCATGCAAATTCCCTTCACAATTTGTTCAATCTGCGCTTCTGCTTCCCGGCGCATCTCCTCCTGAAAACAGCGCACCGTCCCCATTAAAAACGCGGTATCTGGAATAATATTATCTGCCGTTCCTCCGTGAAACTGTGTAACTGATACAACGCGCTGGTCAAATGCCCCCGTTTTGCGCGAAACGAGATGCTGTAAATTTGTAATAATTTGCGCTCCGATGGCAATCGGGTCAATTGTTTCCTGCGGATGGGCCGCGTGTCCTCCTTTTCCTTGCACATGAATTTGAAACACATCGGGAGAAGCCATCATTGGCCCGTACACAATCCCGATTTTTCCTGTTTCAAGCCCCGACATTAAGTGCAGCCCGATAACGGCATCCACACCCTCCATTACGCCCGCGTCGACCATCTGTTGAGCCCCGCCTGGATATTGCTCCTCAGCATGCTGAAATAAAAACCGAACTTCGCCTGCAAGCTCATCTCGATGGGCTGCAAGGATTTCAGCCGTCCCTAATAAAATGGCCGTATGGCCGTCGTGGCCGCAAGCATGCATCACTCCCGGCACTGTTGACGCATAACCTTTATCATTTTCTTCTTGAATTGGCAGCGCATCCATATCAGCCCGAATCGCAATTGTTTTTCCACGCCGTTTTCCTCTTAAAACCGCCATTACGCTGTATGGAGTCGGACGGGTGACCTCAAGCCCCGCAAACGACCGCAATGTGTCATAAACGAACTGCGACGTTTTCTCCTCCTGAAACGACAGCTCGGGATACCGATGCAAATAACGCCGCCACCCTATTAATTTATCTATCTGAACATGTTCCTCCCACTTCACCGGCTATCACCCCTATGTTCTTGCATAAAAACTAAGAAGGCTTTGTTATTACATATGCAAGGGAATTTTCAAAATGAACGAAAAAAATAATGCATTTAAATATAAGGAAGGGATTTTCTTTTTCCGTTTTTGGTGCTACTATCAGTAAGGAAAACTGCTTCTCTTAGCAAAATTATGGCTTTTTTGTTCTTTTCATACAATGGCGGATTATTAAAAGAAGCAGCATGATTGAAACGCAATCTATCCGGGGAGGAAAACATGAAGGCAATTAATAAATTATGGTCCAAGCCGCTTGCGCAATGGATACTCAAAACACTCTACTATCTTGCGATTTTAATAGCGCTGTTATGGCTATACGGGTTTAAAGACACAAATACAGGAACATTTATTTATAACGAGTTTTAAGGTGGGGTTTGAAATGAAGCTATTACAACAAATAGACAATTGGGCTGCTGTCGAGCCAGAGCGGATTGCTTTCGTTTGGAGAGAACAACAGCTTACTTACAGCCAGCTTAAAGCACATTCCGACACGCTTGCTTATTGGCTTACAACAGAATATAAGCATGACACATCGCCTATTATGGTGTATGGCCATATGCAGCCAGAAATGGTCATTTGCTTTTTAGCGTGCGTAAAAGCAGGGCGTGCCTACATCCCAGTCGACACCTCCATCCCATCTGAGCGTGTACTGCGTATCGCCCAAAGCTCCGGAGCCAAGCTTATGCTGTCGCCTGGCGAGGCACCGGCGGAAAACTGGCCGGTTCGCGTTGTGGATAAAGAAACTTTGCATGATATTTTTTCCGCACATATAGGACAAGCTCCTTCTGCGGACCGCGCAGTGACAGATGATGATAATTTTTACATTATTTACACATCCGGAAGCACAGGAAATCCAAAAGGGGTGCAAATTACGTACAGCTGCCTGCAAAGCTTCGTAAACTGGATGGTGCGCGACTTCACGTTGGGTACAGGCAAAGTCTTTTTAAATCAAGCTCCGTTTTCGTTCGATTTGTCCGTCATGGATTTGTATCCAGCCCTTATGACGGGCGGGACTTTATGGGCAATTGATAAAGATATGGTTGCAAAACCGAAGGAATTATTTGCGTCGCTCGCCACGTCTGACATTGAAGTGTGGACATCCACTCCGTCATTTGCGGAAATGTGCTTAATGGAGCCAGCATTCTCAGAAGCAATGCTCCCTTCTTTACGGACATTTTTATTTTGCGGAGAGGTGCTGTCCAACAATACGGCAGGCCAGCTATTGGAACGCTTCCCAAAAGCGCGCGTGATGAACACATACGGCCCAACGGAAGCAACCGTTGCGGTAACAGGCATTGAAGTAGATACAGCGCTGCTGCGCCAATATCACTCCCTTCCTGTCGGGTACTGCAAATCCGACTGCCGCATTTTGATTATGAAGGAAGACGGCACGCAAGCAAAAGACGGAGAAAAGGGCGAAATCATTATCATCGGCCCAAGCGTAAGCACAGGCTATCTTGGCGCCCGCGAATTAACAGAAAAAGCATTTACTGTTATCGATGGCGCGCGTGCGTACAAAACGGGAGACGCCGGCTATTTACAAAATGGGCTTCTTTTCTATAGCGGACGACTTGATTTTCAAATTAAGCTGCACGGCTATCGCATGGAGCTTGAGGAAATCGAACATCATCTGCGCTCCAGCTCGTACGTCAAAGCGGCTGTTGTGCTTCCAATTAAAAAAGATGATAAATACGACCACCTGCTTGCCGTTATCGTTCCTAACGAGCATTCCTTTGAAAAGGAATACCAGCTCACTTCGGCAATCAAAAAAGAAATTGGCAGCATTTTGCCTAATTATATGATTCCGAGAAAGTTTATGTATCGAGATTCCATTCCGATGACGGCGAACGGAAAAGCGGACCGCAAAAAAATGTTGAGTGAGGTTACGGTATGACCCCTTATGCAACGTTTCCATATTTTCTCATTATCGCACTGTTACTAACACCTACTATCGTTGCCGGACTAAAGGGGAAAACGCTGCGGACATATAACTCCGTTATAACTATTTTTATCTTGGCAATCATTTTTGCAAACAAGCCGGAACAAGCTCTCTCATTAGTTATATTTGCGCTTTGGCAGGCAGCTTTAATAAAAGGTTATCTCGTCCTAAGAAAACGCGATAACCGGGCAAGCACTTTTTATGCCGCTGTCGTCCTTTCGATTCTTCCGCTGCTGCTTGTAAAGCTCGTTCCTTTTTTCGAATCGCTCAGCGCAGTCGGCTTTCTGGGTATTTCATATTTAACCTTCAAAACGGTGCAAATGATCATGGAGATTCGGGACGGACAAATTAAAGACGTGACATTGTATAACTTTATGCGCTTTTTGCTGTTCTTTCCGACGATTACGTCCGGCCCGATCGACCGCTATCGCCGCTTCCAAAAGGACATCACGCAAACGCCGGCGCCAAAAGAATATAAGGAATTGTTATATATCGGGCTAAATCGCATTTTCCAAGGCTTTTTATACAAATTTATTATCGGCTACCTTATTCATGAGCATGTCATTCAATCCGCGTTTGTCAAACAAGATACATTCACGGCAATCCTTGTTTATATGTACGCGTACAGCCTTTATTTATTCTTTGATTTTGCAGGATACAGCGCCTTCGCAATCGGGGTCAGCTATTTAATGGGAATTAAAACGCCGGAAAACTTCAACAAGCCGTTTATAAGCCGGAACATTAAAGACTTCTGGAACCGCTGGCACATGAGCTTATCCTTTTGGTTCCGCGATTATGTGTATATGCGCTTCGTCTTTTTCATGACGAAAAAGAAAATCATTAAGGATCGCTATCTCATCTCTTATATCGGCTTTTTCTTAAACTTTTTCTTAATGGGTATATGGCACGGCCTGCATATCCATTACATTATTTACGGTTTATATCATGCATTGCTGTTCATTGTATTTGATTTATTCGAACGCCAAAACAAGCAGCGCAAATTTTGGCCCCAAAATAGGCTTACGTATATATTAGCGGTTATTATCACCTTCCATTTCGTATGCTTTGGCTTTCTCATCTTCTCGGGCAGGCTGAATTAGTCTTGCTTTTTATAAAAGATAGAGTAATATAATCTATGAACTGTTAAAAAAGGAGAATCTATAATGGCTAACTTACAAGAACAAGTATTAAATCTTCTAGAAGAAGTTTGTGAAAATGATATTGTAAAAGAAAACCCGGATGTTCTTTTATTTGAAGAAGGCATTCTTGATTCCTTTGGCACCGTTACTTTATTGGTAGAAATTCAAGAGCGTTTAGGCATTGAAGTATCCATCTCCGATTTCGACCGCGATGAGTGGGCAACGCCAAACTTAATTGTGAAAAAGTTGGCGGAGCTGCAATGAAAAAACCGGCTTTCGGCCCAATCCTTCTAGCTGCAGCGCTATTTGGCATGATGCTGTTTCTGCCGAGCCGCTGCCTTCTCGCGCTTATTGATGAAAAGAAAGTAGAAGAAGCGGCAACCTCTTTGGATCCGCAAATGTTTCAAGGAACGGCCCTGCAAAAGAAAATGCTAGAAGATGGAAAGTATCTCCCGATGTATGGTTCATCCGAGCTTTCACGCCTGGACGCTTACCATCCATCTAATTATTTCAAAGCGAATCCTGAAGGCTTTACTCCGTTTCTAATCGGGCGCGGCGGCACACAAAGCTTCGTGCAATTTATGAACTTGGCGGCTACAGCAGAACACTTGCAAAACAAACAAATCGTGTTTGTTTTATCTCCGCAATGGTTTACAGAGCAAGGCCTAGATGAAGCGCACTTTGCGCCGAATTTCTCGCCGCTGCAAGCTTATGATCTAGCGTTTAACAAACAATTGAAGCCGGCGATGAAACAGCAGGCGGCAAAACGGCTGCTGCAATTTAAGGCAGTGCAGCAGGATACATTGCTGGCTACCCTGTTAGAAGGCATCGCCTATGACGGCGTGTCTTATAAATGGAAAGCGGCGATCGTCAAACCGGTCGCTTACACGTATCGCAATATTTTAGAACGAAAAGATATTGTGGCGTCTTTATCGGATATAAAAACTCGTAAAGAGCGTGTAAATCAAGAATTTAAGAATCTTTCTTGGGAACAGTTGCGCCATCATGCAGAAATGACTGGCGAACGCGGTTCACGCTCTAACGACTTTTGGATTGCAGACAAATACTATAAAAAGAAAGTGGCCCCTAAACTTGCGGAGCTAAAGGGATATAAAACGGCAGAATCTTATAGCGAGTCGCCGGAATATAATGATTTGCAAATGATTTTAGATTTGCTAAAGCAAACGAACACAAAAGCATTATTCATCTCCGTTCCAGTTAACGGGCCATGGTACGATTACGCCCAGTTTCCAAAGGAGCGGCGCGAGGTATACTATAAAAAGGTGCGCGCGCAAATTGAACAGGCCGGCTTCCAGGTAGCTGACTTTTCCGCTCATGAATATGATAAGTATTTTATGAAGGATACGATTCATATCGGCTGGAAAGGCTGGGTATATGTCGATGAAGCGATAAAAGAATTTTATACAAAAAAATGAGCACGGAGAGCCGCGTGCTCATTTTTTTGTAAACAGCAATTCATATTTGTTCCGTCCGCTTTAACAGCCGCCCAATCCGTTCATCCGCTTCGGCAATGGTCCTTTCAATTAAAGCAGCGGCAGATTCCTTGCGTGCCAGCGGTGAAGCCTGTCCTGCCCAAAGCGACATATATTCTTGATTATGCTGCGCTCCGGCCGTTTTGCGGATATCCGCTGTCAACATATTTTGAATCAGGTATGCCGGCATGTCCGATTCAAAGCTTTCCATCTCTTTAATAAACGTATTGTAAATGCCGCGTGCATAACGCCCTGAAAATACATTCGTCAATACAGTGCTTTGATCATTGCTGTCAAAAATAGCTTGTTGATGGGCAGGGTGCGTTGCGCTCTCGGTACAAGTCAAAAACGCTGTGCCCATTTGCACACCGGCTGCACCAAGCGCCAGTGCCGCCATGAGTCCCCTTCCATCCATAATGCCGCCAGCCACAACAAGCTCAGGCGTTGTAACCGCGCCGGCCATGCCCGCCTGAATAATCGGATATGTAATATGCAGCACATCCGTCAATTTTGTTACATTTCCATCCTATCATTTCCCTTTCCCACTCTTTGAAATTCTCGGTTTACAGGAAAATCCCTTTTAGCATCTGAATATATTTCCGATAAGGAGGGAGTGCCGTATGAGAAAGCCACCCGCGCTAAAGCAAGGCGATGCTGTAATGATTGTAGCCCCGGCCGGACCTGTGAAACAAAAAAATGTGCTAGCGATGAAAGCGTATCTAGAGCAGTTTGGCTTGACAGTATGGCTCGGACAGCATATCTTTGCACAGCAAGGATTTCTTGCAGGATCCGATAATGAACGCCTTAGCGACTTGCAGGAAGCGTTTGCGAATCCGGATGTAAAAGCTATATTTTGCGCCAGAGGCGGCTATGGGAGCGCGCGGCTATTGCCGGCTCTCGATTTTTCGCCGTTGCAGGCGAATCCAAAAATATTTTGGGGATATAGCGACATTACCTCGCTGCACATCGCTATACAGCAGCAGGCGCAGCTCGTTACCTTTCACGGGCCGATGATGCAAGAATGCGGCAGCGATGATGTGCATCCCCATACGTTATCATCGTTCCTGCAGTTATTTTCGCCATATCCGCTTGTATTTCCAGCGAAAGAACGAGATATGTATCCTGCCTTTTCCCATTTGGTAACCGCCCCGATTGTCGGGGGCAATTTGACTGTGCTAACCGCAACATTAGGAACTCCTTATGAAATTGATACGAGGGGGAAAATTTTGTTGCTCGAGGATGTAGGAGAAGAACCGTACCGGTTGGACCGCATGCTCAACCAGCTTCGGCTTGCCGGAAAATTTCAAGATTGCGCCGGCGTTGTGTTATCAGATTTTCATGACTGCAAGCCACATCTCAAAAAAGCGTCACTCAGCCTTGCCGACATTATATATGACCATATTGTCCCTTGTCAGGTTCCGATATTAGGCGGTTTTCCAATTGGCCATTGCCATCCGAACTATGGCGTGCCGTTAGGCGTACAAGCGACCATGAATGGAGCGCAGCAGCTGCTCGTTTTTGAACCCGGCGTTATGTAGACAAGAGAATACTCTCTTGTTTTCACTTCTTTTTTTTATTATTTTTAGAAGCATTCTTTTGTTGCTGCTTATTTTTTGTATTTTGATTGGATGATGCCTTCTTTTGCGAGTTTTTATTCTTCGCCATTTTTCCCAGTTCCTTTCGTAGTCAAGCTACTATTAATATATTGTAGAAGAGGAAAATGGCTACAAATTTTATAAGGAACCTTAAAAAATGGCCGCCGCAATAAGAAAAGCGGACAAAGCCTGCCTTTTGCAGCCCGGAGTCTGCTGCTTTGGGAGCTAGCCATATCCCCAAAACTTTCTTTTCTTATGGCTCTGTTAAAGGCCAATGTTGATTTTTATATCACGTACGTCTGTACATCACGGCTATGCAGAACCAATTGCAACCTGCACTCATTTGCTCCTTCTGGTTTTCCTTTGGACGAGGCAAAACTAGGTCCTGACCTTTACTGCACACGGCTGGGAGCACCTTCCCCCTTCTAAAAAAAGAAGGGTTTATATATCAACACTAACGTTTAACACAGCCTTTCTTATAAAAAAGAAGAGGCATAGCGCCTCTTCTTTTTTCCTTATTTATAATATGAAAAAATATTTCCGCTTGCGATATCCTTCACTTCTTCAGGTGAAAATGTTTTATCCACTTCTGTCCCCACATTCAAGACAACGGTCGCTTCTGGATCGATGATGCGAAACAGCTCTTGGCCGCGAATCGTAATCACCGGCATTTCCTGCTGAATGGCTTGCTGTAAATACGAAACTCTTGTGAAAATCGGGAGAATCCATCTGCCGTCTCCCTGAAAATAACGGAGATTTACCGTTCCGTGCGTTGCCTGTTCCTCAGCATCCAGCGTTCCCACAACATACACATGCGCCTCTAATAGAGCTTCATAAAATTCTTTTCGCCTTTTATCGTTTGTTTTTGCCAAGACGAGCAATGTCTCTAATTTCGTCACAGCTGGATATTCTGTCATAACACGTCAGTCCTCGCTTCTATGATAGTGTTACACACCATTATACAAAATATCCTCATTTTTTTCTACAACAATTTTTATTGTACTATTTTAACTCCTCACCCATCATGATACATAATGTGCTTAGCAGAATGACCGCGGGAGCGATAATTAACGCCAAATAAACGAGATGCTTTAGCCAAGTCCATGCGTCACAGCTGCCATACTGCTCCTCCAGCTTCTTTTCCCATTCCCACACTTTATGATATAGCCGCTGTAACTCTTCCCATATACTTTCTTCTATACATATTGTCATATGTTTCTCCTTTATTATTTTCACCGGAAGATCTCTTTCTTATGCTTACAGCGTCAGAGCTGCTTGCCCATGATACTATGATAATACAAGCGCAGTACTTTTCCTATCTAAATTTCTGGAAACGGAACCTCTTCATTCCCCTTATCAAGAATGTTTATGCAAAATAAAAAAGAAAAAAATAATTAGAATATACCCAAAACAGAATAAATATGTTATATTATGAATAAAAATGTATAGGGAATTCATGAAAGGAGCAATGTCATGAAAATCTGGTTTTATGAGAAAGATCAAAAAGAGGCGGACTTGTTAGGCATTTGGGATAACGTACCGGTTATTCCGCGCATCGGTGAAAAAGTGGAGATCACTGATCAAGTTCGTACCGTTACAGATATTAAATATGTAAAAAAAGGGGGCAACTTCAAGGTTGAAGTCATTATTGGCCAATAAGAAAAGGAGGGCTTTGGGAGCTAGACATACTACCTAAAACTTATACTTGCCTTTTAAAAAAAGACTGGATTATCCAGTCTTTTTTTAATAAAATGAACTATCATTGCTACGAATCATAATATAAAATTCCGCATTTCCACGGTAAAATGACCTTGCCTGGCGAAATCCCATTTTTTCATATAGGCGGATAGCCCTTGCATTCCATGCTGCTACAGTAAGACGTATACCTATAGGAGCATAAACAGTTTCAATATGCGACAGAACCGCCTCAAAAAAGGCTGCTCCCCTTCCTTCTCCCGTTACATCCGGCCTCATCCCGATGCCGACATCCAGCAAATTCCCTTCATACATGCTAAGTGCGCGCCCAGCTGGCACTTGTGCTGCCTCTTTCACACAAAAATAACCAATTAGGCGACCTTCCTTCATTACCGCATAATATTCATGTTCCAGCAGCTCTTTTCGCACTGCCTCACTTCCGTCCAAACTATACATATCATAGGGCGGCCCATACTGCCAAAACGAAATATCCACCGCATGTCCTTTCGTCATATTTTCGAACGTATACACCGCTTTCCTCCTATAAGTTCTCTATATGCTCCCTCTAAGAAATCTTCGGGCGGCTCTCCGTTGCCTTGGTTAAAATCACTTTATCATCTTGCATTTCCAGCCTCACATAGTCATTTTCCTCAAGCTTTAGTTTATTAGCAATTTCATCAGGCAATTCTACTGCCATAAAATGATTGGCAATGAGCACTTGGCTGTATACACCGTTATCCTGCATTTGTGCCGGATAACGAGATTTAAGCGGCGGCAAGCCTTTTTCAGCAGCGTTGCGCCAGCTTTTGCGAATAAACGGGACAATCCACAGCAGCCCTAATACCGTTAAGCCAATTCCAATTGCAAGATCGGTTTCAGAACGCAAGTCTGCCAGCCTAAGAGGTGCCGCTTCCCCGTATATGGCATCGCCGCCGATTTGCATAGCGCTAACTGCCAAGTTATTTAAGGCGTGCACTGCCATACATACGAGCAAGCTATTTGTTTTCAAATAAATCAGGCACATCACAATACCGAATGCGGCGGCACCAATAATGTCCATATGCCCAAGCCCGAACAGAAGCGACGAAAAAATAATCGCCCTTTTTAATCCCCATTTATATGTCATTCGGTGCAGGAAAAAGCCGCGGAAAATCAACTCTTCCATAATCGGGGCATATACGGAAACGGAAATAACGCTGTATATCGCAGCAAATATGCTTTCATTGCTGATAAGATCTTCTGCATTCAGCATATCAAGCAGAAAATTTGGCGCCAAATAGGACACGATATAAAATTGAATGGTTGAAATTCCAAACGAAAACACCATCATCATCGCTGTCGCTGCTATAATTAGCTTCCAATTAAACGATTTTGGTTTAACTAAAAAACTTGTAAATTTTAAATTATGATTTCTCATCTTATACAGCAGCCAAAGCAGCGGAAAGATGAAAAAGACAAGTGTATCGCTTACGCTCGTCATAAAGCTTTCAAAAACGAAAGGCACCCCTTCCAGCAGCATGAGCGGGGCATACGCTGCTATCGCTCCTAAGAGCATCCAAAGAAAAAAGCTGCGCATCTTGATGTTAGAAAATGCGTTAGAAATCGTAAACACCTCCAGGCAAAGCTATATATCTATTATTTATTGTACAGGATTTCTCATCATTTCGCTCCCTTTTTCTTACATCTGCGAATTCTGCTTTTAATTCGAATTCTATGCAACCTGCACTCCCTTTCTATATATATATCCAATTTATTATTTGGACATATACATCGCGGCTAAGTAGAACAAATAACACCTTGTACTTGCTTCCTCTCTCTGGTTTTCCGTCGTATGGGGCAAGAATAGGTTTTGACCGCTTCTATGCATAGCCAGATGCTCTCTCCCCTTTCAAAAGAAAGGTTTTATGTTCTTTTTTTAACTTGTATTTATATAGTTTCCCTTGACACGAGGCAGAAACAGGCTTTGGCCGCTTCTATGCGCAGCCGGGCCAGCTCCTCTCTCCCCTATAAAAGATTTGTAATATTTTTATCCTGCATTAAAAAGGAACATGCATACAATATAGGGAATATAACAGCGTATGTTCATGCAAAGAAGGGGGATTTTATGAAAGAGTTATATGTTGTTAGTTATGATGATTCAGGGGGAAAAGATGTACACTTGCAACTGCAGAGGCAGATTCAAAAGCTAAATGATTACCTGCTTCAAAGAAACATAGAAAAGATTCTGTCCCATTCTGTTTTATTCGCATTGCAATTCGTAGATCCTGTTGTAAAGAGATTCCGTATTCCTGTTCTAATCAATGCGCATTTCTGCACAAATTCGGTTCCGCTGCTTCACTCCATTGCCGCATCCTTTGAAGAAGAACTTCTTGCTTCCCACTCGCCCGTCGTCTTCGTCATGACAAAGCAAGCCACTATGGCACTGTTTCAGTATATCGATCCGTTTTTTCTCAAAAAAGAATGGACTGATACAGGCGCGTTGGAACTGTTTCACATCGTCTGCGAAGCGGACCATATCGGCGTAGAACGGGTGTGGCAGCCATTTTCCCCAGTGCCTACAGATTTAGGAAAGCGCTGACAATCTAGAAAAGCTCCATCGGCTCGCCCAGGTCGCCTAGCCGATGGAGCTGGACAACCTAAAAAGCGGAATCGGCCGAATTATCCCCAAAATGCTATAAAAATAGAAAATGGGTGTTCCAAAAGGGCAGCTCTACGCACTGCCTTTTGGAACACCCGCCGCTTACAGTTTAAATCCTTTTTGCTGTTGCCGAATAAATGCATCACGTTCGCCGCCATCGGACAACTCCTCGGAAAATTCATGGTCCCGCTGCTTTTTATGCGCATAGCGCAACTGCTCCGGTGTTATATTATTGTTCGGCACCGCCTGCTCGTTCCAATCGCCCATACAAACACAACCTTTCTGCTTGTTTTATTCCGATTGTTTCAACTAACCATCTGTAAGAGATGGAAGCTTCATTTCATAGTATGGAACGCTGCACTAAAAACATGCGCTGTTTCAATGCGCTCTATATACGTTTGCTTCATCAATTCATCAAACTCAAGACAAGCGCAAACAAATATCTCGCAGTGTGGAGCCTTTGCTTGTATTTTTTCTTTCTTAATATGGATTTTCCGCAACAGTGCCCCGGTAAACAGCAAATACGGCATAACATATACTCTTTTGTAACACGTCCCAAGCCGTTCCAATTCCTGTTCATAAGCAGGAACGCCGGCTGTTAAAAAAGCGGTAAACACTGGCATTTCCAGCACGTGTCCGGCCTCTTCTGCCATTTCCTTTAGCTGCCGAATTGGATTTGGCTCGCTGCTGCCCCGGCCAACCAGCAAAATTGCGCTTTCTTCCTTTTGGGGCTGCATGTCCGTAATGCGTTTTATGATTAAACGAATCATTTTCTCGTCCGGTCCAAACGGCTCCACCGTCCGAAATATGATGCCGGGAAATTGCTGCTTTGCCTTCTCTATTTCTTCCGGTATATCCCGTTTATAATGAGCGGCTGAGAACAACAATGCAGGAGCGATTGTAATTTCCTTCGCACCTCTTGCAACAGCTGCTTCAACCGCGTTTATAACTGACGGCTCCGCTAGTTCCAAAAAGCCAAACTCCTGGATTATATTCGGAAAATACTCGCCCACTTGTTTTACAAACCGCTCAAACTGTTCGTTTCCTTTAGGCGAACGGCTTCCGTGCCCAACATAAACAATCGCTTTCATACGGACACCGCCTGCTGCCGAACGAACTGGATAAACTCCTCATCCTTTACTGTAAATCCAGATTGCCGCGCCGCCTGTTCGGTTTCCTCGTTTAGACACGCATACTTCAATTTATCCGTACTCGCGCAAAAGCGCTCCATTTCTGCAGCAAATAACGCTACAGCCTCGGTACTTTCAAAAAATACCGTATCCCACGCTGTTTCTTGCAGCAACCTGCTTGTTGGCTCGTCAAAGCGATAGTCAGTGCGAATGCGGGATGTAACGAGCATTTTCCCGTCTCCGTACAGCTTTGTTATATCTGCCTGTCCCTCGTGTCCAATATAAACGGTTTCATATGCCGATTGCTTGGCTAAGGATGCTCGAATGCCATTACCCGCAAGCGCTATAAGGCATTCCTCATTTGCTGCCTCAATACGAAGCGGCAAGTGGCGCGCATCCATTCCTGTCGCAAAGACCGCTTCCATAAATGCGCCTACGCTTTCCTTTGCACAGAAAACGAGCCGCTCCGCTACGACAGCGGATGCCGCATCCGTTTGAGAAAGCGGAATGTTTTCTAAAACAAGATGCGGAACTTCCCACGCTTCCGCTCCATATTCTCTCAGCATAGCTGCAGTTTTGCTGCTTTGCGCCGTCGCTTTGGCAACTAAAACCTTTTTGCCGTGCAATGGCTTTTTCTCAAACCATAAGAGAGCTTCCCGTAAGTTGACAACCTCCCCGACAATCGTCATGGCGGGATTGGAAATGCCGTTTGCATGCACTTGCTCTACAATTGTTTGCAACGTTCCGACGGCCGTTTTTTGCTTGCCTGTCGTTCCCCACTCGATAATCGCTACAGGAGTGTGCGGATTTTTCCCGTGCAAAATAAGCTGCTCGCAAATGCTGCCCAAGTTTTGAATGCCCATATAAAATGCTGCGGTTTTGCTTTTAGAAAGCGCCGCAAAATCAAGCTCCTGCTCGACGTTGTTGCGCTTGCAATGCCCTGTCGATAATGTGAACGTATTGCTGTATTCGCGGTGCGTTACCGGAATGCCGGCATACGCCGCGGCCGCTATACTTGATGTAACGCCAGGGACGATTTCAAATGCAATATGATGCTTTGCAAGCTCCTCTGCTTCTTCGCCGACTCTCCCGAAGACGGAAGGGTCACCGCCCTTTAGGCGGACAACTGTTTTTCCTGTCTGTGCGTATTCCACAAGCAAGCTGTTGATGCGCTCTTGCCTGATTGTGTGGTTTTTTGGAAGCTTGCCGCAATATACGAATTCGCATGAAGCCTTTGCATATTCCAATAATCTCGGATTTACGAGGCGATCGTACAAAATCACATCCGCTTTTTGTATGCATATTTTTCCTTTTTCTGTTATGAGCCCTTCATCACCAGGTCCTGCTCCGACTAAATATACGATTCCCGCCATCACGCATTCCTCACAAACTGATATAGACGTATCCGTCTTTTATTTCTGTTTCATATGTTGCGATGCAGCCGTCATCCGGCTTTTGCACTTCGCCTGTTGTTAAAGAAATTTTCCAGTTGTGCAGGGAGCAAAATACAAACTCCCCTGACACAACTCCTTCTGTAAGCGGGCCGTTTTTATGCGGGCAAGCGTTGCTTACAGCCTTTACTTCGCCGTTGCTTAGCAAAAATAAACCGATAGCTTTGCCGTTTACGTGCACTTCTTTGCCGATTTGCGGCGTTAACTCCTCAAGCTTAATCACTTTTACTTTTTCTTTTACAGACGTTGTCATATGGCTTCTCCCCTTATACGTATTTTACTTCGTACATTGCACGTACTTTCGGATCGTTTACCGCTTCTTCCCACGGCTCTTTATATTTCGCGATTGCTTCTTCAAAGCGCTCATTTAACGCTTGTACTTTTTCCTCGTCCATCATAACCTCTTTCACATGGTCAAAGCCCATGCGTTCCAGCCACGGCGCTGTACGCTCTAAATAAATGCCTGTTTCACGGTAGTATTGAACGAAAGCGGCCGCGATGCGAAGCACTTCTTCGTCTGTTTTCACAGTTGTCAACAGCTTCGCTTCCTTCAATTCTGTTCCGCCGTTTCCGCCTACGTAAATTTGGAAGCCGTTTTCCACGCCGATTACGCCAAAGTCTTTCACGCCAGATTCAACACAGCTGCGCGGACAAGCAGAGACGCCCATTTTTACTTTATGCGGCGTATCAATTCGTTCAAATTTCTTCTCAAGCGCCACGCCAAGCGACATAGAATCCTGCGTGCCATAGCGGCAGAATGTCGCGCCAACACATGTTTTTACAGTACGCAGCGTTTTGCCGTATGCATAGCCGGAAAGCATATCTAAGTCCTCCCACACATTTGGAAGATCTTCTTTTTTAATGCCGAACAATCCGATGCGCTGGCCGCCTGTTAGCTTAATTAACGGTACTTCGTATTTCTCGGCTACTTCCACGATTTTTTTCAACTGCTGTGCATCTGTAATGCCGCCGTACATTCTTGGGATAACGGAATATGTGCCGTCCTTTTGAATGTTGGCATGCATCCGCTCGTTTACAAGGCGGGATTGTTTTTCATCTTCATATTCTGTCGGCCAAATCATGCCTAAATAGTAATTTAACGCCGGGCGGCATTTCGCGCAGCCCTCTTCGTTTTTCCAGCCTAAGACGTAGCGTACTTCTTTTGAAGTTTTTAAGCCTTTATTTTTAATTTCTTCCACTAATTCGTCGCGGGAAAGTGTTGTACATTCGCAAATGCCTTCTTTTGTTTCCTCCACTTTGCCGCCAAGTGTATGCTCAAGCACCTGTACAACAAGCGGTTTACATTTTCCGCAGGAGCCGCCTGCTTTCGTGCATGCTTTTACTTCTTCAAATGTTTTTAAATCCTGTTCTAAAATAGCTTGTACGATTGCGCCTTTTGTTACACCGTTACAGCCGCAAATTGTTTCTTCTGCCGGCATGGATGCAACGGACAGTTCTTCTTCGCCGTCGCCTTTATGAAGGATAGAAGCATTCGTATATTCGCTTACATCTGTTTCCTGTTTCATCATCCGGAACAGGCGGCTGCTGTCGGCTACGTTGCCGTACAAGACGATACCAACGATTTTGTTGTCGCGAACCAATACTTTTTTGTATGTGCCCGCTGTTTCATCTTCCACTTTAATTGCTTTTGTTGTTTCATCTTCGTAAATTTGTCCGGCAGAGAATAAATCGCAACCTGATACTTTTAATTGTGTAGACAAAACGCTTCCTTTATAGCCATTTGTGCTCTTGCCGCAAATGTGATCAGCGAGCACCGTGCCTTGCTCGTATAACGGCGCTACAAGCCCGTACGTTTTGCCGTCATGCTCAACGCACTCGCCGACTGCGTAAATAGATGGATCGGACGTTTGCATGAAATCGTTCACAACGATGCCGCGATTTACATCTAGGCCGGCCTCAGCAGCAAGCTGCATATTCGGGCGAATGCCTACAGCCATTACGACAAGATCACAAGCTGTTTCTGTGCCGTCTTTAAAACGGAGGCCTGTTACTCTGTCTTCACCTAAAATTTCAGCCGTTTGCTTTTGCATTAAAAACTTCATACCTTGCGCTTCTAGGTCGCGCTTTAGCAATGCTCCCGCCGGCGCATCCAATTGCTGCTCCATCAAGTGCGGCATTAAGTGGACAACTTCCACTTCCATGCCAAGGTTCAATAATCCGCGCGCCGCCTCTAGTCCAAGCAAGCCGCCGCCGATAACAGCAGCCTTTTTGTATTGCTTTGATGTGCTAATCATCATTTCGCAATCTTCAATTGTGCGGAAGCCTGTCACACCAGGCAAGTCCTTGCCTGGAACCGGCAAAATAAACGGCGAAGAGCCTGTCGCAATCAAAAGCACATCATACTCTACTTCCCGATTGCGGTTTGTATATATCGTCTTAGCTTCTGGATTCATTTTCGTTACTTTTTCTTCTGTATATAAAGCGATGCCATTTTCTTCATACCAATTCCAATCATTCATAATGATTTCATTTTGATTTGTTTTTCCTTGCAGTACAGTGGATAACAAAATGCGGTTATAGTTCGGATACGGTTCGTCTCCAAAAATCGTAATTTCAAATTTTTCAGGGTTTCTTTTTAATATTTCTTCAACGCAACGTACGCCCGCCATTCCGTTTCCAATCATCACAAGACGCTGCTTAGCCATCATAATTCCTTCTTTCTTTGTGAAGTGTTGAACATTTTCTGATGTGCTTATTGTAGCAAACATGGAAAGGAAACCATATAGTTCGAGGGGATGTTTAAAAAAGTCTTCAAAATTATCCCTTTTCGCACGCCGGAAAAGTGATAAACATCACAAAAACCGCGTAATTTTTTGTGAACATTTTATACATTCGATAATCTTTTCTTATGTTCTTTTAAAAGGAAAACCAAATTTTCTTATTATAACGTTCCATTTACTATATATAGTAGATACTGCAAAGGAGATGGTTGTAGTGGATATAAAAAAACAAGTGCAAGAACAGTTCGGCAAAAACGCGGCCGGCTATGTCACAAGTGAAATACATGCAAAAGGCCAAGATTTACAAAAGCTGTTATCTATAGCAAACGCAGCAAAGCATGATGTCGTGCTTGATATCGCCACAGGCGGCGGCCACGTGGCCAACGGCTTTGCTCCCCTTGCCGGGCGCGTCGTTGCTTTAGATTTAACAAAAAACATGCTGCAAAAGGCCGAGCAATTCATTCGCGCAAACGGCCATATGAATGTAGAGTTTGTGCAAGGAGATGCCGAACGGCTGCCGTTTGCCGATAAAACGTTCACGATTACCGCCTGCCGCATCGCGCCCCACCATTTTCCGAATGTCCCGGCCTTTATAAAAGAAAGCTATCGCATCCTGCAAGAAAACGGCACATTTCTTCTTATCGATAACGTCGCACCGGAAAAAGACGAATGGGATATGTTTTACAATACCGTCGAGAAAAAACGGGACCCGAGCCACCACCGCGCGTTAAAAAAATCAGAATGGCTCTCGCTGTTAGAAGAGGCTAGATTTCAAATTGAGCAGCTTATCACGTTCTCAAAAATGTTCAAGTTTCAAAGCTGGTGGGAGAGAATGGGCTTGCCGGAGCAGGAAAAAACGGAATTGGAGCAATATATGCTGCAAGCCGCACCGGAAACGAAGGCGCATTTTCATATTGTGATAGAAGATGGGCGTGTCATGAGTTTCCAAGGGCAGTCAGTGTTGATTGTCTGCAAAAAATAAAAAGCATTTTCTTTTGAGCGGGAGAAAGCGGCCCGCTGTGCATAAAAGCGGCCAAACCTGTTTCTGCCCACGCGACGGAAAACCATAGATAAATAAAGCCTTTCCTAAAGAAATAGCATTATCTATTCCTTTTTAGGTTAATGCTGAATCTTTCCATCCCTGTATTCCCCCTTGCACATTCCACTCTGTTTGTCCATGTCTAGTCATATAAATTTTTAGCATTTTCATCCAAAGCAAAGATGCCCCGTCATCTATATGACAGGGCTCCTCTTATGTCTTAGCTTTATTCAAAATCAAACAAGAAATCTTCATCTGTCAACTTTTCCACATTCGTTGCTTTCACGTAGCCATTTCCTTTGACAGAGAAAAAGTCATGGTTCTTCGTATCCGTACGCAAGCCGTTTAAGACGATCGGGTTGATTTCCTCATCCTCAAAATACGGATCTAACCCAAGGTTCATTAACGCTTTATTCGCATTGTAACGGACGAACCGGTTTACTTCATCGACAAGGCCGATTTCAGCATAAATTTCCTCTGTGTACGCTTTTTCGTTTTCATATAAATCAAGAAGCAGCTCAAGCGTCTCCGCTTTCGCTTCCTGCTGCTCTTGCTCGGACATTTTGGCGAAAAGCTCCTGCGCTAGCATGCCGACAAATACGCCGTGAATGCTTTCATCACGGATAATCAGATTGATAATCTCGCCGCTTGCCGTCATTTTGCCTTGTCCCGCCAAATAGAGCGGATAGAAGAAACCGCTGTAAAATAAATAGCTTTCCAAAAACACGCTTGCTGTCATTGCCATGTACAATTCTTTTGTTGTTACCACCGGCTTGAAGAGGCGGCGATAATAGTTCGTAATCAAGCTCGCTTTTTTCTCAAGCAGCGGATGCTCATCTACCCATTTAAAAATTTCATCAATCTCTTCTTCTGTTGCCAGTGTCGTGAAAATGTGGCTGTACGACTTGGCGTGCACTTCCTCCATTGCTCCCATAAAGGCCAGTACACTTTTTGCCTGCAGGTTATCGACGTGAAGCAGAATGAGGGGCATCCCCTCTCCTCCCTGCTTCGTGTCAAGCAGCGTCAAGCCGCCAAGCACGCGTTTGTATGCCGTTTGCTCTTCTTTAGAAAGCTGCACCCACACATTTTTGTCGGAAGACACCGAAATTTCGTCTTCCGTCCAAAACTGTGCGATATTTTGCTTCCAAAACATTAAACTATATTCATCTTCTTTTTTATTCCAGTTTACCGCACGCATATAATCTACCCCCTTATACTGTACATGCTACGCATTCTTCTACCGACAGCTTGCGCGTTCTCGTATAATACAAACTCTTTAACCCTTTTTTGTGGGCGTAAATATAATAGCGTGCCAATTCGCGTGTTGAAATATCGCTGTTTACATATAAAATTGTGCTAATACCTTGGTCGATGTGCTGCTGGATTTCCGCGATTAAGTCAATCAGCTTAAATTGGTTCATATCATATGCGGATTTATAGTACCAGAATGTTTCCATTGATAAATACGGCATCGGATAATATGTCGTTGCGTTTGCATACGTTCTTGACTCGATTTGGCTGACAATTGGCATCACGCTTGACGTCGCGTTTTGAATGTAGCTAATGGATTGCGTCGGAGCAATTGCCAGGCGATACGCATTGTATAAGCCGTACTTTTGAACCTGCTGCTTCAATTTGCTCCAATCTTCCTCTGTTGGAATATATATGCCTTCAAATAGCTTCTGCACTTTTTCTGTACGGGGGCTGAAATCCGCCGTTTCGTACTTGGCAAAATACGTTCCTTTTGCGTACTCGGACTTTTTAAAGTCTTTAAACGTTTTGCCGCGCTCTTTCGCAATCATCATGCTTTTTTCAATTGAATAATAATTTAGCATCATAAAGAACGTTCTCGCAAAATCCTTCGCTTCTTCACTTTCGTAAGCGATTTTGTTTTTCGCCAAATATCCGTGCAAATTCATCGCGCCCAGCCCGACAGAATGAAGTTCCTCGTTCGCTTTTTTTACCGTTGGAGCGTTCGGGATGACCGTCATGTCGGAAACAGCTGTCAATGCTTCCATGCCGGCATGGACCGCCTCGCGAATTTCTTTGTTATCCATCACGTTTACAATGTTTAAGGAGCCTAAATTGCAGTTAATATCACGGCGAATGATGTCTTCCTTGCCGTAATCGTTAATTTCCGATGTTTCTTGCAGCTGGAAAATTTCCGTACATAAATTCGACATCTTCACAGCGCCAATATCCTTTAAGGCATGCTGCTTGTTTGCATTCGACTTGAACATTAAATACGGATAACCAGATTCAAGCTGAATCATCGCAATTTTGATAAGCATATCGCGGGCGCTTAAATCAAGCTTTTTCTTCTTCACGCGTGGATTGTTCACAAGCTCATCGTACATTTTATCTAAATCCATATCGTCAAGATGCTCGCCGTATTCCTTAAATACTGTATACGGGGCAAACACGTATAACGGCTCATTTTTCTCTGCCAATTCGAAAAATTTGCTTGGCACAATCAAGCCGATTGACAAGGATTGAATGCGCGTCTTCTCGTCAGCATTGATTTTTTTTGAATCAATGAACTCCATAATGTCCCAATGGAAAATATTCAGATATACAGCCCCGGCCCCTTTTCGTTGGCCGAGCTGATTCGCATAAGAAAAGGAATCTTCCAAAAGCTTCATAACCGGCATTACACCGCTTGCTGCATTTTCGATTCCTTTAATTTGCTCGCCCCGCGCGCGCAGCTTTGAAAGATTAAGAGCTACGCCTCCGCCGATCTTGCTTAACTGCATGGCAGTATTAATATTAAACCCAATCGAATTTAAGCTATCATCCATTTCCAATAAAAAACACGAAACCATTTCCCCTCTTCTGCTTCGTCCGGCATTTAAAAAGGTTGGTGTCGCAGGCTGATAGTTTTGCTTAATAATCATGCGGGCGAATTGCTTTGCTTGTTCGGCATTGCCGCGCCCTAAATATAGTGACACAATTGCCACGCGGTCGGGATAGCTTTCCAAGTATTGTTTTTGATCATCCGTCTTTAACGCATAATCTTTATAAAACTTCGATGCCGCCATATACGATTGGAATTGGAAGCCCGCACCGTATGTAATAGCGTAGACTTCTTCAATTTCTTCTATTGAATATTCAGCAAGCACATTATAATAGTAATCATGCTCTATCATATAGGCAATCCGTTCACGAACGCTTTGAAAATGAAGCGTTTGTTCTTGCGCTTCCCGCAAAAACTCTTCCAGTGCTTCTCTATCCTTCTCCAGTTGATAGAAACCGCCTGTCATTTTTGTAATTTCATTGTTTAACTCGATGTGTCGCAATCTCCCGCACCCTCTCCTTAAAAAATTGTACATCCTTGTCCGTGCCAGCTAGCTCAAATTTAGACAGAACAGGGACGTTGTACTGATTAGCAATCTTATCCGCGCTCGCCCCGAACATATCTCCCCAGTTTCGGTTGCCGCTTGCGGACACGCCTTTTAAACAATCTGCATTGCGCTCAAGAAATTTTGAAACACGCTCCGGTACATTTCCAAAACCCGTCGTATAGGTTACAAGAACAAAATCCTCGTCTATTACTAAATCTTCGCGAATTTGCATAGCT
The DNA here is from genome assembly GCA_048976805.1 of Ectobacillus sp. Lineage (GTDB taxonomy): Bacteria > Bacillota > Bacilli > Bacillales > Bacillaceae_G > Ectobacillus. The sequence goes on along the minus strand of JBHGUR010000029.1, from coordinate 541 downwards.
GGCATATTAAGTTTATGAATGAAGCGTTTTACGTTTCCTGTCATAGAATCATATACAATTCGCATACAGTACCCTCCGCTTTTAAAAGATTTCCATTTTTTGTATATAACCCTTATTTACCTATATATTGTATTATGTTTTTAAAGAACACACAAGATATATACAACAAATAGTTTTTAGCAAAAGGTTTTGTTTTTCGACAAGGAAAATTCAGCCCGTGCAATGGGTACAAAACATATCAAACACCATTCTAAACCTGAAGTCAATAAAGTCTATTTTTAAAATCTTGTCAACGGATTTGCAAGAAGCGGAAAGAAGTCAGACGTGTAAATAGGGGAAAAATAAGAAGATTTGTAGAAATTTTGTTATAAACGCTAAGAAAAGCGCGGGGCGCCCAGAGCTATATAAATACAAATTAAAAAAAGAACATAAAACCTTTCTTTTGAAAGGGGAGAGAGCATCCGGCTATGCATAGAAGCGGTCAAAACCTATTCCTGCCCCATGCGACGGAAAACCAGAGAGAGAAAGCAAGTACAAGTTG
>JBHGUR010000028.1:0-24051 GCA_048976805.1 Ectobacillus sp. | reverse complement strand
CACTCCCGCCGCTCTAAACGTTCCTACTGGTCTAAGCACTCCCGCCGCTCTAAACGTTCCTACTGGTCTAAGCACTCCCGCCGCTCTAAACGTTCCTACTGGTCTAAGCACTCCCGCCGCTCCAAGCGCTCCTATGTATCCAAATGCTCCTGTTATTCGGGGCGTTCTCGTTGCTCTAAACGCTCTTATATTTCTAAATTCTCGTGCAATTCCAAACGCTCTCGCTTCAGCTCCTATGGCAAAAATCGCTATTCAAAAAGAACTTGCAGGAAGTCCTGTTACGACTCAAAGCCAGCCCGCGTTCGTTTTATAAATATCTTTCCAAAAGATATAAACCATACAAAACATTGCTATAAAAAAGTTGAAAAAGTAAAAGACATGGCACATGACAAAAACATGGCTGATGCTGATTATGAAGCAGAAAAACTAAACGATACACTGCACCATGAGCGATCCTTTGGCTCACTTAGATTTCCTTGGTAAAGACCAATTGTGTCATCTGTATAAGCAAAAGAAAAGTTGCCTTTATGTTTCATTCGCCTCTATATCATATCGGATGCTGAATGTAAGAAAAAAAAGCTGTCCCATAAGTTTGATAACAAACTTACGGGCAGCTCCTTTTCTGTTATTTTTCGGAAATATATGCCCACTTATAGCTATAATCACCGCCAAAGTTGTGCTCATATACATTTTTTACATATGGTTTTTGCAGGTAAGCAAAGCTTCGTTGATAGATAGGGGAAATAGCCGCGTCTTCAAACAAAATTTTCTCGGCCTCCTGCAATGCCTTCCAACGTGCCTTCTCGTCAGTTAACAACTCGCCTTTTGCTTTTGCAACAAGCTCGTCATATTTCTTATTCGAATAAGACATTTCGTTAAACGAACTTTCTGTAATAAACATATCAATAAATGTCATTGGATCTGGATAGTCCGGGCCCCAGCCTGAGAAGGAGAATTGATAATCCTGCTTCTTCTCAAGATCGAGCTTTTGCTTAAACGGCTGCTGTTTAATATTAACCGTTAAGCCAGGCAGATTCTTTTCTAGCTCCGCTTTAATAAATTCGCCAACTTTCTTATTTGTATCATCATCATAATTAAGCATTTCCACCGTTATCTTATCCTGGCCAAGCTCTTTCTTCGCCTCTTCCCATAGCTGCTTCGCTTTTTTCGCGTTATCTTTGCCATCACGGAAGTTGCCGTTGCCATCGCGGAAATCTTTTCCGTCCGGGCCTTTTACAAAGTTTTTAGGCACTAAGAAATATCCTGGAATAGCCCCGTTATTTAAAATAACATTCGCAATTCCTTTTTTATCATATGCAAGGTCGATTGCTTCGCGAACTTTTTTATTCGCAAATACCGGATCCTTTTGATTAAAGCGAATAAAATATAAGCGGGAATCTAATCTTGTTTTATAATCCGCATTGTTTCTGTATTTATCTACAAACTCCGCACTCAAAAAGACGCGGTCAATTTCGCCGCTTGCATATAGGTTCACAGCTGCAGATGTGTCCTTAACCACACTTGTATTGATTTCCTCTAGCTTTACTGTATCCTTGTCCCAATAGTTCGGATTTTTCTTCAATGTCCAGCCTTGTTCATGCTTCCATTCACTCATAACGAACGGACCATTGTATAAAGTTGTATTCGCTTCTAGCGCATACTTATCGCCTTGCGATTTATAAAATTCTTCACTTTGCGGGAAGAAAGTCGGGAACGTTGTTAGCTCTAAGAAATAAGGAACTGGATTCTCCAATTCTACTACCAACGTTTTGTCATCTTTAGCCGTTACACCAAGCTGCTCCAATGGAAGCTCTTTTTTGTTAATTTTTTGCGCATTTTTTACGTCGAATAAAATGAATGCATATTCGGACGCTGTCGCCGGATCAACAGCGCGGCGCCATGCGAATACGAAATCCTGCGCTTTCACGGGCTGGCCGTTAGACCATTTCGCATCGCGCAAATGGAATGTATACGTTTTTTTGTCAGAGCTAATATCGACGCTTTTTGCCATACCCGGAATCGGTTTATTATCTTTATCCAAGCGATACAATCCTTCTAATGCATTAACAAACACTTTAAAGGATACGTTATCGGTAGATTTTGCTGTATCCATAGAAGGGATTTCAGCTGTTTCCGTAATATTTAACACCTGCTTATCAGCTAGTGCCGCGCTTTCTGATTTGTCTCCTTTATTTTTCTCTGTAGTTGATGCCTTCTCACCGTTGCCGCATGCTGCTAAAAACATGCTTGTTGATAAGACTGCTGCCGCTGTTAATACTGTCGCTTTCTTTTTCATGTCCTGTGGCCCCCTCCAGCTAGATTGTAACAATAGAAATGAAATAATTTTCTGATAATCAGAAAATAATAAAACTAAAGATTCAATCAATATTTTCTACTTGTTTTGTATTATACATAATGTTCCGATAATTTCAAATACTATTTCGTTCAAAATTCAAAAAAACTTATATATTATAGTGCGTTTTTTTCATTGCCTTTCTCAAGTTCATCATCGAGTTCAAACGGATTTTCCACCTGAAAAATTTCTTCCATAAGTGCATCAAATTGTTCTTCTTCCTGCAATTGTCCATTCACAGCCATCGTATAAGGTTCAATTTCATTCAAATGGTAATCTACAAGAAATTGAATTACAATTTTGTCTTGTTTTTCTTCCCGTGTATAACCATGGAACTCTACAAGTTCAAGACCGTCGGGCGCGCGATAGTAACGCCACTTTGGGTGCAGAAAGTATTCATCAAACGATTCTCCGATAGTATAAAGAGGATATTTATAAAGCGAGCTATCCCGCACTTTGTGAATAATATCTGCACTTGTCGGAAACAGCATATGGCTCAGAAAAAATATGCCTGTACTAAGCACAAGCATCACGATTAAACCGAGACAACTTGTTCCTCCGCTGCGTTGAATGAAAAAAGCTTTCGTCTTTTCATCTGTCTCCCCCTTTGTTTTTATGCGATGAATTTTGCGAAGAGCATAACGGTAATACAATCGATTAGCAAAGAGCCCAAAAAAAATCATTCCCAATACAATAGCTGTTAACATAATAGGCGTAACATTAATAAAAGGAATTGTATAATTCCATCCCATATAGTACGCCAAAGCAGCAGACAATAGCACGAACAACAAAAATAGTAGCGCAAGCTTATACTGCTTACGGTATCCACACCAAATTGCTGTGAAAATGGCAGCTCCACTGTTCCAGCTCCACCCCGGTTTACAGTGCCTGCTTTTTACCCACTTTTCTTTATAATAACTGTCGTTTTTCCCAACAAATAGCTCTAGCTCACTTTCTATCACAAAAAAGGCATTACCTGCTTGCCCATTTCCCCCTTCTAATAATTCCCTGTAATTGAACATATTGTCTCCGGACGGCTTTTTAGGATTAATATGAATCATCCCCTCTTCTTTTCTGTCTCATTTTATTTCCTAATAAACGAGCAACATGCAACTCGCAGAAACTTTTGCTTCTATTAAAAAAATTCGAGGTAACACATCGTTCTCCTCTCATTTTTTAATCTTCCTTATCGCGTACCCCTCTTTTATTGTAATATAATAAAAATCGTTTTATTGGTGTTAGAGCGCGGTAAGATGGTAAAATAATCTATATTTTAGTTAGGAGGCACATAGTTATGCAAACGCTTCTTTTTTCTCCTTACACCATTAAAGATATTACGCTCAAAAACCGGATTGTTATGTCGCCAATGTGCATGTATTCTTGCAAAAAACAAGACGGCAAAGTAACAAATTTCCACCTTGTTCATTACGCTTCCCGCGCTATAGGGCAAGCTGGCCTTATCATTCTAGAGGCCACCGCTGTTACGCCGGAAGGGCGCATTTCTCCCGAAGATTTAGGAATCTGGGATGATGAGCATGTACATGGATTGAAAGCATTGGCAGACCTTGTTCATGAGCAAGAATCTAAAATCGGCATTCAGCTTGCCCATGCCGGCCGAAAAGCTGTTTTGGACACGCCGGCTGTTGCGCCATCTCCGCTTGCTTTTGACGGCTCCCTGAAAACACCAATCGAATTGACCAAAACACAAATTCAAAATATTATCAGTGCTTTTCGCGATGCGGCACGGCGTGTAAAAGAAGCAAATATTGACATCATCGAAATTCACGGCGCACACGGTTATCTCATTAATGAATTTTTATCTCCTCTTTCTAATAAGCGAACAGACGAATATGGGAGCTCGCCAGAAAACCGTTATCGCTTCCTGCGTGAAGTAATTAATGCGGTGAAGGAAGTATGGGATGGGCCATTATTCGTTCGTATTTCCGCAAACGATTATCATCCAGAAGGCCTGACAATCGAGGATTATATTACATATGCAAAATGGATGAAAGAACAAGGTGTCGATTTAATTGACTGCAGCTCTGGAGCGGTCGTTCCGGCGCACATTGAAACATATCCGGGTTACCAAGTACAATATGCGAATCGTATAAAAAATGAAGTGCACATCCCGACAGCGGCAGTCGGCCTGATTACAACCGGGCCGCAGGCAGAAGAGATTTTGCAGCAGCACCAAGCTGATTTAATTTTTATTGGCCGCGAATTTCTGCGCAATCCATACTTTCCACGCACTGCCGCTAATGAACTTGGGTTTGAACTAGATGAACCAAAACAATATCGCCGGGCTCCAGGGAGGAATGCAAAGCCTGCAAAATAAAAATGAGCCGGAATTTATTCCGGCTCATTTCCCTTAATAGCAGTATATTATCACTCGAATAAACCTTCTACCTCTCGTTTTAACAGTACATATAACGAGAATTCCGGAATCCGCTTGCCAAGCGCTTCTACCACCGAACGATAATACCACTCCTGTTTATCCTTGCCCCGCTTAAAGCGATTCCCAACCATATCGCCGCTAGTTTGCAGATTAGTAGCAACAGAGCAGATATTATGCAGCTTATCCGCACACATAATCATACATGCTTCTTCCGAAATATGTTCTATCTGATTAATCATATGTTGTTTTCTTTCTTCCCATTCCTTTGCTTTGTCATGCTCCGAACATTCTTGTACTAAACGGGCCACGTTTGCCCCAAACTGATTTTGAATGGTTTCATATGACATAGAAGTATCCTCCACTGTGTCATGCAAAAGCCCCGCTATAACAATATCTCGGGAACAATCTGCTTGCATTAAAAGCATGGCCACTGTAACGGGATGAACAATATACGGAATGCTGCTGCCTTTGCGCTTTTGTGATTCATGCGCAATAACTGCTGTTTCAACAGCTTTGTTCAATATATCTAACTCTTTCCCCTCCAACACTTCATCCCCCTCTTTCTGGAGTACAGCCCGTTGTCTACTAAAAGATCCGCTTTTTTATGCAGTTACACATAGCTGCTTTAGGAATCATTTTCCTGCAAAACCAAACAAAGAAATGTTTCTGGCTTTAGTGCATGCCGGCAATCGCATTCGATTCATATATATGTATTCCCTTTTTATTCCTTAAAGCCGTCGTACACATTCCTTTAGCAACCTGCCAAGCAGAAATAGGTTTATATTTTTCAAACGGGCCTTTATAGAGAAACGGAAGGACTGCAGAAATTTTTTCAGCCATTTGTTCTCCGAAACGAAACTCCTCGCGCTCACCAAGCAGAAGCGACGGCCGGAAAATATGAATTCCCTCAATAGATACTTGCTTTAATTCCTCTTCTATCCTTCCTTTCACCTGTGAGTAAAAGAACATAGATTTTGGATTAGCCCCCATGGAGGAAATCACAAGGAAATTATGTACGTTTTTGCGCTCGCATATACGGGCGGCGCGCATTGTATAGCCATAATCGACTTTCATGAAGTTTTCTTTCGTTTTTGCTTTTTTTATTGTCGTGCCTAGACAGCTGTACACATCATCCACAGCAAAATAAGCTTCATATTGCTCTAAAATATTAAAATCCACAATTTTTTGCTGAAGCTTTTCATGCCGCTGCTCGATCGGCCTTCTTACAAGAACCGTGACGGAGGCATAGTGATCACAATCAAGCAGCTGCTCTACTAGTTCTTGTCCAACCAGTCCGCTTGCCCCTAATACTAGCGCAGTTCGTTTTGTCATAGCAATACCTCTTTAGTAAATCATTCTCCCCACAAGTATACCGAAAGAAAACGGGGGCAGACAACTCCTTTCCATAAAATCAAAAAGCCCTTGCTTCATGCAAGAGCTCAGATTTCTTCTTCAGGAACAGGAGTAATGACACTCGGATCCCCGAGGTGGCTAATTAATTCTTTTAAAAACCAAACCACGCAGCCTAATGGAAACAGCACCGCAAACAAAATAGCTATAGCCTCGAACAAATACTCCATTCCCTTTCCCCCTTTTCATGCCTATGCTTCACTATATGAGAAAAGAAAAGGTATATGCACAAACACTGCAATATGACACTGCGTTTCTTAAAATTTTTGGTACAAATACGGTGTTTTCGGCGCCTCTACTTTTTTCAACTTCTGAATCTGTACAATTGGAAGCAACGTATCAATATAAATCGTTTTATCCAATGTGCCGGTTACTTCTACCCACTCTCCTTCCTGTAAAGAAGCTGTCTCTGCCCCTGTTGCCAGCATGCCCAGTACGGAAGCATCCGCCACGCAACACGTAATGCCGTAACGGGCAAGCACTATTTTTTCCTTTCCTAAATCTTCTTCTCTATGGACAAAACCGGTGAAGGTAATTTGTTTTCCCTTAAATCCTTCTACATCCCGCCCGATTACCTCCATAATCGAAATGTATTCGTCCTCGGTCACATTTATTTTGTCGCTGCTTTGCAATCGCCGCTCCAGTTTTTCATAATATCCTTCAGGCGGTTCCTGCAATTGCGGGGAAGGCGCTTCATCTTCATCAGATAGCAGGCTTTCCAAACTGTTATCGGCAATCTTGCCTTGCTGCTCCCCGGCAAGCGTAACCCCCCTTTTAGCCGCTACCTTTCCATCAATTGTTATATCCGAAAATAAAAAAGCGCTTATAATCGGCAATACAAATAAACTGTAATACACAAGCGACCGCGCAGCTGTTTTCGGATAATTATGCAAAGCGCATGTACAGCTGCAAGATGTTTGTTCCGCGCTGCGCCAAATTTGTACACTTCCTAGCAATACAGAAATAAAAAACGTAAAATACACAAACTTCATCATTTTTGGCGCAATAAAGTTTTCAATATTCCCTGTGACAAGCAACTTAAATAACAACATGCCAAAACCAAGCAAAATAATTCCCCGGATATACATATGAAACTTCTCCGGCTGCTTCATTTTTCCCCTCCTTAAAAAGCAAAAAGCTGCACAATTGTATACACAGTTACAGTTACGATCCAAATAAACGCGAGCACAAATCGCTTTTTAAAATAAGCGAGCAGCATCAATGTATTTTTAAAGTCAATCATCGGCCCAAATATAAGGAACGCCAGCAATGATTTATCTGTAAAAGCGTGCTGTAACGAGGCGGCAATAAAAGCGTCCGCTTCTGAGCAAAGCGACAATACATACCCAAACCCCATCATGACAACCGGAGCAAAAACTTGGCTAGATCCAATTTGCGTAAGCATTTCACGATCTAAAAATGTTTGAAACAAGCTCGCTAAAAAAGCTCCGATTAGCAAATATTTTCCTGTATCAAAAAACTCATCAGCTGCATGATACAGCGTTTCTTTCAAGCGGTTTTCGCCGATATGGCCGTTTTGTACATCCGTTATATTCCGGATTACCTGCTGCTTTCGAAACAGAGCATATATAACAAAACCGATTGCAACAGCCGCTAAAAAAGCGAGTCCCATGCGGTAGTACGCGATATGGGGCGCTCCCCGGAATGCATAATATGTAGAAGCAAACACAACCGGATTCAAAATAGGCGTGCTTACTAGAATAACCATTCCGATATGTGTCGGCATCCCTTTTTGAATGAGCCGCCGCACAATCGGAACGATGGCACATTCGCACATCGGAACAAATATGCCTGCAAGTGCTGCCGGAAAAACAGCGAATAATGCTGATTTGGGCAATATTCTTTTTACCGTATCCTCTGAAACAAATGTTTGAATAATAGCTGATACAAATACGCCAAGAAGTACAAATGGAATTGCTTCAAGAAAAATGCTTAAGAAGATGGCATTTACATTTAGCCAATCGCTTGGAACCTCCTTTTTTAAATTTGATATATTAGTGAAGTCTATAAAGAAAAATAAAAATAAAAACAGCGCTAATAGCAGCCACCCTATTAAATCCCGCGAAAAACGAGATACAACCATTTTCATCCCCCTTACAACTGCCAGAATAGTAGAAATATATGCTTGTCCTATTTTTCTATTCCTTTTTCTCTTGCATCTTTTTGGAATTTATATTAAATTTTAAATCGTAACATTTACGATTTGAAAAAAGGGGGTGATGATTCCGGCCGGTATTCATCCTTGCTATTTTTGAAGTTGGCTCTGTTAAACTCGATTGTTGATTTCCCCCTACAGGCGGCCGCTTTCCGCGGGCGAGGCCGAGCCGCTTTTCGTTCCAAATCAACAAATAAAGCCAAATCACCATTAGCCTTTAACAGAGCCTTGAAGTTAAAAAAATAAACATTACAACAATTACGTTTAAAGATGAGGAGATGTGATGCATGAAAATACCTGTAACTGTACTTAGCGGCTACCTAGGTTCTGGAAAAACAACGTTATTAAACCATATTCTCGCTAATCGCGAAGGATTGAAGGTCGCTGTTATTGTAAACGATATGAGTGAAGTCAATGTCGATGCGGCCTTAGTAAAACAGGGCGGCTTTTCCCGTACGGAAGAAAAGCTGGTGGAAATGCAAAACGGCTGTATTTGCTGTACACTGCGCGAAGATTTAATGATTGAAGTAGAGCGCCTTGTTGACGAGGGAAATATTGATTATATTGTAATTGAATCATCCGGCATAAGCGAGCCAATTCCGGTTGCCCAAACTTTTACATATATCGATGAAGAAGTCGGCATTGATTTAACGAAAAAATGCCGGTTAGATACAATGGTAACAGTTGTTGATGCCAATCGCTTTTGGGATGATTATGCATCCGGCGAAAGCTTGCTGAACCGCCAGCAAGGAGCAAATGAAAATGATACGCGCGAGGTAATCGACCTGCTAATTGACCAAATCGAATTTGCAAACGTTATTTTACTGAACAAAGCCGATTTGCTCGATGAAGAAGATGTGCTTGAATTAAAAAGCTTGCTCCATAAACTAAACCCTGAAGCAAAAGTCATTACAACTATTTTCTCCCAAGTTGATTTAAAAGAAATTTTAAATACACATTTATTTGACTTTGATAAAGCGAGCCAAGCAGCCGGTTGGATTAAGGAATTGAACGAGGAGCACACCCCTGAAACAGAGGAATACGGAATTTCTTCTTTTGTGTACCGAAGAAAACGTCCATTCCACCCGGCCCGTCTCATGCATTGGCTGGAAAATTGGCCCATTGATGTAGTGCGCGCCAAAGGATTTTTGTGGGTCGCATCTCGGAATGATATGACAATCCTTCTATCACAAGCAGGTACTTCGATTACGATTCAAGGAGCAGGCGAATGGGTAGCGACATATTCACAGGAAGAACAAAAACAAATTATCGCAGAAGACCCTGACCTTTTAAAACGTTGGGATGCTGTATACGGAGATCGCATGACAGAACTTGTATTTATTGGCATTGATATGCAGCAAGCTATAATCGAGCAATCATTAGACACTTGTTTGCTGACAGATGACGAAATGAATGAAAACTGGGGTACATTTACCGACCCTCTTCCAGCTCTCTTATACAATAGCTAATCTAAATAAATCCTTTTGCAAATCGAAGCAATTACGATATAATCCCGGATAAATGTTGCACACTTGGTTACATTAAGCCTATCTAAAATAAAGGAGGAACCTTTATGGCAAAAGGAAAAAAGAAAAAAGCCAATCGCCAAGCAACAAATCACGCTCCGATTGATACACCGTCACCGATGACAAAAAAAGAAAAGCAGGGTATACAGGATTCAAAGCAGTAAAATGGCACTTCGATCAGTGGAGATAAAAAGAGCGCTCCACTGATTGTTTTATCCTTCTCTTCTCCCATTCCGCCCTTCCCTAATACACTCAGCTTTATAGAAAAAGGCTGTTTATCCCACGATGCGGATTCATAATTATTTATACCGAAAATCAAATTAACTTGATATACAAATGTTATAATACTCGTATAAAATTACCGACCTCTCGAATAATATGAACAGCTTATTTTATGGGAGGATATCTCTTATGAACGATTATTTTGTTTCTCTTGCTCCAATAAATTTTACATATTTTAACAAACAAATTACAAAAAGTGTTATCGCTCCGCTTTTCAACTACCTGCTAATTCAGCTAACGCCCGCTAGGATAAAAACGCATGCATTCGAAAGATTCCGCCATAATAGGTTGACCGCAAACTATACGCCCTTATTAGTTAAGCTCTTCCAGTCCGGTACAAACAATGCCCCTACTCCCCTTCAAAATAAACGGTCAAAACAGCCTGCTGCTTCACCACACGATAATCAGCCTGCTGATTATCGTTCTTTATGCTGTTGATGACAGAGCGTCAATGGGAAGCTATTTTATGGAGCGTTGCTTTACCGGGATTTGGACAATTGTTGAATCACCAATTTCTAAAGGGCGCCTTATTTATTTTTTTGGAATTTTTAATCAACTCCCAAAGTCACTTTAACGATTCTATTCGTTTCAGTTTTCTCGGTGAAATAGAAAAAGCTGTTCAGGTTACTAATTATCAATGGCTTATGTTTTATCCTTGTTTGTACTTTTTTGCGATGTGGGATTGTTTTAAGCAAGCAGGCACTCCGCCGTCTTATTCATTTTTGCCGTTTGTTTGCTGTGCATATTCGGTTACGACCGGCCTTATGTATGCAGAAAAGGGAACAGCTATAGGCCGCACTATGGGGCCGGTTTGGTTTCCAATGTTGATGGTACTTCCCGGTTTATTGGCGGGACTGCTAATTAGATGGATTATAATGCGAATTGTTCGAAAGAAATCATCGTAATATCTTTGTCTCCCTACTAAAAACAGCCTGATATCAGGCTGTTTACATGAATTCACAAACGGCTTCAATTAAATCTTGTTCCCATTCATACTTATTAAACGTATGATCGGCTCCTTCAATCGGATGAAGCGTAGCTTTCTCCCGGTAGCAATGCTTTATGTATAAAGTTGACACCTCGTAGGGAACAGATTTATCATTTGTTCCGTGAATGAGCAACACATCTTTTTGGTAAGCTTTGGCGCGCTCCCATACAGAAATTGTTTCCAACTCCTCTATAAACGCTCTTCCTACCAAGTTTCCATCACAATCATAAGTGTCATGCTCAGGAATATATAATCTTTCATTCGCAATGAATACCGCCTTTTTTGCCATCATGCCTGCCGGCGCAATTAAAATGAGTTTTGCAATTTGCTCCGGCATATCGCCAGCTAATAAACTTGCCACTAATCCTCCCATACTAAACCCAAGTATAATAATTCGGTTTTCATCAACAGCAGGATGAGAACGAACATATTGCAACATTGTCTTTGCCTCTTCCAGTTCCCCTAATACAGTCATCTCTTGGAAATTGCCGTCACTTTCCCCGCTTCCAAGAAAGTCAAAACGAAAACTCGCAATTCTTTTTAATTCCAACGCTCGAGAAATTTTTAAAAACATTCGATGCGGCTCAAGCTTTGTTCCTGTAAATCCGTGAAATAAGATAACAGCCGGCACTTTTTCCAAGCCTTCAGGAATATGCTGCATACCGCGCAGCACTTGTCCTTTATGAATAATACTAACTGCTTCTTGCATAGAAATACCCTCCTTTTTCTGCTCCTTTTTATCATACAAGAAAACATACAAAGAGTCCGTTACAAACGTATGAACAGTGCATTTAGAAAAAATTAGAATTTTCATAATTCATTCACAAAGCACGTAAGCAACTACAAATTGCTTCCGCTATAATAAAAATACAGATAGTTCATACAAACCTAAAAAGGAGTTGTGTAACATGCAACATACTTATAATTACCATGAAATTAAAGAAAAATTAGAAGGTCAAAAGCAAGATTTACTGACAAAGCTAAAGAATACTGCTTTAACGGATAAAGAACGCGAAACGATTCAAATGTCAATCGATAACTATCAATATATCTTGGACCTTGTGGAAATGAACTACTTTGAACGGGGCATTCATCACTAATCTACAACTATTTCACCGACATAAAAAGGATAATTGAAGCGATCAATTATCCTTTTTATTTTATTCTGTCTTTAATGATATATGAATATCGACTGCTCCCAACGCGCTTTCAATTGGAACTGACGTAAAAATATTATGGGATCTAAATAGAGACGTTCCCTCATTAATAACAGGCGGCGTTACATCGATAAAAATACTTTCCTTTGCCATCTCTGTAGCATATGTTCCGGCGATCCAGTTCCCGAATTCCTGTATCGCACTCCAGCCCAATTCATCAATCTCCCTAACTTCCATACCACCCATCATCATCTGAATTATTTTTTTTGCGGTACTATGATTGAATGAGCAGATAACTTGCCCTTTCATTTCACCGTGAATTCCTAATATTACAGATATATAATTCGACTGCACTTGAAATGTGCCCTGATATGTTTCTTGAATCGTTACGCCAGTCGCAAAATAGTTTTGAAAAATTTCCTCTGCCGCGCGGTATAGCGCGTTCATATACTGTACGTTCATGCTGACACCTCTATTAGAAAATTACAATTCACAAATCTATTGTAAACTTTCAAAGAACTTGTTGTCACTGATAAGATAAGTTTTTATATATGGCAAATACTATATATATCCAATTTATGATTTGGACATATATATCGCGGCTAAGTAGAACAAACAGCACCTTGTACTTGCTTCCTCTCTTTGATTTTCCGTCGCATAGGGCAGGAATAGGTTTTGACCGCTTCTATGCATAGACCGATGCTCTCTCCCCTTTCAAAAGAAAGCTTTTATGTTCTTTTTTTAACTTGTATTTATATAGTGAACGAGACAAGCTGCAGTTTGTCTCGTTCACTCATTCATAGCATTTGTATAAGTGTCATGTTCCTTTTTCTCTAGCAAATAAAACATACACCAGTATAAAAACGCGCTTACAAACGCCAATGCAGCAATAACCGCAAAGGTAGCTTGATAACCAATCCAACCTGTCATTGGGATAGCGATTGGTGCAAGCGTTCGCCCGACAGACCAACGCAGCGAAGCAGCTGCAAAATATTGGCCGCGCATATACTCTGGGGCAACCTTGGAAATAAAACTGTTTTGAATGCCGACAACCATAATTTCAGCGAGTGTAAATAGTGCCATCGCAATAATCATTCCCAAAACTGAAACAGTATTGCCGAACAGGAGCATAGAGATCCCGTAAATAGTAGAAGACAATACAAATACAAATTTTTCATTAAAGCGATCTGTCATTTTAGTAATCCATACAGTAAACAACGCAACAAGAAAGCCATTTTCAGCAATAACCCAGCTAAACAACTTTTCCCCATTAATTGTTACGTTCAATAACGTTTGTGTGGGCACAGATTCTTTTATATACACCGCCAGCAGTAAATCCATTTGTGTAAATGTTTGTGCAACAACAATACCCGATAAAATAAATAAGAAAAATACGCGATCTTGAAAGATAACGCCATAATTTTTCACTTGTTGTACAAGGAATGAAGTCCATGCCTCTTTTTTACTGTCCGCTTCCTTCGTTCTAGGCGGCAATGTTTCTTGTAGACTTTTCATAAAAAACCAAGTTACTGCAGAGTTAATTATGACACTTGCCAGCAACAATTCAAATCGGTGCGTAAAGAAAAAATAGGCTCCAAGGATCGGGCCGAGTACAACATTAATATTCACTGCTGTATAGAAAACTGCAAATACACTATTTTGCTTTTCTTCTTCTACCAAATCCGCAACCATAGCCGCACTCGCTGGATAATAAAGCGAACCCATAATTCCGATAACTGAAAAGGCTATAAACGTCAGCACCGGCGATTCTATCCACGGTGAATTTGCAATCGCAAATATAACAAATGAAGCACTCTGCACAAATGCAGCAATCACCATCATGCGTTTTCTTCCGAATGTATCTGCTAAATAGCCGCCAACGAGATTGGCCGCAACCGATAACAGCTGCGACAAAACAAGCAGCAATCCTGCGCTGCCCTTCCCTAACGTTTCTGAAAAATAAATCGCCATAAACGGGAAAAACATCCAAAAAAATAATCCGAACAACCACTCCCCAATTAAGCGAATTTTTAAATTCCTATCCCATTCACTCCACTTCATGTTTTTCCTCTCCTGCAATTTCTCTAATTGAAGTCCTATTTATCATAAAAGGTTGCCTTAATTTGTGCAATCATAATTTGCCAACATAGAAAGAGGCTGTTCATAAACCAGGACCGGCTTATGAACAGCCTCTTTTTTATATCACTCTTTTATTTTTTCGATCAGGCACGCTGGAGACTAAATAATTCTTTTCTGATACATACAAGTCGTATTCAAGTTGTTTCTTCAAATACGGGAGCAGCTTCATCGCACAAATTTTCCGGTTTTCGTCTCCATCTATAATCGGGAATGTTTCTTTATCCATTACATACTGGTCAATCGCACGCTGCACAGCATCAATTTCACGAATAAGCTTACGGTTTTCTTCTGTATCTTCAAATATTTCAAGAGTTTCTCTTGTCATTAAAAATGTATTTGTCGGTACCGCAGGCAAATAGGGATTTAGCATTTTATAATTCACCGTATAGTCATCGTTAATAAGAATTGTATACGTCACGTTTTTATGATCCTCTAAATACTTCGCAACAGCCAACTCAAGCTCATCCTTCGTAATTTCCCTTTCCTCCTTGCGTTCCTTAAAAAAATGAAACATTTCCCCCGCCCCCTTTGATTTCATTATATCACAAAATGACAATCAATTCCAAAAAATCAAACAACATGTTTCCTTTAAAGAGTATACCGTGGACAACCTCTCTGCCAGCCAACTTGGCAGACCTCATCCCCCCAGAAAACATGGCTCACGTGGTCCATGAAATGGTGGAGCGCATCCCGATGGAAACCTTCTTGAAGTACTACAAAGGCGGTGGCACGTCTTCGCACCACCCAAAAATGATGACAAAAATCATCCTCTGCGCCTATACCCAGAAAATGCACCATGGCTGGGAGATTGCCCGCCAACTAAAAGTGCACCTTCCGCTCCATCAACCGGTTCCGCTGTGACTGCACGACTTCCCGGTATGGCCGCACAACACAATGGAGTCCGGTGTATGACGAGCAAAAGAAGAAAATACGGGAACGTCTGGAAAGCGAAAGAGGACAGGCCCTGTACCGGCAACGCAAAATTGATATTAAAAGTGTGTTTGGGCAAATCAAACAGAATCGCGGATTTCGCCGCTTCGTACTGCGAGACATCCCAAAAATCCCCTTCGAGTGGGGGCTTATTTGTGTTGCCTACAATCTCCTGAAAAAAGCTGCGAAGGACTGGTAAAGGTCCACCGTGGCGTGAGGAAGGGAGGACATGAGGGCTCCCTACAACCTCGATATTACATAATATGTAATATCGAAAAGAGAGCTGACCAAAAGTCCGCTTTTAGCAGACTTTTGGTCAGCTCCTTTTTATTTATTTCGAGAACGCATTCAGCATCCAAACATGTTTTTCAAGCGCCGTATGAATAGCGAGGAACATGTCGGCTGTTGTTTCATCTCTCGCCTCGTCAGCGATTGACATTCCCTCTTTCAACTCAGAAATTATCGCGGAATAATCATTGATTAAAGTGCGCACCATTTCTTCTGCTGTTTCATCATTCGTACTTTCCTTTATCGTTGAAACATCCAAATATTCCTTCATGGATGCGATTGGAGTTCCTTTTAACGCAAGAATACGTTCAGCCAATTCATCAATATAAGCAGCTGCTTCTGTGTAAAATTCTTCAAATTTTGTATGTAGCGTAAAAAACTGGGGGCCTTTTACATTCCAGTGGTAGTTATGAAGCTTGACGTATAATACGTTCCAATTCGCCACTTGTTTGTTTAAAGCATTGATTACATTGTTATTTACTGTGTTATCCATGTCATCTACACCTTCCTTAATTTATAATAATTATTAATTAATTATTATAATTATATTATAACACTATACTTAAAAAACACAAGCGTTCCCTATTTGTTGTAACCATATTTTAACAATCTTAATATTCTCCTTATAGTTATGAAAAAATGCAAGGGACGGCCAAATATTTAGCCGCCCCTTACATTTACTGCTCATTTACAGGCTTTTTCCAAAGCCCTATGACTATTGCTGTAATAATAGAGCCGATTAAGATTGCACTAATATATAGAATCGGTTTATTAACTAGAGGAATTACGAACACTCCTCCATGCGGTGCAGGAAGGGTAATACCAAATGACATTGTTAAGGCTCCGGCCACCGCTGAGCCTAGCACACAGCTTACAATTACGCGAAGCGGATCTGCAGCTGCAAACGGAATTGCTCCTTCCGTGATAAAGGACATTCCCATAACATAGTTTGTAATTCCGGATTTTCGTTCCGCATCTGTAAATTTTGACTTAAAGAACGTTGTCGCTAGCGCAAGTCCAAGCGGAGGCACCATGCCGCCGGCCATAACCGCTGCATGCGGGCCGAAGTTTTGCGCTTCAATTGCCGCAAGACCGAATGTGAAGGCTGCCTTGTTAATCGGTCCGCCCATATCAACTGCCATCATGCCGCCAAGAATAATTCCAAGCAAAACCGCATTTGCGCCACTCAATCCATTTAGCCAGCCTGTTAACGCTTTATTAATAGCTACTACAGGATCGTTAATAACTAAAATCATGATCAATCCGGTTAACAAAATACCGAATAGCGGATATAATAAAACCGGTTTAATTCCTTCCAATTGTTCAGGAAGACGGGAAAATGCTTTTTTCAACCCTACAACAACATAACCGGCCAAGAAACCAGCAATTAAACCGCCTAAGAAGCCAGCACCAGCCTGCGCTGCTAGATAACCGCCAACCATACCTGGTGCGAAACCAGGACGGTCTGCAATACTGCTTGCGATAAATCCAGCTAATACCGGTACGATAAAGAAGAACGCCCCTTCACCGCCGCCAATCTTCATAAGAACAGAAGCAATTGGCCCCTTTGCTTCAATACCGCCAAATGCAAAAGCTAATGCGATTAAAATACCGCCGCCTACGACGAATGGGAGCATGTTAGATACACCGTTCATAAGATGCTTATAAAAACCGGTACGTTTTTCTTTCGTTTCTCCTTTTGCCGCTTCACCCGTTCCTTGGAAAACAGGCGCATCTTGCTTTAATGCACGGTTAATCAGTTCTTCCGATTTGCGGATACCTGCTGCCACCGGAACTTGAATCACGTGCTTACCTTTAAAACGGTTCATTTCCACTTGCTTGTCCGCAGCTACAATAATTGCGGTCGCTTCACGAATTTCTTCTTCAGTTAATTCATTTTTCACACCGGTTGATCCATTCGTTTCAACCTTAATATCAACGCCCATTTCCTTCGCTTTTGCTTTTAAAGCGTCAGCCGCCATGTACGTATGGGCAATTCCTGTCGGGCAAGCGGTTACCGCCAATATTTTCCCGCGTTTTCCCGCAGCTTGCGGCGCTTCTGTTTCTTCTTGCGCTGCTTCTCTTTCTTTCTCATCAATCAATTGCAACACTTCATCTGCTGACTGCACTTTCATCAACTTAGAACGGAATGTGCTGTCCATTAACAAGGTGGATAAGCGCGACAACGTTTCAAGATGGGCATTGTTAGCTCCTTCACTTGCTGCAATCATGAAAAACAGATGGGAAGGTTGTCCGTCCAACGATTCATAATCAACTCCGTCTGTTGACCTTCCGAAACAAATGGCCGGTATTTTTACAGCTGCCGTTTTCGCATGCGGAATCGCAATCCCTTCTCCAATCCCAGTTGTACTTTGCGACTCGCGCATTAAAATTGCTTCCTTAAACTGCTCTTTGTTATTTAAACGTCCAGCTTCAGCTAATTTTCCCACTAATTCATCAATAACCGCTTGCTTGGATGCTGCTTGTAAATCGATAATGATGGTGTCTTTCTTAAGTAGTTCTGTTATTCTCATCTTCTATCCCTCTTTCCTACAGAGACTTAACTTCCACTTGCGGCAATAGTTCTTCTATCTTTTCTTTTGTTGCTAAATCTGCAGAAAATGCTGTTGCACTTCCAGTTGCTACCGCAAAGCGGAATGCCTCAAGAAGATCGGCCGTTTTCGTGTACATTCCAACAAATCCAGCAACAAGCGAATCACCCGCCCCAACAGAATTAATAACTTTTCCTTTTGGCACATTTGCAAAATATACTTTTTCTTTTGTAATTAACAATGCTCCATCCCCTGCCATAGAAACAACGACATTTTCAGCCCCCATGTCAGCTAGCTTTCTTCCATACAAAGCTGCATCCTGCACGCTATCAATAGTTGTATCAAACAGTTCTCCCAATTCATGATGATTTGGTTTAATAAAAAACGGGCGATAACGAGTCACATGAAGCAGCGCATTTCCACTTGCATCTACAGCAACCTTCACGCCGCGTTCACCACACTCTTTTGTCAATTGTTCATAAAGTGAAGATGGCAAAGAAGCCGGAATACTTCCTGCTAAAACGAGCACACTGCCCGTTGGGATAGAGCGCACCTTTTCAATCAACTGATCTAGCTGCTCTTGTGAAATAACTGGGCCCTGCCCGTTAATTTCTGTCTCTTCCTTCGTTTTCAGCTTAATATTAATCCGGGAATCACTATTTACTTGAATAAAATCCGTCTGTATGTTTTCGTTTTCTAGTGCATTTTTAATAAATTCACCTGTAAATCCCCCAATAAATCCAAGCGCTCTCGTTTCTGTCCCGATGCGCTGCAAAATGCGCGATACATTAATGCCTTTTCCGCCCGGAAACTTCGCTTCTTTCTCAATGCGATTTAACACGCCAAGCTTAAAATCATTTACTTGTACGATATAATCGATGGAAGGATTCAATGTTACGGTATATATCATGCTGTCACGACCTTTACTGTTGTTTTTTGCTTATAAGGGGCGCTTTCCTGCTCCTTTAAGTTCGTTGTAATGATAGTTGCCGCCTCCAGACTTTCGACCTTTGCGAACGATACTTCTGCAAATTTGCTGCTATCAGCAAGTACGTAACTTTTATTTGCTAAATTCATTGCTGTTTTCTTTAAAAGCGCTTCCTCGGGATCAGGTGTTGTATAGCCATGTACAAGATGTATACCATTTATACCAAGAAAACAAAGATCAAAACGATAATGGAGCAATCCCTCTAAGGCAGCGCTTCCAATTAATGCTTTTGTACTATTTTTCATCATGCCGCCAAGCAAGTAAGCTCGAATATCGGCCTGAAATAATGCTTCAATATGCATGAGCCCGTTGGTTACAACCGTAACATTCTTGCCTTGTAAGTACGGAATCATTTCATACGTAGTACTCCCTGCATCCAAATAAATACAGTTTCCTTCTTCCGCAAGAGAAGAGGCATATTGGGCAATGAGCTTTTTTTCATGAATGTTTTTGGATGATTTTTCATTCATAGTCAATTCTCTTCCCCTTGCTTGCAATGAAGAGGCTCCCCCGTGAACACGCTTAATACGATTTTGTTCCTCTAATTGTACTAAATCCCTTCTAATAGTCGACTCGGAGGTTCCTGTTGCATCAACAAGCTCCTGCAGCTTCACTACGCCCTTTTCCTTCACCAAATCCAATATAATGCGATGTCGTTCAGGTGTTAACAATTCGCCACCTCCTCTTTGTATTTATCATACCGAAAACCCTTTCATTTTTCAATCAAAATCAATCAAAAATATTCAATAACACCCAAAATCGTTCAATATTTGTTCAAACCTTTTCATAATGTCCCCGCTTTTCCTTATGTCTATTTGTTTATGCTTGTTCATATGTATATAACAAGCCCGCAATGAAAGGGGGATACAATGAACGAACAGCAGTGGAAAATTGCAAAAAAAGTGGCCGCTACTTATATCGGAACAGTCGTTGGTGCGGGGTTCGCAACAGGGCGGGAAATTGTCGAGTTTTTTACGATTAATGGAACATATGGAACAATTGGCATCATCGCAAGCGGCATATTGTTTATTTGGATTGGCACGAAAATGATGCTGCTTGCCGCACGCATTAAAGCATATTCGGCACAAGAGTTTAATACGTATTTGTTCGGCGATATTTTCGGAAATGTTGTAAATATAATACTGCTTCTTGTGTTGCTTGGAGTTACGAGCGTTATGCTCTCAGGAGCAGGGGCGGTATTTGAAGAGCAACTGCGCTTGCCAAGGCAATTTGGAATTTTATTAACTATCTTTGCTTGTATCCTCATTTTAACGCGCGGTTTGCAAGGTGTGTTTGAAGTCAATTCCCTCGTTGTTCCAATCATGATGGTCTTTATCGTTGCATTGTACAGTACAACTTTATTTAAAACGTGGCCGACCATTTTAAGTTCAATTCCTTCCCAAAGCTGGGATTGGAAATGGATCTCGAGCCCGATTACATATGTGGCTATGAACCTTGCGCTGGCCCAAAGCGTACTTGTTCCGCTCGCACATGAAGTAAAGGATGAAAAGGTAATCAAATGGGGAGGTATTTTAGGAGGAGCCGGATTATTTGTAATTTTATTGTGCAGCCAGCTTGCCATTTTAACAGTAGATCAATTCCAACAATTCAATATTCCAATGGCAGAGGTTGTGAGACGGTATAATGCTACGTTTCATTTTTTCTTCGTACTTATTATTTTCGGGGAAGTGTTTACAACACTAATCGGAAACCTATATGGCATGAACAAACAGCTGCAATCCATGACAGGCATAAAGAACAATGCCTTTATTTACGGCATCCTGCTTATTGCATATTGCATCAGTTACGTAGGCTACGGAGATTTACTTCACGTACTTTATCCACTCATTGGTTGGGTCAGCATTGTATTCCTTCCGCTCATTGCTTTAAAACGAAAGCATCCGTAATGGATGCTTTTTTAATCGCATTCTTCACACACTTCCCAATACATGCTCATATCAATGGCAAAAAACGGCTTCAATTGGACTTTGATCATTCGGCTCGGCATACGTTCAAGCACAAACTGCAGACTTTCTTCCTCCCCTTCCTTTACGGCAACAACCTTGCTAATGCCAATCGATTGTACCGTCACAACAGGCTGATGATCTTTATGCCATACAAGCCGCATTTCATTATCTTCATTATAACTAATGGAAATTGAGCTTTTTCCCGGGTCTTCTAAGTCGCACGCCGATGCGCATACGAAATATTCCCCTTCTTCCTCTACTAAAATATACCTGGAATAATTTCTCGCATCTTGCTTTGGGTCCTCTTTAAAAAAAGATACTAACGCTTCGTGAATCACTTTGTTTCCTCCTCTATCAGCTATATACATTTAGATTAAACGCCCTATCGGTCATGATTCATATTGTACCACAGCTTTTTTTACAAATAAAAAAGGCGGCTTATCGCCGCCTTGACATATTTTTCGCATTACGAGCTCCTACGCTTCCATCATAAGCCCGTCTTTTCCGCAATCGAAATAAATTGAGCAGGAAAAACAAGCTCCTATTCCTCATTGCTATAAATTTATCATTTTCCGACAGAAGACTCCCACTTCAAGGAATGAGAAAAGTGTAGCCAAATGAGTAAGTGGGAGATGAATGCCAACAGGCGTTATCCTAAGTGATGTGTAGTTCAAAACAACAAAAAGGTGCAGTATAAAAATACCACCCCTTTTTAATATGGGCCTAAATGGACTTGAACCATCGACCTCACGCTTATCAGGCGTGCGCTCTAACCAGCTGAGCTATAGGCCCTTGATATAATAAAACCAAAATGAAACTATATAAAAAATAGCGGCGGAGGGAATCGAACCCCCGACCTCACGGGTATGAACCGTACGCTCTAGCCAGCTGAGCTACACCGCCATCATATAAAGTGGAGCCTAGCGGGATCGAACCGCTGACCTCCTGCGTGCAAAGCAGGCGCTCTCCCAGCTGAGCTAAGGCCCCAAAATCAGAAGTGAATATAAACGCGCCCGAGAGGACTCGAACCCCTAACCTTTTGATCCGTAGTCAAACGCTCTATCCAATTGAGCTACGGGCGCATATGCCGAGGACCGGAATCGAACCGGTACGGTAGTCACCTACCGCAGGATTTTAAGTCCTGTGCGTCTGCCAGTTCCGCCACCCCGGCATGTGGAGCGGAAGACGGGATTCGAACCCGCGACCCCAACCTTGGCAAGGTTGTATTCTACCACTGAACTACTTCCGCTTATATGGTGCCGGCTAGAGGACTTGAACCCCCAACCTACTGATTACAAGTCAGTTGCTCTGCCAATTGAGCTAAGCCGGCATATTGAAAGATTATAAAACCTTTGTCAGACTATATTATTTTGGAACGTCATCCCAACCTCAGAAAGCTTATTCAAGCAGCAGCTCGGTTGGTATGCTGTTGCTTGCTCAAAGAAGCAAATTCGATCGTGCTCTGCCAATTGAGCTAAGCCGGCATATTGAAAGATTATACAATGTGTGTCTATTGCCAATTCATCTAACTCTCATTATAGTTGGTGACCCGTACGGGATTCGAACCCGTGTTACCGCCGTGAAAGGGCGGTGTCTTAACCACTTGACCAACGGGCCATTTCTGGCGGAGAGCGAGGGATTCGAACCCTCGGTACGCTTGTGACGTACACACGATTTCCAATCGTGCTCCTTCGGCCTCTCGGACAGCTCTCCATCGTGGCTCCGCAGGTAGGACTCGAACCTACGACCGATCGGTTAACAGCCGATTGCTCTACCACTGAGCTACTGCGGAATAATTATAGTTATTACCTAAATACGCTTCCTATTAATCACTTTAATAGCAGAAGCAAATTCAATGAAGCAATGTGTCCTTGCCCCAACAACTCGCAGCTTATTCATTGAAGTCTTGCTCGTTGCTGACAGAAAGTAATTTAACATATTTCAAAGCTTCTTTGCAATACTTTTTTATAAAATTTTTCACGCTACAAATTATATATATCCAATTTATGATTTGGACATATACATCGCGGCTAAGTAGAACAAATAACACCTTGTACTTGCTTCCTCTCTCTGGTTTTCCGTCGTATGGGGCAGGAATAGGTTTTGAGCGCTTCTATGCATAGCCGAATGCTCTCTCCCCTTTCAAAAGAAAGGTTTTATGTTCTTTTTTAACTTGTATTTATATAGTTACTATATCTTGTATATAAGCACAAATTGAAATCATGACTTACATCTTCTTTTTTAGATGCGCGAATTATTACAGTAAAATCTATACCCAAATAACAATTGAATATATAGAGCGGCTTGTATCTATTCAACAATTCTACTATTTTTTTAGAATGACGGACACAAAATAAAATGCTCTTACGAAATATTATAATAGACAGGCAGTACACTATAAAAAACACCGACTATAACTAAACAACAACTTATATTTATTATGAAACATATTGAACGAGGAGAAACAAAAGGAGAGAGAAAACATGGTAGAAAAAGTAGAAAAATATGAAGATAGCGTAGAAGTATTAAAAGTGTTGGCCCATCCCGTCCGATTGGGGCTTGTGGAAACAATGATTGCAAAGGGACCTGTTAACGTCACAGCTATGTATGAAGAATTTGAAATGCCGCAAAGCACAATTAGCCAGCATTTAGCAAAACTAAAGTCAGCTAAAATTATTTCTGGAAAACGCAAAGGATTAGAAATTTACTACGAAGTTGTAGATAACCGCGCAAAATCAATTCTTTCTATGCTTGCATAATGAATCGAGTAGGAGAGGGTGACTAACCCTCGACCTCTCACACCACCGTACGTACCGTTCGGTATACGGCGGTTCAACTAAGTATGACGCAATTCGTTATATCTTTGATACAGACTTCTCAGCCCTTGGCGACTCCAGTAG
>JBHGUR010000027.1:0-4257 GCA_048976805.1 Ectobacillus sp. | reverse complement strand
TTGAACTACCACTAGGCTAAAGCCATAGTGGATTCTTAGGTAGAAGGTTCTAACGAACCTTAATTTACTAAGCTATCCCCGTAGTCCCTACGGTTAGAAGCCTTACAGCTTCGTTTTTAAGATTTTGTCCTGCGTTAATATCTCTGTCGTGATGTGCGCCACAAGACGGGCAATCCCATTCACGAAGGTTCAGATTCTTAACATCTTTATTTTTATAGCCACAGCACGAACATAGCTGAGAACTTGCAAAGTTTTTAGATACAACAACAACTTGTTTACCATACCACTTTGCTTTGTATTCAAGCATGGTTCTGAATTGATACCAAGACACTTCACTAATCGCTTTGGCTAACTTATGATTTTTTAGCATGTTCGACACTTGCAAATCTTCAATTCCTACAACATCGTGGTTTTTGATGATGTAAGTTGAGATTTTCTGCAAATAGTCTGTTCTTGCATTAGGTATTTTCTCATGAATGCGTGCTACTTTACGTTTTTGTTTTTGATAATTCTTTGCTTCATCCAATTTGCATTTTCGCTTCAAAGACAATTGTTGTCGTCTAGAAAGAACACGCTGTGCATCAGCCAACTTCTTTTCCAATATACGAAACCATTTAGGATTTCCAAATACTTCTCCATTGGAGAGGATAGCAAAATCCTTTAGTCCAACGTCAACACCGACTGAAGAACCTGTTTTTTCTAATGATTGCACTTCTGTTTCTGTAAGAATAGACACAAAGTATTTACCGCTTGAATTACGTCTAACAGTAGCATTTAGAATACGCCCTTCAACCTCACGACTTTTAGCAAGCTTCACTAATCCAAGTTTAGGTAACTTGATTTTATTTCCTACAATCGCAATATTGCCGTTAGTGTGCTTTGTTGTGTAGGATTGCACCTTATTCTTTTTAGACTTAAAGCGTGGTGCATCATTTTGTTTCTTGAAAAATCGTGAGTACGCATCAGCAAGGTTTTTTACTGACGACTGAATGGCGATGCTGTCTACTTCTTTTAACCATGGTAATTCTTTTTTCAGATTCGGCAATTCGGAAGAACATACTCCGTACGATAATCCTTTTCCTGTTTCTTTGTACGTTTCATTCCACTTCGCTAAGAAGTGGTTAAATACAAATCGACTGCAACCAATTGTTTTAGCAATCAATACTTCTTGTTCTTTATTTGAATAGATGCGGAACTTATATACCCTATTTACCAACATTGATTTTCACCTCCTTGTAATATATACTCATAGCATATACTAAACGCAAGTATATATCAAGGGTATATACTTTAAAGGAGTGAGAATAATGGAGCGTGTAGCTAAACTGATTAAATTCCCTGTTGATTTAGTGATACGGATTGAGGAATATAGAGAAAAACATAATATCTCTACTTTTGCAAGTGCAGTTTATGAATTAATTCGCAAAGGCTTGGATAAGTAATGGAATATATTTCTGAAAACCACAGCAAGCATTTGCTTATGTATCATCTGATATTTGTTTGTAACTATAGAAAAAAGTTATTATCAGAACTAGGTCAAGACATTAAAGCTGAAATTGAATCTATTGCCATCCACTATGGTTGGCAAATTATAGAACAAGAGATAGACCAAGACCATATTCACATTTTGGTTCGTTACTCTCCAAAATGGAGTGTTCTTGAAATCGTTAGGTTATTTAAACAACTCACAACTTATAGAATATGGCAGAAACATAGTGAGTATCTATCTCGTCACTTCTGGAAGAAACGCACTTTTTGGAGTGATGGTTACTTCTCGTGTAGCATTGGAAATGTTAGCAAAGAGATTGTTCAAAAATACATTCAAACACAAGGTAGTTAGGGCTTACATCCCCTAGCCTAAAGGCATAGGGGGTTTTACGCCCTCCTTATAAAGGATTTGATCACTTCACTGTATTGTTCCATCTCTCCCACGCATAATCATATATCTTTTTCTATAAATGTAAATATTTTTTAAAATAATTTAACAAGATATTAGCACATAAGCATCTGTATTTGCAGAAAACGCCCTTAATCAAACGTTTGATTAAACACAAAAAGCGCATATCCCCCTTAAGGATACGCGCCCTATCTCACTGCGCCGCAAAAAACAAATAAGCACCCCGGCCAAAGAGCGCCCTCCTACTGAATAAACTTTGACAACGGCTGCTTCTCCTCATACGGCACATGGTCATTCAACTCCGCGTCCGTATAGAGGATTCCTTGTAACGTAACCATTCCGCTTTCATCCTTAGAAATAGACGTAATTTGGATCTTATCCGGATAATCCGTTGCCTGCGTCAGCCCGCCTGATTGCAGGTCGTATACATACACTTGCCCGCCGACATTCACCGTTCCGTACGTTTTCCCGATAATGACAAGCAACCGCTGGTCATCCGCCCACAGCACCCCTTTAGGGCCGCGCTGCTGTTGTTTGTCATAGGCAACCGCTGTCTTCCATTTCTCCGTTTCAAAATCGTACACCAGCAATTCCGCCATCTCTTCCCAGCCAAACGGGGAGATCAGCGCCAGCTGCGTTTTGCTTGGATTAAAAAGCGGCTCGGACATCGTGCCTTCCTTCACTTCCACAGCACCGCCGCTTTTTTTAATTTTCAAAACAGCGCTCTTTCCTTCCTCTCCGATAAATTCTACCTTATCCTGGTTGGAAACTGCCGCCGGTTGCTTTTGTTCTTCCTCTTTCACCACGTCTTCTTGTTTTTGGGTGGGAACGCTTACCTTTTGTTCGTCTTGGCCCCCAATCTTCCCATTTGACATCGCCATCGCCGTAATCGCAACAGCCGCGGCCACCCCGACCAACACGCCGAATATAAACCCATTTTTCATCACGGTTCCTCCTCCCGCAAAAGCACCGCTTTTAGCTATTCATAACGAACCGTTCTAACACACCTTCTTGTTGATCGATTCCATGCAAGCCCGCCCTTGCAGAAAATACAAGCTTATGGATGCTGTATTCCATCATTTTCTGAAACAGCACGGAAATATGATTCACATTTGGGTGTTCTGCTGTTTCATCGCACGCAACATGGATAACCTCATCAATGCTGTAGCGCGAGAAAACGCGATCCAAATCTTCCGGGCTTGTGCAATCCCCTCTTTCAAATACTGCTTTTCTATCAATCTTTTCCCGCTGTCCCGTAGACAAGTTATCTAACACTACTACACGATGGTTTTGACAAATTAATTCTTTCACAATTTTACTTCCAATCTTCCCCGCACCGCCAATAACTAGAATCATATTCAATCACCTGTATATAAAAATATTAATATCACCAAAATACAACAACAATTTCTTGTAATATCGTACAATTTTTTACAGGCTATGTAAATACACAAGTGAAAAAATACACAGTATTTTCTAAAAATTGGTACCTAAAAAGGCGGAGAATTCCTGCTCCTCCTCAAAAGCCGTTCTTGTAATACACCAATTGCTCCATCACCCAGCTTGCCCGTGCCCCCGTCTCCCCTATACTCGGACACACACCTCTGAGCTCATCAACGATCGTCTGAATCAGCGTGCGGCCTTTCAAATGCCTACTCCTTTGTTCCAGCGGCAGTAATCAGCCGCACGGGCTCATCGCCAAATGTTGAAAACACAAGTTTCCCTTTACTCCCGACAATCTCGTTTCGGTCCACATCCTGAAAAGAAAAAAAACACCACGTCCCCATGCGTGAACACCCGAGGGCTTGGTTCGAAGCAAACCCGCTTGCTTTTACAATAGGGCCAAGCAAAAAATCCAAAATGTCCAGCGTATAGCTGGCAAGATTGAAGAAAATCCCGCCGCCGGCCAAATAAGGCTGTACGCGCCACGGCGGATTTTGCCGGTCCTTCTCCGCTTCCCGCACCGGCCGGTACTGCGTTGTGACAACAAAATTCACCTTGCCGATTGCATTGCTGCCCAACAGCTCTTTTATTTTCAAAAACCGCGGCAGCAGCTTCCGCTATCCCCCCCTCACAACCATAGCGCGCCGCTGCAATCTTCTCTTCATTCTGTTCTCTTGTTGCCGCCGTCATAACGAAATCTTTTTCTACATAGGCTTATATTTTCCAACTATACAAGGAACTGTTACAACGTATAAATCAACAGCATACACTGTAACCTATATATATCCAATTTATGATTTGGACATATACATCGCGGCTAAGTAGAACAAATAGCACCTTGTACTTGCTTCCTCTCTCTGGTTTTCCATCGCATGGGGCAGGAATAGGTTTTGACCGCTTCTATGCATAGCCGGATG
>JBHGUR010000026.1:0-11614 GCA_048976805.1 Ectobacillus sp. | reverse complement strand
CTGCCTCGTCCAAAGGAAAACCAGAGGGAGAAGATAAGTGCGGGTTGCAATGTCTGCATAGCCGTGATGTACAGACGTACGTGATATCAAAATCAACATCGGCCTACCCTAAAAAATAAAAATTTTTTATCTATCGTGGTGCAAGTTATATTCTTGCATGGATGTCTCTGTTAAAGGCTCATGTTGATTTGGATTTACTTGTTGATCTGAAACGAAAGGCGGCGACTCCAGCGGGAAAAGCGGGATAGCCGAGACCCTGGACTGGACGTAGCGAGGGAAGCGGCTCGGCTCCGCCCGCAAAAAGCGTCCGCCTGTAGCGGAAAATCAACAATCAAGTTTAACAGAGCTAAACATAAAGGCCGAGAAAACATACTCCCAGCTCATTTTCATCAAACCCGGCACTTTTATAGCCATATATAAAGCAGCCTCCCGATTCGGAAGGCTGCCGTACTATCCTTTTCTCAAGCTATTTTTATATGTTTCAATCTCCACTAATGAAGCCTCATCCTCCAGATGATGTTCATCTACTTCTTTTTCAATAATCGCACCTTGAGGCGGCTTTTGCGCATGCCCTTTTTTCTTATTGTGAAACGCTTTTCCTCGACCCATCATATATCCCTCCTTTATGATGTAGTATGAAGCAAACATAAAGGCAGTATAGATGGATTTAATTGGAGAAAAAGCTGTTTTTTAGTTTACGAAATTTTTCACAATCTCCTTTATAAAAACCGCGAGATGCAAAGAATTTTCAGCCTCTCTTCCGTATGAAATCCCCTGCAATATGTACGGGCGCGCTTCCTCTTGCCTGTCCTTGTTACAAAAGTAGTGTTAACGTGTATTTCCCCTTCTGTAGCTAAAGGAGGATACATAGCGTTTGGACTGTAGCTTTCCATATTTGATATGCTTTGCGGATTTAACTGCTTTATCTCCTCTCTCGTATACTCGAGCGCTTCACAAAACGCATCATTTACCTCCACAAACCGAAAGTTTTTTTCAAAACGCTGTTTCTCCATACAATAAACCCCGTCGAACGAATTATCAAAAAGAGACTTGTATAGATCTCCTGCCTCTTCCGGGGTACCATGGCCTTTTCGATTTGTTGTGCTGTTTTTATATAACAGCTCCCCAGCATAATAAGAACCGACAAAAAGCAAATAATAAATCGGAAGGGAATATAAATGCTTCCAACGCAAATGATTAACAAGCCCTAAGAAGTCTGAAAACGGCTCCCCAATCCACGTAACAGCCAACGCAACAAAAATCCCTTTAATCATCGAATTTGATTCTTTCTTCCATTGGTAAGCGAACATAAAGCTGACAGGAAGCATCGTAGCATTCCACGGGAAAACGCCGGCAAGCGCAGGCACCACTTGGACATTATAGCGCCATAAATCAAAGGACAGTCCCGCAATATCGAGAAAGGTCGCTGTCAACGCGATGATTAAGCCGGATACAAAATATCGTTTCGCATTTTTCTTGTCTTTGTAACGAAGCCAAAGCACCCAAGGAAAAACAGTTAAAAATACAGCAAGGAACCAACGCCAAGAAAATACAATTTCATTTGCCCAGAGCTTTTGATAAAGCTGATTTCCCTTACTAATCAGCTCGAACCCCTTATTCAATTGCCCTACATTCATTGCATTTCACCCTTTAAAATACCTCAATAGCTTATTAATTACCCCCATATTTCCCTTTTATACATTACGATTTAAAGATATTATAGAGCTCTCACGGCAAAAAAGCTGTTTTATACATTTTTGCGAATACCTCTCTTACGCCTCTAATAAGTTTGTAAATGTATGAAAGAGGAGGGCCAAGATTGGACCGCTGCAACCATGGAGGAAATGCAAAATAAGGCATATACTTGGGTTCCTTGGAGCTACAATTGGACGGTTTTGGAAAAAGGCGAATACACCATCCTCTCCAGAGCTGCAGATTCAGCGGGACGAACTCAGCCGCTAGAGCCTTTTTGGAATCGGAAGGGATATGGATATAACGCCGTTTTAAGAGTGCGTGTAAAGGTAGAATAACCAATGCTGCGAAGGCCCCCTTGAAATGCCAAATACTATTGTTAGTATTTGGCATTTCACATACAATGTAAATATATAATAGAAATAGCGGAACAAAGGAGGTTCTATATGAACAGCAGACGGCTTCATACCATTTTTTTTCAACCGTTCGCCATATTGCTTGCGATATCTGTGCTTCTAACGGGTTGCGGAAATAATGCCGGCAGCCAAAACACAACGGACAGTTCACCCGCACCAAAAAATGCTTCTGAAGAAAAAGCAGAATTACAACAAGAAACAGCAAACAACTCCAGCAAGGAAAATGAACAGAATCCCGCAATAAATAGAAAACTGATAAAAAATGTAAGCATGGAAATTGAAACAACAAATTTTAAAGAATCCGTTCCAAAATTGGAATCGTTAGTAAAACAATTCAACGGATACATAGAGTCCAGCACCGTAACCGGGGCTTCCGTGCAAAACGAGGAGCAGTTTCCTTCCAGACAAGCGACCTATACAATCAGAATTCCAGCCTCCCAATTAGACGCATACTTAAATAAAGCCGGCAGCATCGGAAACATTTTAACAAAGGCAATTACAACCGAAGACGTCACCGACCGCTATTTCGACACTGAAGCCCGGATTAAATCCTTGAAGGTACAGGAAGAGCGCTTGTTGGAATTGCTGAAGCAGTCCGGTTCATTAAAAGATATTATTGAACTGGAAAAAGAGCTTTCCTCCGTACGCTATGAAATTGAAACTTTAACGACCACCTTGAAAAAATACGATTCTCTTACGGAATATAGCACTGTACAGCTTACACTTATAGAAGTTGAAGATATTACGGACACCTCGCAGCCTAAGACGATGGGAGAAAGAATTTCGCGGCAATTCAAGAATAATATCGAAGGCATTACAGCCGGGTTAAAAAGCATTATTGTCTTTGTTATCGGCAACTCTCCGCTTCTTATCATATCGGGCATTATCATCGCGGCAGGAATATTCGTTGCCCGCAAGTTTAGAAAAAGGCAAAAAAACAACAGCACGCACGATGTATAGGAGCATTGGCCTTCCTGCATGTATACCACAAAAGAGGCTCTAGCGATTGCGCACCAGAGCCCTTTTGAATTTAAAACCATTATTTATACAATATATTATCCCTTAATGAAGCAACCTTTGTTAAAGCCTGGTCAATATCAGCTTCCCCAACTCCAAAGTGGGCGAGCGCATCATGCAAGTGCTTTACAATA
The DNA here is from genome assembly GCA_048976805.1 of Ectobacillus sp. Classification (GTDB taxonomy): domain Bacteria; phylum Bacillota; class Bacilli; order Bacillales; family Bacillaceae_G; genus Ectobacillus. The sequence continues at coordinate 8,355 of JBHGUR010000026.1, read as the reverse complement.
GCATCAAAGTGCTGAGGTTGTAAATTCATTCCTTCATGGGCTTTCTCCATCGATTTTCCAGAATATTGATTCGGGCCCCCTAACGCAAAGCTGATAAATTTCGCTTGGTGGCTGCGCTGCTTCTCCATGTCCGTATGCTCGAAAAATTGGTTCACCGTCTCATCCTTAAGAACCAATTCATTGTAAAAATAATCTACAACCTTCTGGATCGCTTCTGCCCCGCCAACTTTTTCATATAATGTTTGCTCCATAGGTATAAACCCCTCTCTCGGTTATTTATACCATTATTTTCCTCATATTTAGCAATTTTATTCATGCTTTCCTAAAGTATAATTTATTCCTTATCATTTCTATATATCCTAGTTATGATTTCGCACCTATCTGGGCAAACAGCAGGCCGCACTCGCTTCCTCTTTCTGGCCTTCCTTTAGGCGAGGCCAAACAGGTTACTGCACACGGCTGGGAGCACTCTCCACCTCTAAAAAAGGCCTATATCCCAACACTAACGGTTACCGAAAAGGGCTAATCCTCATCCTTCACATCCAGATCCTCTGGAATCGGTTCATTCAATAGCTCCTCAATTAGCTTCTTATAAGTTTCCACCTGTTCAAGATGGGTATTGAACTGCTCTTTGTTAATCATATACTGCGCCCCGTCATGGATAGCCCGAATCCTTCTTTGCAATATAAGGCTTTCGATATAAGCTTCCGGCAGATTCAAAAATTCCGCTGTTTCTTTGACAGTTAAATACATGCTGCTCATCCTTTCAACCGTTATTCTTTAGCTTCAATCATTTCATCCACCAGCTTTTCCGCCACCCGCCTATACATGGTGCTCATATGGACAAAAGACGCAACCAATAGCATTTTTTCCAAATACGCGGCATCATTATCCCCAAGTTTGCCCGCTTCTTCCCTTGCCTCATTGGCGCGCGCTTGCATCTCTTCCTTAAAGCTGTCCACATTTTTGGCGGAAAGAGTAAGATAACCGTTATATAGGCCTGCCAAGTCAAAATCGCCTGCCAACAGCCTTTCGTTTATTCCATCCAGCACCGCTTTTATATCGCTTATCGATAACGCTCCTTTTAACTGATAAATGAAGCTAATTAAAATCAGGTGCTCCTTGGAATATTTTTTATTTTTAATCGGAATTAATAATTTCCCCTTGGCGTAGTTGTTAATCATTGTTTTCGTTAACACCTTTTCGTTTTCATTTCGAGTAAAATCGCCAAACGTATTTTCAAATAGTTGAATCACTTGATCCATGTACAAGTCGATATTGGGGATATCCTCTAAAGCAATGTTATTTTCCAACCCTAGCTTTGCAACAATATGATTTAAATGTTCCACGTTTCAACCTCTATCGTTCATATTTTATAAATTTTATTATACATTAACACTTAAACCTTGACTACCATACGTTATGGTTATATGATTATATGTAGTATTGAAAACTACATAAAACCCGAGGGGGGATTTATATGAACAATTATATTCGAGAGCCTATTAACGGACTTACCCATTTAGCGGGAGCCATTTTATCCTTTGCCGCACTGCTGGCGATGGTTATTAAAGCTTCTCTTACAACTGGCTCCGCGCTTGCCATTACAGCGGTAACGATTTTCGGAATCAGCATGATTCTTCTCTACTCCGCATCCGCAACGTACCATATGGTCATTGCCAAGGATAAAGTTATCGCGTTTCTTAGAAGATTAGACCATTCGATGATTTTCATTTTAATTGCCGGATCTTACACTCCTTTTTGTTTAATTAGCCTAAACGGTACAACCGGCTGGGTTTTGTTTTCTATCGTAACCGCTATCGCCCTATTTGGAATTTTGTTTAAAATGATTTGGTTCAACTGCCCAAGGTGGCTGTCAACCGCATTATATATCGCAATGGGCTGGATGGTTATTTTCGTTTTTTCTCCGCTTACTTCCAGCTTAAACGCTAATGGCCTGCTTTTATTGGTGCTTGGTGGCGTTTTTTATACAATCGGCGGCATTATTTACGCTGTTAAACCTAAGTTTCTAGAATTTAAACATATGGGCTTTCATGAAATTTTTCATATTTTCATTATGCTCGGAAGTTTAGCCCATTTCCTATGTGTATTTTTATTTGTCATTTAATATAATAGCTTTAACGTTATTGGTGATATATAAATCTTTTTTAAGGCGGGGGAGTGCTCCCGGCTGTGTATCGTAACGGTCAGGGCTTAATTTCGCCTCGTCCAAAGGAAAACATAAGTGCAAACCTAAGTGATAAAATATGATTTTGACGTAAAAATCAACATGGGCCTTTAACCGGGCCATACGGAAAAAATATAGGTTTTGGGAGTCTGTCTGGCTCCCAAAGCCCGCCTTTTCTTATTTCACGGGAGGTGAACATAAGTGCTCCATTTAGACAAAAAACATGATCCGCGCAAAAATGCGCTGTTGCTTTCCCAACTTTCCGAATACAAGCAAGATATGAAAACGGCATTAAAAGAAACCGAGTATTTGTTCCGTAGATATAGCACAAATGAAAATGCGCCTCGCCCGAAACAACGCCGCCCCTTTTCCACGCTCGCTTTTTTAAAGAGCTTCCCTTTTCTTCTCTTTAAACCGCCAGCTAAGCATACCCCCGCGCCAGCCCGTACTTATGTAGACATGAACGGAAATGCATATCCGGAATGGAAAAAGCAACTAGACGAGCAGTACATACAGCTCATGAAAAACATAAAGAAAGAAGTAAATGTCGAAGACTACGGCGCCGTAGGCGATGGCGTTACCGATAATACAAAAGCTTTTCAAAAAGCGATCGGAAACGGGCGGGTAAAGGTGCGGGTGCCAAAAGGGGTATTTGTCACAAAAAGAATTAAGCTTCCGTCATGGACTTGCTTGATCGGGGAAGGAAAAGGCGTGACGATAATAAAGCTCCATGATGATGCGCCAAAAGAAGCAAGGCTGATTACAAACGCGAACCATATAAGAGGAAACCGCAATATTTTTGTTCAAGGGATGAGCCTTAATTGGAATGTAAGCCGCTTAAACGACACAGAAAAAACAGGCGCCGGCAACAACCGTTCCAGCTGCTTGACATTCGCCAACGTTTCCTTTGGCTGGGTGAAGGATATGGAAGGCATTAATGCAGGCCTTCACTGCTTTGATGTTTCCTCGACAGTTTATGATTACTCCGGGGACGGAACGGTCGCCCCGGGGCGAAGCCGATTTATTTGGCTTGATAACCTAAATGGCTATGGATTTGGCGATGACGGCATTACGACCCACCATAGCGACAATATCCTGATTTCCAATTGCCATATGTGCGACCCAAGCGGCCGCGCGCACGATAAAGGGTTTTCCAACTCAAATGGCATTGAAATTGATGATGGTTCTAGAAACGTTTGGCTCGTAAACAATTCCACAGCAAGGTGCTTTGGCGGCGTGGAAATTAAAGCGCACCATAACGCTTCGGCAGCATCCAACGTTCAAATCATCGGGCATATTTCTGTAAACGATAACCGTTCCTATAACTTCCGGCATATTGGCCACCATAAAAGCACCGACCCCGAATCGAAAACGGCCTATCATATTAAAGCCACAAATATTGTAGCAATCGCACCAATTTATACAGAATTATATACAAATTCCACCCCGCGCGGCATGGTCGTTTCCGCCTACAAAAATATCGTGATTAACGGCTTCACCTTGCTTGGTGACCCAAATTATAATTATGAAAAGAATCCTGTTATCGCCTTGCAATACCGCGCCAGAAACATTGTGTTAAACCGTGTTACAATCAGAAGCTTCAAAACGGCCGGCGCCGATATTAAAGTGTTCGGCGGCGATCAGCGCGCGGATGCTGTCCATATCCGCAACGTACGAATCCGCAATTCCGCGCCGCAGGCCATCGATATCGGCACCGGTTTACAGAATTTCACGATTCATAATATTAGGGCGCGAAGTGAAGGTGGAAGCTGCTGCTTAAAGACGGGCAGCGTTCCTGCCAGCATCTCGGAGATTCATACAAAGGGATATAATATCCCGATCTTAATCACTGAAAATACCTGCGACGAACTGCCGTTTCACGTTCATAAGTAAATGCTCCCCTAAAAACAACAAAAGAGCTGAAACATCGGCTCTTTTGTTTTATATTACGATGCCTGTTGGACAGCAGCCGCCACCTTTTGAATACGTCCTTCCGCTTTATATTCAAACGGCTTCGGCAAAGTTTTAACAAAATCAACTGTTGCCTGCAAATCTTCAGGACCTACTTCTAAATCGGTAGAAAGCGCTCCAATGCCGTACTTCGCGTTTCCGTACATATAGTTGTTCACAACAACTGTATATTCTTTCGCTTTATCAATCTTGCTTCCGTCCGGCAAGAAGATGCCGACTACCTTTTTCGTATTGGCATCCCATGTATACTTGAAGCCGGAGATATGGAAATCAAGGCCTCTATCCGTAATTTGGTTATTTAAAACCGTTTCTAAATCGGCGCCGCTTAGCTTTACTTTATTTAATACATTGCCAAATGGCTGCACCGCAAATAAGTCGCCAAACGTTACTTCACCCGCCTCAAGATCAGCGCGGACACCGCCGCCGTTCATTAAGGCGAAATCGGCATTCATCGCCGCTCTCATGCCATCGGCAATCAAATTGCCAAGCGCCAGGTCGCCAAATTCATTCATTGTAGGGTAGCCTTTTGTTAAAGTTGTTTTCAATTGGCCGACTACCTCTGCTTTAATCGGCGCCACTAAATCTTCATACTTTTTCATAATCGCTGCAACAGTCGGATCTGGTGTGTAATCCTTTTGATAAACTGTTACAATTTCCGCTTCCTTCTTCACAACCTCACCTGTTGCAGAATCCAGCTCAAGATCCACATCTGAAAAGGCAGAGCCGTAGGAGTATGCTTGTACAATTAGCTTATTATCCACAACTTTGTTCACCTTCACATGGTTGTGCGCCGCAAAAATTACGTCTACTTCATCATCCACTTTTTCCGCGATTTCCGATGCATCAAACGCATTGGTTTTGCCATCTTGTACAGCAGGATTATGCGCAAGCACGACGATTGCCTCTACACCTTGCTTCTTGAGCTCTTCCGTATATTTATTGATTGCTTCTGCTTCATCGGTAATTTTCAGCGTTTCATTGCCTTTTCTTACAATCATATTTGGCGTTTCTTGTGTAACAACGCCAATGAAACCAATTTTTTTGCCGCCTGCTTCTTGAATTGCATAAGGCTTCGCAATTAATTCACCTGTTGCGGTATCATAGGCGTTCGCTGCAACAACCGGGAAGTTCATGCCATCATAGCCTTTCGTTCCTTTCGGATGCTCCCCGCCGCCCATCATGCGGCGCAATTCTGCGATGCCTTCATCAAACTCGTGGTTGCCAAGCGTTCCCACATCGAAGCCCATCGCTTCCATTACCTCAACAGTAGGCTCATCTTGAAACAGCGCCGAGATAAGCGGGCTTCCGCCAATCATATCGCCGGCATGCACAAGAAGCGTATTCGGATTTTCCGCTTCGCGCTGCTTCATTGCTGCCGCTGTGTATTCCATGCTGCCAGCCAGTTCGTTTCCTACTTTTGTATCCGTATCGAGCTGTCCGTGCAAGTCGTTCAAGCCAAGCAGCTGCACTTTCACATTTTCCTTCGGAGCTGCTGCTAAATCTAGTTTAAAGATACCGAAGCCTTTATCATCCGTTTGATTTGTAAATGTGATTTTGCTTCCTTCTTTAATATACGCCTCCGCTTTTGGAGATGTCGTAAATGTTACATTCACACTTCCTTCAATCGGAGCGATGGACCAGTTTTGGTCGGCTGTCGGTGTAATTTCCTTCATTTCCGTAATATAATCCATTAAAATTTGGCGGTTTTCATCCGCTGAATCGACAACGAGTTCGCTCCCTTTTACGCCAGGGAAGTTGCCCCCGCCGCTTGCACGGTAGTTATTCGTTACCACGATAAACTCTTGGTTCGGGTCAACCGGCTGGCCATTATACGTTAAGCTCACAACACGGCTTGAATCTGCATTCACTATATTTCCGCTTGCATCGTATTTTGCCGGCTTCGTTACATCGATTTGATATTGCACGCCATCGATTACGTCAAAGTTATATACCGGAAATGCCGGATTCAATAACGGCTGCTCTTCCGCTTTATTCGGGATGATTTGATTGAATTTGCCCGCAGACATTTCAATCCACTCTTTTACGACAGAGCCTTTTACCTTCACCGCTTTTAATGTGTTGTCATATAGATACAAGTCGCCGGCGCTGCGGATTGTTAAATCGCCCTTTTTGATTTCCGTATACTCGGCTACACCGTTGCGCCCTGCTTTAAACGGCGCTCCGACGGACAAGATTGGCAAGTCCTTGTACTCCGGCTTGTTTGCCGCGACATATTTTTCGACATACCATTTTTGTGCGTTTGTTACAACCTGGATGGAAGGGTCGTCCTGTACGAGTGCAAAGTAGCTGTGAATATCATCTGTCGTTTTGCCGATTGGCGTATTTACATAGGCTACAGTCGCATCATGGTCTCCTTTTACCGCATTTACAATTGCCGGATCTGGCGCAACTGTGCTTTCTGTTTTCGTTTTTCCTGTAGCAGGGTCTTTCACATCAACATACGTTTCACGGGTAGACGACTGGGAGTTTACAACCTTCCACGTTCCTCTTTCCTTCTTAAGGGATAAGTCGATTAGCCCTAAAGAGCCGCCGCCATAGCCGGCTTGTACAGCCGGAACGCCGTTAATCGTCCCTTTTGCATTATCGACGCCAGGCAATGGCTTTTTATCCGGCCCAAGGAACAAGCCGTCGAGCGCCGACTCTGTTTTAGCCGGGAATACTTTATGCGTATGCGAGAATGTAATCGCGCTGATGCCAGGTACTTCGCTTAAGGAATAAATGACATCTTCTGTATTATTTTTATCTTTACTAAATCCGGAGTGGGCCATTGCGATAATGACATCAGCCCCTTCTTTCTTCATTTGCGGGATAAATTTCTTGGCTGTTTCTACGATATTTTTCGTAACAGCTTTGCCGTCAAGGTTCGCCTTGTCCCACTCATTAATTTGCGGCGGCGCAAACCCAATAAAGCCGACTCTTATAATATGCTTTCTTCCTTGTTCATCTACTACTTTTTTATTGATAATTTTATATGGCTTGAACATATTTTTGTCATTGTTTGGGTTATTGTCATGGTCATCTACATACACATTCGCGTTGATATAAGGAAAATTCGCATCATCGTATGCTTCTTTTAGAAAATCGAGCCCGTAGTTAAATTCATGGTTTCCTAAAGTTGCTACATCATACTTCATTTGGTTCATCGCTTTAAAAACAGGGTGAACCTCGCCGTCTTGCAGCAGATCGACCTTTGCCTTATATGTTCCAAGCGGCGTGCCTTGGATTAAATCTCCATTATCAACGAGAACACTGTTCTTTACTTCCTTGCGCGCTTGCTTGACAAGAGCTGCCGTTTTCGCTAATCCGACCTTCTCGTAAGCAGCATCTTTATAATAATCATAGCTTAATAGATTTGTATGAATATCAGTTGTTTCCATAATGCGAAGCTTTAATAAATCTTTATCCTTTTTAAATGGATTTTTTGATAATATACCGGAAATATATTCATTTTTCCCCAGCTGTGCTGCGCTGGCTTCTGTTGAGAAGAGAGGAATAGAGATAAGCGATAATGCAAGTGAAGCTGATAAAACCGACTTCACGCCTTTATATTTTCGTTTTTTCATATACGATTCACCTTTCTAGTGATATATAACCCTTACTAGAAATCTAGTAAAGCTCCCGAAAAGAATTATACCAAAAAAAAGGCCCGCAAATTTTATATTTTTCTGATTTTTGTAAACCTTCCTTTGTTTTTTTGTAAAAGCACACCATATTACCTTAATAATCCTTTACATAAATCCAATGTTAAATTGAAAGATAGCCAAACAACTTTTGGCGGGGAAAACTTTATCAAGATTTACCGAAAGAACACCCCTACTTCCATTTCGAGAAGGGCGTAGCCCAGAAATAAGTGGGGGATGAATTTCGGTTTTTGCGTAGCAAAACACTTGTTTGCATGGTAAAATATGTATGTACAAGTTGTTCTTTGAAAACTGAAGATATGAGGTTGCGGCAGGAAATGCGTTTGCCGCGTAAAATCTTCAACGTTCACTCGCCACACGCTCACCGAAGTAGCGAAAACCAAGCAGAGTAGGGAGCGTGTGAGTCCAACGTACACATTTGCAGTTTTCAGGGCGGGAACCGTCCGTAGAGCCTGCTAACATAACTAAGCGATAGCTTGGTGTTCGCAGGAAGAATCCCCCACTTCAAGCGAAGCTAAGTGGTGGGTAGTTCAA
>JBHGUR010000025.1:0-9811 GCA_048976805.1 Ectobacillus sp. | reverse complement strand
CAACTTGTACTTGCTTTCTCTCTCTGGTTTTCCGTCGCATGGGGCAGGAATAGGTTTTGACCGCTTCTATGCATAGCCGGATGCTCTCTCCCCTTTCAAAAGAAAGGTTTTATGTTCTTTTTTTAATTTGTATTTATATAGTTGTATTATTTTTCCTTTTTGTTGACAAATAGGACATTGGAGGAGGGTGATGCTCTTTAGCAACAATTGCTCATTTATCTCGCTCCTTATCGCTTTTATATCCAATATAACATTGAATCGTAAATCCCGATTGCAATCATAAACAGCCCTGCTATAATCTGTATGGATTTCCCTATTTTTCTGCTCTTTTTCAGCACTGCCCCGATTAAACCTAAATATGAGATAATCGTTATCAAAACAATGACCGGCAGGGCGGTTCCAATGGCAAAAAGAGCTGGAAATAAGTATCCATATGACGATGTTAGAGAAACGGGCATAAGTGTTCCAAAGAACAAAACAAACATCGTTGGACAAAACGCAAGGGAGAACAGAAATCCCATCAAAAACGAACCAGCTTTTCCTTGCTTGGAGACATACTCTGACAAACGGAATATAGAAAGCGGCCAATGCACCTTAATAACACCAGTTAGTAGAAGCCCTGTAATGATAAGCAAGGGGCCTATAAGCTTGCGCAGCCATGGAAAATAGGTTAGCAGCTGTTGTTGCACCTCTTTTCCTAGCAGCCAGACTAATAGGCCAAGTAGAGTGAATGCGATTACTTTGCCAAAAATAAATAGCATCACATGTGTCCACGAAGCGCCCCTTTGGACTGAACGGTTTCCATACAGTGTCATGGCGCTAATATTTCCGGTTAACTGGCAGGGGGCAAGCGTACCGACCACTCCAAGAAGAAACGCGAATAAGACAGGCAGGGAGCGGGCCGCATTTGCTATATCCATAATGGGAGCCATCAGCTGATAACTCCATTGGCTCATCGTTGTAAACATCGCTTATCTCCTTTTGTAACGGATTTAAAAAGGCGGAGCTTTTAGAAAAAGGCCGCCTTTTCATTGTTTATAATCGCTATTGAATTGCCCCTTTTTTGGCAATCTGTTTCCACGACTTGCCATCATCGGCAGTAACGAATACATTTGTATTCATCGTAACAAAAGCGATTTCTGATGGAGCTTTCGGATTTTGCGCTACATACATGATGTGATCGTTAGTGTCAAGGGCAGGGAGCGCAATTTCAACAGTTTGGCTTGTCGCAAAAGATTGTTTTATGAGTCCTTGCTTTTTATCTTTCGTGTAAGAGTAAATTAAGTCTTCTGCTCCAATTGTTATGGCGCTTGTCTCGATTTTATCAGAGAACAATTTGAATGTGTTGCCGTAATCTGTAGACAAGAATATGCCTTCTTTCGTACTCATTGCAATCACGCTCGCTTTGTCTGGATGCACCGCGAACATGCTGGCTGCCGCAGATAGGCCGGTTAATTTGCTTTGCTTCCACGATTTTCCTTCATCTGCACTGTAATAAAAGCCTTTTTTTAGCTTGGAATTGCCCTGTTCATTAAACAGGTACATGCTATGGCTGTTATATCCTACAGCGAGGTAATGAAAATCAGACTCCCCGTAAAACGCGAGCTGTTTAAGCGTTTTCCCGCCATCTGTGCTTTTTACTAAACCTAAAGGATTTTTTAAGCTGGAGCCTTCTTCTGGATGGCCGCTCGCATAAAAGCCGTCTTTAGTAGCTTGAAATCCCATATAATCATTATTTTGTCCCTTTGTTTCAAGCCATTTGCCGTCCTGATATACTTTTAGGCCCTCATGTGTAGCGATTGTAATTCCAGGCATGTTGCCTGGGTATCCGATTCCATGCACATGGTCTATTTTTCCTGACGAAATCACATTATAAAAATCTTGGGGATTTGCAGTTCCAGCTGCTTCTTGCTTCTTTTCCGCTTGTTTTGCGGGAACAGATTTTTCTTCTTTAGGGGCGCCTTCTTGTCCGTTTGAACATGCTGTGAATGTGAGCAGGGATGTAATGATGATGCCGCTCGTTAACCATCTTTTCATAATATCTTCTATTCTCCTTCCTGATAGGCAATTGTACTTTCTATTATAATAAAAAAATGTCGAGAAATTATGGAGAAATTTATGTAACGGATATAATGTAAGAGAATATGAGACAGCCTTTAGCGAAAGCTAAAGGCTGTCTATCAAGATGAAGATATTTCATTATAGAATTGAGCCGCTAATCCTTTTTGTCTGCGATAGATTATAGCAACGATGGAAACGGCAATTAGGGCCAACGACATGATTTGAGCTATGCGGAGGGAGGAAGTCAACATCAGGCTATCCGTCCGAAGCCCTTCTATAAAGAATCGCCCTATTGAATACCAAATCAGGTAGCTTAAAAATAATTCCCCGCGCTTAAGATTTGCTTTTCGAAGCGCTAGCAACATGACAAACCCAATCATGTTCCAAGCGGATTCATATAAGAAAGTAGGGTGATAGTACGTTCCCTTAATATACATTTGATTGATGATAAAATCGGGAAGACGCAACGATTCTAAGAAGGAACGCGATACCGGACCGCCGTGTGCCTCTTGATTCATGAAGTTCCCCCATCGCCCAATTGCTTGGCCTAAAATGAGGCTAGGTGCTGTAATATCCGCCAGCTTCCAGAATGAAAGCTTTTGTTTGCGCGCAAATATAACTGCGGTCAGTACAGCGCCTATTAGCGCTCCATGAATGGCAATCCCTCCATTCCATATTGCGATGGTTTCAGCGGGATGGTTTTTATAGTAATCCCATTCAAAGGATACATAATAGATACGCGCTGTAATAATAGAAATAGGCAGGGCATATAAGACTAAGTCAGCAAACGTATTGGAAGCGACGCCTAACCGTTTTCCTTCGCGAATGGCTAAAAGCAGTCCAAGCATTACACCAATGCCGATAATAATTCCATACCAATAGACGGTAATGGGGCCAAGGTGGATTGCCACGCGATCTAAAGGCTGGATAGTCTGTAGATTCATAGTATATTTCATCCTTTCTTTAAGTTTGCAATATTTGAGGCCAGAGCACTCAGATTAGTCATACTACCGTGGAATCTTGCTGTTTTTGCTACAATCATTCTGTTTGTAGCGTTTTTATATTGTGATTCTCAGTCCTCTTCCTCCTGTCCATTTTAGTTTTATATGAAAGGTGCGTTATGTTTACTTTAAAACAAAATTATGCAGTTTCTATGGAGAAATGCAGCCGATGGAAAATGAAATATAACCTGCATAATTTCTCCATATTTTTGTGTTAATATTATCCGGGGATTATTAACTATATATACTTTGCGTATAGTTGATAAGAAGGCCAGCCTATGCTGCAGATAGCTGTTGAAAGCAGAAGAAAAAACGTTTTATGCAGTGAAAGCGGAAATAACTGCGCTGCTGTTATCTTTCAGTTTTGCAATTAAAGATGAACAGTAATATGAATCGGAAAAAATGGATTATAATACCGTTGGGAAATATGGCAACAACTAATGTGAGCTACATATACACGATTGCCATCCTTTTGGTATTGCAGGGCAAATAATATAGTTCAATAGGCAATACTAAAAAGGGAGGATTCTATAGAAAGAGGCTTTTAAGGAGGAGTACATTATGAAAAAAATATCTCGTACAGCTAAATATGGAATGATGGGTTTGGCACTGACTTTATCATTCGGGTTGGCTGCATGTGCCAACAGCGGTGACAATCAAACGAAAGACCATAACATGGAAGGTATGGACCATGGCTCCATGAACGAAAGTGAGAAAAAAGATAATAAGGGTACAGGCGGCATGAACCATTCGAAAACGCCAACAAGCTTTAATGAAAATGCCACAAATGGATTGGTGACCATGAACACGAAAAATGTAACGCGTTTAGATACAAATGATCCGATTAAGATGGCTGTGGCAGTATCGCAAACGATTTGGCCTGCGACGCATAAGGAAAACCAGCCGGGCGGCGTTATTTTAGTGCCGATTGGTTCATGGCAAATCGATATGGCAAGCGCGGATCTCATTCACCATCCGAATAATGGGCCGGTTCTTTTTATTCAGAAAGATAGCATTCCAAGCATAACATTAAACGAAATCAAACGTTTGAACCCGACCGGCATTAAAGACGGCACACAAGTCATGGTGATGGGGGATGTAAGCAGTGCAGTACTGGATTCCTTGCAGGGTTTTAAGGTGAAACAAATTAAAGATACGGACAGCGCAGGATTTGCCAAGGAAGTCGATAAAGCGTACGCAGATGCGGCAGGAGAATATCCGCAAAGCGTTATTATCGGCTCTTCGGATGAAGAGGCGAAATTATATACATTGCCGGCTGTAAACTGGATTGCCCACATGCCGGAGCCGTTGCTTTATGTAACGAAAAACGAAGTGCCGCAAGCGACAATTGATGCGTTAAAGGAACGAAAAGGGAAAGCAAACATCTACCTGCTTGGCCCTGATTCCATCATTTCAGCAGATGTTGAAAAAAAATTAGGCGAGTATGGAAACGTGACCCGTATTAGCGGTGAAAATCCTGTAGAAAATTCGATTGCTTTTGCGAAGTTTAAAGATAAGAAAACAAAATTCGGTTGGGGTATTACAGACCCAGGGCATGGCATATCGTTTGCTTCTACTGCAACGCCTGATTTAGCAATTGCTGGAGCGCCGTTTTCCCATATGGGTAAGCATGCGCCGCTTGTCCTGCTGGAAAATGGGGAGCCTACGCAGCCTATTTACGATTTCTTAGGAAGCGTTAAGCCGATGTATAAGGAAACGCCGACGGAAGGACCATACAATCATGCCTATTTGCTTGGAACAGATAAGGAAATTTCATTTAAAACACAAGGTATTCTTGATGATCAATTAGAAATCATGTCAGAAAGCGGCATGAATCACAGCGATATGTAATGTATATAAATGCAAATTGAAAAAACGTTTTAGAGGGACGAGAGCATCTGATTGTGCATAGAAACGGTCAAACTTTGTTTCTGCCCATGCGATGGAAAACGAGAGAGAAAAAGAAAGGGAGAGTTGCTGTTCGTTTTATACAGCCGCGATGCATGTGCCCAACCCGTAAATTGAACATATATCCCGGTAGCCATACCGGGGTTTTTTGTGTTCGTAAATTTAAAATTTGGCTACCCTAAAAAATAAAAATGTTTATCTATCGTGGTGCAAGTTATATTCTTGCATGGGTGTCTGTGTTAAACGTTGGTGTTGATATATAAATCCTTTTTAGAGGGGAAGAGTGCTCCTAGCCGTATATAGTAACGGTCAGGGCCGAGCCGCCTTTCGTTCCAAATCAACAGTAGCCTTTAACAGAGCTTAAATTTAAAGAAATTAGGTTTTGATTGTGAAACTATGCACAAGTTCTGCATAGTTATATTATATGATATATACATAAGGTAGCATTTCTATAATGCGTGTAAATTAGATAAAGTGTTTTTCCTATGGAGGTGGATGGGTTATGATGGCGGGAATGATAGGAATGGTTCTCCTTTGGGTGTTGATTGTCTCTCTTCTTTTCCTTGGAATTACAAGTTTGCAGAAAAAAGATCAACAAAATTCAGGGGAACATAATCCAGCTGAAGCGTTAAAATTGAGGCTGGCTAAAGGTGAAATTACAGAGGCTGATTATGACCGCTTGCTGAAAAAAATAAAATAAATAAGCACAGCCCCCAATGCAGGCAACATTGGAGGCTTTTATTATTGGTGCATATGTTGTTTATGTTCCAAAGGTTCATTAGTATGGCCTTTTGGGAACGTGATAAAAACAGCGAAGATAATAATTACCCCAGTCAAAAGCAACAGCAAGAAGCGGCGATGGATGTAGATTGAAAAGGCTTCAGATAAAAATTGGATCATGCAAGACATGGTGATGGCAATCGTGAGCAGGACGCTAATCAGCAGTACTGTATGCGCTTGTTGCATATTTAGCATCTCTGCAGTCATTGCTCCCATCATACCGGCCATTAATCCAGAAAACATGCCTTCTAAAGCAGAATAGAGATGAAACCGCAACCCAATTACAAATCCAGAAACACTAGTAATAAGTATGGAGAGCAAAGTTGATGACAATAAATCCCCTTTAAAAAGCATACCGAAATACAACCCGATGCTTAGCCCAATGCTCATGCTAAAGGACATAATAAATACCATATACTCCATTAACGTACCTTTAGATTTGGAAATATATGCGGCAGCTAAAACGCTGATAAAGCAAAGCGCCAGAATTGTCGTTATATATGTAGACATTGTAAATTCCTCCTTGTCCTTTTACTCATTTCATCCTATGTGACAGAAAGCCATTCTTATGACTATATATATCTGCAAGATATCTGCATAATTTGAAGGTGGGTATTTACTTTGCACGCTAAAAATAATATGATGAAAATTGTTAAATCGTAATCGTGGCGATTTAAAAATTTTCATAAAAAGTTTTAAGGATTATAGAAGGAGGATATAATGAAAAAATTAATAAGAATGTTTATACCTTTATTAATGATAGTCGGGATACTATCAGGTTGCAATTTTGCCAAGGAAAAAACGGAAGAAAACTCTCAAAGCAAAAATAAATCCGGTTCTTTACAAGTGTATACCACAATCTATCCGCTCCAATTCTTTACAGAACAGATTGGGGGAAATCAGGTTAGTGTAAAAAGTATCATTCCTCCCGGGACGGAGGCTCACTCATTTGAGCCAACACAGAAAACAATGGTAAACATAGCGAAAGGCGATATGTTTATTTACTCTGGAACCGGCATGGAGGGATTTGCAAATAAAGTTGTAAAAGTTGCAGAAGGTGAGAAAGTGTTTGTAGTAAAAGCTGCAAAAGGAATAAACCTTATCGAAGCCAATGAGGCACAATCTGATGAGGAAGAACACGGGGAACATCATGAGGAAGAAAGTGATATGGATCCACACATTTGGCTAGATCCTGCCCGGGCCATCCAAATGTCCGAAAATATAAAGGAAGCCTTAGTTCAGCTAAAGCCAGATTCTAAAGAATATTTTGAACAAAATTATAACGTGCTGAAGCAGAGGCTAGAGAGCCTTGACCAAGAGTTTAAAGAAGTGGCCGGCAAGGCATCTAGAAAAGAATTTGTAGTATCGCATTCTGCTTACGGATACTGGGAGGACGCTTACGGACTGAAACAAATTGGAATCAGCGGTCTCTCTCCGACAGATGAGCCGTCCCAACAGAAACTAAAAGAGATTATTCAAATTGTTAAAGAAAGGAACATTTCTTACATCTTTTTTGAGACTAATTTAAGCAATAAAGTCGCAAATGTTGTAAAAAATGAAACAGGGGCGAATGTCTTAACGCTCCATAATTTAGAAACTCTTACAACAGCGGAAATAAAAAATAAAGAAGATTATTTTACCATTATGACTAACAATATATCTTCGCTTCAAAAAGCATTGCAATAGCTTTTATGTCATGAAGGAGGAAGCCTGCAGCAAAAAGCGGGCTTCTTTTGTGTAAAGAAAAGAAGTTGAAGATTAAGGTAGCTGAAAAAAGAAGCCGCGGTCCATGGCTTCTTTTTTCATATAGTGTGTATGCTATGTTTATGATAGAAATCTCTTCTGTATTTAAGTATGAGAAAGAAGTTTTTAGCATTCATACAGGTAAATTATTTTATGATATGGATTGATAATGCCTGTAAGTTTATACCCGGTGGCTCATCGGCAAGGAGAATAAGTATATATTGATTACTCCCAACAGAATCATCAATGCATAATATGGCAGCAACTGTTTGATGGAGCCTTTGCCCCCGATGCGATACACTGTATATATAGAACCAACCATACCAATTACGATAACTGCATATTGCAAAAGCTGAACGGTTCCTACAGATGTAAAGGCCAGATCTCCTGAAGCTTTGCTTCCAAATAGGGCGGCAGTATTATACCAAACTGCTTTGCCTTCCGTCAGCATGTGGAAAAAGTTGTGTGCAAGGTGGCCCGCTAAATCTAATGGAATAATAGCATACCCGAATTTTACGAAATTCTCTGTTACGGTTGTTGCATTCCACTTAAATGCAGTCAATTTTGCAGTAACCCAGAGCATTGCGATTGGAAGAATCATTGAAATAATGAAGGCAGCAGTAAAGTTCACATTATAATTTTGTGTACCGGTTACTTTCGCAATAGCACCTAAAATATCTTTCCAGATTTCAAGCATTGTGATGTTTTGCACAAATACAATCCCCATAATAACTGAAGCTAAGAAAGCATGCTCCATTTTTGGTTTCTTGATTCCCCATAGTTCGCTAGTTGGAATACGGGGAGAAATGCGAATGGAATTATTCGGGCAGCTTTTCACGCAATTCCCGCATAGATTGCACTCGGCACTCGTATCCATCGTACGCACAAATTGGAACATTGGGCAGCCCTCTACCTTTTCATTTCCTTTAAAGCAAGATTGGCTTTTGCACGTTCTGCAGATTTCTGGAGTTCCCCGCAATTCCAATGCCCCGGATCTTGAATAGTTACCGGCGACACCGCCCAAGAAGCAAAGCGTCTTGCAAAATGTCCTTCTCTCAAAGAAAACAGATGTACCAACTACCATTGTAACAAGAATCAACAATAGGTAACCCGAGCCGCGCGGGGACTCGACAATTCCCCAAATATGGTCAGACCATGTAATGAGAATAAAGAAGATATCGATTAACCAAATTCCATATTTCTTCAAAAACTTAGGAACAGGCCGTTCACTGCCTGCAAATTTTCGAACGATATCACTTAGTTTTCCAAACGGACAGACCGCGCACCAAAAACGCCCAAGAACAAGGAAGGCAACTGGTATGACTGGCCACCATAGCACCCATGTAGTCGAGGTGCCAAAGTTCTTGCTTGGATTTGAGGAGCCGATGACAAGCTGATATACAATCGTACCAAATACAATCATAGCAATCCATTGAAAAATCCCAGGATACCAACGGCTTTGGATAAAGCGCTTGACCAGCGGGTAATCCAATAGATTCACCCGTTTTTTGCCGGGTATAGGGTTTTTTTGTAACGCAGCATTGTTAGAAATATCAGTATTTGTTTTTTGAGCTTGATTCACAATTTATGCCACCTTTCTCCGAAGCCATTTATTCCAAAGCCCAATTAATAAAAGCCCCGCATTTACTGTGCCAAACGCGCCTAAAATCTGATAATTGGGCGGCGTTTCCACAACCGGTTCTCCATGGCTGTGCTCCCCGCCTTCGGAACCTGAAACTGGTGTTTCCTGCTCGTCGGCATTTGCATGGGTAGGGCTTTCTGACGTATGGCTATCCGTCTTTGGATTAGCATCAGAGTTTCCTTCATGTTGATGAGAGTGTTCAGCTTCCGGATTTATAATCTGTGTTTCAGGAGAATGCCCTGATTCCCCGCTGCTTTCATGATTGCCATCTGCTAAACCGAGGCCGGGATAAGCTAACAAAAGGGCCACACTTAGCGGCAACAATCGTTTTTTCATGTAAATTCCACTCCTTTATCGTCACTTGCCCCCTAATTATATTTTTAAATTATCAATATTCTGTGCAGAAAACTGTGAACGTTTATTGAATATACTGAAAGCTCTTATCCAACTGCTGCTTCATCAATTGGACATTTTCATTTGCTGTGTGGAACTTGCTTTTAATTGATGTTTTGCCTTTGCATGAACCACTGTTAGAGTTTGACTGCTCCTGCACACCGCCGGATGTCTTTTGTCTCCTATTAATTATTGGCTCTGTTAAACTTGATTGTTGATTTTCCACTACAGGCGGACGCTTTCCGCGGGCGGGGCCGAGCCGCTTCCCTCGCTATGCTCAGTC
>JBHGUR010000024.1:0-18479 GCA_048976805.1 Ectobacillus sp. | reverse complement strand
TTTGATATCACGTACGTCTGTACATCACGGCTATGCAGACATTGCAACCCGCACTTATCTTCTCCCTCTGGTTTTCCTTTGGACGAGGCAGAACTAGGCCCTGACCGTTACGATATACGGCCGGGAGAAAAAGAAGGGGTTATATCAACACTAACGTTTAACACAGATTATTTTTTAGGGCAGCCTTATGTTTAATAGTTGTTTAAGTAAAAATATAACTAAAAATACATAATATTTTTAGTTAAAAAATTGACTAATATATAATGATAGATTATTATTTGTGTAAGGGTTTTCTTTTTTTTGTCATTCACTTCAATAAACTGAAGTGTAGATTTATGTGTGATGACAGTAAATAGGTTAAATTTTACGAAAAAATTGTGGAGGCTATCATTAATTAGGTTTGTTTTTGCCTGTCTGAAGTTGTTCGATGGTAAAGCATAAGCCAAGGCTTTGCATGATATTTCAATGTGAAAATTTCAAAGAAAGTATGTATGCCTAGTTGTTAAAGCGATAGAGGAGGAGACAGAAATATGGATTACAATCATTTAGCAAGCGAATTTCAACGCATTTTTGGGGCTCAGGAATACCGTGTATTTTTTGCCCCGGGCCGAATCAATTTAATTGGCGAACATACAGATTACAATGGCGGCCATGTATTTCCGTGCGCTATTACATTTGGTACGTATGCGTTAGCGAGAAAACGGGAAGATGATTCCGTTAATTTATATTCTATGAACTTCCAAGAAAAAGGCGTCATTACATTTAGCCTCGATCAGCTTGACTATAAAAAAGAAGATGATTGGGCCAATTATCCAAAAGGAATGATCCGTTATTTAAAAGAGGCTGGCTATGAAGTTGCAGCAGGTATGGACGTACTCTTTTACGGCAACATTCCTAACGGCGCCGGATTGTCATCCTCTGCGTCTATTGAGCTTGCAACAGGCGTTATGCTGCAAGGATTATTTGATTTAGCAATTGATAGAGTCGATTTAGTAAAAATTGGCCAGAAGGTAGAAAATCAATTTATCGGCGTAAACAGCGGCATTATGGATCAGTTTGCAATCGGCATGGGAAAAGAAGGCTTTGGTATTTTGCTCGATTGTCAAACGTTAGAGTATGAATACGCGCCGCTTCATTTAGAACATCACAAAATTATTATTATGAATACGAATAAACGCCGCGAGCTTGCGGATTCAAAATACAACGAAAGAAGAAGCGAATGTGAACAGGCGTTGGCAAAGCTGCAAGAGGTTGTGAAGATTGAGTCGCTTGGAGATTTGACAGAAGAACAATTTGGGCAGTATAAGCATGTCATTGAGGATGAGACGGTAAGAAAGCGCGCGGCTCACGCTGTGTATGAAAACCGCCGCACGTTAAAGGCGCTAAGCGAACTGCAGCAAGGACATTTAGCTGAGTTCGGCAAGCTGATGAACGAGTCCCATTATTCCTTGCGCGACATGTATGAAGTAACAGGAAAAGAGCTGGATACATTGGCGGAAGCGGCATGGGCGCAGCCGGGTGTAGTAGGAGCGCGCATGACAGGCGCCGGCTTTGGCGGATGCGCGATTGCGATTGTAGAAAATGACAAAGTGGAGAGCTTTATCGAAAGTGTTGGAGAAGTATATAAAGAAGCAATTGGCTATGAGGCGACATTCTATGTTGCGAGCATTGGAGACGGAGCAAGAGAATTAGCAGGGGAGGCAGTAAAATGAGCATTTTAGTATTAGGAGGCGCCGGTTATATCGGTTCTCATGCGGTATATCAGCTTATTGAACAAAACTATGATGTTGTTGTTGTGGACAATCTTCAAACTGGCCATGCCGAGGCAATTCATCCGCAGGCAAAATTTTATAACGGCGATGCCCGCAATAAAGATTTTTTAAGAAGTGTGTTTCAACAAGAAAAAATTGCAGCGGTTATTCACTTTGCGGCTAATTCATTAGTTGGCGAATCTATGGTAAATCCAATTAAATATTTTGATAACAACGTATATGGAACGCAAGTACTGCTAGAGGTTATGAATGAATTTGGCGTAAAGCATATCGTATTTTCTTCCACTGCGGCAACATACGGAGAGCCAAAGCAGGTGCCGATTACGGAAGATATGCCGACAAATCCGACAAACGCATACGGGGAAACGAAGCTGGCAATGGAAAAAATGATGAAATGGTGCGACATTGCCTACGGAACCAAGTATGTATCGCTTCGCTACTTTAATGTTGCCGGGGCTCGCGAAAGCGGGGAAATCGGCGAGGACCATAATCCGGAAACACACTTAATTCCGGTTGTGCTGCAGGCAGCGCTCGGACAACGCGAGCACATTACGATTTTCGGCGAAGATTATGATACAGAGGATGGAACATGCATCCGCGATTATATTCATGTGGAGGATTTAATCGAAGCGCATATTTTGGCGCTTCGTTATTTACAAAACGGAGGAGAAAGCAATGTTTTCAATCTTGGCTATAACCAAGGCTTCTCTGTAAAAGAAATTGTAGATGCGGCAAGAGAGGTAACCGGCCATGAAATCCCTGTTGTTATCGGAGAAAGACGGGCAGGAGATCCAAGTAAATTAATCGCATCTTCGGAGAAAATTCAAAAAACGTTAGGTTGGGAACCAAAACGTAACTCCATTCACAAAATTATTAAAGATGCATGGAATTGGCATCAAAACCATCCAAATGGCTACGGAAAGTAAGGGGGGAGAACATTGGATATTTATCAAACAATCCAACAATTAATTGAAAAAGCTATTTCTGCTGAACTCATGGAAAGAGACGATGAGTTATATGCCAGAAACCAAATTCTTTCCCTTCTTCATTTGGATGAGTTCGCGACCGGGCAATCCGCCGCGAATGAAAAAGACATTCCTGATTTAATGGACGAGCTGGTTGAGTATGCATGCCAGCAGGAAATCATTGAAGACATTTTTGATGAACGGGAAATTTTAGGCGTGAAAATCATGAATGTTTTCATTTCAAAGCCGTCTGAGGTAAATAAAACCTTTTATGAAAAGTATAAGGCAAGCCCTGCGTCTGCAACTGAATATTTTTATGAGCTAAGCAAAAACAGCAATTACATCCAGATGAAGCGTATCCAAAAAAATATTAGCTATAAGGTTGAGACGGAGTATGGCTCGCTTGATATTACAATTAACTTGTCAAAACCGGAAAAAGATCCGAGACAAATTGCGAAAGAGAAAACAAAGAAAAGCACAAATTACCCGAAGTGCTTGCTTTGCGCAGAAAATGAAGGCTATGCGGGAAGAATCGGCCACCCGGCCCGCTCGAACCACCGGATGATTCGTATGGAGCTGACAGATGAAAGCTGGTTTTTGCAATATTCTCCTTACGTATATTACAACGAACATTGCATTGTACTGTCTGCACAGCACAGGGATATGAAAATTGACCGTCAGGCGTTTCTGCGCTTATTGCAATTTGTGGAAAGGTTTCCGCATTATTTCCTCGGTTCTAATGCCGACTTGCCAATCGTGGGAGGTTCCATCTTAACGCATGACCACTACCAAGGCGGAAATTATGAATTCGCGATGGCAAAAGCAAGGGACGAATATGTATTTGGAATGAAAAAGTTTTCCAATATTCAATGTGCGATTGTGAAATGGCCGATGTCGGTGCTTCGTTTAAGAGGAGAGGAAATTGGCGCATTAGTGGATGCAGCTGATTATATTGCGCAAAAATGGAAGAGCTATAGCGATGCTTCTGTGGAAATCCATGCTTTTACTGGAGAAACCCCACACAATACAGTGACACCAATTGCGCGTAAACGAAACGGCATGTACGAGCTGGACCTTGTGCTTCGCAACAATCGTACGAGCGAGGAGTATCCTCTTGGCATTTTCCACCCTCATGACGATGTGCACCATATTAAGAAGGAGAATATCGGATTAATTGAAGTGATGGGATTAGCGGTTCTTCCAGCCCGTTTAAAAACAGAACTTTTAGAAGTAGAAAAGTATATTTTAAATGAGCCGAACTCTATCGCGGATTACCATATTCCATGGGCTGAGGAACTGAAGGAAAAGTATGAAAGCGAAGCAAATAAGGAAAATATCGAGCAGATTGTGAAAGAGGAAACGGGCAAGAAGTTTTTGCGGGTGCTTGAGGATGCTGGCGTATTTAAACGGGACGAGGAAGGCAAACAGGCATTTAAACGATTCATTTCAACATTAATATAAATGAGGTTGGAAAATATGAAGGTAACAGAAAAGAAGTTTACACAGCTGGATTCTCAAACTATATATGAATACACCTTTGTGAATGATAACGGCATTGAAATTTCGTGCATTAATTATGGCTGCATTATTACAAAAATCGTGACTCCAGATCGTAATGGCGAATTTCAAAATATCGTATTAGGATTTGATTCTTTAGAGGAATATCAAAAGTATTCCCCATATTTTGGGGCTGTTGTTGGCCGTGTTGCCGGAAGAATAAAAGACGCGGAGTTTGAGCTTGACGGCGTTACGTATAATTTAGCGAAAAATAACAATGGGAACCATCTTCATGGGGGCATCAAAGGCTTTAGCGATGTTGTATGGGAAGCGGCGCCTATCCAAAATGAAGATGAAGTTGGCGTTGAATTTTCCTACATGAGCCTGGACGGAGAAGAGGGGTATCCGGGAAATCTTGCGGTGAGAGTTAAATATACATTAAATAACCGCAATGAGTTTTCAATCGCTTATTATGGAAAATCCGATAAAAAGACATTGGTAAACTTAACGAACCACACATATTTCAACTTAAGCGGAGATGCAGCGAGAGATATATTGGACCATGCATTGACGTTAAAGAGCAATCAATATTTGGAGCTGACCGAAGCGCTGCTGCCGACAGGTGAAATACTAGATGTGGCCAACACTCCGTTTGATTTCCGGGAAGGAAGAAAAATAAAGGATGGGGCCGTTTCGGAGCATCCGCAAAATATACTGGCTGGCAAAGGATACGATCATCCGTTTCTTCTAAATGAAAATTGCAGTGGAGAAATCGTTTTACAGGATGAAGAAAGCGGCCGCAAGCTTACTATAGAAACAGACCAAAATGCTGTAGTGTTATATACGGGCAATCAGTTAGGCGACCATTTCTCCATTCGGGGAACACAGTCGCAAAAATACCTTGGACTATGTCTAGAAACACAAGGTTTGCCAGACTCTATTCATCACCCGCATTTTCCTTCTTGTGTTTTAGACAAAGATGAGGAATATCAATCAGTAACGAAATACACTTTCGAGGTTGTTTGAAGTAAGGGGAAGATAAGGAATGGCTACGATTAAGGATATTGCAGAGAAGGCAGGGGTGTCGATTGCTACTGTATCAAGGGTGCTGAACTATGATGCAACCTTGTCGGTAGGAGATGAAACGAAAAAGCGGATATTTGAAGCAGCGGAGGCTCTTTCTTATAAGAAGCGTTCAGCAAAAAAAGAAGCTGTTCCTAAAATCGCTATCATTCATTGGTATACAGAACAAGAGGAATTAGATGATTTATACTATATGTCAATTCGGCTAGGCATTGAACAGGGCTGCCAGCAGCATAATTTACAGGTTGTGAAGTTTTTTCATAATAATTATGAAAGTATCGGCAGCGAGGATATTCAAGGGATTATCGCTGTAGGAAAGTTTAGCGATAAACAGGTAAAGGATTTAAACCGTATTACAGATAATATTGTCTTTGTGGACTTCAGTCCTAATGATGAAAAATTTGATTGTGTAGTAATTGATTTTGAAAAAGCGACGAAAAAGGTATTGCATTATTTCATTGAAAACGGACATGAACATATAGGCTATATCGGCGGGCGCGAGACATTTAAAGATCAAACGGCCAGCATTGAAGACCAGCGGGAAAAGGCATTTCGAGATTATTTGACCGAAAAAGGCTTGTTTTGTGAAAAGTGGGTTTATGTTAGCCGCTTTTCTGTGGAAGACGGTTATAATTTAATGAAACAAGCGATTGAGGAACATGGGGAAAATCTTCCGACCGCCTTTTTTGTCGGCAATGATGCGATGGCGATCGGCTGCTTGCGCGCTCTGCATGAAAACGGAATCGCTGTCCCTGAAAGGATAAGCATTGTCGGGGTCAATGATATTAGCGTGTCAAAGTATGTACACCCTCCTTTAAGCACGGTTAAAGTGTATACGGAGATGATGGGGGAAACAGCTGTGGATTTGTTAAGGGAGAGGCTGTCGAACCGGACGGTGGCGAAAAAGGTATCCATCGCAACAGAATTGGAAATCAGGCAAAGCAGCTCGGGGAAAAAAAGCTGATATAGCAACTGTTTATATATTTTGCAATTACAGAGTGCTCAAAAAGATAGTGCATAACGCTGATCTTTTTGGGCGTTTTTTTTGGGGATGCATGTTTGAAACTTCCTACCACTTAAGATAACGCCTTGAGGTGGGAGTCTTCTGTCGGGAAATGATAAAATTTCGGGATATTGATGAGCAGATTTATGAAATCCCTTAAATGCGCTTGCAAAGCTATGCTGGTTTCTTAGAATGCAGGATTGATAAAGCGGTTTTAAAAAATATGGTAAGATGAGAGAAGTGATAGAAAGAAGGGACGGGGAAGAATGATAAATTTACTGCCTCTTATGATTGAGCGTGTTGGGATTTTAATTATTGTCGCCTTTCTATTGTCCCGTCTTCGGTCATTCCGCCGTATCGTACAACATGAGCATGGCTGGAAAGAAAAAAGTGTGCTTGTGCTTATATTTGGGCTGTTTGGAGTAATCAGCAATTATACCGGTATTGAAATACATGAAAGTGAAATTGTTCACCAAGGCTGGCTGATGGGAGTGGGTCCGGGAAATGCGATTGCCAACACGCGTGTTATGGGAGTTGGTATTGGGGGCTTGTTAGGCGGTCCATTTGTCGGCTTAGGGATTGGAATTATTGCTGGAGGCCACCGTTATATGCTAGGCGGCTTTACAGCGGGTGCATGCGCCATTTCAGCTATATTGGCGGGAAGTATGGCGGGCTGGATTGGAAGGAAATACCGGAAAAATGGCGTGATTTCTCCATGGCTTGCCGCGGGTGTCGGAATGGTACTTGAAGCAACGCAGATGGGCGTTATTTTATTGGTTACAAAGCCTTTTGACCTGGCTTTTGATTTAGTAAGCGTAATTGCACTACCGATGATTGTAATTAACGGCTTTGGCAATTTTATTTTCATGGTCATTATTCAATCCAGTTTGCGTGAGGAAGAGCGGACGCGCGCGCTGCAAACGTATAAGGCGCTTTTAATTGCCGATCAAACGCTTCCGTATTTTCGCCAAGGGTTAAATCCACAATCATGCAAAGAGGCGGCTGCTATCATTCACCGGCTAACAGGGGCAGATGCGGTTGCCATTACAGACAGCCAGCAAATATTGGCGCATGTTGGAATTGGCTCTGATCACCATATTCCTTCGTATAGCTTGACAACCGGGCTGACGCGCATAGTATTGGAGCAGGGAGAGATTGTTACAGCGAAAACGAAGGAAGACATTGCTTGCTTTCATGAAAGCTGTACGCTTCAGGCAGCTGTTGTTTTGCCGCTGAAAGTGCATGAAAAGGTGGTTGGAACATTAAAGCTGTATTTTGAACACGCCGACCGTCTTGACAGAGTGGAGCAAGAACTTGCGGAAGGATTGGCAAAGCTGTTTTCCACCCAGCTGGAGCTTGCGGAAGCTGAAAGGCAAACGAAGTTGCTAAAGGATGCGGAAATAAAAGCGCTCCAAGCACAAATTAATCCACATTTTTTGTTTAATGCCATCAATACAATTTCTGTTCTTTGCCGTACAAATGCTGAGCAGGCCCGGAAGCTTCTTTTAAAATTGAGCGTCTTTTTCCGGAGCAATTTACAAGGGGCAAGGCAGACGCTCATCCCGCTTGAGAAGGAACTTAATCATGTTCAGGCTTACTTGTCGCTTGAACAAGCCCGTTTTCCCGGCAAGTATCAGGTGTTTTTTGAGATAGAACAAGGGCTAGAAGGAGTCGAACTTCCCCCTTTTACATTGCAGCCGCTTGTGGAAAACGCAATCCGGCACGCGTTTCGAAATAAAAAGCAAGGTGAGGTGTACATTCACATTCATTCTGATAAAAGTTATATGTATGTATCAGTAAAAGACAATGGCAACGGCATAGCGCAGGAAAAACTGCTGATTTTAGGAACGATGGCTGTTCATTCGGAGCATGGGACAGGAACAGCTTTGTATAATATCGCGGAGCGCTTAAAGGGGCTATATGGGGAAGAAGCGCAATTTTGTATCAACAGCAATCCAGGGGGCGGAACGGCAGTTTCATTTAGGATCAAGAAGTAGGGGGATTATGTATGTTAAAGGTATTTGTGGTTGATGATGAACCGTTGGCACGTGATGAATTAAAATATATGCTGCGGCGGAGCAAGCAGACAAAGATTGTTGGAGAAGCAGATTGCCTAGAAGAGGCATATAAGCAGATTATGCTGTTGGAGCCGGATCTTGTATTTTTAGATATTCAGCTTTCCGAAGACAGCGGATTGGATTTGGCGGAGCAATTAAGAGAAATGGAAAAAACGCCTGCTATTGTATTTGCAACGGCCTATGACGAATACGCGTTGCGGGCATTTGAATTAAATGCTTTGGATTACGTGCTGAAGCCGTTTGAAGAAGAACGCATTGCCCAAACTTTAGACAAAATAGCTAAATTAAAGCAGCTTGGAGAAAAAGAAGCGCCGGCTGCACCGAAAGTAGAATCGCTTCCGACAAAACGGGTGGGGAAACTAGCAATTACAACAGAGGAGCGCATTTTACTTTTAGATATGGAGAACATCATATGCGTTGGGCTAGAGGGTGGAAAGACAGTAGTCAAAACGCTAGAAAGCGCATATAAGGCGAGGGATTCGCTCGTTGTAATAGAGAAGAAACTCCCTGCGCAAATGTTTATGCGCGTGCATCGCTCCTTTTTGGTGAATGTTCACCATATTATGGAGGTGCAGCCGTGGTTTAATTCTACTTACAATTTAATTATGAAAGACAAATCGAAGATACCGGTAAGCCGTACTTACGTTAAGGAGTTAAAGCGCTTTTTAGGACTGTAATGCATCTCATATATCGTTTTTTGCATCTCGTTCCTATTATTCTGCAAGTTTTTATGAAAAGAATGATAGAACGTTTTCATTTTGTAAGATAAAAGCATAACAAAAGGGATGGGAGGCTAAGAATAAATGAATGCGGTTACAATAGTTATTGCTTCAATGTGTGTCCTTATGATTGCTTATCGTTTATATGGAACTTTTATGGCAGTAAAAGTATTAAAGCTTGATGATTCAAACCCTACGCCGGCACATGAAATGGAGGATGGAAAAGATTATGTGCCGACTAATAAATGGGTAGCATTCGGCCATCATTTTGCGGCGATTGCGGCGGCAGGTCCGCTTGTCGGACCGATTCTTGCGGCGCAGTTCGGATACTTGCCGGGGCTGTTATGGTTGTTAATCGGTGCTGTAATCGGCGGTGCTGTTCATGATGCGGTTGTCTTGTTCGCATCTATGCGCAAGAAGGGAAAATCTTTGTCTGAAGTGGCAAAGGAAGAGTTAGGTCCTGTAGCGGGTTTTTGTACAGGGTTGGCGATGTTATTCATCATTACAATTACGATGGCCGGCCTTTCCATGGTTGTGCTTCATGCGCTGGAACATAACCCTTGGGGAACGTTCGCGGTAGGAAGCACGATTCCGATTGCAATGGGCGTAGGGGTGTATTATAAGAAAACAGGAAACTTGAAAGGGGCTTCCACGGTAGGATTTATCCTTGTCATGGCAGCGGTATTTGCCGGGCCATCCATCCAAGATACTGTAATCGGCGAATGGTTAACATTTGATATGAAAACATTGGCGATTATTTTGCCGGTTTATGCATTTTTTGCGGCGGCGCTTCCTGTTTGGTTGCTGCTGGCGCCACGCGATTACTTGAGCAGCTTTATGAAAATCGGCGTATTTATTGCATTGATTATCGGGGTGTTCGTTGTAAACCCATCTATTCCATTTCCAGCTGTTACAAAATTTGTAAATGGTGGCGGCCCTATTTTGGCCGGTCCAGTGTGGCCGTTTATCTCCATTACAATTGCATGTGGAGCAATCTCCGGATTCCATGCTTTTGTTGGATCCGGGACAACTCCCAAAATGCTAGATCGCTGGAGTGATATTAAAATAGTGGGATTTGGCGCAATGTTAGTAGAGTCTCTAGTAGGGGTAATGGCGCTAATTGCAGCGGCTGCTTTACAGCCTGCAGATTACTTTGCTATCAACTCTACGCCGGAAGTCTTTAAGACATTAGGTATGCAAGTACAGCATCTTCCTGAATTAAGCAAAGAAATTGGTTTGAATCTTGAAGGAAGAACAGGCGGTGCCGTAACGCTCGCTGTGGGAATGACATATATTTTTACAGCAATGCCTTGGTTTGAAAAATTGGCGTCTTACTTTTTCCAATTTGTCATTATGTTCGAAGCGGTGTTCATTTTAACGGCAATTGATGCCGGAACCCGTGTAGCCCGTTATATTATCCAAGATTTCTTCGGCGAATTCTACAAGCCTTTAAAACGCGTAGATTGGCTGCCGGGCTCTATTTTTGCCAGCGCATTGGCGTGCCTGATGTGGGGATACTTGCTATTCTCTGGCGATATCAGCTCCGTATGGGCATTGTTTGGTGTATCCAACCAATTGATGGCGTCCATCGGGTTAATTATCGGTGCAACGGTTATCTTAAAGGTTGCAGATAAACGCATTTATGCGTTCACCTGCTTTATTCCGCTTGCTTATCTGTATGTAACGGTAAATTACGCCGGATACTGGATGGTTGCAAACGTATACTTGAATGCAGCTTCTAAAGGCTATAATGTTTTAAATGGCATACTGTCCATCATCATGCTTATACTTGGGGTAGTTATCATGGTAACAGCCTTCAGAAAATGGATTGAACTGTGGAACAGCCCGAGATACACATTAGATGTGAAACGGACCGAAACAGCGTAAAGATAAGAAAAAACAGGCGAGAAATCGCCTGTTTTTTTTATAGGTCCACTACATGTATTTTCATTAAATTCGTTGTGCCCGCTTCGCCTACGGGAACGCCGGCTGTAATAATGACTGTATCTTGTTTGTTTATGAAATTTGCAGCTGCGGCTGCTTGTACAGTGCGCTTCAGCATATCATCTGTAGAAACCGCTTTATCTGCCAATAATGATTGAACACCCCAAACGAGGGAAAGCTGGCGAAATACATGTTCGTTGGCGGTTACCGCAATAATCGGTGTCTTTGGCCGGTACTTGGAAATCATCTTTGCGGTATACCCGCTTTCGGTTGGAGCAAGGATAGCTTTTACATCTAAAGCTAGGGCAGCATGGGCTGCAGATTGGCTAATAGCCTCTGTTATCGTCGTTTTCTGCTGTCTTATCCGTTCCCGCTGCAATTCTTCATACTTTAAGGATTGCTCGACGCGCATTGCAATTTTGTGCATCGTTTGAACGGATTCTACAGGGTACAGCCCGGCGGCAGTTTCTCCAGAAAGCATAATTGCATCAGTTCCGTCAAATACCGCATTCGCCACATCTGAGGCTTCAGCGCGAGTCGGCCGCGGGTTGCGCTGCATAGAATCAAGCATTTGCGTTGCGGTAATCACCGGTTTTCCGGCCATATTGCATTTTTTAATCAGCATTTTTTGAATAAGGGGCACTTCTTCTGCCGCCACTTCAATTCCCATATCCCCGCGCGCAACCATTAAACCGTCCGCGACCTCTAAAATTTCATCAATGTTGTTTACACCCTCTTGGCTTTCAATTTTCGGGATGACGCCGATATGCATCGCGTTATGCTCAGAAAGAATATGCTTTACCTCTAGTACATCAGCCGCCTTTCGGACGAAGGAAGCTGCGATATAGTCTATGCCTTGTTCAATCCCGAAGATAATATCCTGTCGGTCTTTGTCCGTGACACCCGGGAGGCGAATGCTTACTTTCGGCACATTTATGCCCTTGTTGTTTTTTATAATCCCTCCGTGAATGACTTTTGCTTTTAGTTCTTTATTTGCTTTTTCCAAAACCTCAACTTCCATTAATCCATCATCAATTAGGAGCCGGGAGCCTACTTCAACATCTTCGTAAAGTCCTTCGTATGTAACAGAAAAACGTTTCGATGTTCCCAGCACCTTTTCCATTGAGATAGTTACAATGGAACCTTCCTTCAGCTCTGCCTGACCGCCTTCAAATTCATGCGTCCGAATTTTTGGCCCTTTTATATCAAGCAGGATAGCAACATTTTTTCCAGTTTGCTTGCAGGCTTCCCGGATTGTTTCAATCCGTTTTTTGTGTTCTTCGTGAGTGCCGTGGGAAAAATTCAGCCGCGCTACATTCATCCCGGCTTCTAGCAATTGTTTCAGTTTTTCTAAGCTTTCGCTTGCTGGTCCAATTGTACAGACGATTTTTGTTTTACGCATAATAACTCCTCCTATTCTGTATTAGATTAATAATTTTTGCCGTTGTTCATGCATAAGGATAAAGTGAAACTTCAATAAAGCGGGTTTTTTTTTCGTTCGTGTATAGGAGGCGGGCTGCCGGGGAACGGGTGATCGTTTATTTTTCGTACGGTAAAACACGATTTCCCTTTTTTTTGTATATATTGTTTATAGGGACACAAAACTGTGCTTTATTAACAACATATTTAAAATAGCTCTTTAAAAAGAAGGCTCTGTTAAACTTGATTGTTGATTTTCCACTACAGGCGGACGCTTTCCGCGGGCGGGGCCGAGCCGCTTTTCCCGCTGGAGTCGCCGCCTTTCGTTTCAAATCAATAAATGCACCAAAATTAGCCTTTAACAGAACCGAGAAGAAAAGAGGTAAATTGTTTAACCATATTTACTGCTTTTCTTTTATTTTTATAGCGAACGCTGCATTTGTGAAGCTCGCCGGTTTTGATCTTGATTTTTCCTTGGGGCAATAAGTAAATATTTAAGGAGGAGATTTGATGAGTTTCAATATGAAATACACGATAACTCCGCGGTATTTAACAGCACCAAGCCAAAGACGTTCCGGGATTTTGGCGGATCGAATCAGATTTGTTGTAGCGCATGATACAGGCAACCCGAATTCAACTGCCGCACAAAATGTCCGCTATTACGAAAATTCCCGCAATGAATTAAGCGCGTCTGCGCACTTGTTTGTTGATGATAAGGAGATTTTGGAGTGTATTCCGGCCTTAACCGGTACACCGGAAAAGGCGTGGCATGTGCGTTATAATGTCTCATACGATAATCAGCGCTTCGGCGTTGAAGCGAACGATGCGGCAATTGGAGTAGAGCTATGCTTTTCCACGAACGGCTCTATCGACAATGAAGAAGCTTATAGAAAATATGTATGGCTTCTCGCCTATATTTGCTATCGTTTCGGGCTGAATCCGGCAAACAGTATTGTTGGCCATGAACAGTTGGATCCTGCTCGAAGAAGCGACCCGTCAACAGCCTTGCGATTGACGGGAAGAACATTCTCTGATTTAGTTCGTGACGTTGTCCAAGAATATAACGCAAGTGTGAGCGGCACTAGTTCCTTTACGCCGCCGCCGGCTACGGCCCCGACTTCGGGAGGCTCTGCAGACGACGGCATAGGTGTGGCTACGGTCTTGGTAGATGCGCTAAATGTTCGCTCGGAGCCGAGCATGGACGGCTCGGTCGTTAAGGTAGTGAGCGGAGGAGAAGTGTATAAGGTTTTTTATGAGAAAAATGGGTGGTATAACGTAGGGGGGAACCAGTGGATTAGTTCGAATCCAAGGTACGTGCGGTTTAGATCCAATGGAAGGGCGCCGCAGCAGCCTGCCCCGCAAGCGCCGCAACAGCCGTCAGGCAGTGCCGATGGCATAGGGATAGCGACCATTTTGGCAGATGCGCTAAATGTTCGCTCGGAGCCAAGCATCAATGGCTCTATCGTCAAGGTAGTTAATCGTGGAGAGGCGTATAAGGTTTTTTATGAGAAAAATGGGTGGTATAACGTAGGAGGCAATCAGTGGATTAGCGCAAATCCAAGCTATGTCAGGTTTACAGCTAATAGATCCCGGGAAGCGCCAGCATCTGGAGGTGCAAGCGATACAATCGGTGTAGCGACTATTCTGGCGGATGCGCTGAATGTACGCTCAGAACCAAGCTTAAACGGAGCGATTGTAAAAGTGGTCAATCAAGGAGAATCTTATCGCGTTTTTTATGAAAAAGACGGCTGGTATAATGTAGGAGGCAATCAGTGGATTAGCGCAAATCCGAAATATGTTCGATTTCGCGCAAATTAGTTAGGGAAAAAAGTGTGCCAATACAGGTGCACTTTTTTGATTTCTGTTTTTGGAATTATGTAACAGTATGTGTTTTATGGTTAATACAGGTAAAAAATATAAGAGATAACCATTCAGAGGAAAAAAATACATTATCAGCGTATGTATAAGAACTACATAGTAAAGAACATGCATTATCCAGGGGGTTTTTATAGTTTTCACTACAGTCAGCTTAGTTTGCTCATTTTTTCACAAATGTGTCACAAGTGTTTTAGCTATCTTTTAAGAAAAAGTAGTATTCTTATTGTAGAAGCTGTTATACAAAAAAGTGCTATCTCTGTATTATTAAAATGGAGGAGTTTAAAATGACGCAAACTTTAGAAAAGGTAACAGATGCATGGCAAACCTTTAAAGGGGAAGCATGGAAAAGAGAAATTAATGTTCGTGATTTTATTTTAAATAACATAACTGTTTACACAGGTGATGAATCCTTCTTAGCGGAAGCTACAGAAGCTACAAAGCAGCTGTGGGAACAAGTAATGGAGCTTTCCCGTTTAGAGCGTGAAAACGGCGGCGTTCTAGATATGGATACAAAAGTAGTATCCACAATTACTTCGCATGCTCCAGGATATTTAAACAAAGACTTGGAAACAATTGTAGGTTTCCAAACGGAAAAGCCTTTCAAACGTTCTTTACAGCCGTTTGGCGGCATCCGCATGGCAGAAGCGTCTTGCGAAGCTTACGGATATAAAGTAGATGAAGAAATCAGCCGTATTTTT
The DNA here is from genome assembly GCA_048976805.1 of Ectobacillus sp. GTDB lineage: Bacteria > Bacillota > Bacilli > Bacillales > Bacillaceae_G > Ectobacillus. The sequence continues at coordinate 3,423 of JBHGUR010000024.1, read as the reverse complement.
AGAGACTGGCGCAAAACGCATAACCAAGGCGTATTCGATGCGTATACAGATGAAATGAAAGCTGCGCGCAAGTCCGGCGTTATTACAGGCCTTCCAGATGCATACGGGCGCGGCCGCATTATCGGAGACTATCGCCGTGTAGCATTATATGGGGTAGACCGATTAATCGAAGCTAAGAAACAAGACTTGAAATCTACAAGCAGCGTAATGAGTGAAGATGTAATGCGTCTTCGTGAAGAGCTTAACGAACAAATCCGCGCTTTAGGAGAGCTTAAAGAAATGGCAGCAGCTCATGGCTTTGATATTTCTAAGCCTGCAACAAACGCGCGTGAAGCATTCCAATGGTTATACTTTGGATATCTTGCGGCAATTAAAGAGCAAAACGGAGCTGCAATGAGCTTAGGCCGTACATCTACATTCCTGGACATTTACATTGAGCGTGACTTGCAAAACGGCACATTAACAGAAATAGAAGCACAAGAAATTGTAGACCATTTCGTAATGAAGCTTCGTCTTGTAAAATTTGCGAGAACGCCTGATTATAATGAATTGTTCTCAGGAGACCCAACGTGGGTGACAGAATCTATCGGCGGTATCGCGCTTGACGGCCGTCCGTTAGTAACGAAAAACTCTTTCCGTTTCCTTCACACATTAGATAACTTAGGTCCTGCTCCAGAGCCTAACTTAACGGTTCTTTGGTCTAAGCAATTGCCGGAAGGATTCAAAAACTACTGTGCGAAAATGTCTATTAAGACATCCGCAATTCAATATGAAAACGATGATATTATGCGTCCTGAATACGGCGACGATTACGGCATCGCATGCTGCGTATCCGCAATGAGAATCGGCAAGCAAATGCAATTCTTCGGAGCGCGTGCAAACCTTGCGAAAACATTGCTATATGCAATCAATGGCGGAAAAGATGAAAAATCTAAAGCGCAAGTTGGTCCTGAATTCGCCCCAATCACTTCTGAAGTATTAGATTATGAAGAAGTAATGCGCAAATTTGATGCAACAATGGAGTGGCTAGCAGGCCTATATATCAATACATTAAACGTAATCCATTACATGCATGATAAATACAGCTACGAAAGAATTGAAATGGCGCTTCATGATACAGAAATTCTTCGCACAATGGCGACTGGTATCGCAGGCCTTTCTGTAGTAGCGGATTCCTTAAGCGCGATTAAATATGCGAAAGTGAAACCAATCCGTGATGAAAACGGAATTGCAGTAGATTTTGAAATCGAAGGCGACTTCCCGAAATACGGAAATAACGACGACCGTGTAGATTCTATCGCTGTAGACGTTGTAGAGCGCTTCATGAAAAAATTGCGTAAGCATAAAACATATCGCAACTCTTTACACACAATGTCTATTTTGACAATCACATCAAACGTTGTATATGGCAAGAAAACAGGAAATACTCCTGATGGCCGCCGCGCCGGCGAACCGTTCGCTCCTGGTGCAAACCCAATGCACGGCCGCGATACAAAAGGCGCTTTAGCCTCCTTGCTATCTGTTGCGAAATTGCCTTATAAGTATGCGTTAGACGGTATTTCCAACACATTCTCCATTATCCCGAAAGCGTTAGGAAAAGAAGAAGAAACACAAGTGCGCAACCTCGTTTCTATGCTTGACGGCTATGCAGTAAAAGAAGGACACCATTTGAACGTTAACGTGTTCAACCGTGAAACATTGCTTGATGCAATGGAGCATCCGGAAAAATATCCGCAGCTGACCATTCGCGTATCAGGCTATGCGGTAAACTTTATTAAGCTAACCCGCGAACAACAAATCGACGTAATTAACCGTACAATGCACGCAAGCATGTAGTACGTTGCAATCTCCCTTTTTAGGGAGATTGCTGTTTTAAGAAAGGAGAGCTAACTATGAAAGGACGCATTCATTCCGTAGAGTCATGTGGAACCGTGGACGGCCCCGGCATCCGCTACATCGTATTTACACAAGGCTGCTTATTGCGCTGTCAATATTGTCATAACGCCGATACGTGGGAGATCGGGAAAGGAAAAGAGGTAGCGGTTCAAGAGATTGTCGAGGATGTGAAATGCTATTTGCCTTTCATAGAAGCTTCCGGCGGCGGCATTACAGTGAGCGGCGGCGAGCCATTATTGCAGTTGGACTTTTTAATTGCGCTGTTTAAAGAATGTAAAAAACTCGGCATTCATACAACGATTGATTCCTCCGGCGGCAGTTATTCAGAGGAAGAGGAATTCCAAGCAAAGCTGGCAGAGCTCATGGACTATACAGATTTAGTATTGCTGGACATTAAGCATATTGACTCCAAACGGCACCGTAAACTCACCGGCAAACCAAATGAGAACATTTTAGCATTTGCCCGTTACCTATCCGATAAGAAAAAGCCTGTTTGGATTCGCCACGTTCTTGTACCTGATATAACAGATGGGGAAGAAGACTTGCGCAATCTTGCTGCATTTATTGATACGTTGGAAAATGTGGAAAAGGTTGAGGTTTTGCCTTATCATAAACTCGGTGTTTACAAATGGGAAGCGCTCGGATTGCGCTATCCGCTCGAGGGTGTAGAGCCGCCGACTGAAGAAAGCGTTGAGCTTGCGAAAAGCATACTTATTAAAGGAGCTGACCCAAAAGTCCGCTAAAAGCGGGCTTTTGGTCAGCTCTCTTTTCATTTTTACATATTATGTAATATCGAAGTTGTAGGGAGTCTTCATGTCCTCCCTTCCTCACGCCACAGGAGATTGTGGGCACACAAATAAGCCCCCACTCGACGGAAATTTTTTGGGGGCCTCGCAGTACGAAGGGGCGAAATCCGCGATTCTGTTTGATTTGCCCAAACACACTTTCAATATCAATTTTGCGCTGCCGGTACAGGGCCTGTCATCTTTCACTTTCCAGACGTTTCCGCGCTTTCTTGCATTTTGATAAATTCAAATCAAAAACACCATCCTTTCCTATACTTTACCGAAAGAATAGTGTTTTTTTCGTGTTATGGCAACAAAATTATAATTTTTATAAATCAAAAAAAATGCCCATAAGAGAATAGATAATTACAGTCGAAAACAAGATAGTCATATGAAGAAGAGAAAAAATAAACATTGATTTTGCCCATTTCTCTGAATCCATTTTTTATAACCGAAAATACTTAAGACGAGCCATAAAATACTTAAAAGAAGTGCTACTAACATAAGACCGAGGCTTAAAGAACCAAAAAGGAAACTCATTGCAAATAGAAATGAGGCATTTGCCAAATAACTGTAATCACAAAAAGGCCAAGAATGGCATGGTGTGTAATGTCTGGATAAATAGCAGCCCATCCAATGAGGGGGGGCATTGCTCCTGAAATACTTCCAACCTAATATTTTGAGGTATCCTAAAACTTAACCTTATCTCTATATTGCTATTTAAGGGAATTCAACTCATTTT
>JBHGUR010000023.1:0-9307 GCA_048976805.1 Ectobacillus sp. | reverse complement strand
TTCTCCCAGCCGTATATCGTAACGGTCAGGTCCTAGTTCTGCCTCGTCCAAAGGAAAACCAGAGGGAGAAGATAAGAGCGGGTTGCAATGTCTGCATAGCCGTGATGTACAGACGTACGTGATATAAAAATCAACATCGGCCTACCCTAAAAAATAAACATTTTTTATCTATCGTGGTGCGAGTTATATTCTTGCATGGATGTCTCTGTTAAAGGTTAATGTTGATTTAGATTCATTTGTTGATTTGGAATGAAAGGCGGCCCCGCCCGCGGAAAGCGTCCGCCTGTAGTGGAACATCAACAATCAAGTTTAACAGAGTCTTTTAATAAATAAAGGAAACATAAGAAGAATTATCTTTTCGAGGATAATTCTTCTTTTTTTTGTCGATTTTTTAAAAAAACGTAAAGAAATTGTAGAAAACTATTGGAAAAGGTACCTTTTTGTCTATAAAAATAGTAATATAGATAAGGCGGGCAAGGAGAATAGATTTCATTTGTGTATGCAAATGTGAAATCTATTGCACATTGCATATGCGAATCAGGCAGAAAACGAAATCTATATATCTAACCCCTTCATGCAAGAATGGTAGTTTTGAAAAGAGGAGGGTATGTGGACTAGTGAAAAAACTGTTAAAAGTTGCTTGCTCGGCTGTTTTAGTATCTGAGCTGCTGTTCGTGCCGATTGCAAAAGTAAAAGCGGAGACGCCTACTTATCGGCAAACGAATGGTGAAATCCATTACTATTGGGGTTCGGGCGGACCTCCGGGAGTTCCGGCAGATAATTTTAATGCGGAATTTGTTCAAAACAAATCTTTGCCGGCAGGCGATTATTTTATTCAAGCGTTTGCGGACGATAACGTAAAGGTGGAAATGAACGGACAAACAAAGCTGGATCGCTGGGACACGTATACAGGAAAGCCGGAGCGTACGCTTCTTCCGAATATGCCAGCGGGAAATTATACGATTAAAACAACGTACCGCGAAGCAAGCGGCCTCGCTGCTATTTTCTCGGATGTTGTGAAGTTTGATAATTGGCTTGCGTACTATTATCCAAATAAAAGCGCTTCAGGCTATCCGGCAGCAGCTAAGGTGATTGCGCCAACCGCGGATAAAGGCTTGCTGGAGGACCATGGGCTGAATTCACCGGCGCCTGGCAAGGTCGGAGCGGACAATTTCTCGGCACGCTACGTGACGGCGAAGCGTTTACCAGCAGGGTACTATATGATTCGTGCAGGAGCGGATGACGGAGTTCGCGTGCGCATCGACGGAAAATTGGTGCTCGATCGCTGGAATGACAGTGCGTATCGTGAGGATACTGCGGTTGTTTCTCTTTCTGATAATGTAAACGGTGGAGGCAATATCCACTGGATTGAGGTAGAATATAAGGAATCAACTGGAGCAGGAAAGGTGAGCTTTAACATAAAGCCGGTTGATCTTATGGCGACAGCCTTCAAGCAAACCGATGGCGAAGTGCATTACAACTGGGGATGGGAAGGTCCGTCCGGATATCCAACAGACTATTTCAATGCGATATTTACACAAAACAAATCATTAACGGCAGGCGATTATTTCATTCAAACCTTTGCCGATGATAATATAAAAGTCGAAGTAGACGGACAAACAAAGCTTGACCGCTGGAATGTGTATTCCGGAAAACCAGAGCGTGCCTTGCTTCTCAATATGCCGGGCGGAAACCATACAATTAAAACAATATATCATGAGGAATGGGGAATTGCTTCCATCTTTTCGGATGTTGTGAAGTTTGATGATTGGCTTGCGTACTATTATCCAAACACAGATGCGCAGGGTTATCCAGCAGCGGCGGAGGTAATTGCACCAACCGCGGATAAAGGCTTGCTTCGGGATTATGGCTTGAACTCACCGGCGCCTGGCAAGGTTGGCGCGGATAACTTCTCAGCGCGCTACGTAACGGCCAAGCGCATTCCGGCAGGGCAGTACATCATCCGTGCGGGAGCGGATGATGGAGTGCGTGTGCGCGTTGACGGAAAAGTGGTTCTTGACCGTTGGAGCGCCAGCGCATATCGCGAGGATGTTGCGAAGGTTGAAATATCCGATAATGAAAACGGAAATATCCATTGGATTGAAGTCGATTACTTGGAAAAGGGCGGCGCAAGCAAGGTATCCTTTACGCTCACCCCTTATTCAGATTATGTAAATACGGTTCCTTTTATGGGAGAAGTTTTCAATAACCAAAGCTTATCCGGCTCCTCTGTATGGATACCGGGAGACGGGGTATCCTTTAACTGGGGAATAGGCGCACCGGCACCGTCTGTCGGAGCGGATAATTTCTCGGCTGTGTTCCATGAAAACAAAAATATTGCAGCAGGAGACTATTTTGTTCAAACGTTAGCAGATGATGGAGTCAAGGTTGAACTAGATGGGAAGACAGTTATTAACCGTTGGAGCCCTTCAGGCGGACAGGTGGACAGGGCGATAGTGCCGCAGTTAAGCCAAGGTGTTCATAAGATGAAAACTTCTTACTTTGAAGCATCTGGTGCGGCGGTTGTTCACTCTCATCTCGTACCGTTTAATCAGTGGCTTGCTTATTACTATCCAAATCGAGATTTAAACGGTACACCGGTTGCTTCTAAAGTGCTTAGTACTTTAAGCGACAACCATGGATCCGGAAGCCCGGCTGCCGGCAAAGTCCCAAGCGACAATTTCTCGGCGCGTTATACAACGGCAAAGCATATGCCGGCTGGCAATTATAAAATTACGACGCAAGCCGACGACGGGGTACGAGTTTATGTAGACGGCAAGCTTGTTATTAATCGCTGGTCAGGCAGCGGCGGGGCTATAGATACAGCAGTTGTGGCAGTGAAGGATTCCGAGGCGCAGGGCGATGTGCATTGGATTGAAGTAGAGTACTATGAAGGAAGCGGCAACAGCTTTATTACTGCAACGGTAGAAAAGACGACAGAGCCGGTGCAATCATTTACGGGCACCTATAAAGTAGCGGATATGTATAAAGAAAACGGAGCCGTGCAAAAGCGGATTATCAATTCCTCTGAAAGTTTTTCCGAAGCGGTGGAGCTGGCAAAAGCGGCAGGCGTGGATGCGGTATTGAAGGATGATGAAGTTGTATGGGTGAAGGAAGGCTTTGCGTATGCGGACGATATCACAATAAATCTTTATTCTACTACCAGCTTCTCTAACGCGCTTACGTATGTGGCGCGAGGAACAGAGGTAAAAGTGGAAGAAGTGGGCGAAAGTTGGGTAAAGGTCCGTCTTGCGGATACAATTGCCTATGTGAAAAAAGACGAGGTGAAGCTTGTTCCTAAAGATGTAGCGAATGCTTCCTACTATAAGGTTTCAAATGGCGATTTGATTCATTATATTTCCACAAACGGCAGCTACACATCATACACGTTCGGAAAAGCGCCGTCATTCCTTCAGGAAGGCGGAAAATATTACAGCGTGAATGGCTATGAGTTTGATCAAGGACAGGCGTACCAATATTTCAATTACTTGTCGATTCATAGCAAAACAAACTATACGGCTGAAGAGCTCAACGCTTATGTGAGATGGAAAAAGCCGGAGTCGCCACTGGCCAATCTTGGACATGCCTTTAAAAACGCGGAAGCGACGTACAATGTCAACGCGATGATGCTTCTGGCAATGGCTATCCATGAAAGCGGCTATGCGATGAACTATATTTCCCAAACGAAATATAATATTTTCAGCATCCGGGCGACAGACCGCGATCCGAATCAAAATGCAGATACGTTTACGTCCTATGAAGATGCGATTAACCAAATGGCCAAATATTATGTTGGCCTTGGCGCCGGTTATTCAAACCCGAGTGATTGGCGCTATGAAGGCGCGATTCTTGGCAACAAGAGTACGGGCATGAACGTGCGCTATGCGTCTGATGCATACTGGGGGCAAAAAATTGCCGGCCATATGTACAGCATTGATAAATACTTGGGCGGAAAGGATTGGGGCAAGTACGGGCTTGTAAGGCCGACTGTAGACGGTTTGAACGTACGCTCTGGGGCAACTACTTCTTCTGCCGCTCTTTACCAAGCGGATCGAAGTATGGTATTGACAAAGCTCAATGATGAGCCAAGCTGGATGAAGGTAATCTCCGATGTAGCGCCTTCTGCATGGGGGCCAAAAGGAGAGCCTGCGGCGTATATTTTCAGAGAATTTTCCCGTGATTTGCCGGTTGCCAAGTAATAAGAAAGAGACAGCGAAATGCTGTCTCTTTTTTGTTAAGGCTTTGTTAAACGATAAATTCTTTTGTAGAAGGGGAGAGTGCTCCCGGCCGTATATCGTAACGGTCAGGGCCTAGTTTTCCGTTGTCCAAAGGAAAACCAGAGAGAAGAAGTGAGTGCGGGTTGCCGCTAAGTTCTACATAGCCGTGATGTGCAGGCGATTATATGATTTTGACATGAAAATCAACATTGGCCTTTAACAGCGCCTTTTGTTAAAAGGAAAGAAAGTTTTGGGAGTATGTCCAACTCCTAAAGCAGCAGACTCCGGGCTGAGCCTGTTGTAAAAGGAGCTTTGTCCACTTTTTCTTATCGGTGTTTCTTTGCTAGTTCTAGTATAAATACCTCTTTTTAAAGAAAACTAACATCATGCATCTCTATATACAAAGTGGGTGTTTGGATGTATGATATAAAAATCTATGCAGCAGCTTTTGGACTGAGCTTCTTAGTAGCGTTTGCCATTACCCCGGTCATCATCCGCCTTTGTTACCGTCTTGGCATTGTAGACTATCCGAATGAACGGAAAGTCCATTCGCGCATCATGCCACGCATCGGCGGCTTGGCTATTGTCAGCGGAGTTGTTCTCGGGCTGTTTGTTTTCCGCTTTTCTTTTCCCGGCTTTTCGGCTATTTTATTAGGATCCCTTGTTATTATTATAACGGGAATTCTCGACGATATTTATACATTATCCCCTTTATATAAGCTGGCCGGGCAGGCGGCTGCGGCAATTATCCCAATTCACGGGGGGATTACCATCAGCAAGTTTATGCTGCCGCTTTACGGGGAAATTAATTTGGATATTATGAGCTATATTATTACCTTTATGTGGATTATTTTGGTGACTAACTCCATCAATTTAATTGATGGCTTGGACGGCCTTGCGGTTGGCGTGTCCACGATTGCGCTGACAATTATGCTGTTTCTTGCTATTGTCCACCAACAATACTTTCTATATGGCTACATTGTCATTCTAATCGCAAGCAATTTAGGCTTTTTAGTATACAACTTTCATCCGGCTAAGCTATTTATGGGCGATGTCGGTTCCCTTTTTTTAGGATATACAATTTCGCTTTTATCGATAGTCGGATTTTTCAAAGGGATTACGCTGACGAGCGTGCTCATTCCCGTCATTATTTTAGCTATTCCGCTATCTGACACATTTTTTGCGGTGTTGCGGCGCATGTTGAATAAGCAAAGCATTATGAAGCCCGACAAGTTTCATCTCCATCATTGTTTGCTGCGCCTCGGATACAGCCACCGGACAACCGTTTTAATTTTGTACGGGGCGGCAGCTCTGTTTGGGGCCTTTGCATTTTTCTTCCCTTATCATAATTACCGCATTGCTACGTTAATGTTTTTTCTGCTTTTATTGGCAATTGCTTTGATAGCGGAGTTTATCGGATTAACAGGAAAAAGAAGATTGCCTTTTTCAGCTATTTGGAAAAAGCTGCGGTAAAGAGGAAAAAGCTTGGAATCTTATTTTCGGATTCCAAGCTTTTTATATATATCCAATTTATTGTTTGGACATATACATCGCGGCTAAGTAGAACAAACGGCAACTTGTACCTGCTTCCTCTCTCTGGTTTTCCGTCGCATGGGGCAGGAATAAGTTTTGGCCGCTTCTATGCATAGCCGGATGCTCTCTCCCCTTTCAAAAGAAAGGTTTTATATTCTTTTTAACTTGTATTTATATATTTAGCAATGCTTTTGGCGTGGACGGTTTGTTAGGGGGTTTCTTCGCCATTTTCCGGCGCTTCTTCCGTTTCGGGAGGAATAAGCTCCAAATTCTGCATTAGCTTATTGTGCACTGTATTTACGCTCTCTTCATCCGGCACGAAATAATAAATGCCGTCAATCCGGTCGTCCTCACCTTCTAGGGTTAACGTTTCGATGGATGAAGCGTCAAAGTCTGAAAACTTTTTGTATAGCGCCAATCCATCCGTTACGGCTATGTCTGTTTTGACGTATTTGCCGACAACTTTGGCAACATCATCGATTTTCAGGACAACGGAAGGAGAACGAAGCTTTTGGACTACAGCGGTAAGCACCTGGCGCTGGCGTTCAGTCCGCCCGAAGTCTCCCATTGGGTCTTGCTTGCGCATTCTTACATACGCAAGCGCCTCCTCACCGTTTAAATGCTGCTTTCCTTCTTTAAATTCGATTTCCTTGTACCAGTTCGTGTCGGAACGTTCCTTGAAATCAAATGGAACATCTACTGTTACGCCCCCAACAGCGTCAACAATTTGCTTAAAGCCTTTAAAGTCTATTTTCATGTAATGGTCAACAGGAACGCGGATAAAATGCTCAACCGTTTCAATTGTCATTTTTTCTCCGCCATACGCGTGCGCCGCGTTAATTTTATCTTTTTTATCGCGTCCCATAATCGTAACGCGTGTGTCACGCGGGACGCTCATCATCGTTACTTCGCTTGTTTTTGGATTTACAGTTGCGAAAATGAGGGAGTCGGTTCTCCCGCCCTGGCCTTTCGTTGCATAATCTTCAATTCCCATAATAAGCACGCTAAACGGCTTTTTCGTAATCTCAACCTCTTCCTTGCGCAGCTTTGACTTGTCGCGTGTGAAGCCGCCGTATATATTAGCGAGCGAGGAGTAAGAATTGTAGGCATAAAACCCGACGCCGCCTGCGATGAAAAGAAACAAAATTAAAAGCAGGGCGATGCGGCGGCGCCGTCTTTTTCGCTTTTTTTGTTCCTGTAAATACTGATACCGATCGATCATAAAAAAGCTCCTTCGAATTAAATTCCGTCCGCTTCCACGTCTTGTTCCAAATATAGAACCTCGCCTTCGGCAATAACGCAGCGACCGTTTGTGAGTTCAACCATCCATTCGTGAAAGGCGGCCTTTTCGCTTTCTTCGACATATGTTTCAAAGGTTACGTCTTCCAAGTAATGAATATCTTTTATTGGAAAAGGAGAATTGCGCAATTCATTTTCGACTTTCCCAAGCAGGGTATAATCAATTTTTGTTTTCATAATCTGCATGAGCCTTCGTTCAACGATGCCTGTATGGTTGAGGCCTTCGCTTGTGCTTTTGCCGTAAGCCCGGATAAGCCCGCCGGCTCCAAGCTTAATGCCTCCGAAGTAACGCGTTACAACCACTACCGTATCTTTTAATTTCCGTTTTTTTAGTACTTCCAGTATGGGAACGCCCGCGGTGCCGCTCGGTTCGCCGTCGTCATTTGCTTTTTGGATTTGATCGTGCTCGCCGATTAAATAAGCGGAGCAATTATGGGTGGCGTCCCAATGTTTTTTCTTAATGCTTTGAATGAACTCCTGCGCCTCTTCCTCTGTTATTGCGCGATTTACATAGGCAATAAACCTCGATTTTTGAATGATGATTTCATGCTCGCCATATCCCTTAACAGTACAATATCGTGATAACAATGGTTATACGCCCCTATCTATTAAAATTACCCATAGCATTTATTCTAAAAGGGGATTTTTTGATATTCAAACATTTTCTCGTTTTTTGTCAATAGAATGGGAATAAAGCGTATATGATATACATATTATAGGCCGAAATTAACGCGGCTGTTTACTATAGCTTTATTATTTGGGCTCTGTTAAACTTGATTGTTGATGTTCCACTACAGGCGGACGCTTTCTGCGGGCAGGGCCGAGCCGCTTTTCCCCCTGGAGTCGCCGCCTTTCGTTTCAAATCAACATTAGCCTTTAACAGAGCCATTATTTTTAGGCGAGAAGACTCCCGTTTCAAGCGAAATTAAGTGGCGGGCAGTTTAAGTATACCGGCTTCATTTGCTAATTTGGCATATGAACGTCTGCTTGTTTCTTCCTGCATGTTATATCATCTAATGCACCTTTCTTTAATTTCATGTACAATTAGAAAATATAGAGAAACTGCATCCAAGAGAAACCTCTAGCCGATGCTAAATAGATAAAAATTTTTATTAAGGAAGGTACGAACATGAGAACAGCGATTGTTACGGATAGTACGGCGTACATACCGCAGGAAATACGAGAACAGTTCGATATACATATGATTCCCTTAAATGTAATTTTTGGAGATGCCCCTTATCAGGAAGAAGTTGACATTACTGCTGAGCAATTTTACATAAAGGTGCGCGAGCAGGAGGAATTGCCGAAAACATCGCAGCCGGCAATTGGGTTATTTATTGAATTATTCGAACGCTTGGCGCAGGAATATGATGCGGTTGTAAGCATTCACCTGTCAAGCGGCATCAGCGGGGCGTATCAAACCGCAACAACGGTAGCGCAGATGATGGAAAATATAAAGGTGTATACATATGATTCCGAAATTAGCTGTGCAGTTCAAGGGTTTTATGTAATAGAGGCTGCGAAAATGGCTGCGGAAGGAAAAGCGCCGGAGCAAATTATAGCGCGTATGGACGAAATGAAGAAATCGATAGATGCGTATTTCGTTGTGGATGATTTAAACCACTTGCAGCGCGGCGGGCGTTTAAGCAGCGCACAAGCTTTTATTGGCAGTTTGCTGCAAGTAAAGCCGATTTTGTATTTCAGAGAAAAGGTTATTATTCCGTTTGAAAAAATCCGTACGCGCAAAAAGGCGTTAAAACGGATTATGGAAGTGTTTGATGAGCATGCAAGCCAAGGCGTTCCGATGGAGGCTGTTGTGATTCACGCAAATTGCGAAAAAGAGGCGGTAGAATGGCAGCGGCAAATACAAGAAAGATATCCCCATGTCGAAGTGAGCCTCGGTTACTTCGGAGCGGTTATCGGCACGCATCTAGGGGAAGGCGCAATCGGTTTGGGATGGTATAAAAAGTAATGGGAAAGCTCTCTTAAAGAGGGCTTTTTTCAAAGGCTACCCTAAAAAATAATCTGTGCTAAACGTTAGTGTTGATGTAACCCCTTATTTTTAGAGGGGGAGAGTGCTCCCGGCCGTATATCGTAACGGTCAGGGCCTAGCTTTGGCCTCGTCCAAAGGAAAACCAGAGGGAGAAGATAAGAGCGGGTTGCAATGTCTGCATAGCCGTGATGTACAGACGTACGTGATATAAAAATCAACATCGGCTCCCCTAAAAAATAAAAATTTTTTATCTATCGTGGTGCGA